>NZ_CBCSCA010000017.1:0-115204 GCF_965137885.1 Bordetella sputigena
CTCCCGCCCGCCCCGCAAGGCGTTAAAGCAAGGACGATGAAACAGCCCCACGGCGATAAAAGCGCTGGGAGCCGACACTCTTTAGGCGAGATGCCGCGGCACGCCAGGGCTCACTGCCCCGTTCGCTTGCGGTACTTGGTGCTGACCCCGCGCGATGCCTCGACCGGGTATTTCGCGGCGTTGGAGGCGAGCTTGCCGGCGATCGCCGCGTCAAGGTCGACCCCGAGCACGTCAGCCAGACGGATCAGGTACAAGGCAACGTCGGCGAGCTCATCGCGCACCGCCTGTGCCGTTCCGGGATCCGAAGCAGCGCCGTGGGAGTCCACCTCGCTCATCCACTGGAAGATTTCGGTCAGCTCGCCGACTTCGCCGGAGAGCGCCATCACCAGGTTCTTGGGCGAATGGAATTGCTGCCAGTCCCGCTCTTCGGCAAATTGCCTTAACGCCTTCGTTGCACCGTCGACATCAATCAACCCCTTTGCCATGTCCGCTCCCGGTCCGATTAACGGCCGAGTGTAGCCGCGCCTGTTGCCGGGGGCTTCCCGCCGCCGTTATCACAGCCTGGGGCGGTGTGCGCGGCTCGAAGCGGTGTGCCAACGGCGCCGAACGCGTCCGATTTGGAACAGCACACAAATCCGTGTATAATCTTTCGTCTTCGCTGGTGACGCGTCGCCAGCAATGGGAAAGCCCAAGGTTTCTCCAAACTGCGGACTATCCCAGACCCCCCAAGCGGGCTGTTAGCTCAGTTGGTAGAGCAGCGGACTCTTAATCCGTAGGTCGAGTGTTCGAGCCACTCACAGCCCACCAAGAATACCCAGGTAGATCAAGCCCTTACGGAACAAGCGCCGTAGGGGCTTTTTCTTTTGCCTGCGTTGTTGAGCCTTCGTGTCCGACTTGTGTCCGAAATTTCCGGCGAGAGAATCGAGACACATTGAGACGACGCATGTTGTTTCGGCGAGGCCGCACATGCTCTTGGGCTGCTGGCAGAGCCGCTGGTGCGGCTCTGTAGTCTCCAGGCGCTTCGATCCAGGCTTGCAGCTCATTGGGCGCCCAACCACATGCGCGACCACCTAGATGGACAGGACGGGGAAATCCTCCATTCGCAATGCGTCGGTAGATCGTTGCTCGACTCAAGGCCGTAAGACGCATGACATCGGCGATGCGGTAGAACGCGGGAGCAATCGGCGACGCCACCTGTACCGGCTGGCTGCTGGGTTCTTGCATATTGGGCATGACCATTTCCAGGAGGGACATGCCATCAGATTGATTCAAGCCGTCTCAACGCCAAACTCACATGGGCGTAGTACAGCGTAGATGAACCGAACGAGCCCTACGCGGCGTAAGCCCGCGCTTCATACGCACGGCCGGATGCCTGCCCCTCGAAGTAAGCATCTGTAGCGCCGGGGGCGTTTTTGCCGGCCAGTGCTATCTGCCGCGCCTGGTCGGACGCGACCAGCCATTGCCGCGCGACCTTCCACGTTTCATTCGACAAGCTGCCCAGCTTGTGCTCGGCCTCCTGCCAGGCGTGCCATGCTCGCAGCACGCCGTCGGCTCCGCCCAGCGCCTGTTCAAGCGCCTGCCGATACTGCACGTCCGCTTCCTGGCGCCGGCTGGCCGACAGAAAGGGATGGTGCAAGGTGACGGTGTAGGCGTGCTGCATGATCTAGCATGGCGTAGGAAGCGGCGTCCGGCCGGATGTCTCTGGTCGTTACGGCGCCAAAGAGTTCGAGGGGTCCGGCAGCGGCTCGAACGCGGGGATAGCGGCCTGCATCGTGGTCAAGCGCAGGTCAGCGCGCCGTGTCACGGTCTTGACGCAAGGATCGGCAGACCGCGCCAATCCGTCAAATCAAATTGGGCATGACTGCAATGCGAGATCGGCCACAGGCGCATCCGGACCGGCCTGGCCCATTGCGATAAAACGCCGGATGGCCGGCGTCATCGCATCCTCGCGCTCGCGCTTGGTAAGCGCGAACGTCGTTAAGATCGCTTCGGGTTCGGCCAGCGGCACCATCACCACGTCCGGCCGATGCACGGTCTGCGCATGGTTCGCATCGAGAAAGCCCAGCCCGTGGCCGGCGCCGACGCGCACGATCATGCCGGCCGGCGAGTCGGCCGTCTCCACCGGATTCGGGTCAATCCCGGCGCCCTGGAGCATGGCGTCGAGCTGCACGCGCAAGCCCGGCTTGACGCGCGGGTTGCACAGGACCAGAGGGCAATCGGCGATGGCCGCGAAGGTGAGCGTTTCGGCCTCGGCCAGCGCATGATCGTGCGGCACCACGACCACGACCGGATCGTGCCAGAGCGATTCGACCGCCAGGCTGTCGGACGTGGCGCCAAACCCCAGGGCGATGTCGATGTGCTCGGTCTGCAAGGCATCCTGCTGCTGGTAGGACGGCAGTTCGGTGATCTGCAAGGACACGGCCGGCTCGGTCTCCTGCCAGCGGTGGAACAGGCACGACAGGCGCGGCTGCACCAGCCCGTCGGACAGTCCGATGTGCAGGACGGGCGGCAGGCCGCCGACGGCGGCGACCGCGCGCTTGGCTCGCTCGAAGTTGGTCAGGATCTCCCGCGCGTGTTCGCGCAGAGCATCGCCAGCAGGCGTCAGGGTCGTGCCCAGGCGAGATCAGATGAACAGCGGTACGCCCAGATTGTCCTCCAATTGGGAGATGTTGCGTGACAGAGCCGACTGCTCTATGTGCGCGTGGGCCGCAGCCCGCCCGAAATGCAATTCCTCGGCCAATACAAGAAAATACCGAAGGTGGCACACGTCCATTATGCGGTCTCCTGATCATTGCCCCGTCTAGAGGAACTCCAGTCGACGCGAAGATGGCAGGACGAAGGGAGGCACCTCAGCCCCGTGCATCCTCTAAAAATTGATTGACCCGTAAGTGTTGTCAACCATTCCAGAGCCACCGTACCTGCAAGTGAATTTCCGTTTTTATCTAGTCCGGGAGACCACACGCAGACCGCCATCTCAGTAGGCAATACAGCCACGATGCCACCGCCTACACCACTCTTTGCCGGCAAACCGACCCTATAGACAAAATCTCCGGCCGCGTCATATGTTCCGCACGTCAACATCAACGCGGAGAGACGCTTCGCCGACCTCTGGTCGAGTATGCGTTCGCCGGTAGATGGGACTACCCCTCCGTTTCCCAGGAAGAGCGCAGCCTTCGCCAGTTCGACACAACTCATCGAAACTGCGCATTGACGACAATAAGCATCGACGACAGCTTCGGGGGTCATTTCCATGTTTTGGAAACTCGCCATGAAATGTGCCATCGCGTAATTTCGATGTGCGTACTGCAATTCTGATTGAGCGACCTGCATGTCATAGTCGATCGTCGGATTTCCCGTTAGACGCCTCATAAATTCGACAAGCGCCGTCTCTGCGCTCACGAAGCGACGACAAAGCACATCAGTAATCACCAGTGCGCCGGCATTGATGAACGGATTACGCGGCTTTCCATTCTCAGCTTCGAGTTGCACCAGTGAATTAAAGGAAGTGCCTGATGGTTCACGGCCGACACGGTGCCACAATGCATCACCTAACAGCCTAAACGCCATCGTGCATGCGAACAGTTTTGAGATGCTCTGGATCGAAAAACGGTAATCAGCTTTGCCGACGCGAAATACATCTCCTGTCATTGTGACGACGGCCATGCCGAAACTCTTCAATGGCACTTTTGCCAACTCTGGGATGTAATCGGCAACGCGTCCCTTCTCGAGCCAAGGACCAATATCCGCATAAATTTTTTCAAGAAAAACTGAATAGTCCATCGATGCTTGTTAGGGATAAACACCTTGTAAAACGAGCGTCTCGATCCACTACGCGCACCTTACGTCTATTGTGTTGTATATGCTGATACGCTCCGGAATCGCTCGATGGTGAAGGCGTCGAGCGGAAGAGAGGACGCGCCCTCTAGCATGAGTTCAGCAATGAGCCGCCCACATGCAGGTCCGAGTTGAAAGCCACTGCCGCAGTAGCCGAACGAGTAATAGAGGTTGGCGGCGCGGGAGCTTGCCGAAATGACCGGAAGAGAGTCGGCCGTAAACGCTTCCACGCCGGCCCAGGCACGGTTCACGCCCAGATGGCGCAAATGTGGGAATATATCGATGACGGTCTTCGCGCTCTTCACAAGCCGCAAGAAATCGACCTCACCGTGACGCCCTGGTAGGTCTGCGATGCCAATCAGCTTACCGCCGATCACCACCGTGCCATTTTCGAACTGTTTAAAAGAAAGTGGCCGCCCTGTCGCACCGAGTGTTGCATGGCAAAAGGGGGCCACACGGTGCGTGACCATTAGCATAAGGCCCTCCGGATGCACGGGTATCGGCTCGCCGGCCTCCCTCGCCAGTTCTCCCGACCATGCGCCAGCCGTGACTAGAAGCTTCTGCGCAGAAAAAGCCCCGTGCGGCGTTTGTGCAATCCACAAGTTGCCGCGCGATTCGATCTGCGTGACTGGTGTTCCCTCGTAAAAGCGTGCACCATGCTTTTGCGCCGCGCGTCGAAACGCCATAGTGGTGCGAAAGGGAAGGGCGTATCCATCGCGCTCGACCCAGATGCCGCCCGTCACATGCTTGGCAAGCGCAGGTTCGAGTTCGAGCACCGTCTCGCGGTCGATCAGTGTCTCGTGAGTAAATCCGTGCGAATTGAGCAGCGCGACACGTTCCCGGCACTCTTCCAGATCGGCTTCACTTTCAGCGATCTTTAGTTGACCAGAAGGAACGAAACCACCATCGTCACCGATGGTTTCGGACAGCGTGTGCCAGATTTCCCGCGACATCAGAGAGAGAGGAATCTCGGGCATCGGCCGGCCCAGTGTGCGCACGCCGCCCGCGTTGACTCCCGAGGCATGGCGCCCCACGTATTCGGCTTCGAGCACGATCACGCTCGCGCCGTGTTGCGCCAGGTAAAAGGCTCCGCACGAACCGTGCAAGCCGCCACCGATCACGAGCACGTCTGCTTCTTGAACGCCGTTCGCAAGAATAGTTTGAGCGTCACGCACTGGCGAGTTCTCCGAGGCTTAGTGGCTTAATGGGCGGCCGAATTCGGTAGTAGCCGACATCGGCGGGCGACAGTTTGCGCACATCGGCAATCACTTCTGTCACAGTAAGGCCGCACATACGGCCCTGGCAGGGGCCCATGCCGCAGCGGCCGAATGACTTGGCCTGGTTTGGCCCGAGGCAGCCAAGTTTCACAAAACGGCGCAGATCCCCCGCTGTCACTTCCTCACAGCGGCAAACAATGGTGTTGTCCGCTGGAATACGGTTTGCCTTGCGCGGTCGGTAAAGACTGTCAAGGAATGGGCGAATGCGCATCAATCGCTTGAGTTCGGCGCGATGCGGGATGGCCTCTCTATCTCGAGTTTCCTCATCAATCGAACCAAGCTGCGCGGCAACGGCCAATGCCGAAAGCGTGCCTTGTTGCGCAGCGGCCTGAGCACCACCGATGCTCGCACCATCCCCAGCCACAAAGATACCGGACACGTCGAGTTCTCCCCATTCATCGACTTGTGGGGCGAAGCACAATTGAGCGTCGTCCCACATGTGCGTTGCGCGCAGCGCCTGCGTGAATTGTGTATTCGGGACTACCCCCTGGTGCAAGGGTACGAAAGCGCGTCCCAGTTCAGCCGGGAGTTCAAGCGCCTGTTTGGCCGGACACCGGTCGAGGAGGTGCGCGACATGCGCGAATCTTTTACGCTCTCGCCGGCGGTCCGCTTTGGGACTTGAGCGTTGATAGCACGGATCACGATCTGACCTGCGTATCGCCTACCCACAAGGTCCGGCACCACATCGAGTTCGATGTGCTGGACGATCTCGCTGCCGCAATTGTCCCGGCTTTTTTTCCGCAGTCGCCCGGCACTTCGCCCTAAGGCGCGATCCCCGGCACCCCGCGCCGGATGTTGCGTGAATAGTCCGCCGGATCCCGCGTCGCCCGCGCGCGGTCGGTATAACGGCCGGCCGCGCGGTAGGCCTGGACGCTGTCGGCGCCGGACAGCGCCCCCAGCCGATACAGATACTCCGGCAGATAGCCCGACAACAGCAGTCGGTAATCCAACGGCAGGCCCGGCACGATCTTCTCCGCCAGGCGATACACGATGGTGGTGCAGTTGGCCGTCAGCGTGTTGTAGAAACGCGGGTGGCGTTGCAGGCGCGTGGCGGTGTCCACGTACGACAGCAGCAGCTTGCGCGGCGCCCCGGCCGGCATATGTATGCGATACAGATAGCCGTCTTCGCCACGCACGTTGGTGCGCACCCGCAGGCTGTCTTCCTCGGTCGAGGCCAGCACCGACAGTTCGTACTGGCGGAAGAAACCGCCGATCTCCGAGAACGCGTCGTGCCGCTTGCGGCGGATCTCCACCGAGAACACCACGTACTGGCCGTCCGCGAAGCCGAACGACACCAGCGCATGCGCGATCGCCGGCCGGCCCCAATACGACAGCGCCAGGTCCACCGACGCCAGTTTCGACAGGTCGTAGCGGCGGGTTTCCCAGCGCGCGTCGAAGTCGGTCGCGCCGCGCCATTCGAAGTTGCGTACGTTGTGCAGGGTCAGGATGTCGCCATCGACCATGCCGTGGGTGATGCGGGCGACCTCTGGTATCCAGTCGCGGTCGTTGGACGGCCGCATGCCCAGGAACCACCAGGCCAGCAACGCGGCCAGCATTGCGCCGAACAGCGCCGCGACCCAGAGACGGTCCGTCGCCAGTCCCGCCAGCGCGGCGCTGGCCAGTCCCAACCAGGCCAGCGGCGGCAGCAGGCGCAGGCGCCCGCCCAGGGGCGACTGGAACCATAGCGCCAACGCGCCCCACAAGCCGCCGGCCACCATCGCGGCCGCGGCCAGCGCCGTCATGACTGGGTCTGCGTATTACGGGCGACCGCCTCGCGGTCCTGGCGGCGCCAGCTGGCGCGCAGCCCCGCCATCTGGCGCAGCGCCGCCTGCGACATCTTCCACCAGCCGGACGGCCGCGGATCGGCCAGCATACTGAGCGCGCGCGCATAGTCCAGCGTCAGCCCGGGGGTCCAGGCCATGGTCATGGCGCGCTTGCGGATCTGCGCCGCCACCCACAGTTCCGGCGTCAGCAGCAGGCGCCACAGCACGCCCCAGCCGGCCTGCGGGCCATGCAGGCGGCCGACCACGCCGTCCAGGGCCGCTTCCAGCGCGGCCGACACCGAGCTGGAGCAATTGCGGTGGGTCAGGTTGTAGATCTCGATCTTGCGGTACGCGTCCCAGAACGCCTGCAGCTTGGCCGCATCGTAGTTGCGTATGCGCACCTGCATGGTCGAGGGGCACCAGGCCTTGGACTCGGTGGCGTAGTCGGGCTGGTAGATGCCAGGCACGTTGTTTTCAGCGGTCGCGCGCAGCAACGTGCCGAACTGCTCGGGCGAATGGTCGATTTCCTCGGCCGGGTACAGGCTGATGTAGATGCCCTCGGCCGATTCCAGCGCGGCGTGCCCGGTGGACACCACGCCGTTGATGTCGACCGCCGCGATATAGCGGTTGACCACCGGATAATGGCGCGTCGCGGTCTTGGCGGAGCCCGCCGGCGTCCACACGTGCACGGTCAGGGCGCGCTCGCTGGCCAGCGGCGGACCGTCGAACACTTTCTGCGCCGGGCCCTCCGTGCGTGTCGGCATGAAGGACGGGTCCGGGTTGCTGGCCAGCGCCGGATTGGCCTCCAGGTTGCGCACCCGGAGCGCGAGCCACAGCAGCTTCAGGCCCGAGATAGCCAGGAACAGGCCGACGCAGTAGGGCACCGTGCCGACGTAGTGGGTGGGATAGGGTTGGAAGAAGAAAATCGCCAGCAGCACCTCGGCCACGCCGGAGGCGAACACCAGGCGCCAGCGCGGGTAGCGCACCACATAGGCGGCGATACACTGGATCAGGCCGTCCACCAGGAACAGCAGCCCGAACAGCATCGACAGCACGAAATGCCCATGATGCTGGCCCGCCAGCACCAGGGTGCCAGCCACCAGCACGAACACGCCCTTGGTGTAGCGCAGCACCCGCTGGCCGCCGACGCCGGACTTGGCGATGGAAAGCGTGGCGATACCTTCAACCACCAGCAGCGCGGCAAAGAACTCCAGCGGAAAGTAGAGCACACCGTCGAGCGCGTCGATGAAGACTACCGCGCCCGCCGCGAACATCAGGGCCCCCCCGATGGCCAGCGCGCGGGCACGTTTGTGCAGATAGTCGATTCCAAGCAGCAGCAAGACCAGGTGGCTCATGGGGAGCGATCTCCATGCATGGGGTAATGCCAAAAGGATAGCAAGTAACGCACGGTGGACACCGCGCCGCCGACCGCGACGTCGCGCCCCGGGGCGCCCCTCCGGCCGGGGACGGCACGGGCCGCCATGGACCCGTTCACCGCCATGGCCGCGAGCCGAGGGCCCGGATCGGCGGCCTATCCCTCAACCTGTCGCGGCCAGGCGACATAATCCGCTGCTGATCCGTACGGTTACATCTCGCCGCGCGCCAGGCTCCGCCTTTGGACTACACCCGGCGTATCATCTTGCGATTCTAAGCTTGAGTAGCGCGTCGGCAGCCATCACGTCCAATGTTCAGAATCGACCTGCGCCGTCTCATTCTTTGGTTGTGTCTATGCTCGGTGCTGCTCGCCCTGGGCAACAGCTTCTACGCCAGCTACCGCGTACAGCGCGAGGTTCTGCTCACCAACACGCTGGAAGGCAACCGGGCCTACGCCGCCAAGCTGGCCAACACCACCGAAAACTTCATCAAGACAGTCCGGCAGGAGCTCGCCTACAGCGCGGGCATGCTCAGCGACATGGAGACCGGCCCGGATCGCGCCGTCGCCGAAGCGCGCAGGCTCATGCGCCAGAACGACCACTTCAACTCCGTGCTGGTGGTGGACGCCGCGGGCTACGTCCTGTCGGTGGATCCGCCGCTGTCCGCGCTGGTGGGCGCGCGGCTGGATAGCGAACCCGTACAGCGGGCACTGCGCACGCGAGAAACGCAGGTCAGCGAACCCTACGAGGGCGTGACGGGCCGCTGGGTTATCCTGAACTCCCACCCCATCTTCGACCGGGGCGGCCGCTACATCGGCTTCGTCGGCGGCACCTTGTACCTGCATGAGGAAAACGCGCTGCACTTCCTGCTCGGCGAACACTATTATCGCGACGGTTCCTATCTGTTCGTGGTCGATCGCACGGGCAAACTGATCTATCACCCCGACAAGAATCGTATCGGCCAGTCGGTCAACAGCAACCCGGCCGTCGCGGACATCATGCGCGGCGTTTCCGGCGAACGCCGCCTGGTCAACACCAGGGGCGTCGACATGCTCGCCGGCTACGCGGTCGTGCCGTCCACCGGCTGGGGCCTGGTGGCGCAGCGACCGGTCGACGGCACCCTGCAGCGTCTCGACGACCTACTATGGTTGACGGTGCGCAACTCGCTGCCGCTCATGCTTATCCTGCTGGTCTGCATCGGCTGGCTTTCCAAGCTGATCTCCGAGCCTTTGTGGCAGTTGGCCCGGGCGGCCAAGCAAATGGACGAACTGGATGCATCAGATCGCATACGCGGCGTCAAGTCCTGGTATTTCGAAGCGGCGCAATTGAAACGCGCGCTACTGACGGGCCTGGGCAGCATCAATCACAAGATACGCAGCCTGCGCCGCGAATCGACCACCGACGCCCTGACCTCCCTGCTGAACCGCCGCGGGCTGATGCGCGCCCTGGACGAATTCGCGGCGACCGGCATGCCCTTCGCCGTTGCGGTCATCGACATCGACAACTTCAAGGCGATCAACGACAACCACGGCCATGATATCGGCGACGACGTCATACGCATGCTGGCGTCGCTGATGCGTCACGGCTCGCGCAGCAACGACGTCCTCGGGCGCGCCGGCGGCGAGGAATTCACCATGCTGCTGCCGGCCACGTCCCTGGACGACGCCGTGCGAGCCGCCGAACGCCTGCGCGCATCGACGGAAGCCGCCGTCAACCCCACGGGCGGCAAGGTCACTATTTCCATAGGCGTGTCGCGCTACCCCGATCACGGCAACGACGTCTATGCCGTGCTGAAAGAGGCCGACAAAGCGCTGTACCAGGCCAAGAATCACGGCCGCAATCTGACGTGCATCGCCGCCCCGACCGATCCGGAAGGCTTCCGCTTCGTCGCGCGGCCGGCGGCTTGACGAAGCCCTCGGCATCCTTGCGCTTACCCGGCCAGGATTCCGCGCCGACCCAGCCCCTATCACTGGCGGGCCAGCGTTACACCGGAGCGCATCCGTGTAACTGGCGCGGGCCCGCTATTGTGGGAATACCGTGACGAGCTCGGGAAGTCCGGCCGCTTGATCCCCATCGATATAGCCGAACACCGCTTGAGAATTCGCCTGGGATATCACGATGATAGGAACGAAGATATTCGTAAGATCGTAATAACGTTTCTGCTGCGCTTGCGCGATCACCAGGGGCTGTTCATCCCGGCTGCTGGTGGTAGACGCGCCGGACCCGGCGCTGTTGCGGTTTTGAAGCAGTATAAAAAACGCCATCAGGGGGATGCGGCCCGCCTGGGCGGAGGGCCACGGCCCAAGCACCACCTCGTTCCAGGGGTATAAGAATGGACCATGGTTTTGCAGCGCGGCGGCGACCTGCGTCATGGCGTCCATGCCACCCTTGGCGTCAACAAGAGAACCCAGGGTGAAGCCGCAAAACATCGTACCCCCTTGAACGCCGTATTTATTCAACCACTGTTGGGCCGTCGCAATTCCCAGGCTCGCGCATGGCGCGGTATCAGGGTTGGCATTCAACGGGTGATACGTGGTTATTAACTGACCGCATCCATTATCGAGGCGTTGATCCGTATCGCCATCCAAGGGATATGCGCAACGATAGGCAGGATCGAAGGGGTGGCTCGGGTCGCCCGCGGGGAACTCATGGTCCACGTAGGCCTGGGGCCACAGCACCAGTCCCGCGTCTCCGAATAATTCCGTCGCGATGTCTTTTCTGAAGTAGGTGAACGACAACCTTCTGGTTTCCGGATCCATCCAGTACGTCGACTCGCCGTCCTCGAACGCCGTGACCATCAACCCTTGGCAGTAGTAAACGGCCCGATTGCCGCATGGGTAGATATCGGCAAGCGAACCATCGAAAGCAAGGGACATTTTTCCCGCCACATATTGGCCGAACGCCTGCCTGTCCACGCCTTGCCGGCTGGTAAAGGAGGCGCCCCCGGGTACCGATGCGCCGGCCGCGGCATATGCGAACGATGGGCCGGACAAGAGCGATGTCAACAGGATAAAAAACCATGCTTTCATGACGCCCCCTTTATGCCCGGGCATGTCCAGCTTCTTCAAGCGAATGCGGTAAGCGTGCCAGGCTCGAGGCTACGGCGGCGTGTCGATAAGGTAGCATCGGAGTCGAGGGGCGCAGATGCTCTTACATAGCCCTTTACCGTTTATTACGCCACCGCGCCGACCACGTCGCGGCAAGCCTCACCGGCCGCCGCCGCGGCCGCTGGGTTCGTGCCGGCGTCCAGGTCTCGCCTGGCAGCGATACAGAGGGCGCTAACGGCCACGACCCGGTTTGGCCGCTGGCTTGGGCGCCGGCGCCTTCGGCGGCTGCTGCATCTGGTGCAGCAAGGTGGAACACTGGTTCTCCGCGCCGGAGTTGCTCGGTACGATCAGGGCAAGCAGGCCCGCCGCCGGTGTCAGCGCAGCTCCCAGCGCCACCATGCCGGCGCCGCGCGCCAGCAGCGGCCCCACCTTGACCCCGGCCTTGGGGTTCTTCAGCGTCCCGTCGACGTAAAGGGGCGAGCGCAGCGAGATGATGCGCAGACCCTTGCTATGCGGCGTGATGTCCAGGTCGATGCCCTCCGTCTTGAAATTCACGGAACCGTCGATGTCGATCACGGCGTTCTCCGTATCGAAGACGAACAGATCCGGCGTCGCCAGGCCGTCCTTCAGCTTGACGTCGGCGGCCGCGCAATTGATCGGCACCTCCTGGTCGCCGAACAGCCGCGCCACGACATAATTGGCGACGTTCAGGCCCGCCAGTTCCATCAGGCTGGCGCTGATCACGCCGTCGTTGATCAGGAGCTTGGTCTCGCCGTTGGCGGTGGCCAGCAGCGCGGCCACCGAATTGCCGGTGCCGCTCAGGGCGGCATCGCCGTTCAATTCGCCCAGGCTGCGCTTCATGCTCTCGACCTTGGGAAAGAGCTGCTGCAGCTGCAGACGGCGAGCCGACACCTTGGCGCGTCCCGGCATCGGTTTCTTCGATCCATCCAGATGGATGTCCGCGTCCAGGGTGCCGCCCGCCATCCCGAAGCGCAGCGGCGTCAGCGCCAGCGCGCCATTCGTCATCACCGCGCGCACCTGCAGATCGGTGATCGGCAGATCGGCGGTCTGCACGATCTTCTTGGCCTTCAGGCTGACATCCGCATCCATGGCATTCCAGCGATCGGTGCGGAATTCCTGCACCGGCAGCGCTTTGTCCGCCGGCTGGTCGGATGGCGTCTTGCCGCTTTCGGCAGACTTGCCGGAAGCGCGCTCGGCCTGCGCCACCTTGGCGCTGTCCGAGTCCGCCTTGCGGCCACTGCCCTTGCCGGTATCGGCCCCCACCAGAGGCCCCAGGTCGGCGAACCGCAGCAGGTTGGACGTGAATTGCCCTTGCAGGCGCGGACGCGGCTTGCTGTTCGTGAACGTCAGGTCGCCGTGGATGTCGCTGTCACCGACCTTGCCGTTGAAAGCGCGATACTCGTACACCGCCCCCTGCGGCTCGTTCAAGCGTCCCACCAAGCGCCCGTCCGTGCTGTACGGCGGCGTATCGGGCAGAGCGACTCCGATCAGAGGGTACAGGTCCGCCATGCTGTCGCCCGACAAGGTCAGTCGCAGATCCAGGGCGCCCAGATGCATGGGGTTGGTCAGCGTACCCTCCGCAGAGGCCTTGGTATGCCCCAAGGCGGCCTTGACCTCGAGCGGGAAAGGCTTATCGGCATCCTGCAGCGCCAGCACGCCGCCCACGCGGCCCTGGGCGTCGACAGGCAGCCCCTTGTACTTGCCCTTGGCTTGCCAATGGAAAACGTAAGCGGCATCGGCGGCCTGGCCGGATTGCCCAGGCCGCGCGGCTTGCCCCGATTGATCGGATTGAGCGGATTGAGCGCGACCCTGGCCTTGTTCCGCCTCCTGCCGGGCAGGCCTGTCGTCCTGCCGTTTCGGCCCGCTCAACCCCCCGGCGATCTCCGACCCCGCCAGGTTGGCAATCGACACAGGCTTGCCCAACGGGTCCACCACGACCTGTACGTCCGCCTGGCGCGTCTCATCGCGATATGCCACGGTACCCTTATCGAAGGCGATTTCGCGTACATCCAATTGCCACGCCGACGGCTGCTTCCGGTCCGCATCCTTGTCTTTATCGCCCTGGGGCTGGAAGTCCCAGTTGGCGCGACCGTCGGCCAGGCGCTCCAGGTTCACCGCCGGTTCACCAAGCTGGATATGCCGCAAAGCCACCCGGTGCGTCAGCAAAGGCAGCAATCCTACCTGGAATTGCAACTGCTTCAGCGTGGCGAATTTCGGCGCCTTGCCCCACTCGGTATTCCCGACCGAAATATCCCCGGCCGTCAGTTGCGCCCACGGAATCCAGGCCCGCCAGCCGTGTTCGTCCTCGGGACGCCGCCATTCCAGACGCAGATCGCCGTCGATGGCCACCGGCCGTCCCAGCGCCGCCGTCGCCTTTTCTTCGACAAAGGGCTTGAACCGGTTGGCGTCCAGCGTCGCCAGGAACACGATCACGGCCACCAGGACTAAAATTACCGCGCCGCCAATACCGGCAATGATCTTGTTTCTACGCGCCATTCTTGTCGCCTTCCTTCGATGACAGTCGTCAGGACATGCCCGTCCGTAGGCGGCGCGGCGCATATACCGTGCCGGCCAGCGGCGCGACGCCGGGCGTGGCGGGGCGCGATGCCCTGATACGCATTAACATTGCGCCCCGGGGGTCCGCCCCCCGTCCACCGGCGCCCGTCCCAGGGACGCCGAACCCGTTAGACCATAAGGCAGCGCGGCTCAGCGCCGGCATGCCGGGAGAGCCCATGCGGCAACTGTGTTTCGTTTTTATCGTCGCGGCGCTGTTTATGCTGACCGTCAGCCGCCTGGCGCTGGCGGGCTGGCAGCGCGAGCGCGTGCGCAATGCCGGCGGCCTCTGGCCCATCGTGTTCGGTGGCTGGCGCATCGACGCGCACCAGGTGTCCGTGCTGGCCATCGCCCCGGCCGTATTCGCCCCCTGGCTGGGTCATTTCCCCACGGCCGCGGCCGTCACGTCGGTATGGTTCCAGGCGGCATGGCTGCTATTGGTATTCATGGAGGTCGCGACCCCGCCCTTCATTCTCGAATACGACGCCCGGCCCAACCGCCTATTCGTCGAATATCTGAAACACCCGCGCGAGGTCTCCGGCATGTTGTGGCGCGGCTTCAAGGGGCCGCTGGTGGGTGGACTGGTCGTCGTGGCGCTGGCGGCATGGGCAGGTCACGCGTTGTTCGGTTCGCCACGGCCCGATGCGCCCCTGGCATGGTGGCAGATGCCGTTGTACAGCCTGGCCGCGCTTGCCGTGGGCATACTGGCGATACGCGGGACGCTGCAGCATCGCCCCATCAACCCGTCCACCGTGGCTTACTGCGGCGACGGCATGCTCAACATGCTGCCGCTGAACTCTCTATATAGCGTGCTGTACGCGGTGTACAGCATGAAGAACGAAAAATCGGCTTCCGCGGTCTACGGCGACATGCCGGACGAGGAAATGCATACGCAGGTGCTGCAGGCGGCCGGCCTGCCCCAGCCCCCGGCGGACCCCGCCTATCCCAGCATGCACTTGCAGACGCCCAGCCGCACGCGCGCGCGTCCCCTGAACCTGGTCATTATTCTGGAAGAAAGCCTGGGCGCCCAATATGTCGCCAACCTGGGCGGGCAAGCGTTGACGCCATGCCTGGACAAGCTGGCGGGCGAGGCCTGGAATTTTACGCGGGCATATGCCACCGGTACGCGCTCGGTGCGCGGCCTGGAAGCGGTCGTCACCGGCTTCCTGCCCACGCCGGCGCAGGCCGTCGTCAAACTGCCGGACGCGCAACGCGGATTCTTCACCCTGGCGGACCTGCTGGGCCGGCAGGGCTACCATTCGCGCTTCATATACGGCGGGGAAGCGCACTTCGACAACATGAAGGGCTTCTTCCTGGGCAACGGCTTCGACCAGATCGTCGACCGCGGCGAGTTCGTGGATCCGCAGTTCGTCGGCACCTGGGGCGCATCCGACGAAGATATGTTCAACCAGCTGCATCGCCTGTTGAGCAGCGATGGCGATCAGCCGACGTTCACACTGGCCTTTACGGTGTCCAACCATACGCCCTGGGAATATCCCGCCGGGCGGATACAGCCGGATGGCAACCCCGCCACGGTCGAAAATACCGTTCGCTACGCGGACTGGGCCTTGGGACAATTCTTCGAACAGGCCAGGAATGCCGACTATTGGGAAAACACCGTATTCCTGATCGCGGCGGACCACGATTCGCGCGTGTCGGGCGCCAGCCTGGTGCCTGTACGCCACTTCCATATACCCGCCGTCATCCTTGGCGCCGATGTCGCCGCGCGCCGCGATGACCGCATCATCAGCCAGGTCGATCTGGCGCCGACGCTGTTGTCGCTGATGGGCGTGGAAAGCCGCCATCCCATGCTGGGCCGCGACATGACGCGGCCCCTCCGAGACGGCGATCCGGGCCGGGCCATCATGCAATACGGCGACAACTACGGCTACTTGAAGGGCGATCGCCTGCTGGTACTGGGCCCGCAGAAAGCCCCGGTCCAGTACCGCTACGGGCAGCCCGAGACCTACGAAGCCGTTCCGGTGGATGCCAGCCTGGCGCGCGAGGCCTTGGCGCACGCGCTATGGCCGAGCTGGGCGTACCGCGAAGGTCGTTATGCGCTGCCGCCCCTGCATGGCTCGGCCAGCCGGACGGCGCCATCGCTGCGCAGCGGCCTCGAACGAGCATGACGCACATTGTGGAAGGCCGTGCAATATGTGCGCGTACGGCTGATTTAGTCACACATTCGAAACCAATAGAAACTTCGCCACGTATTTGTATCAATGCCTCGCTGACAAAGTTGTTGCCTTTGTTAAACGTGTCACACTACCGGACAAAATAAACCGCTCGCGTGCCAGGAGAAGAATCCAGAATGACCGACAAAACCCTCCAGATCCTGATCGTGGACGATAACGAGATGGCATCGGAATTGCTGTCGGAATTCGTCGAGCTGCTAGGCCATGGCTCCCAGACGACCGCGACGGCCGGTGCGGCCATCGCCGCGTGCGAAGCGCGCCGCCCCGACGTAGTGATTACCGACATCGTGCTGCCCGATCTGGATGGCTATGAACTGGCATCGCGCCTGCGGGCCGCGTACGGCAAGGAGCTCCGTATCCTTGCGCTGAGCGGTCTGCCGCGGAACAACGACCGCGCGGAAGCTGTCAACTTCGACGCCTGGCTGGAAAAACCGCTGGACCTCTCCGTGCTGGAACGCATGCTGGGCAACCCTGGGGAAACAACGACATAATGCGGGCCGCCACTCAAGACCTTCGTCTGGTAGAAGGGATCCAGTTCAGGATCCTGGCGCACGTCTTTCCGGTACTGCGGCACGATGCGCTGAAACCGCTATCCAACGCCAAGCTCACCATCGTGCTGCTGGAAAAGGCTATTTCCAAGGGTACGATCGCGGACACCGACCCGCCGCCCTTCGTCGGCGATCTGGACAACATGCTGGATGACAGCGTGGCTGCGATCCGGCTGCTGAACAACTGGTTCCAGGACGACAGCCCCGCGACGGACGTCCACGGCATCGTGCAGGAATGCCGGCGCCTGGCCTTTTCGCAATTGCTGCTGTCCGGCAAGAAAGTTCAGATCGATGACTTTCCCCACCCGACACCGGTCGCTCATCGCCCCGGCCGCTACGTGCTGATGGCATGGATGATCCTGGCTATCTACGGCCTGCCGGAACGCGGCATCCTGCAGATAAGGCAGGAAGGGCCGCACGGACTGGCGGCTCAGGCACTGCCCGCTCCGCCGGATGCCACCACGCGCACACTGCAGCCCGAAAGCGCGCCGCCCATCTCGCTCGAAGACGCACGGAAAATAGCCACGTTCTACGGATGGGAGCTGAACAACCAGGACGGCGGCTGGCTGCTGAACCTGCCGGTGGCAGACAACGGCTAAGGCGTCCGGCATGAGCGCCTGGCCCAATCTCAGTCCCGATAACGGAGCCCTGCTCATCCCCTTGAGCGTGCTGGGCCTGCGCGAAGGCGAAGATCTGCCCGGCGTGCAGGAACTCTGTCGGTTGACCGGTATTTTTTTTGGCGTGTCGATGTTTGCGGTAACGTGGCTGCGCGACACCACCCCGGTAAGCCTGTGGTCCAGCGGGACCTGCCCAGGCACCGCCGAACTGCTGGCCCGTTGGAGCTATCCCGCGCTGAGCTCGGCCGGCGTAGTGACCTCGACTGCCGCCAGCCTGGATGTGCACGACGCCACCTGCGGCGACCCCGCCGCATCCCGCCCCATCCCCGCGGTCCAGTTTTTTGCCGCGGCGCCTTTGACGCTGGCCGACGGCACGCGCGTCGGCGCACTGTGCATCGCCGACACCCGCGACCGCGCGTTTTCCGAGGACGATGCGGAGCGCCTGCGCGATTTCGCCGCCATGGCCAGCGAGGCGTTGCGCGCGCGAAAGGCCCTGGCCGATACCAGGCGCCGCGAACAGTTGCTGGCCCGCGCGTTCCGTCTGGCCAAGGTCGGCGGCTGGGAATACAACGTGATCACCGGCCAGCTGACCTTGAGTGAGCAGGCGCTGGAAATCTACGGCATGGATCCCACCATCCAGCCTACGCTGGACATCATGATGCGGCGCTTCTATCCCGGCGATACGCTGATCGACACGCGGGATGATTTCGCCCGGCTGCTGCGCGACGGCGAAGGCTACGATTCGCGCCGCCGCATACGGCGCCTGGACGGCTCGTCGCGCTGGATCCATGTCCTGGCGGAGCCGGAATGCCAGGAAGGCCAGGTCGTCCGCGTCCACGGGCTGGTCGAGGACATTACCGATGAAGTGGAATCCCAGCAGCGGTTCCACGAACTGGCCTATACCGACAAGCTGACGGGCCTGCCGAACCGCGGCGCCTTCCTGCTGGAACTGGGCCGGCATTTTTCCCGGCGCGAACCCATCGTACTCATCGCCATCGACATCGATGGATTCAAGGACATCAACGACACCATCGGGCACCATGCGGGCGACCAGTTGTTGATCGAAGTCGGCAAGCGCATCGCCGCGTATTTCCCGGTCGGCACCTTCGCCGCGCGCGTCGGCAGCAACGAGTTCACGGTGATTGCTCCGGCCAACGGCACGATCGAACATACGATCGAACAGATAAACCACCTGCGCCTGCAACTGAAACAACCCGTCTATTACACGGAACAGACGCTGTCTGCTTCCGTCAGCATAGGTCTGTGCGAAGCCCCCGCCCAGGCCGGGGATGCCGATCAGATCGTCCGCAACACGGACATCGCGCTCTATCAGGCGAAGAAGGCCGGCGGCGACCGCACGGTCGTGTTCGAGCCCGAGATGCGCGACCGGCTGGAAGAGCGCGTCCAGCTGCTGCGCGACGTGCGGCGAGGCATAGAGCGCAAGGAATTCATTCTGTATTACCAGCCCATCTACGACATGCGCACCCACACGCTGTCGGGATTCGAAGCGCTGATGCGTTGGTCGCTGCCGGAAAAAGGCATCCTGGGCCCCGGCTATTTCAATGCCGCCTTCGACGACCAGACGCTGGCGCCGCAGCTGGGCGACGAAGCGTTGCGCAACGCCTGCGAGCAGATGCGACGCTGGACCAACAAGGGTTTCGATTTCAAGCGCGTATCCGTGAATGTCGCCGCCGCGCAATTCTATCGATCGGACCTGGCCAGCCATATCCTGTCCATGCTGGCGCAATATGGGCTGCGACCGGACCAGCTGACCCTGGAGATCACCGAAAGCGTTTACCTGGGACAAGGCGCGGATGCGGTGGAGGACGCCTTGCGCAGCCTGCATCAGTCAGGCGTCGGCATCGCCCTGGACGACTTCGGGACCGGTTACGCATCCCTGACGCAATTGCAGCGTTTTCCGGTCGACTCGCTGAAGATCGACAAGTCGTTCGTGCAGAATCCGGACGCAAGCTCCATCGTCGAAGCCATCATCGCCCTGGGCAACAGTCTGAACATACAAATCGTCGCCGAAGGCGTCGAAACCGCGGCGCACCAGGACACCCTGCTGCGGCGGGGCTGCCAGTACGGCCAGGGCTACTACCTGGGCAAGCCCATGCCGGCAGAGTTCTACGCCTGATTCCGGCACGGTCCTTTCTTGCAGCTGCGCGCGTCAGGCGGCCAGCAGAGGCGGTTGCGCGTCGGGCGCGTCATAGCCGCGTGCCCCATCCGCGACGCGCACGGCGGCAGCCTGCAGCCGGAACACGCTGACCAGCTGCGACAAGGTCGAGGCCTGCTCCTGCAGGGCCGCCGCGGCCGAACTCCCCTGCTCGACCAACTGCGCATTCTGCTGCGTGACCATATCCATCTGCATGATGGTCTTGTTCACCTGCTCGATGCCCTGCGCCTGCTCCACGCTGGCACCGGTGATCTCGCCCACCAGCGAGGTGACGTGCTGCACGCTGGTCACCACCTCCTCCATCGTGACGCCGGCCTGCGTGGCCAGTTCGCTGCCGCTCCGCACCTTTTGCGCGGAATCGTCGATCAAGGCCTTGATTTCCTTCGCCGCCGCGGCGCTGCGCTGCGCCAGCGCGCGTACTTCCGAGGCGACGACCGCGAAGCCGCGCCCCTGTTCGCCCGCCCGAGCCGCTTCGACCGCGGCATTCAAGGCAAGGATATTGGTCTGGAACGCGATGCTATCGATAATGCCGGTAATGTCGACGATCTTGCGCGCCGATTCGGATATCGAGGCCATGGTATCGATGACTTGTCCCACCACCGCGCCGCCGCGCGTAGCGATCTCCGAGGCCGACATCGCCAGCGTATTGGCTTCGCGCGCATGGTCGGAGTTCTGGGATACGGTCGCCGTCAGCTGTTCGATCGAGGATACGGTACTTTCCAGCGAAGCCGACTGCTGCGCGGTGCGCGACGACAGATCCTGGCTGCCCGCGGCGATCTGCGCCGCCGCGGCAGCCACGGTATCAGTCCCAGCGCGTACCTGGCCGACGATGCCAGACAGGTTGTCGCGCATGCTCTTCACCGCGAACAGCAGGCTGGCCGTGTCATTGGCCTTGACCCGTACCTGCACGCTCAGATCGCCCTGCGCGATGCGGTTGGCGATCTCGGTGGCGTCGCGCGGTTCACCACCCAATTGGCGCAACAAGCCGCGCACGAACAGCGCCGCGACGCACACGCCCAGAATCACCGCCAGCAACGATAGCGCCGCCATCTCCAGTTCGAAATGGCCGGAGACTTCCTGCGCATGCATGGCGATGGTGCGATTGAGCTTCTCCTCCAGGTCGATCATCCGGTTGATATCGGCCAGCCACGTCACCAGCGCCGGCGCCGCCTGGGAAAGCAGCAGATCGGTCGCCTCCTGCCCTTTGCCCGATTGCTTCAGGGCAATCACACGCTGGATCAGCGGCATGGTGCGCGTCTCGGATTCCTTGATCTGGGCCAGCGCCGACTTCTCTTCGGGCAGCACGGCTTCGCGCGCGAACAACTGGTCCAGCGGCCGCGCCGACTCGGCGTAGTCCTTGGCCAGCGCCTCGATGTGCTGTACCGCCTTGGCCACCTCGGCTGGCGCGTTCTGCAGCACAACGTCGCGCAGGGCGATGGAGCGATCGTGCACGCTGCCGCGGAAGTTGATGGCGTAGCGCTGCTTCACGCTATTGATGCCATTGATCATGTTCAGGCTGTTGTCCACGGACCGCATGCGGACCATGCTCAGAACCGCCAAGGCGACCAGCAGCGCCAGCACCACCCCAAAGCCGAGCGCCAGCCGCGCTCTCACGCTTTGATCCTTCAACCGCATTTGCACCACCCGTAGAAGAGACGAATTTCCCTGAACCGTGAATGCGGCGGACCGGCCATCCGGCACCCGGCACCTGCATGCCATTTCACGCCGCAATATTCAGAAGGAAATTTTATCTTTTTTACAGGAAGGTGCGATTACATCACCGCGGTGGGCTCCGGGGCCGCCACTTCGGTCCCCGCCAGATAGCGAGCCTCCAGCGCCATCCGGCGCCGCATCACCGCGTCCTCCACGCCGCGCTTGGCTTGTTCCACGCTGGCGCAGATACCGGTCTCGAACGCCGTCTGCCACCAATAGCCGATGTCGCGCATGTCCTCGAACCAATCTATGCGCCCATGCGTCTTGCCCGCGATGTCGATGTAGTTCCAAGAGAAGATCTGCGACACCCAATACATTGTTTTCATACCCATGTCCCGGCTCCTCGCTTGAGGGCGCTCGCAAGGATGGACAACGAGTCTGGCGGAGGGAGGACACCAGTCCCGGCGTGTCACCACGCCTGCGAGGCCGGAGGCCATTCTAGGAATCGCCGGGGCCTTTTTGTATGCGAAAAATCTGAGCCGCGAACCATAATCGACGCGGAACCAGACTCGGAAATTTCCCACATCCCGTATACCTATACGCGCCGAGAAAACCCTTCGTCGGACAAATCCGAGCACGTATTCCCACACTACTTTCAGCATAAGGATGTACGCATTCTCGGATAGCGATTGGAACCAATTCGCCACCGTTGAACAGACCTGAATTTCTGCTTGCACGGTTCGGTCGGGGCACCAGGGTATTGCGCCATACTGGCTCGCCCCGTGACCTTTTGGCTATCCCATGCGATATCTCCACGACAATCACCATGGCATCCAGGCGGCACCGCCCATCGCTTACGACGCGACCGCCAATGTGACCAGCGCCAGCATCGCCATTGCAACATCGCACAGTGCCTACGAAGCTGTTTTCCGGGAACTCGTGCAGAACCATGCCACCCGCCTGCACCGCTTCATCATCAAGCACATCGGCAACTGCCCCGACGCGGAAGACCTGACCCAGCAGGCCTTTCTGGAAGCCGCCAAGTCGTATCACAGCTTCCGCGGTGAATCGCAGCTATCCACCTGGTTGTATGGCATCGCCCTGAACCTGGTCCGCAACTACCTGTCGCGCGCCCCCGAATGCCGATACTTCTTTGTCGGCGAAGACGCGCTGAGCGATCATGCGTCGCAGGACTTGACTCCGGACGATGCCGCTGAACAGAACCAGACCTTGCGCCTGCTCGAAGAATCCATCGCGGAACTCCCTGAAAACATGCGCAGCATCCTGCTGATGATGGGCCTTAACGACCTGACCTACGAAGAAGCGGCGGCGCGCCTGACGGTACCCGTCGGCACCATACGCAGCCGTCTGTCGCGCGCGCGCGCCGCCCTGCGCTCCAAGCTGGAAACCAAAGGCGTCCGACTGGACGCCTGAGGCTGGCAGCGATCAATTCACGGCCGGGACCTTCAACACCTGCGTGGGGCCCGGCTGCAACAGCTTCAAGCTCCTGTCCAACCCGTCGGTATACACGGTCGATCGCGATCCTCCATCCCAGGACCAGCCGACGGCATCGCCCCACTTGCGCAGCGCATCCGGAATCAACGGCGCCCCATTCACTTCCACGACGCGCGGCCGGATCACGAATATCCGCTCCCAACGTTTATTGCTCTTTTTCTTGTAGGAAAAGAAGGCCCCCAGCCCGGGGATGTCGCCTAGCAGCGGAACCTTGTTGATCTCGTCGCCATCCTCACTGATGTTATATCCGCCGATCAGCAAGGCCTCGCCATCCCCCACTACGGCCAGCGTGCTGACGCTGGTTTTCGAAGTAACGGGCAGTTGGTCCACTTCGGGATCCTGGGTGATCTTGCCGTCCTCGATATCAACCGTCAGCTCGACCTGGCGCGCGCCGTTGGCATCGATATAGCGCGGCGTCACTCGCAATGACGTTCCCACGGTGACCGCCCGCGCATCGACGTAGCGGTCCGTGGCCAGCCTGATATAGAACGTCTTGGAGTGATCGATAAGCGCGCCCATATTGTCGGACGTCAGTATCGAAGGCTTGGAAAGGATCTGCGCATCCTTGTTCTGCTGCAGGGCATTGAGCCGCGCCAGCAGGGAATTCGCCGCGCTAAACCCTATCGTGCCCGGTTCCATAATGCCGGGATCCAAACCCTTGCCGTCCGGGTTGGTCGGCCTGGGACCGCTGTAGCCCACGCCGAACTCCGTCTTGCCGGCCCTGGCCCCCCATCGGACGCCGAGCTCCCGGGTCGCGTCGGCCGTAATATCGACGATCAGGACCTCGATTTCGATCAAGGTGGTCGGCACGTCCAGCTGCGCGATCAGCGAGCGGTACACGCCCATGCGTTCGGGGATATCCTGGACAATGACCGCGTTCAGGCGAGGGTCGGCCTGTATGGTGGCCGGGCGGGTGCGCCGCCCCCCGTCGAACAGGCCTCCGCGCCCCGGTGGCGCTGGCTTGCCCAGGTCCGCCAGCGGTGACGTACCCGCGGGGCCGGGCTCACGCAAGGCGTAAGGATCACGCAGCGGAGCCGCCATCGCGGACAACACCGAGTTGCCGGCGCCGGCGCCGCTGCCGCCTATCAGTTCACGCAGCAGCGTCGCCAGGCCCGGCGTGGTGATCGACTGGTCACGGTAGCGCACGACGCGATCATTGACGGACGCATACTTCAAGCGGAACACGGCGACTTCCTGCCGCCCCGCCGTAGGGGGCAAGGCATTGATGGTGCGCTCGATCAAGGCCACGTAAGCGGGCGGCCCCGACACCAGCGCAAGCCCCTGGTCCGGCAGCTCGCCCCAACCGAAACGGTCGTCGATCACCCCCAGCCGATCCAGCGCATCGCGCAGACCGGCGATGGCGCCATTGCCCACGCTGATGGTCTTGGTCACCATCGCGCTGGCCGGGCTGACGAACAGCGTGCCCGCATACACGAACCAGTTGAAGCCGTACACGCCCGCCAACTTATCCATGAACTCCGTCGGATTCGTGGCGGTGAACTTCCCGTTGACCAGGCCCGCGACGCCAGGCGCCAGCTGCAACGACAGACTGAAGCCGCTGGAGAAGCGCCGCAGAACCGCCTCCAGCGACTCATCGGACGCAAAATAGGTATAAGGGGCCGCCGGCCAGGAAGGCGCGGCGTCCGCGCTCGTCGCGAGAACAAACGTGGCGACGGCCAGGCCCAGCCTGGGTATCGCCTTCCGACCGCGGGAACACCATCGCTGAAACATCATTGTCCAACTCATCGAACTATCATAGATACGCGTCTCTACGGAGCCCCCGGCGGGCTCTCCCTACCCTCCATCGCCAGATCGCGCACGGCACGTAATACGTGGGCGACCGGGACGACGAGCTCGCCCGGGATGTATTCGTTCTCGCGGGCATCGGCCAGCAGCGCGCGCGCCAGCGGCACATCCCGCATCACCGGCACGCCGATCCGACGCGCCATGTCTATCATCTGCAGCGCCACGCCGTCGCGGCCCTTGGCCACCACGATGGGCAAAGGCGTCTGGTCAGGCACATAGCGCAGCGCCACCGCAATGTGCGTAGGATTGACCACCAGCGCGGACGACTTCCGCACGGCTTCCGCGGGACCGCCGTTGCTCATCTCCTGATGCAGTCGCTTGCGTTGCTGCTTGATCTCGGGCTGACCTTCCATATCCTTCTGCTCTCGCTTTACCTCCTCCTTGGTCATCATCAGCCGCTTGTTGCGCTGCCGTCGCTGCCATCCCATATCCAGGCCGGCGATCACCAGGCAGAACACCGCGGTGTAAAGCAGCAGCATGCGGAACAGGCCGCCGTTAACGGCCAACACCCCCTCCAGCCCACCTGATCCGGCCTGTACGAGCGGCGCCAACCCCGCGCGCAGCAATAGCCATGTCAGCAGGGAAAAGCAGATGATCTTTACCGTCGACTTGATCACCTCGACAAGATTCTTCATGGAGAAGATATTCTTGACGTTGGAGACCACGTTCAATTTCGTGCCGGACGGCTTGGCCTTTTCGGCGGCGAATATCACGCCGATCTGCGCGAATTCCACGAACAACCCGAAGCCCAGAACGATAAGCACGAAAGGCCACAGCAGGTCCACGCCTTCGCGTAGCGCTATCGTCGCCGCTACCTTGAGCGCCTCACGGAATTCCATATCGACCAGTCCGGCCGGCATGGCCAGGATCCGCAGCATGCCTGCAAGAATGTTCTGTCCGTTGAAGACCAGATACATCAACAGCGCCAGCGTCAGCATGGTCTGGCTGAAGTCCCTGCTGTATGGAACATCCCCTTTTTTGCGGGCATCCTGTAGCTTTTTCGGTGTCGGCTTTTCTGTCTTTTCGCCGCTCACGGAGCCCGCCAGATGTGTGTCAGGATGGGCAGCAATTCATCCGCGCGCCGTGCTTCCTTGTCGATGTGCCCGAAAAGTATGCCAACGTATAGGACAAGCACGAACAGCGCCAACCCTGTCTTGATCGGCATGGCCAGAAAGAACACCTGTAGCTGCGGCGTGAAGCGGCTGGCCAGCCCGAGCCCGAGCTCGGCCAGCAGCATGATGATCACTACGGGCGCCGACAACAGGACCACCAGATGCATCAGGCGGTCCAATTGCGCCAGGAACAAGGGAATAGCGTCTTGTCGCAGTGTAGGAAACCACTGCCAGGGATTCCAAAGGCGGAAGCTGTCATACAGTATGGATAGAATCAGGGAAATGCCGCCGCCCACAAAGAAGAAAACCCCATAGGCCAGCTGCATCAGGATGGCGGAAGGCGTTGTTTCGCCCCCCATCGTGGGATTGAACAAGGCGCCCATGCTGGCGCCGCGCTGATAATCGATGACCGAACCCACCCCTTCGATCACCCAGAACGGAATGGCCAGCAAGAAGCCCAGCACCAAACCGATAAACGCCTCTTTCGCGACCAGCAGCAGTACTTCGAAAAGGCTGACGGGCGAGGCGGCGATCGTACCGGGAAGCACCAGCGGCACCACCAGCAGCCCCAAGGCCATGGCGAGCGCACCCCGCAGCCGCCCGGGCAATATCTGCTTGCTGAAAACAGGCAGCATCATGCACAAAAGCACAATCCTGGGCTGCGTAAGCACCATGGATAACAGCAGGTCATATACCGCGGCGTAGGTGGCGAAACCATTCATGCGGTTCCCCTCGCACTACCGGATCGCACGAAATGACTCGAATATCGATAGGGAGTAGTTGAATATTTCCGAACCTATCCAGCCGGCGGTCAACAGCAGCGTTACGAAAACCGCCAGCAGCTTGATCGCGAAGGAAAGCGTCTGCTCCTGTATCTGTGTCAAGGCCTGGAACAGCGAAAACAGGGTGCCGACCACGGACGCCACGGCCAGCGGCGGCAGCGATAGCCAGAAGATCAGATACAGCGCTTCCTTCAGGTAGTAAACCAGCTCAGGTACGTTCATCGGATCCCGTCTCACGCATAGGAAAGGACCAGGCCCTGGATCAACTTGGTCCATCCATCCAGCATCACGAACAGGAAGAGCTTGAGCGGAATCGCGATGGTGACCGGGGACACCATCATCATCCCCATAGCCAGCAGGATGTTCGAAACGATCAAGTCGATGATGATGAACGGCAGGTAAAGCAGGAAGCCGATCTGGAAGGCGGCATTCAGTTGCGAGATCACGAATGCGGGGATCAGGACGAGCAGGTTATCCTCCTGCAGGCCGGTGGCCTGCTCCACTCCCCACAAGGATGTGGCGGTTTCCACGAAAAAGCGCCGCTGCCCGGCGCCGCTATGTTTCAGCATGAACGCCCGCAAGGGCGCCGAGCCGCGCTCGACGGCCACCATCAGGTTGTCGAAGCGCTCGGCCGGTTCGCTTTGCGCCGTGGCGCTTCGATAGGCCTGCCTGGCCTCGTCGACGACTTTGCCCAGCACCGGCGCCATCACGTAGATCGACAGGATCAGGGCAAGGCCGTTCAACGCGGGGTTCGCCGGCACTTGCTGCACGCCGATCGCATTGCGCAGCAGCGCCAGCACGACGGAGATCTTCAGGAAAGAGGTCGTCAACATGATGATGAGCGGCAACAACGCCACACAGATGATGACGACGATCAGCGCGACCGGATCGAAATCGCTCAAGCCCATGAATCGCGGCCTGGGAACAATGTCAGCACACGGGCGCCTATCCTGCCGTCGATGTCGACGAGCTCCGCCGTGCCGATCAGCGTACCGTTCGCGCGGATGTGAACCGGGCCCGCGTCGATGCGCCTGTGCAGGTCGAAGAACTCGCCCGGGCGCAGGCGGCGCAACTCCCCCAGGGCCATATTGTGATCGCCCAGGTCGAAGACCAGATGCACCGGAATCCGATCCACGTCCGGCCCTTCGGCACCCGCACGCGGGCCGGCCTCGGGCACGGCGGCTGGCGGATGGGCCACGGGCGCCTGTCCGGGTGCGACGGGCGGCGCGGCGTCGTACCCCACGGAGTCGCCACTGGCTTCCTGGGCGTACTCCCCTGCGTACGCCTGCATGTATTCGCTGTCCTCGGACGGGTAGCCGGCATTGCGCGGCGGCGGCGCCTGATCGTGCTCCGCGTAGGGATCCTGCGTGTAGGGGTCTTGCTCGAGGCCGTAGTGATCTTCCGGTGCCGGGTAATCGTTCATGCGTAAGCTGCTCCATTCCTGTGTGACGACATAACGGGATGCCCCCGGTTCGCAGGCCCGCACCCGTATGGCCTGGCCATCGGGCGTGACCAGCCAGGCGTTGCCGCCAGGGCTCGCCAGGCACCGGTCGAACAACACGACATCGCCGATTTCCAAGCGACGCAGCTCGCCGCTTTCCAGCGCGGTTTCCCCCGCGCGGGCGGCCAGCCGTATGGGCAAGGCATCCAGGACATCCGGCTCGACCACGTTCGACCGAGCCGGCATGCGGTCAAGCAGATCGCCCAGGCCTTGCAAGCCGAGCTCATCCACCGCCAACCGGGCCGATATCGAGCGGCCACTGCCGGGCGACTGCATGATTACGGTCCATGCATACGGAAGCGCGTGCGGGGGATCGGCGGCTTCTTCGCCAAGGACCTGGATGCCAGGGCACAGCCGTGCGATGCCGAGTGCGGCGATGGCATCGCGGACCATCGTTTCCCACGCGGCGTCGAGGAACCGCGGCGGCAGCGGGGCGATGTCCAGGTCCGGCATGCGCATGGCGATCCACTCGTCACAGGCGCGTGATGACAGCCGCAGCGATAGCCGCGCACCGTTCCAATCCAGTGCGACCGAGCGACCTGCGTCGTCCGGCGTATTCTCGCCGTGGAAGGGCTCGCTTTGCTCCATCGGCGGCTTGTGGGCGCATATGGGGCTCATACAGATATTCCACGGCTGCGCGCTCGCATCAGCGGGGTCTTGCGGCATGACGACGGCAGCGGAAGCACACCTCGCGATGGTCGTCAGCGCCCGCGCCTGCGCTGTTGTCCACCGGGTCAACCGCAAGGGCGCCGGCGCCGTCATACCGCCCCCCGCCCTTGCGGAACGGGCGCCGCATCGGCGCGCACTTCCAGCGGCCACCGGTCGCCCTCATGGGACGCCACCTTGACGGCGACGTCGCGCGACAGATCTCCCGCTATCCGATCCGCCAGCGCGGTGGCACCGCGGCGCAGGCGGTCACGCGCCAACGGATCGATGCTGACGAAATCCACGGCCAGTCGGCCCTCGCGTTCCTGTATGGATAGCCGCGTGGCCGGGAGCAGATCTTCATTCAGCGCCACGCCGATCGCGCGATGGCCGTCATGCAGGCTGTCGAGATAGACCTTGGTGACCATGCCGCTCAGGGCGGCGAGGTCCAGCGGGGCGACCGACATCGTGTCGATGGCGGTGTGTTCTTGCCGGTCTACCTCCGCCTGCCGGCCGGTGACGCGCGCGATCTCGTCCTCGCGTTCCGGACGGAATGCCAATTGTTCGAATCCGGCATGCAGGTCCCGGGCGTCGGCGACCCGGGTAGTCTCATTGGCGCCACCTTCCGACAACAGCGCGCGGAACAAGGCGGCATCATCGGGATTGGGCGGCGGAACACGCAGCAGCACGCGCCGCGCGCCTTCCGTCAGGTGCACACCCCGGTGCGGTGGCCCGCCGGCATGCGCTGGAGCGCCATGGGTGGATGCGCCGTGCGGTGGCGAGCCTTGGGGGGAAACACCATGGGCCGACGAGTCCGTGGCCGGCGACTGCCCGGGCGACGACACGTTCATGTTTTCAACTCCTGGTTCAGCATGGGGTACGGCGGCTCACATGGCGAGCCGGCCGTGCATCATGACGGCGACCTCATCGAGGGCATCGTCGGCGACCCGCTCTTCCGCGACGGCACATTGCCTGAGATGGAGCGCCAATACCTCCGTCGACTTGCGAGTGGCTCTGGCGGCGGCCGCGCGCACGTTTCTTCCCTGCACCAGCGCGGCGCTCGCTTCGTCGCGCTTTTCGCGCGCCGATTCCACGCCACGCTCCAGCGACCGTGTGCGTTGGCGCAATGCGTCGATTCTGGCGTAGCTGCGCTCCAGTCCGCGTCGATTCACCGGCTCCGCGAGCAAGGCCGCATACAGGGCGGCCTCTTCGTCCGCGGCCTGGATGCGCCAGTTGTCCAGCTGGCGCTGCTGGCGCGCCAGGTGCGAGTCGGCCTCTTCGAACTGGCGATACAAGCGGCCCAGCGCGCGGACTGCGCGGTCTTCACGAAGATTACGCAACGCGACCAGGTCCCGCCGCAGATTCCGTCCGATCGTCGTCATCCGTGCACCAGATCGGTCATGCGCGCCACCGTGGCGTCGAAACCATCCTTCTCGTCGGCCGGCTGTCGCAGGAATTGCCGTATATCGCCTATCTTGCGTACGGCCTCGTCCGCCACCGGATCGTTGCCCGGCTGGTATTCGCCGATATTCAGGAGCAATTCGATCTCCGCATACTTGGCCATAAGTTCCCGGAAACGTCCCGCCGCCGCCGCATGCTCGCGCTGCACGACACTGCCCATAACACGGCTGGCCGAGGCCAGGACATCCACCGCGGGGAAGTGGTTTTCCGCGCCGAGTTTTCGCGATAACACGATATGACCGTCCAGGATGGAGCGGACCTCGTCGGCCACGGGCTCGGTCATATCGTCGCCTTCCACCAGTACGGTGTAGAACGCGGTCATGGAACCCCGCTCGTTCATGCCCGCGCGCTCCAGCAGCCTGGGCAGAACGGCGAACACCGACGGCGGGAAGCCGCGCCGTGTCGGCGGCTCGCCCGCGGCCAGGCCGATCTCCCGCTGGGCTCGTGCGAACCTTGTCACCGAGTCCATCAGGAATAGCACCCGCTTGCCCTGGTCGCGGAAATATTCGGCAATCGCCGTCGCCACGTAGGCGGACTTGACGCGCTCCATCGCCGACCGGTCGCTGGTGGCGCAGACCACGACGCTGTTGCGGAGGTTGTCCCCCAGGTCGCGCTGCAGGAACTCGCCCACTTCCCGCCCCCGCTCCCCGATCAGGGCGACCACCCGCACGTCGACATCCGCGCCATTGGCCAACATGCCCATCAGCGTCGATTTGCCGCCGCCCGCCGCGGCGAAAATTCCCATGCGCTGGCCTTCGCCGCAAGTCAACAGGCCATCGATGACGCGTATGCCCAACTCCAGCGGCTGATGGATGGGTTTGCGGGATAAGGGATGGGGTGCCGAGCTCAGCACCGGATAAGTCCGCGTCGTCACGAGCGGACCGCGTGTCGCCTCGTCCAGAGGGCGTCCCAGGCCATCGAGCACGCGGCCCAGCAGCTCCATTCCCACCGGCACGCTCAGCGCGCCGTCCGTCGGAATGACCTCCGTACGGGGTGAAATGCCGCGGGTATCGCCGATGGGCGTCAACAAGGCGGCATCTTCGGCAAACCCTATGACCTCGGCCTTGATGTCCTCGCCGCCGTCAGGATCCCGCAGTACGCAGAGCTGGCCCACGCGCGCGCCGGCCACCGCGGCTCGGATGATGGTGCCGGTGACCTGGGTAACGCGCCCGACCACCTCTATCGTGCGGGCATCGGCAAGGCGCGCGCGCATGCCGGGAAGGATGTGATCAAACATCGTTGTGTGGCGTGACGCCTCCGGACGGGTGCCCGGCATGTTCGGGCACGGCGATTTCCAGCGCACGTTGCAGTACATCCAGCTGATCGTCCAGGCTGGTTTCTATCGTGCCAATGCGCGTTTCCATCCGGCATGCACCGCTGGGGAAATGATCGTCGGAAACCACGTCCAGATAATCCACGCCGGGAAACCGCTCCAATAGCGCCTGCATATGCTGACGCACCACCGCGGCATCGTCCGGATGCATGCGCAGCAACACATTCTTCTGCCGCCGTAGCATGGCCAGCGCGCTGCGCACCACGGTCAGGGCACGGTCGGTCGCGTCGAAGTCTCCGACGATGCGTCGCAGCGCGCCGACCACCAGCTCCGCGATGTCGCGTTCGATCTCCCTCAGGTAGCCGGCCGTCTGGCGACTGACAGCCAGCATGGCTGCGGCCTGCTCGACCCGCGCGGCATGCAGACCTTCGGCATAGCCACGCTCACGTTCGCTGCGATAGGTCTCGCGCGCCTGCTCCACCAAGCGCGCCGCATCCTCATGAGCGCGCTGGATCAAGCCCTTGGCATCCAGGAAGGCGACGTGTTCGGCGCGGCGGATGATCTTTCCGACCGCGACCGCCCGCGAATCCCGCGGCTGCTCATCGCGGCCGTTTTCCACTCGGAATATCATCCCTGCTCCTGAATGTCCGACCTGTCGCGCACGGCCATGACCAGCGCCATCGCGCCTTCGCTATCGATCGCCGCGACTACCGCATGCACTATCCCGCTGCCGGCGGTGGTCCCTAATTCATCGTCGGACGATGACATCCGGCCCTGGCTTGCCGACGCCAAGCACGGCAGGGGCGGCAGTTTCAGGAACAGGCGGCGCGCCACCTCTGGCCGGGCGGATTGGAATGCCAGATACAAGGCAGCGTGACCCGCCAGATCGACATCGTGGCACGCCTGGTCGGCATCATGGAACATCTCCCCCGGCAGGCCGGGGTGCGTCATGCGAGCTTCCCGGATCCAATGCATGACTTGCGGTCCCAAGGCAGCCTGGAGCGCCCGCACCGCGGGTCCCGAGATGGCATAGCGCAGCCGCGGGGCGCACAGCGCCACACCGATCCGGCGGACCAGCCGCGCGAGCGCATCCGGCTGCATGACGGCGACCTCAAGACCCGTGGACGAACCGTCGGTCACGGGCGCATCCCGCAGTCCTTCCCGCTGGAGTATGTCCGCGGACCAATGGCGGTGCCACAACGCCGCGGCATCCGGCGCCGCGGCCAGCGCGGAAAGGTAAGGCCAGGATCCATAGTCCCGGATACGCGATGGGTGCAGGGTTTTGCTGGGTAGAAAGTTGAATACAACCATCGACCGCTCTAGCAGCGACAAGCCAGACATGGATCAACCCTGACCGAAACCTTCCACACCGGCCCCTTTGTCCAGCAGACCGTCATGCGTCATGCCATCGCGCCGCTTGCGCCATATCCAGAAGACAGCGCCGCCAGCGGCACAGACGATCGCCGCCACGCACAGTGCCCACCACACCCAGGAGCCACGCGGCGCATCGACGCGATCTCCTTGCACAATCGGGCCGGACGCCGGCAACGACCCGGCGACCGACCCTGGCGCGCGCTGGGCTACCACCAGCACCACCGATACGCGCTCTTCTCCCAGCTCCGGAATCGCATGCGATACCAGCGTGCGGATCTGCGGTTTGAGCACATCCAGGTTGTAGCCGGCCTGATGCTTGATGAATACCGCGGCACTGGCCGCGGTTTTGGCGATTTTCGCGGCGTCCTGATCAGGCAGAACGACATGGACCCGCGCGACCAGCACGCCGTCCATCTTTGTCAGCGTGCTTTCCAGTTCCTGCGACAGCGCATAGATATAGCGTGCCCGCTCTTCCAGGGGCGATGAGATCATGCCTTCCTTCTGGAAAATCTTGCCCATGCCCTCGAACCGTTCCCTGGGCAGTCCCTGCAGCCGCAGGATACCCAGGGCCTTGGCGACATCCGTCTCCGCCACCGTCACGGTGACGCCGTTCTTCTTGAGCTGTTTTTCCGCCGGAATGGCGGATTGGAGCAGCGCGGCCAGGATTTCGTTGGCCTCGGCATCGGTGGTCGAAGAAAACAGTTCCACTCTGTTGGAACATCCCGCGAGGAGGATCAATGCGATCACGCCTAGCAACCGCGCGATCGCAATCCTGGACGATAGTTGCTGCAGAAGAAGCAAGTTCAGCCCCGCGACATGACGTCGGCCGTATGGGAGAACTTTCCGCCAACCTTGCTGGCGACATCGATATCGACGGACAACCTGCTGGCGGTTCGCGCGAGCTTGAGCGCATCCCGAACGGCTTGTCCATCCAGCACCGGACGTTGCTCCAAATCCGATGCCAGCGCCTGGGCCTGCCCCCAATTGCCGGAGATTCCGGCGAGGTGATTGCGCACCCCCCCGGCGATATGCTGTAGCAGTGCACCCATGCCCATGGCGTCGCCCTCGCCCGAGGCATCGTCTCCCATCCCTGCATCGCCCAACGGCGATGCAGGCGTGCTCATCGCGGCACGAAACATCTCTACCTGCAATGCATCGGCGGCAACGGATGGCAGTCCATCGCTGCCAGCTTCGGCCAGGGAATTGAGCATTCCGACTTTCAATTTGAACTCCTGTATGACGGCAAGCGTCCATCGCGCTCAGCGTCGCAAGGCTTTGGACAGTTCCCGTGTGGTTTCAGGGGCGATATCCCCCCGCTCCAGCGCCTGTGTGAATTTCCTGTCCGCGGCCGCGCCATGGCCGGCGTCGCGCAGCATGAAACCCATGCATAGCGCTACCAAGCCTTGATCCGGATCCAGGCCAGGTGTCCGCTCGACAATGGACAGACCTGCTTCCGGTTGACCGGCCAGCGTATAAACCATGGCGAGTCCCAGATCCACGATGGGATTCCCGGGTCGCAGAATACGCAGGCTGTGGAAAATGCTTTCCGCAGCCTGCGTCTGACCCAGAAACGCGCCGATGAAAGCGATTTCGGCGAGTTTCTGGATAACCTTGCCATCCTCGATCATGTCTTGCGGGACATCGCCGGCCGCCATTGCGGGATCGGATTTCGCCATACTCGCGGATGATCCGCTCAGGGATTCCGGCCGCGCAATCTGCAATACCATCGGAGTAACCGTAGACTGAGAAGGATGGAAGGCCGACGACGCGCTACGCCGTCATTTGATCCGCCTGGATCGTTGCGCGGGTAGCGAGCTCGCTGGTGTAGTCCCGGGTCAGGTCGGCATTGGCCTTGAGGTTCTGCGCGACCTTGTCCATGGAACGCTTGGTAACCTCATCGGTGTCGTGCATCTGCTCGCGTGTGATGCCAAGCAGTTGTTCCGTCTTGCGCCGATTGGCCTGGGCATTGTCGATATCCCATTGAGCCAAGCCGAGCTCCAGGTTACGCCAGCCGTTGGCGCCACTGATTCCGCCGTTGGCGCCGTTCACGGCCGTCTGCCCGGCTTTTGCTCCCGACTCGATCACGGGCTGCCAATGGGCCACGGTGTTCCTGGCCGTCACGGCCGCCCCCTTGACCGATGCTACGTTGAGGTTCTTCGCGAACTGCATCGCTTTCTGAAACAGGTCCGAAAGCTCCTTCAGCTTGGCCATGGACTGGCGGATGAGCTGGACGAGTTCCTGCGCGAGCGTCTTCATGGAATCGGCGAACTGCTTCAAGCCCCCCGTCACCGCCGATGCCACGTTCGACGCAGCGGAGCCGCTGCCCGCGCCCAGGCCCGAAACAAAGTTCGCGATACTTTTTAGCGCGGAGCCGCCCCCCGCCAAGAGCAGATTTCCGACGACCATGACGACCATCCCGACAATCTGCCCCCAGAATTCCACTCGCTCGACCGTTTCCTTGCTGGCACCCAACGCTTTCGCGATCTTGCCGCAGGCCTTGGCCAAGGGATTCGGGTCCGCCAGCAGCAGCCCCATGACCGCGCTGACCGTATCGGCCAACGTGTCCGCAACCTTCTTCGAAACGACCTTGCCGGTCGATTTGATCGCATCCGACACCGCGCCCACGACGTCGATATCGTTTTTCTTCAATATATGGTTCGCCAGGGCCACCCCCGCCAGGGCCAATGCGGGCCATGCGGCGCCGCCGGTCGCCACCGTCGCCACGGCGGCAATGGCCACGCCTATGTAGGGCATGTACGGACCCAGGTTCTCCGAGACCCAGCTTGTCAGCCGGTTATACCAACGGCCCGCCTTTTCCAGGAAGTCCGCGGCTTTCTGCTCGAACTCCTTGATGCTGTTCATCTGCGCATCCACATACTTGTCGACGCGAGCTTTCATCTGATCGTAGGATTCGTTGGTCTTCTCATTGACCAGCGCGCCGTTGGCCTTGGTGCGCAAACCCTGCACTTCCGATACCAGGAAGCCGACGTTGAGAGGCGACGGCGCCGCAACGGGTGGCGCCACGGGTGCGTCGGGCGCGGCCAGAAAAGGTGCGCCATTCGCATCATGCGTGTCCGTGGTTTTCACCATGGACGGCTTGGTTTCCACGCCATCCTGTTGCCCGCTGAAGCTTCCGACGATATCTTCTATCGCCTGTACGATGGTTTCGAACGGATTGGACGCTTCTTTGGCATAGGCATTGCCGTTGGTCACCGACATTGCATCACCGGGCCACGTCAATGCCCCGATATTCTGAATACTTGTGCTCATAGCAACCTTCAATTCGGCAGAAGAAATTTCCTAGGCCAGCACACGCATGGCCGAGCGCAGGAATTCCAGGCGAAGTTCGTTCACCTTGTCCAGGCGCCGGTTGGCTTCGCCGGTGTCGCCGCTGCGGCGACGTGCCAGGTCCAACGCGACGTTGGCGTCGCTATCCTGCATCTGGCCTTCGACGTCGTGGTACTTCTTCTCGTAATCCCGCTCCGCACCGACCTTCTGGCCGAAAGCCGAAGTGATACTGCCGACGCTTTGTCCAGTGGTCTGCCCCGCCGCGCCGACGCTGTTCCACATATCCAGCTTGTTGCCGCGCTGGGTATAGCGCGTCATGTCGGCCATGCTGCCCTCGGTGACGGCCTTTCTCATCTGATTGCCCGCGGCATACACGCAGCCGAGGCTGGCGGCCGCGCCGGCAATACCGCAGATGCCGTTGACAATCATGGACACGTTCCTGTCCCAGGCGCCGTCCAATTCTTTTTTGGCGCTCTGTTGTACCGCGAGACGCTTTTTCTGCAGTGCGATTTCGCGATTGTCCATGGATGCTTTCATGGCATCCACGTTCTCCTTCAGGGCCGCCTGGCCCATGCTGGTCTCGGCCTCGGCCATTGCGCGCAATACGGAAGAGTCGGTGCCCTCCGTCTGCCCGACGTTGCCGATGTAGAGAGCCGGGTCCTGCATCATCACGCTGGTATTCGATGATATGGACATCGTAGACATTATGAACACTCCTTGGTATTGGAAATTTCGGAGCACCGATAACGGTGACCGACGACTATGTGATCAAGCCGCTTGCCTGATTCCGGCAAGAGCATGATCGCAACGCTGCTTTATTTGTTCGTGCTCCGGCTTGCAGCACATGGATCGCGCAAGATCGAAGGACTGGAACGCGCGGGCATGCTTGCCCATGGCGCGAAAGCAATCTCCTGCATGCATGACCACGGAAGGATCGCCGGCATCCATGAGCGCCGCGACCGAATACATATAGACGGCATGCTCATGCTGGCCCAGCATCTGGGTGGCGGCGGCAAGCCCTTTCATGTATCGCGGGTCCTTGTTGTCATACAGCACCAGCTGCGCGAACAAATGTTGAGCCAGGTCGTACCTGGCTTTGCCATACAGGTCGTAAGCCACGGAATACAACACCTGGCGATCCCCGTCGCGGATGCCCAACGAATCGCCCAGGGGACGATCATTTTTCAGTATCCCGCGGACGATTCCGAAAACATCGACGCCGCGGTCATGACCGCGATAGGGGGCAGCCATCAGACAGACCCGGTGATCCGCGCAAAGCCCATGGCAATGCTCTGGGCCGCCTTGATCAACCCCTGGATGCCAGTCTGGAGCTGATTGATATTGCCGACGATCAGACCTTGCTTGGAAGCGACCATGGATTGCGTGCTGGACACTTCATCGCGATAGCCGTCCAGCTTGGTCCTCAGGGTTTCGAGATCGGACTTCGTGGAGTTTTCCGTCAGGCCCGTCATGCCCACATCCTTGAGCATCTTGGTTGTCAGGCCCAGCTTCTCGTCGTCGTAGGGTTTTTCTATTTCCTGCTTTTTCTTCTCGTCGGTTTCCCGGTTCTTCAGGATGTCCTGGACTTCGCTCAGTTTCGGATTGTTGTTCTCCTTGCCCATCTGAACGGGGAAAAGGTTGACGAAATTGCCAACCTCCGCGCGCGCGTCGTTGATCTGACGCGTTTTCCGGATAAGACGGTCAGCCTCCTGGTTGCAGGCGCTCAGGGAACTACCGTTCGACTGGGTAACTTCATTGTTCATGGCGATGGCCTTGGCGATGGCTTCGCCCCAGCTCTGGGCCGATACGTCCGCGTAGGCACCGCCGCCGACGCCGACCCCACCCGCTTCACCGTACCCGACCAGGCTTTGGCCGACCCCAGTTGTTGACACACTCATTTAGCACTCCTTTTGCTGCTTCGGGTCCATACGAAAGACCCGCGGCGTAGGTGCCTGGCCGCAATTCGCGGTTCCGCTCCGCGGCGGGCTGCATTCAACACTTGATCCGATATTTCAGTGGAGTGGGAACAAAATCCGGACGAAGGTCACTACCATGACCTTACACACAGTCGATTCATATGTATGGGCCGGTGGTGTCGAGCCGGCCCGCCATGCCCGCGGTCCGTGGCCTCTACTGCCACGCAGCGTTATCGCCGCCGTCGGCAAGAATCCAGGATGCACCCCCAATGATCTCGCCTACTTCTCTACTTTCCGCGCCGTCCGCAATAGGCGGCGCACATCCGGCGGGAGATCACAACGCCGTCGTACGGGACCACGCGCCCGCCAGCCCAACGGGATGGGGCGCTACCCGCCCCAGGTACCCGCTGGGGGCGCCCGCGCCGGTCGACTCGGCCCTGACACGTTTCCTCGTCCAGCCCTGCATGGAGCTCTCCATCAACCACGCGCTGGAGCCGGCGATCACCATATCCCGATTGCAGCATCCGCCCACATTCGACGCTGTGCTGCAGCGCGCCCGAAAAATCCTGCGGGAAGCCGGCACGCACGGCGGCACGGACGGTGCCATATACCAGACGGCCCTGCAGGTGCTGGACCGCAATGTCGTGTTAAGAAACCAGTCCCGTACCATCCGGGGCGCGTTGCACCAGGGATGAATCTGCCCCACTCGGCCCCCCTCCCCGCCGAGACCATCGAGTTGCTGCAGGTGCTGGCGTTTCTTCAGTTGCAAAACGGCAAGGCGCGCGACGCCATCGCGCTGCTGGAAGCCTGCGATCAGGCTGGCGGCTGCCACGGGCGCTCGTTGATTCTCCTGGCCTATGCGCATCTACGAGCGAACGCACCGGCAAAAGCGCTTACCGTATTGGATCGCGCCGATCCGCCCGCGCTCGCCCTGCCCGCATATCGCGTGGTACGCGCGCAGGCGCTCGCGGCCGCGGGACGCCATGACGAGGCGCGGCAGGCCATGAAGGCCTACGCCGCTACCCGCACCGCCGCATCCGCCTAGCCCTTTCTTGCTTGTCCGCATCACCCTTCCCCATGCAAGCAATCCGACGAATTATCGCCATTGCGACCAGCCGGAACGACATCCTGCTGGCCGCGACCGTCATGGCCATCGTGTTCATGATGATCCTGCCGATGCCCACGGCAGTCATGGACGTTCTCATCGCCGCAAACATCACGCTGTCCTGCGTATTGCTGATGGTGGCGATCTATCTGCCGTCCGCGCTTTCGTTTTCTTCTTTTCCCGCGGTCCTGCTGGTGTCGACACTGTTTCGGCTGGGGATATCGATATCGACCACCCGGCTGATCCTGCTCGACGGCGACGCCGGACACATCATCGACACCTTCGGCAATTTCGTCGTCGGCGGTAATCTGGTGGTGGGTCTGGTCGTCTTTCTGATCCTGACCATCGTACAGTTCATCGTCATCACCAAAGGCTCCGAACGGGTGGCTGAAGTGGCCGCCCGCTTCTCGCTCGACGGCATGCCTGGCAAGCAGATGTCGATCGACGCCGATCTGCGAGCCGGTGCCATACAGATGGACGAGGCGCGCAGACGCCGCAGCGTGGTCGAAAAGGAAAGCCAGCTGTATGGCGCCATGGACGGCGCGATGAAGTTCGTCAAAGGCGACGCCATCGCCGGACTGATCATTGTTGCCGTCAACCTGCTCGGCGGCCTGCTCATCGGTTCCGTCCAGCGCGGCATGAGCGCCAGCGAAGCCGCGCTGACCTATTCGATCCTGAGCGTGGGCGACGGTCTGATCTCGCAGATACCGGCGCTGCTGACCGCGATCTGCGCGGGCATTATCGTCACGCGCGTGCCGACCGGTGATAAGCCGTCGAACGTCGGCAGCGATATCGGTGCGCAAGTCATGGCGCATCCGCGGGCACTGATCATTGCCGCCGTCATCGCGCTCGGCATCGGGATCATCCCGGGCATGCCGACGCTGGTCTTCCTGACACTGTCGGTTCTGATAGGTGTCACAGGATTCGTCCTGCTGAATGGTTCGCGTACGTCGCGCGCCGGCGGGGCCGCCGGCGCGGGCGCCGCCACCGACGGCGCATTCGGCGCACAAGGCGACGCGCCGCCGGAGCCCGGCCAACCCACCAAATTCGCTCCGGCCGAGCCGGTCACCCTGGAAATCGGCGAAGCTCTAGCGACCGACATCGACGAAACCGCCATTACCGGCGAATTCCCCGCCGTGCGCTACGCGATCTACCAGGAGCTGGGGGTCCCGCTGCCCGAGATCCGCTTGCGACGCGGCAAGCAGTTACGCGACCGCTCCTACCAGATACTGCTATTCGAGGTCCCGGTCGTGCAGGGCATGCTGCGAAATGGCTCCGTCCTGGTGCGGGAAGGTTCGCGCAATCTTGACGCCATGGGGATTCCTTATGAGCGCGATACCGGCGGTCTGGCCAGTGAGTCCGCGTTCTGGGTATCGCGCGAACATACGGCAACGCTCGACGGGGCCGGTGTGCCTTACCTGCTGCCGCATCAGGTGCCGAACTGGCACCTGTCCATCATATTGCGCAAGCACGCCTCGCAATTCATCGGTATCCAGGAAACCCGCCAGTTGCTGACCGCCATGGAAGAAAACTTCGGAGAACTGGTCAAGGAAGCTCACCGCGTGATGCCGATACAGAAGATCGCGGAGATACTCCAGCGGCTGATCTCCGAGGATATCTCCATACGCGATATGCGCGCCGTACTCGAAGCCCTGGTGGAATGGGCGCAGAAGGAAAAAGACATCGTGCTGCTGACGGAGTACGTCAGAATGGCGCTGAAGCGATACATCAGCTACAAGTATTCGAACGGCCAGAATTTTTTGCCGTCCTACCTGCTGGCGCCGGATGTCGAAGACGTGGTGCGCGACGCGATTCGTCAGACCGCCGGCGGCAGCTACCTGGCCATGGACCCCGAGAAATCCCAGGCTCTGCTCGACAGTATCCGGCGCACCGTGGGACCGCTCGAAACCACCGTGGCCAAACCGGTGATTCTGACGTCCATGGACATCCGCCGGTACGTACGCAAACTGATCGAACAAGACCTGTACCAACTTCCGGTTTTGTCATACCAGGAGCTGGTCCCGGAAATCAATGTGCAACCCCTCGCGCGGGTAGACCTATGAGTCATGATGCATGCCGGCTAGATTGCGGAGTACTGCCATGACACAAGACCTGGAATTACGGGTCCTGACCGGTATCCATCAGGGGGCGAAATGTCCGGCGCAGGATGGCGCACTGATCGGTTCAGATGGCCGGTGCGACATTGTTCTTTGCGACGAGGGCATCGCCGATGAAGCTGCCCGTTTATGGCTGGGCCCTGAGACCTGGAGCATACGGTCGCCGCTGGAACCGCGGGACACGCCTGACGCGCTGGAGACCGTGTCGGAGTGCCCGGACATCAGGTTCGGCATGGCGCTCCGGCTCGGGCCCGTGCTGTTGAGCATCGCGCATGCTTCTTCTCCCTGGCCGGTACCGGACGAGTTCCCGGCTATCCTGCATTCCACCATCACCACGGACGCCGATCGCGCGGGCCCTGGCTCGACGGACCATCCTGCCGCGCCCGCCGACGAGACGGCCGATCCCACGCAGAGCGACGGCGGCCAGGCCGTCGCCGGGATGTCGGTGGCGCAAGGGGCTGGCGGCTTCGACAAACAAGCATACCGGCGCCCCAAGGGATCGGGCTTGCGCTGGGCGGTCGGCGGGCTGCTGGTCCTGCTGGTTTTCGGCAGCGTCGCCTCGTTTCCACCCAGCAAGGTACCTCCGACGACCCAGGTGCAAACCGGCCGCCCCCCCGATCCGGAAACGCTGGTGCGCGCACAACAGCTACTGGCCGAACAAGGCTACGCACCGCGTGTCAGGGCGAGCGCGAGCGCAAACCAGGAAGTCGTCGTGACGGGATGGGTCCGGGACGAGATGGAACACGACAGGCTCGCCACGACCTTGAGCTCAGTCTGGCCGCTTCCCGCCATGCGGGTGGCCAAGGAAACGCAGATCGCCGAGCGGATGCGGATGCACCTCAGGGATATGGACGTACATGCGGGCATTGCGCATCTGCCTGCGGGCGATCTCGAGATACGCGGCGTGGCCGGGTCCGACGGCGTACGGCAGGAGGTATATCGGCGCTGGCGTGACGATCCCTCGGCCTTGGTCTTCCCGGTCCCGGTAACGCTGTCGCTCGCCGCCGAACTCAGCGAAAGCTTCAACAAAGCGGTAGCCGCGGCTGGACTACCCGCCATGACGTCTATCTGGGAAGACAAAGCCTTTCACATCCGGCCCGGCACGCTGGACGCGTCGCAGCGGAAACAGCTGCAAGCCGTTCTCGATGCGCTGAATGGCCTGTACATGGGCGCCGTTCGTGTGGACGTCGACCCCGCGCAAGCGGCGGGATCGGCTCCGTTCCGGGTGCAGACGGTCGTGGGCGGCAAACAACCCTGGGTATTGCTGGAGGACGGAACCCGTATCGTGATCGGTGGCACGCACGGCGCCTACAGGCTGACCTCGGTTGAGGATGGCAGTGTGGTGTTCGACGGCCCTACCCCCACGGTGATTGCACGCTGACCCGCACTCGTGCGGTTTTTCAAGGATAACTGCCATGGCCCTGCCCCCCGAGCCTATCGATGTCGCGGAAGTATTAAGGTCGTTCGGCTGCGCGGCCGACCAGAAAAGCTGGTTAAGCATGCGATCCGAAGTGGATGCCATCCAGCAAGCCATGCAAACGCTGATGCGCGTCCAGCTTCGTCCCGGCGAGTTCGCCAAGGCAAAGGCATTGGCCGACGCCTCGACCGCGGCAAGGGCCATTCTCGCGGTGCTCGATACCGCCACGACTTCCGATACCGGACAGTTCCCCGCGCGCCGCTGACCGCGAACCCGGCGCACTTGCGCGCCGGCGACGGCCATGGGCGAATGATCAGGCCTTTACGACCCCTACTCACACGGAGCAAACCCGATGAACGTCAATGAAAATCTGAGAACCACCACCAACGCAATAGATCAGGAGACGGAGAAGGTCGACGCTTCGTTTCGCGAGAACATGAATGCACCCGCGCTGGACATCGCGAGCGCGCAGCGGTTCGCGCTCCTGACCGGCAACCTCAGCTTCAAATCCGCATGCGCCGCCGGCATGATCAAGCTGGTAGTCAGCTCCTGCAAGGACATCGTGCGCGTGGTTGGGACCTGAAAGATATTGTATCGGGCAACGTATCCGGCATCGCCTTGCGTGAAGCACACCACGGCATGTCTTCTTGATAAGCGCGGCCGCTTCACATCGGCTCGAACATCCGACCGCGCTAGCTTGCTCAATACATCGCACGCAATGCCCGTGAGTTAGCCGCATATTGCGCTTTGCATCGAGCTAAATACAAAGGAAGACATTTACGCCTAAGGTCGTATAACTCTGCACGCGCAAGCATGAGAGCCCTTGCAACAAACGGTGGAAAGGATCGTTCCCGTATGTTAATAATTGCTATATCCACGCGGACAACCGTTGCAAGATTGCACGACGCTGCAGTGGGCGTACGGAGGGAAGCTCGCCATGATCAGCTCTCAATCCTTGAAGCAAGGTGCTCGGCTGCTGCTTGTAGACGACAGCCCCGCGGACCTCAGGCTGCTGGTGCAGCTGCTGAATCAGCAAAACTTCAGGCTCATGGTGGCGCTCGATGGCAAGCAAGCGTACGAGCGAGCGACGACTCAACCGGCGCCTGAGGTCATTCTGATGGATGTATCCATGCCGCGCGTGGACGGATATGCGACATGTCGCCTGTTGAAGGGCAATCCTCGGACCGCGCACATCCCGGTGATTTTCGTTACCGCGTCGGCCGGACTGGATGAGCGGCTTAAAGGCTTCGATGCCGGCGCGGCCGACTATGTCCTCAAGCCATACAACCCCGAAGAAGTATTGGCGCGCGTCCGCGTGCAGCTTCACATGATCCGGCGCGCGGCCACATGCGAATCGGTGCAGCATGGCACACGCGATTCGCTCAACGACCTGATCCCCGGAGCAAACACATTTCCCCAAGTGCGGGTGGGCGCGATATCCAATGAACAAGCGATCGTGAATACCACCACGCAGTACCTCTCCGATCATCTGTGCGATGCACCGTCGCAGAAACACTTGGCTCGCCTGATAGGTGTGAACGAGAAGCGGCTGACCAGCGCGTTCCGCAATCTGCTTGGCAAGACCATCCACGACTATCTGCGTGATCAGCGTATGGAAAGAGCACGCACGCTGCTGTGGGAAGGTTCTTTGACCATCGCGGAGATCGCGGATCAACTCGGCTTTTCCAGCCCCGCCAACTTTGCTTCGGCATTCCGCCGGCAACTCGGCTGCAGTCCGGTGGCGTTCCGCCGTCATCTGGAAGGCCCGCCCGCGTCGCTGGCCAAGCTCGCCAACGAAAGATTCGCTGCGACGAACGGTATTTTTCAAAAGTTATGAGCGCGTTTTTAAAGGCGCAGTGGCCACGCATTGCCTAGGATACATATGTCGCTTCCGGATTCAACCGCCTACCCGGCGAGCGCATGCGAGAAGCCGTATCCATACAAGGAGACGACGTGAGCCATTCCACCATATCCGAACCGCGCATCGCCCCCAATCTGGATTCCGCACCGATGTCAGAGCCCGCGCGCGCCAGCCAGCGCAGTGCCCTGCCCACGACGTATCGACGGCCTTCGCACGTGCTGATCGTGTCGGATGACGCGTCGCAGCTGCGTACCACCACCGATTTCCTGCGCAATCAGCTCTTTCGCGTGACGCTTGCCTCCGGATGGCAGGGCTATTATCACGCGCAAGCCTGGCGTCCCGACATCATCCTCGTGGATGGTTCGATGCATGACATGGATCCATTCATGATGGGCAGGTTGCTCATGCAGACGCCCGATACGCAAGCCATCCCATTGATTTTCCTGCTGGAACAGGAAGGTCAGGCTGCCAGCCGCGAAGCATTCTCGCTGGGCGCTATCGACTGCATTACCAAGCCCGTCTATCCCGAGGAGCTTTTGGCTCGCATTTCGGTGCACTTGCGCAGGACGCCGCCGCGGGATGCAAATGCAGCGCTGCGCGTACGTGCGCCGGTGACGGAAGAGCTGCTGCTGCGCAATGCTCTGAATGCGATCGCCACCGACGTCGGCAGCATCCACACCGTACGCCAGCTTGCCCGGCAGATCGGCACCAACGAGCGCAAGCTGACGGCGCTGTTCAAGACCAAGATGGGAAAATCGGCGCACAAAGTGATCTTCGGACAGAAGATGGAAACGGCGCGGCGCCTGCTCGCACAGACGGGCATGCCTATCCGCGAAGTCGCCAATCATGTTGGTTTCCGCAGCGTGTGCAATTTTTCAGTCGCGTTTCATCGCGACCATGGCATCACGCCGTCCGGCTATCGCCGGCAGGCGCGCGCGACGGGCGGCAGCGCGGTAGCCGAAGGTGTGGACGATGCCATGGCAAACGACGCTGACCAAACCGGCAACTCGATGAACGGGTGATTCGCTCGGCACGCCGGCAGGCGCCGCCATACTCTCGAAGCGGCGTAGCGTCGCCAATATAAGCACCGGCGAGGCGGCCCGGGGCGTTGAACGGACAGCCCGCAACGCCTTTTAACGAAGCTTCCACCGGTGAGGAGCGAAACTTATGGATACCGATGCGGGCGCCACCCAATGCTCGTATCCAAACCGCGCACCGCAACGGTGTGTCCCCTTCAGTTTGTTCCGTGTCCGAGACATGGCCGCGCTTTACAAAAGCGTCTACCGTAAATGATTCGAGTCATACTTGCCGACGACCACCCCGTAGTACTGCTCGGCATGAAGAATGCCCTGGAAGTATCGGGCGATATCCGTGTTGTTGCGGTGGCGGATTCGCCAGACAGCCTCTTTTCATGTCTGTCCAAACACCCCTGCGATGTGCTGGTGACCGACTTCTCCATGCCAGGGTCGCAACAGCCGGACGGACTGGCCATGCTGCTTCAACTGAAGCAGAAATTCCCCGATGTCCGCATCGTCGTCTTGACCAAGATGGCATCGCCCGCGCTGATGTCGCCCATTCTGCAAGCAGGTGCATTCGCCCTGGTGGAGAAAAGCGCGGCGGTGAAGGAGATCGCGACGGCGGTCCAGCGCGCGGCCAGCAGGCGTACATACGTCACGGAGAACGTGCAACGCGAGTTCGCTGCCCTGGGTGTCCCACGCACACAGGTCGCCGAACCCGTGCAGTTATCCCCACGCGAGATGGAGGTGGTGCGGCTGTTCGCCCAAGGGTACAGCAACAATCAGATTGCCGAGATCCTGGGTGTCAGCGCAAAGACGACCAGCCGCCAGAAGATGGATGCCATGCGCAAACTGGCGGCACGCAACGATGCCGAACTTTATGCGCATGCTCGGGATATGGGGCTGGTGTAGGGACTCGTGTAGCGTGGGGGCGGGAGCGGCTCAGGCGCGCAGACCGTTTCCGGGTGGCGCCGCCTTGGCACTGAGGTTGGCCACGACAGGCGCGGCATGCCCGACGGTGGCCAGCTTCTCGCGCCAGCTCAGGGAAACGTCGACCATGCTTTCCACGGTTCGACGCAGCTGAGTGACGGTGGCGTCGGCCAATTCGAGGCGGCGGGTCAGGAGAACTTCGCCAGTGCGATCGTCCAATGATAAGGCGGCGCCTTCCGTTTCGTGGCCAAACGCATTGGCGGAGAGCATATCTCGGTACAGGGTCAACCGCTGATCTGTTTCGACGGGTTCTTGCCCTAATACCGCGTAGGCGTGCAGCATGTCTTGCGGATCATCATGTTCCAGCGTGACGGTGACGTCGTTATCGAATATCAGGTCAATGGTCCCGGATTCACCCAAGGTAAGCGGGACACCGCTTTCCTCTCCGAACAGCGCGATCAATTTATGCGCGTCCATGTGAGTCTCCGTCGGGCGATACCGTATTCATGAGCAACCTCGGCATATGATGGGACCGGTCAGTGGCATTGCCCAGGGTATGGTTCCTGTGCCGACGGATGCCCTATCAGTCGGTCTCTATGAACGGAATGGTGTATTCGCTGGCAAGGCGTGGGACGGCGACGTCCGCGGCGTCCTCCCGTTCGCAGACGGCGCGCGCCGCCAGCAGATCGCGAATCAGCAACGGGGGTTCTTCTTCGATGTCGGCGGGACATTGCCTGACCATTTGCTCCGCATACAGCGGCACCCCGCGAGCCTTTTCAACAATGCGACGGCGTATCTTGCTGGAAAGCCGTTTGTCCTTGCCGCGGAGAGTCACCAATTGAACCATCGCATCGCGACGCAACGGCGGCATGGTGATGGTCTCGTCGATCGGAACATTAAGATTCATGCCACGGCCGCACAACAGAATCATGACGGGATCACGCCGACGATGCTGCAGCAGGGAAGTCAACAACCCGCGCGTCGCGGCATCCGCCCATTGCGCGTCGTCAACGAGTATCAGCAGAGGTTGGCTGGGCGCATCGCCATCGAGCAGCAGATTGGACAAAGGCGCGACCAAGGCATCGACATCGGGCTCCGCCGGAGCGGGAGCAATCGCGCCGCTACGCTGGCCGACGAAGTAGTCCACCAGCATCGCGCTCGTTGCCTTGTCCAGTCCCACGCGATAGCCCAGCGACTCGATTGCACGCGCATAACCCAGTTCAGCGTCGTCCGCGGCTCTGGCGCCCACGCCATCCTGTACCGCGAGCCGGGACAGGAAGTACTCGTGGAAGGGATGGAGCGCCAGTTGGCGATTTTCCTGGTCGCATCGCAGGAAAGTCACGACGCCCCCGCCGCGCCGGACATATTCGGCGAAGACCTGGGCGAGCAGCGATTTTCCTATACCCTGTTCGCCGCGCAGGTACATGACGTGCGGGCGTTCGTTCTTGCGCAGGCTATTCCACCGGCGTACCAGGATATCGAATTCCGTCGTCCGCCCGAACATGCGATGCACGGTAATGGCTTGCGACTGGCCTTCCAGGACGCCCACATGCAGGCCATAGCGTTCATCGGGCCGCACCACAAAGCGATCGCTGAGGCGTGCTTGGGCGGCGTCCGTAAGCAGAGTTTCGCCCGATTCGGCAAGATAGGCCAGACGCAAAGCCCTTTGCCCGACCAGCATCATGGGCAAGGTGCCGTTATCCGGCGGAACGCGCGCGAGCTCCGCATGGATGCCCATGCCCAGCGAAACATGCGGCGATATTGCGCAGCGCCGGATGTAGCAGGCCAGGCGCGCGGCCGATTCGGTCGGGCGTTCATTCAGCGTGGGATAACCGAACAGGATCGCCAGGTTGCCATCGGCGCCCAGGCAGACCCGGCGGCCGGCGGCCTGCGCCAGCCGGACCAGTCGTTGACGGGCAGCTTGCACGCGATCGATGGTCTCTTCCCCGGGCACGCCGTCACCGTCATGGCCGATGGCGACCGCCAGGACTGCCAGGGGACGGGCATCGTCATTGGCGGACGAAGAGGCATGCACCGCGCGGTCGTTGGACACCGACACATCGAGCAGCGATCGCGTTTCCAGCGATGGCGTCGTTCCATAGTATTCGCCCATGACGGCGACACAATGCTCGTACGCTTTCATCGCCGATTCGCGACGGCCGGTATCTCGCAGCAGGCGGATCAGATCGCGATGCGCGTGTTCATCGCCGGGATGCACCTGCACCCACTGCCGAGCGCTGGCAAGCGCGTCCTGGATTCTGTCTTCCGCGCACAATTGGGCGATGTAAGCCTGGCGGCATTGCGAGACTTCCTGCGACAGCCGCGATTGCCAGCTCATGCGCCAGGCGGACAATGCCGCGTTGACCGGCGTGACCATGTGCTCCAGCAGATCGCCGCGATCATGGCTGAGCCGCTCTTCAAGCGTCAGCCGCGCATAGGCGCCGATTCCACAAAGCGCCAGCACGTCCACGGTAACGAGGTTCTGGTCCAGCGCCAGCATGCTGGACGTCGACAGGATGGCTTTTTCCATGGGTCCGAGCACGTGGCGAAGAACGCACAACGCATGCCGCAGATTCGCTCGCGCCCCCGATGCGCAGTTCGGCCAGAGCAGCTCGGCCAGCGCGGCGCGCGATTGCTTCTTGTCCAGGGAAAGTGCCAGCATCGCGAGCAGCAGCTTGGGTTTGCCGTAAGCGATCAACGGCGTTTTATCCACGCCGTCGACGATCAGCTGGAATTCACCAAGCAGGCAGATCCGAACGGGCCGATTCAGTATTTGAGACATAGGAATCCAAGTCGGCCGAATGCATCGAACGACCGTAGGCGTAAAGTTGGCGGCGCCATCCGGGCGCCGAAGCAGAGGGGTCAGGGTTGATACCCACGGTAACTTCCGGGCGTGTGCACGCGCGGCTTCGCGTTTGTTGGCATGCGACAAACGGGGCCAACATGGTCACCGAGGTAACGGGCGGTCGCCTTGCGGAGACCTGGAATGTGGCACCCACGCATGGAAACAACGTGGATTGCCAGTCAGTCGCCCCGACACCTTAATGTGTCGAAGTCTAGGCAACACGTAGCGCGGGAAAAATAGGAAATTTCTGAGCCGCGTATTTAGGGAAAGTTACTGTTCTACAGGCTCGGCATGCTGCATGGCGGGCCGGGCGAAGCACCGGGCAGCCCGCGACACGGTGCTTGGCGCACGTGACGGCGCTCATGATAGCGTTCATGCGGGCCCGCGCAGGAAGACACACGCGCAGCGCGGCGGCGCGACGGCTCGGGCCAGCGCGGGCACCGCGGCCACCAGCCGCCGCGTATAGGGATGGCGCGGCTCGGTCAGAACCTGTTCGGCGGACCCGTTTTCCACCCACTCACGCTGGCACATGGCGACCACGCGATGGACGAACGCGCGCCCAATCGAGATGTCGTGGGCAATCATCAGATACGCCACGCCATGATCGCACTGGATATCGAGCATCAGGTTAAGTTCGACGTGATCGCCGCGCACCCATTCCTTGAACTTGGAGGGGCCGTTGCCGACCGGATTGGTCAGGACGACGGAGGGCTTCAGGATATCGGTGCCGCGCGGCGGATGGGCCGCCAAGAACGGGGCTTGACGCACGTCAATGTCGTCCCTTCGCTTCCCGGTTGGAATGACCATACCGGGGTGAACGTAACGGACCCAGACCATGCGACCCGACATCCGATCCGAGCATTCCCCCCAACGCGGCCCTCAATCGGAGCCAGGCGTCAGCGGCATGCGAACTTCAGCCGCTTGGCGAACACTGGACAGGTCGCTACGGCACGCCAGCGCTTATCCACACCCCGCCGGCAGACTGGTTCGCGTGGAAACGCATATTTCCGTCGTCTACCTGGTGGGACGTTATGCCTATAAGTTTTGCAAGCCGGTCGACCTCGGTTTCGTGGATTTCACCGCCCTGTCGACCCGCTGGCGATGCTGCAACGCCGCAGCGAGGAGCAACCGCCGGCTGGCGCCGTCCATCTACCTCGGTGTCGTGCCGGTCCGCCGCGAGGGCCGCGTCTTCAAGGTCGATGTGTTGAAGCACGCGCGGGCGCGTCGCGAGGGACCGTCCCTGGCCGTCGTGTCGCGTCGCGACCGGGCGTTCGCAGCGGTGGAGTATGCGCTGAAGATGCGCCGCTTCGACACGGCGCAATCGCTTTCGGCGATCGCGGCGCGAGGGATGCTGCGCATCGTCGACATTGAACGGCTCGCGCAGCGGCTGGCCGCTTTTCATCTGCGAGCCAGCCGCAAGGTCCCGGCGCAAATATTGGGATCCGCACGACTGGTGCAATCCCAGGTCACGGACGTGCTGAGCGCGATCGAGCGCCTGGCACCGGGCGCCACGCCCGACGGGGTCGTCCCATGGTGCCGCGAGGCGCTCGCGGGACTCGCGCAATATATGGATGAACGGCGAGCGCGCGGCTTCGTGCGCGAATGCCATGGCGACCTGCATCTGGACAATATGGTGCGCCGCGGGAACACGGTGGAGTGCTTCGATTGCGTGGATTTCAGCGATGCCCTGCGCTGGACCGACGTCACGGCGGACATTGCTTTCGTTGTGATGGATCTGCTTGCGCATGGCAGGGGCGAACTGGCGACCCGCTTGCTGAATCGCTGGTTGAGCCGTACCGGCGATTATGGCGCCCTGGCGGGCCTGCGATTCTACGTCCTGTACCGGGCGCTGGTGCGGGCGTTGGCGGCGGCCCTGAAACCACGCGCGCGCCGGGATCGGACCGCCCGCGTCCCGATGTTCGAGACCTATCTCGACCTTGCCCGGCGTATCACGGCGCCGCCGCGGCCCATGCTGCTGCTGTGCCATGGCTATTCGGGTTCCGGAAAATCCGTGGCGAGCGAAGCCCTGGCGCCGATGCTAGGCGCCATACGCATCAGCAGCGACATCGAGCGCAAGCGTACCGACGCCCCCGCGCCCCTGCCGGGATCCTCGGCATCCTTGTATGAACGCACCGCCATCGACGGCACCTATGAGCGCCTGCGTGACCTTGCGGGCGACATCCTGGCAGCGGGCTACCCGGTGATCGTCGATGCGACCTTCCTGCGCCGCGCCCACCGGGCCTCATTCATGGCGCTCGCGGATACGCTATCGGTTCCGGTGTTCCTGATCGATTTCCAGGCCGATCCCCGACGCTTGTCCGCGCGACTGACACTACGAGCCCAGGAGGCGGATCAGCCGTCGGACGCGGATGCGGCCGTCCTGCGGCTGCAACGCACCCAGGCGGACACCTTGACGCAGGCCGAATGCGCACGAACTATCAAAGTCAGTACCGATGTCCCCTTAGGCATGTACGAAACGCCGCGCTTCTGGGATGAACTGCTTTACCGCACAGGCGCCTTCCGCGGCTGGCTTCTGGATGCGCAAGCCCCTGCCGGACGCCACGAGCCATAGTTCGCGGAGATTGCCGATGATGCCTTCCTCCATGTTTTTCCTTGCGCTTGCAACGGACTACGACGGCACGATCGCGCAGTTTGGCGCGGTGGACGCCGCCACGCGCAAATCCCTGGACACCCTCAAACGTACCGGCCGGCGCCTGATCCTGGTCACCGGCCGTGAACTCGCGGAACTGCGTCATGCCTTTCCAGCCCTCGGATTGTTCGACCTGGTCGTCGCGGAAAACGGAGCGGTCCTCCATGACCCCGCGAGCGGGGAGACCCACCTGCTGGCAGCGCCGCCCCCGAAGGGCTTCATCGAAAAACTGATCACGCGCGGCGTCCAGCCGCTATCCGTGGGAAGCTGCATCGTCGCGACATGGGAACCACATCAAGCGGTCGTGCTGGAGACCATCAAGGAATTCGGGCTGGAGCTGAAGATCGTGTTCAACAAGGGGGCGATCATGATCCTGCCAGCGGACGTCACCAAGGCCACCGGCCTGCGTGAGGCGCTGACGCGGCTGGACATCTCGCGCCACAACGTCGTCGGGGTGGGCGACGCCGAGAACGACCACGCATTCCTGCGCGACTGCGGCTGCGCGGCCGCCGTGGCGAACGCTCTGCCGGCGATCAAAGCGGACGCCGACGTCGTGCTGGAGGGCGACCACGGCGCCGGCGTCGGCGAACTGATCCGGCGCCTTATCGACGAAGACACGAAGCTGATCGCACCGCGCCGCCTGGGCTTGCGCATCGGCCTTGATCGCGAAGGGCGATGCGTGCGCATTCTGCCGAATCAGCATGTGCTGGTCATGGGGGACACAGGCTGCGGAAAATCGAGATTTGCGAAGATGCTCACCGAACGGATGGCACAGGCGCAGTTCGAGTTCTGCGTCATCGATCCGGAAGGGGATTATCACGACCTGGAAGATGCGGTCGCCATCAGCGAAGGTCCCGATCCACCCCGTAGCGACGAAGCGATCAGGCTGCTGCGAAAAACCGGGGTTAACGTCGTGGTGAACACAGTCTCCCTGGACCTGGCCGCACGCCGGAAACTGGTCGGCGACATTCTGGGCCCGATCTCGGCGCTGAAGGCGCGTAGCGGTCGTCCGCACTGGCTCATTGTGGACGAAGCCCATCAGTTCTTCTCCGGATCGGCGGACGGTGGGCCGCGGCTGCCCGCCGTGTTCCCGGCGACGCTGTTCCTGAGCGTCTGTCCTGAAAACCTGACAGCCGACATTCTCGGGCACATCGACGTGGTAGTCGCGTTCGGCCCCGCCGGTGTCGATAAATTCGCGAATTTGCGAGGCCTATTGGGATGCACCGCAAGGCCGCGAGGCGTCGAGCTTCACGATGGCGAAGCGCTGGTGTGGCTGCGCGACCCCGACCAGGCCCTGGTCGCCATACGGCCGGACGCCCCGCGGCAACGTCATCATCGCCACTTGGGCAAGTACGCGGTAGGCGACGTCGGCGCCTGGCATAGCTTCTACTTTCGCGGCCCCGATAACAGTGGCGGCCAGCGAGCCCGGAATATTTGGGAGTTCGCCACCATCATTCCCAGACTTGATGCCGCGGTGTGGGAACACCACCTGAGGGCGCACGACTATTCCACCTGGTTCCGCAACGTCATCAAGGACGAAGACATCGCCCGAGAGGCGGAGAAAATCGAAGACGATACGCATTTGAGCGCGATGGAAAGCCGTCATGCCATCTCCCGGATGCTGCTCGCGCGCTATGCGGCGCCGGCCGACACCGGTTGATACAGCGCTGCCGGCCCCTCCCCGATGCAAGCTCCGATGACGTGGATCAAGGCGTCGGCCCGGCGCGGGCCATAAGCTTTGTCGGGATATCCGCCTCGAATGGCTAAGAGCCTGCTGGGGGCGGCCGCTCAGGGGACGCGCATGCCTAGGAGAATGACAAGGCCGTTTGCCCTCGTCACCATGTTGGCCATTGCCGTGCTTCTTGGCACATGGCTGGCCGCCAGGGACGAGATCGAGACCACGACATACAGCGAATTCGAGCAGCGATTGGCCGCTGGCGATATCGACCGCGTCACCATCGTGGGCGATACGATTTCCGGACACTTGAAGAGTCCGGCGCCGGATGGCGCGCGAACTATCGCCGCTACCCTGGTCGAACCGCCCCTGGCGGATGAACTACGCAAATTCAATGTGCCTTTCCAGCGCGTCCCGCAGTCGACTTGGCTGGGTGGCTTGCTGTCCACTTTGCTGCCGCTGTTCCTCATCATCGCTGCCTGGACCTATCTGAGCCGCAAGATGAGCGGCGCCGGCAATCTGCTGGGACTGGGCGCCAGCAAGGCCAGGCTGTACATGCAGAAGGACATCGCGGTGAGGTTCACCGACGTGGCCGGGGTGGATGAAGCGAAGGCGGAACTACAGGAAGTAGTCGATTTCCTGCGTAACCCGCGCCACTATGGCCGGTTGGGCGCGCGCATCCCGAAAGGCGTGCTGCTGATCGGGCCAACCGGCACCGGCAAGACGTTGCTGGCCCGGGCGGTAGCGGGGGAAGCCGGAGTGGCCTTCTTCTCGATCAGCGGGTCCGCCTTCATTGAAATGTTCGTCGGTGTCGGCGCGGCGCGAGTGCGCGATCTGTTCGAACAGGCGCGCGCCAACGCGCCGGCCATCATCTTCATCGATGAGCTGGATGCCTTGGGCAAGGTACGCGCGCTGTTCCCGCTGGCCGGCGGACACGAGGAGCGCGAGCAGACGCTCAATCAGCTGCTCGTGGAGCTGGACGGTTTCGATCCCGCCGTGGGCGTCGTCCTGCTGGCGGCCACCAACCGGCCCGAAATACTCGATCCCGCGCTGCTGCGCGCCGGCCGCTTCGACCGCCAGATTCTGGTGGACCGGCCCGACCGCGCCGGCCGCCTGGCCATCCTTCGCGTGCATGCGAAGAAGATACGGCTGGCCCCCGGCACCGACCTGGACCAGGTGGCGGCCATCACCGTGGGATTCGCCGGCGCGGATCTGGCGAATCTCGTGAACGAAGCAGCCATCGTCGCAACGCGGCGCGACGCGGACGCGGTCACGCTGCAGCATTTCAATCTGGCGATCGAACGCATCGTAGCGGGAATCGAGAAAAAACACGCTTTGGTGAACGTCCGGGAGCGCGAACTGGCCGCCACGCACGAATTGGGACATGCGCTGACCGCCCTGGCGCTGCCCGGCGCCGACCGTGTGCATAAAGTTTCCATCATCCCGCACGGTATCGGCGCGTTGGGCTACACGCTGCAGCGTCCTGCCGAGGACCGTCACCTTCTGACCCGTACGCAGGTAACCGAGAAGATCATGGTCCTGCTTGGCGGGTACGCCGCCGAAGTGCTGGTTTTCGGCGAACCCTCCACCGGCGCGGCCGATGATCTGGCGAAGGCCACCGACCTGGCGCGCGACATGGTGCTGCGCTTTGGCATGGACGACGCCATAGGGCCGGTATCGTACGAGGGCTCGCCGGTTCTGACCGGCGCGCCCGCGGAACCCGCGGGCGCGTTGCCGCCGCGGCGTACATGGAGCCCGCACACCGCGCAGCAGATCGATGACGCGGTGCGGTCGCGTATCGAGGCAGCCCTGGAGCGAACGACGGCCTTGTTGCAGGCGCGACGGTCCACACTGGATCGGTGCGTCTCGGTGCTGCTCGAACGCGAGAGCCTGGACGAAGAGGATCTGTTGTCCCTGGTACAGGAACCAACGTCGATGAAAGCCGCGGGCTGAATGCGAGCGATCATGTCGCGCGCGGATGGCTGCTTATGGCGGAATCGCGCGCCGTGCTCCTGAACCGGCTGGCTCGGCCGTGTTTCCTGCTTGACGCAAATCAATGAGGGTGACCGCGTCGCGCGCGAAATTATATGTATGCGGCGGCACGATAGACCCGCCGCACGGTCCGTCGCACACCGAAATGCTCCAGCGACCCCTCGCACATCCAGGTGACATCATGTTCAAGCACATGCTCATACCCATAGACGGATCGAAATGCGCATCCGACGCGTTGCGGCAGGCCATCGAACTGGCGCGCGACATGCGCGCCAAGGTGACCTTGCTGGTGGTCACGGAGCCTTTCCGTTTGTTGTCCGCCGAGGCCAGCCAGATAGAACGCGTCCGCGGCGAGTTCGAAAAATTCCAGCATGAGCATGCCGCGCAATATCTGGGCTGGGCGCGCGAGTTCGCTCAGGGACATGCCGTCACCTGCGATACGGTGCAAGTCGAACACGACCAGCCGTACGTTGCGATCATCGATACCGCCAATAAATACGGCTGCGACGTGATCGCCATGGGATCCCATGGCTATGGCGGCGTCAAGGCGGTCGTGCTGGGCAGCGTCACGCAGAAAGTGCTGACGCATTGCCAGACGCCGGTGCTGGTCTATCGATGACCGATGCCCTACGGAGAAACGATATGTGGAAGGTAACCATTCCGCGCCACGCGTGGATCGCCCTGTGCAATGGCGGGAGAGGTCTGATCCTGCAGAACGACGGTGATTCCGCCAATCTGGAGCTGCGCACCGTCGCGTCTTACGAGGTCGAGTTGCCGCCCACGCGTGATCTCGGCGCGGCGCCACCGGGTCGGGTGACCGGCCCCATGGGCATGCCGCGCAGCGCCGTGGAAGCGCCGGACCTGCATGAACGCGCGGAGGCGGAGTTCCTGCATCGCTTCGTGCATGCCCTCGATGAACACACGCGGCGAATGCCTCAGGCGAGATTGATCATCGTCGCCCCGCCCCGCGTACTTGGGCGTCTGCGCAAGGCGCTCTCGCCGACGTTGCGCGACCGCCTGTTCGCCGAGATTCCCAGGAATGTAGCGCTGCATACCGTGGACGAGATCAAGAACAAATTGTCGGCCTGAGGATGAGCGCGGAGAGGATGAGGTTCTACACACGGACTGCAATTGCGCTCGTGCTGGCATGCGCGAGCCTCGCACCGGCCAGCGCCACGATCGCCGCGCCGCCCACGCCGGACGACCTGGCCGCGGCCTATCGCCGCATGGTGCGGCAACGGCTGTCGCCGCCCCCCAGCGAGTCGGCTTACTACGGTCTGCGTGCCTTGCTCATGCTGCGCGAGGCCGGCATCTACCTGGCCTCGCCGCAATATGTGGTTGTCGTGGACCGCAACCCGCATGTGCAGGCTATCTTCATATTCTGGCTGGATCCCGCGAAGGGGGAGCGCCTGATCGGGGCATCGCCGGTGTCCACGGGGCGCATAGGCCAATTCGATCATTTTCAAACCCCCATCGGGGTCTTCGATCACACCGTGCTCGACGGCGATTTTCGCGCCGAAGGCACGAAGAACGAATTCGGCATCCGCGGGTATGGAAGCAAAGGCAAGCGCGTTTTCGATTTCGGCTGGCAGGAGGCCGAGCGCGGCTGGGGGAACGGCGGTTCCGGCACGATGCGGCTGCAGATGCACGCGACCGATCCTTCGATCCTTGAACCCAGGCTGGGCAGCGTCCAATCCAAAGGATGCGTCCGCATACCGGGCGGACTCAATACCTTCCTGGATCATTTCGGCGTGCTGGACGCGGATTATGAAGCCGCGCTGGCAGCCGGCGAACGCGTCTGGGTCTTGCCGCCGGACCGCGAGCCGGCGGCCGGCGCGGGGCGCTATCTGGTCATACTGGATAGCGCGCGGGCGAATCGCCCGGCGTGGTCTCCACCGCCCCGCTGAATCAAGAAAAAACGCAGCCGGACCAAGGTGGCGGGCTGCGTCGATTCTGCGTCAGTGGCTTGCATCAGTGCTCAAGCCGCCGCGCGGGGGGATGGTGGGTCGTGCGCGACTCGAACGCGCGACCAACGGATTAAAAGTCCGCTGCTCTACCGACTGAGCTAACGACCCGACCGAAGCCCGCGATTATGGCCTATGAGGCCTTGCTTGTCAAAAAGCAAGTCCCCCGAGGCGGGGCGCGGCCCGAGGCCGCGTTTGGTGACCACCAAGCGGTGGTCACCCCGGTGATCACCCCGGCGATCACCAGGCAATGACCACCGAAGCAGCGATCACCAGGCTGCGATGACCGCGCCGTGGTACTTCGTCAGAATGAAATCCTTGACCGCCTGCGAGTGGTACGCGGCCACCAGCTTGGCCAGGTCCGGACGGTCCTTGTCCTTTTCGCGCACGGCCAGCACGTTGGCGTACGGCGAGTCGGGCGCTTCCTGCGCGATGGCGTCGCGCTTGGGGTCCAGGCCGGCCTGCATGGCGAAATTGGTGTTGATCGCCGATGCATCGGTGTCATCCAGCGAACGCGGCAACTGCGCCGCGTCCAGTTCGATGAAACGCAGCTTGCGGGGATTTTCCGCGATGTCCAGCGGCGTGGCTTTCAGGCCGGTGCCGGCCTTGAGCTTGATCAGGCCCTGGGTTTGCAGCAGCAGCAAAGCGCGGCCGCCGTTGGTGGGATCGTTGGGGATGCCGATGCGGGCGCCTTCCTTCAAGGCATCCAGGCTCTTCACTTTCTTGCTGTAGATGCCGATGGGGAAGATCACGGTCTTGGCGATGCTGACCAGCTTGTAGCCGCGGTCGGCATTGGCGTTATCCAGATAAGGCTGGTGCTGGTAGCTGTTGACGTCCAGGTCGCCGGCCGCGAGCGCGACGTTGGGCTGCACATAGTCGGAGAACTCGACGATCTGCAGCTTCAGGCCCTGCTTGGCGGCCTGTTCTTTTACAACTTCCATGATTTCCGCATGGGGCCCGCCGGTCACGCCCACCTTGAGCGGCTTGTCCTGCGCGGTAGCGGACGACGTTGCAGCCACGCCGGCCGCCAGGGCCAGCACGGCGAATATCTTGATGAAGTTCAGCTTCATGATTGCTTGGATTCCTCGGATTGCGATTTGACCGCGGCGCGGGCGCCGTTACGACGATGCGACGCGCGGCCGATTAACGATGCGACATGCGGCGGACCGCCCAGTCGCCAAGACTCTGCATCACCTGCACCAGCACGATCAGCACGACCACTACCGCCGTCATCACCTCGGTCTGGAAGCGCTGATAGCCATAACGAATCGCCAGATCGCCCAGTCCGCCGCCACCGATGACGCCGGCCATCGCGGAATAGCCGATCAGGCTGACGAAGGTGACCATGACACCGGCCACGAGGCCGGGCAAGGCCTCGGGCAGCAGCACCTTCATGATGATCTGCGCGGGCGAGGCACCCATCGCGCGGGCGGCCGTGATCAAGCCCGGATCGACCTCGCGCAAGGCGTTTTCGGCGATACGCGCCATGAAGGGGATGGCGGCCACCGACAGCGGAACGATGGCCGCCGTCGTGCCGATGGACGTCTGCGCGACCAGGCGGGTGAACGGAATGATGAAGACCATCAGGATGATGAAAGGCAGGGACCGCGTCGCATTGACGACGGCCGCCAGCACGCGGTTCACGCTCAGGCGTTGCAGCATGGCGCCGCGGCTGGTGACCACCAGGATCACTCCGATGGGTATGCCGAGCAGCACCGCGATGGCGCCGGATACGCCGACCATCAATAGCGTTTCAATCAGCGAAGTGGTCAGTGCGTCTATCAGTTGTTGCGGGCTCATGGGCAAGCTCTTGTACGGCGACGGCACGCGTCGCCAGGTCATTCGAGGCCAGGTCCAGGGACTGCGGCGCGCCTTGGACCAGGACGAAAGCCGTACCCACGGCGATGCCCTGTACGTCCTCGATGCGGGCCTGGATCAGGCTGACGTCCAGTGAAAATTGGCGGGAAAGACGGGAGATCACCTCGCTGGCGCCCTGGCTCCCGCCCAGGGACAGCCGCAGCAGGCGGACCGCGGAATCGGGCCGTGCCGCGACAGCGTCGCGCATGCGCGACCGCAAGGCCGACAAGGTGGCGTCGGTAAGGTCGCTGGCCGTCGCCGCCGACACCATGGACTTGGTGATGTCGTGGCGCGGCGTGGCGAAGATTTCGGCGGCGCTGCCCATTTCCACGATCTGGCCTTCGGACAACACCGCGACGCGGTCGCAGACTTCGCGCACCACTTCCATCTGGTGGGTGATCATCACCACCGTGACGCCGGTCTGGCGATTGATATCGCGCAGCAGCGAAAGAATATTGTGGGTGGTTTCGGGATCCAGCGCGGACGTAGCCTCGTCGCTGAGCAGCACATCCGGCTCGTTGGCCAATGCGCGCGCGATACCCACGCGCTGCTTCTGGCCGCCGCTGATCTGGGCGGGGTAGCGGTGCGCCAGATGCTCCAGGCCCACCAGCTTCAGCAGGCGGTCGACACGGGCGGGAATGTCGCCCCGCGGCACGCCGGCGATTTCCAGCGGCAAGGCGACATTGCCATAGACGGTGCGGCGTGCCAGCAGATTGAAGCCCTGGAACACCATGCCGATGCGGCGCCTTTGCTGCCGCAACTGGTCTTCGGGCAGGCCCGTCAGGCATTGAGCGCCGATCGCGATCGTGCCTTCATCCGGCCGTTCCAGCAGATTGATGCACTGGACCAGCGTGCTTTTGCCGGCGCCGCTGGGACCGATGATGCCGAAGACTTCACCCTGCGCGATATCCAGGGTGATGCCGCGCAGGGCTTCGAATCGGCCATGCGGCGTCGCATAGGTCTTGTTGAGGTTTTTTATGTGAATCATGGCGCGACGACATTGTGAACGAGCGCGATACGTAGCAGAACGACAGTTTCGTGCCAGCTTTATAACTTTTGATTATAAATCGCGCGTAAATGCCGCCCTGCCCCTGTGGGGAGAGCGTGATCGGCGTACGGTCTCAGCGGGCCCGTGAAATCCGGACTTCCGCGCCGCGACGCTTGACCTCCAGCCCTTCGGACGGAAGGATGCGCAGGCCTTCCAGGCCTTTGATGTAACTGGACCCCTGCATTTGCATGACGCGGATCTTGTTGCGCATGACCACGGGGTTGTGCATGGGCATGCCGAACATCCAGACCTCATCCAGGATGCGGGCGGAGTTGAATTCACCCGTGTGGTGCGCCGCCGGTCCCAGGCATAGCATGTGGCCCTCGCGGCCGAAGACCGGGTACTGGCCGAAGTCGCACGTCACGGTCCAGACCGAGCCGCCTTCGTAACGGTGGCCGGTGTTCAGGTCCCACCAGGCCTCTCCCTTGGGCAGGTAGACGCGGACTTCGTTGCCGGGCTTGACGATGGGCGCGACGAGTAGCGCGGGGCCCAGCAGATACTGCAGGTCCCAGGCATGCGCCTCCGCGTCGCCGGGAAAAGCCATGGCCATGGAGCGTTGCACCGGCAGGCCGGTACGCACCGCGTCTTCGACCGCGCCCAGCACGTAGGGGATCAGCCGATAGCGCCATTGCAGCCAGGTGCGCGCATGCGCCAGGGTTTCTTCGCCGAAAGCCCAGGGCAGCAGCTTTTCCACGCCCTCGAAAATCAGGTTGGAAGAGAACACCCCGAAGGTCAGCCAGCGCAGATAGAGCTCCGGCGTCATCGCGTCCATGGGAGCGGTGGCATTGCCGATGGCATGGACTTGCACGGGCAGCCCACTGGCGCCGATGGACAGGGCGGTGCGCAGCGTGTGCTCCAGCCCTTGCCAATCGTTGCTGACGCGCGGGCCGTTCTGCCAGGGCAGGCGTTGCGCCGCGGGGAAGAGATCGGTGCTGGGCACCACGCCTTCCGGCGGCACTTTGTGGCCGGCCACGGCGTCGAACAGGGCGCGCCGCGCCAGCAAGGGATAGATGGTGCGCAAGGCGGGACCGGATTCGCCACCGCGCGCGGTGATGCCATCGGGGATGGCCAGCTGGATATCGCAGGCCGGCGCGTCCAGGCCATCGTCGATCAACTGGCGCTGGCGGTCCGCCCACAGCGCATAGACGTCGCGGTTGGTCAGGTCGAGCAGCCCGAAAGGCTGGCCCGCCGATGCCGCGGTGCCGTCGAACACCTGCGCGTTGCCGTCGTCGCGGGCCAGCAGCCAGCCGCGGTCTTCCAGTTCTTCGAACAGCGGCGTGTGGCGCAGGATCCCGGGGAAACCGGGCGCGCAGACGTGCACGTGATGTTTGTGGAACAAGGCGAAGAGCTGACGCGCATCCGGAAAGCGCGCCGCATCCCATTCGAGCTGGGGTTTGTCGGCCTGGAACGCCCAGGCCGCGGGCGCGGCAAGTTGCACGGCATCCAGCGGCAGATCCTGGGCGCGCATGCGCTCGATCAGCGCCGTGGTCTGCGTCGCCATTTCGCCTTCGGCCTGGCGCAGCCAGACACCCATGGCCCACAGCACGGGCTGGCCGGCGCGACCGGTCAAGGCGGTGTATTGATTGAGGATTTCGACCGGCTCGCCGACGAACAGGAACAGGTCCAGTACCGCGCCGTCCACCGTGACGACGTAGGCGCTGTCGGCCGGCTCCACGCCCAGCGCGTGCTGCACGCGCCGCACGGTGTTGACGTAGACGCCCCAGCCCTTGGGGCTCCAGGCCAGCGGCAGGGCGCGGTGTTCCGGATCGTCCGACACGACGTTTTCGTCGCGGCGGTTCAGGTCGCCGGGCGTTTCGCCCAGGCCATAGATACGATCGCCCGCATCCAGGGCAAAGCTGACGGTCCAGACCGCTTCGTCCGCTTCGTCCAGCGCGTTGTGGCCGAATCCAGGGGCATGTTCGGAATCGTCGGACACGAAAACCTGGGTGTCGCCTTTGAATAGCGCCACGCGCACCGGATCCGTCGATATTTCCAGCGCGGTATCGCCCTGGGTGATGCGCCAGCCGCCGCCGTCGCGCGGCGCGACCGTGGCTTCTCCCACGGCCTCCTGGCGGGCCAGCAGCATTTCGGCAATGGCCTTTTCACGCATGCCGGGCTTGTCATCCGACAGTGCATGCGGATGTCCACAGCGGATCCGGAAAACGCCCGGCGCGTGCGGCTCGACCACAAAACGCAAACCGTCGCCCGTATCGAAATCAATTCGGCTTGGGCGAGCGGTCAACAGCTCGACGCTTTCGAGCTGGTTTGTATGCGCAAAATCGAACTTGGGCGGCACCTAGCATCCCCCGCTTAGCCAAAAAGCACCAAAAGGCGCTATTTTGACGGATTTGTCGTCTGAAATAAACTCGGCATTAGATTTGCGGCTCCCGGCGTCCGCGCTTGACACGGCCTGCTGTCAATGCCTTGCAGCGAAGCGGCCGCTTACGTCGCCACCGGGACGAGCCACCGCTCGAGCCTCGCCAACGCGGCGGGCCATCTAACTGCCGGCAACTTCCTGCAATTCCCGGCTTCCCACCGACCCGGCGCCCCCTTCAGCCACCCGCGCCGCCACGCACTCCGCGGCCGGGCGCGATCGCCGCCGCCAGGCCGGACTCCAGGACGGCAGGCTCGCCGCATAGCTCGGCGGCAATGATGTCTCCGGCCAAGGCAGCCCAACTGAGTCCGCGTGACGCGTAGCCGGTAGCCAGGTGCAGCCCCGGCGCGTGGGGCACCGGCCCGATCGCCGGCAGCCTGCCCGGCAGCACCGCGCGCCAGCCGGCCCATCCGGGCAGCGACCCGGCGGATCCCCGATACGCGTCCATCCCGCCCCGCGCCAGCAGGCCGGCCGCCTTGGCGAGGTTGGTTTCCTGCCCCGCGGCAGTGACCTGGCTTTCCGACGCCCCGTGGACGTAGGTGCTGCCGGCGACGCACCAGCCATCCACGGCGGGCAGCAGATAGCCCTCGCCGCCCACGATGCAGCGCGGCCCGCCATGCAGGCCGGCGCGGGGCAGCAGCGTTACCTCGCCCGCGAGGGTGTGCATCCGCGCCACCAAGGGCAAGGGCTGGAGCAAATCGCTGGCGGCCAGGATGTCCCGCGCGCCACCGGCATTGGCGAGCACGACGTGCGGCGCCTGGCCGACCTCCTTCCCTGCGTCGTCGTACAGCCGCCAGGTGCCCGTGCGATGGTCGAGGCGGCGGACCGTCGCCGGCACGAAGGCGGCGCCGGCCGCCGCCATCAGCCCCTGGATCAGGGCCGGCGGCCGCACCAGCATGCCGGCGGCGAAATAAAGCCCGCCGCGTGACAGCGGCAGCCCGGCCAACTCGGCGGCCTGCGCCGCATCGACGCCGCGCACCCAGGAGCCTGGGAACGCCAGGGCCTCCAATACGGACGCGGCATCGGCGGCGCGCCCGGCGTCGCGCGACAACTGCAAGGTGCCGCACTGCCAGGGACGCGCTTCCGGCGGCAGGCTGCTCCAACGGGCCGATGCGCGCAGGCTGCCGGCACGCGACAAGCGCGCCCGCGCGTTGTCGTCGCGGGCGACCAGGGGCGTAAGCGCGGCCGCCAGATGGCCTTGATGCACGGATGCCGCACGCGCGTCGAACACGGTGACGGGGATGCCCCGCAGTCCCAGCGCATGAGCCAGGGCGGTGCCGGCAATGCCCGCCCCCACGATGGCGACATGGGAAGGCGGCGGCGCGGCCTGCGCGCACGCGCCGGGATGAACCGCCACGGTCATATGGGTCTTGCCCGCGAAACCCGGCCGTTTCCGCACGGCGAAGCCTGCCTCCAGCAGACCGCGGCGGACCGCGCCGGCACTGCACCAGGTCGCGGCGGTGGCGCCCGCCGCCGCGTGCGACGCCAACGCACGCATCAGGTCGGTCGTCCACATCCCGGGATTGCGGGCCGGCGCGAAACCGTCCAGGAAAAACGCGTCCGCCACGAACTCCAGCGCCGGCACCATGGCCGCCGCATCGCCGAAGCCGAGCGTCAGCGTCAGCGCGCCATTCTCGAATTCCAAGCGATGGACACCGGGCAACAAGGGGGGCCATTGGGCCAGGAGTTGCCGCGCGAGATCGGCCGCGGCGCCCGTCCCGGCGTAACGGCGCAGCATGTCCGCCAGATCGTCCGGACGCAAAGGATGCGCTTCGAACGACACCATATGCAGGCGCGCCGGCCGCGCGGGATCGTCACGCCAGGCGCGCCATAGCGCCAGGAAGTTCAAGCCCAGGCCGAAACCGGTCTCGCATACGGTAAAGGCGGCGCGCCCCCGCCAGCGGTCCGGCAGGCCATTGCCCTGCAGGAACACGTATCCGGCCTGCGCCCAGGCACCGTCGGCGGGGTGATAGACATCATCGTAGTCGCGGCTGTACGGGACGCCGCGCGCGTCGACGACGGGTTCCGCGGGAATCAAGGGCCGATAAGCAACACTGGAGGACTCGGACATGGGTGATACATCGTGTGGATACTATGTGCGGCGTAGAATCGATCTATCGGGCAGCCATCCTGCCCACCTGCCGCACCGCGCAGCGCGCAATGTGGATTAACCCTGATTATCGCCAGACAAGCATGCAACCCTCCGCGCAAGCCTCTTCCCATCAAGCGCCCATGGATCTGTGCGCGGCCCTGGACGCCGCGGTCAACGCCGCGCACGCCGGCGCCGCCATACTGCAGTCGTATGCGCATCATCGTGCCGACCTGGTCATCGACCGCAAGGCCCGCAACGACCTGGTATCGCAGGCCGACCGGGAAGCCGAAGCCGCCGTCATTGAAGTGTTGCGCGAACGCACGCCGCAATACGGCATCGTGGCCGAGGAAACCGGCGGCAAGGTCGAGGGCGAGGCCACCTGGTATATCGATCCGCTGGACGGCACCACCAATTTTCTGCACGGCATACCGCATTATGCGGTTTCCATCGCGCTGATCGCGCGCGCGGGAACGAAGGTGGACGGCGGCGCCCCCCTGGCCGCGGATACCCCCGTTGTCGGGGTCGTCTACGACCCTTGCCGTGAAGAGCTCTTCAACGCCATCCATGGCGTGGGCGCGTGGCTGAACGGCCATCGCATCGCCTGCTCGCGCACACCGTCGCTGGACGACGCGGTATTGGCCACGGGATTTCCGTTCCGGGACTTTTCGTTCGCGCAGCAATACATGCCCACGCTGCACGATGCCATCAACCAGACCCGCGGCGTGCGCCGGCTCGGCGCCGCCGCGCTGGACCTGGCCTGGACGGCGGCGGGCCGCTATGACGGCTACTGGGAAATGGGGCTCGCGCCCTGGGATGTCGCCGCGGGAACGGTCATCGTGCGAGAAGCCGGCGGCGTGGCGGAAGACATGCATGGCGTGGACAGCTGGCCCATCGGCGGCTATGTAGTGTCCGGCAACAAGGACATCGCGGCGGCATTGAAGCAGATGATCACGCCGCATCTCACCAAGAAGGCGCCGGGCTGAGCGATCCGCGAGCCGGGCCCCTGTGCGGCGGACTCGGCCGGAAGCAAGGGCCGCGGCGCAGCCTACCGCGATGCGGCCTTGCGCGGCACCGCCGCCTGCGGCGATGTTTCCGCGCAAGCCGGTTCCGGTAAGGCCGGGTCCCGCGCGGCGGGCTCGCGCAATTCCCGCCGCAAAATCTTGCCGACGTTGCTCTTGGGGAGTTCGGCGCGGAACTCGACCTCGCGCGGACATTTGTAGCCCGTCAGCTTTTCGCGGCACCAGGCGTTGACTTCGGCCTGCGACAGGGCCGCGTCGCGCGGCACGATGTAGACCTTGACCACTTCGCCCGACCGTTCGTCTTCCACGCCGACCGCCGCGGCTTCGAGCACGCCGGGGTGGGCGACGATGACTTCTTCGACTTCGTTGGGATAAACCTTGAAGCCGGAGACGGTGATCATGTCCTTTTTGCGGTCCACGATGCGGATATAGCCGCGCTGGTCCATCGTGCCGATGTCGCCGGTACGGAAATAGCCGTCCGCCGTCATGACCTCGCGCGTTTCCTGCGAACGCCGCCAGTACCCGCGCATGACCTGCGGCCCCTTGATGCAGACCTCCCCGCGCTCGCCTTCCGGCACGGCATGGCCGTGGTCGTCCAGGATCGCCACGTCGGTGGACGGCACCGGCAGGCCTATGGTGCCCGAAAACGCCAGCGTGTTGGTGGGATTGACCGTAGCCACCGGCGCGGTTTCCGACAGGCCGTAGCCTTCGATGATGGGTCGTCCCGTCATCGTGCGCCAGCGTTCCGCCACCGCGCTCTGCACCGCCATGCCGCCGCCGAACGTCAGGCGCAGCGCGGAAAAATCCAGCGCGGCGAAAGCGGGATTGTTCGCCAGCGCGTTGAACAAGGTGTTCACGCCCGGGAAAATATTCACCGGCAGATCGCGCCAGGCCTTGATCAGCGCGGGCTGGTCGCGCGGATTCAGAATGAGCAGATTGCGCATGCCGGCATGCATCCCATACAGGCCGCAGACCGTCATCGCGAACACGTGATAAAGCGGCAAGGCACTAATGATGGTCAATTGGCCCGGCACATCGTGCAGCGCCGGCCAGGCCACCGCCTCGGTCTGCAGCACATTGATCGCCAGATTGCGATGCGTCAGCATGGCGCCCTTGGGCGTTCCCGTAGTACCGCCGGTGTATTGCAGTACGGCCAGGTCGTCCATGGACAATACCGGCGGCTCGAAGCCGTGCCGCCGGCCGATGGCCAGCGCCCGCGACAAAGGCAGCGCTCCATCGATCCGCCACTGCGGCACGGCCTTCTTGACGTGCCGCGCGACCAGGTTCACCACCGTTTCCTTGACCCCGCCCAGCAGGTCGCCCACCGCCGTGACGACCACATGCCGAAGGTCGCCACGGTCGGCGACATCCTGCAAGGTATGGGCGAAGTTTTCCAGGACGACGATGACTTGCGCGCCGCTGTCCAGCAGCTGCCGCTGCAGCTCGGCCGGCGTGTACAACGGATTGACGTTGACCAGCACATGGCCGGCACGCAGCGTACCCAGCATGCAGGCCAGATAGGCGGGGACGTTGGGCATCATCAGGGCGACCCGGGTGCCGCGCTCCAATCCGAGCGACTGCAGCCAACCGGCAAAACGTCTAGCGTGGCGGTCCAGCGTCTCGTAGCGGATATCCGTGCCCATCGCCGTGCAGGCAACCCGGCTGGCGTAGCGTTCGCAGGCCCGATCCAGCAGATCGACCAGCGACACATAGGCATCGACCGAAACGTCTGCGGGTACGCCGGCGGGATATTCGGCCAGCCATGGACGCTGCATGGTGTTGTCTCCGATTTAATAAAGGCCGCGTTTGATGATACGCTCAATCGTCCAGCCGCCGCCACGCGGCTGCCCGCCGCGCGGATACCGGTCGTTCCGACGCCCCCGGGCGGCGGCTTATCTTCCGGCCAGGGTCTCCCGGCCAGTCCATTTTTCTGTCGTGCCCCGCGCAGGCGCGCAACCTAACGGTGCCTCATGAAACTGCTCGAACCCATCGTCGCCTGGCAGGCGGAACTCGCCGCGATCCGGCGCGATCTGCATGCCCATCCGGAACTTTGTTTCGAGGAATTCCGGACCGCCGACGTGGTGGCCGGCAAGCTGCAGGAATGGGGCATCCCGGTGCGCCGCGGCCTGGGCGGTACGGGAGTAGTGGGCACGATACGGGGCAACGGTCCCGGCACGCGGGCGATAGGCCTGCGAGCCGACATGGACGCACTGCCCATGCAGGAAATCAACACTTTCGAGCACGCCAGCCGGCACCCCGGCAAGATGCACGCATGCGGGCATGACGGCCATACGGCGATGCTGCTGGGCGCCGCCCGCTATCTGGCCGCGCATCGCGATTTCGACGGCACGGTCTACGTCATCTTCCAGCCCGCGGAGGAACACGGCGGGGGCGCCAAGCGCATGATCGACGATGGCCTGTTCCGTGAATTTCCCATGGAAGCGGTATTCGGCATGCACAACTGGCCCGGCATGGCGCAAGGCGCCTTCGGCCTGACGGACGGGCCCATCATGGCGTCCAGCAACGATTTCCGCATCACCATCACGGGCAAGGGATCGCACGCCGGCATGCCGCATCTGGGCATCGATCCGGTCATGACCGCCGTGCAGTTGGCGCAATCGTTGCAGACCATCATCACGCGCAACCGCAATCCGCTGGATGCCGCGGTGTTGAGCATCACCCAGATCCATGCCGGCAGCGCCGACAACGTCGTGCCCACGCAGGCCGTCATGCGGGGCACGGTCCGTACGTTCACGGTGGAATCGCTGGACCTGATCGAGCAGCGCATGCGCGACATCTCCGTGCATACCTGCGCGGCGCTCGCCTGCGAGGTGGATTTCGATTTCCAACGCCACTATCCGCCGACCATCAACCATCGCGCCGAGGCCGCCGTATGCGCCGAGGTAATGCGCGAACTGGTGGGCGCGGACAAGGTGAACGACCATGTGCAGCCTTCGATGGGGGCGGAAGACTTCGCCTTCATGCTGCAGGAGATCCCCGGCTGCTATGTCTGGATCGGCAACGGCTGGGGCGATCATCGCGTCGCGGGCCACGGCATGGGTCCCTGCATGCTGCACAACGGCAGCTACGATTTCAACGATGAATTGCTGGGGCTGGGCGCCACGTATTGGGTGCGGCTGGCGCTGGCCAGGCTGGCGGCGGGCAATATCCAGGGCGCCTGAGGCACGGATGCGCGGTCCGCGCATCGGGGATAACGCGCGCGTCGTACGGACGCATGCGTCGCCGCCTCAGGCGCGGCACATCTCCAGGAACAGCGACGCCGCGCGAGCCGGGGCGGACGCATGCGGCAGCAGAATGCTCAAGGTACGGGTCAACCCGCCCGTGCCGACGCGCAACGCCACCAGCGCACCGTCCTCATGGCGCATCGACATGATGGAGACGAAGCCGATACCCAGGCCGGCGCGTACGGCCTGCTTGACGCCTTCCACGCCGGCCAGTTCCAGCGCCACGCCGGGCGCCAATCCTTCGGCCTGAAAAGCGCGTTCGACCAATCCGCGCACCCCCGAACCCTGTTCGCGCATCACCAGCGGGTAGGCGGCGATGTCGGCCAGCCCGACGACGGCACGCGCCGCCAGGTCGTGATCGGCGGGCACCACGGCCACCACTTCATCGGCACGCCATTCGTACACCGCCGTATCGGCGGGCAGGCCCGCCGGGATGTCGCCTTCGATAAATGCCATGTCCAGCTGCGGCAGGCGTTGCACGATTTCGCGGGTGTTGCCGTCCGACAGCTGCAATGCCACCGCCGGGTAGCGGGCCCGGAAGGCGGCCACCAGCGCCGGCAGCACGTAGCTGGCGGGGGTGGTGCTGGCGCCCAGCCGCAGCGAACCGGAAGCGATGCCGCGCCACTCGTCGCGTACGCCCCGCGCCTGTGCATAGGCGTGTCTTAGCTGGCGGGCATGCTCGACCAGCCGCTCTCCAGCGGACGTCAGCGCTATCCCGTGCCCGCTGCGGCGGTACAGAGGTTCGCCGAACCACTCCTGCAGCGCCCGCAGTTGGCCGGATACCGCCGGCTGCGACAGATGGAGCAGCTCGGCGGCGCGGCTGATATTGCCGGCTTCGGCGACATAGGCGAAGGTCAATAGCTGTTCGGGCGTCATGGGGATCCGATATTGGAATTAATTATATTAACCATCCAATATCGCAAGTTTTCAAATGAATCGCGCATCCGTAACATTACCACTGGTTATTAAGGTCTGCCGCGCGGTCATAACAGGACGGGCGTTCCTGTCGCGGCAGGTCCGGGGAACGAAGCATTATGAATACCACTACCGCCGGCCTATCGCTGGCTACCCCCTGGCGCGACAAATTGAACGGCGTGTTGTTCGTCGGCCTGATGTCCGCCGCTGTCGTGCAGCTGGCCAGCCTGCCCTTCCTGCGCAACCTCGGCTTTTCGCCGCTGGTCGTCGGCATCGTCTGCGGGATGATCTACGGCAATTTCCTGCGCGGCACCATGCCGCACGACTGGAGCGCGGGCGTGAACTTCGCCGCGCGCCGGCTACTGCGGATTGCCGTCGCTTTCTACGGCTTGAACATCAGCATCCAACAGATCGCCGCGGTCGGACTGCCCGGGCTGGCGGTTTCCATCGCGGTCGTTGTGAGCACGCTGGTCATCGGCACGCTGGTCGGCCAGCGCCTGCTGGGCCTGGATCGCGATACCGCCATGCTGACGTCGGCGGGCAGCGCGATCTGCGGCGCGGCCGCGGTGCTGGCCTTCGAACCCACGCTGCGCGCCCAGCCGCACAAAAGCGCCGTGGCGGTGGCGACGGTCGTGCTGTTCGGCACCCTGTCCATGTTCCTTTATCCGGTCATCTACCATGCCGGCTGGCTGCACTTCGACACCCAGCACCTGGGCATCTATATAGGCGGCACCGTGCATGAAGTCGCGCAGGTCGTCGGCGCGGCCAGCAATGTGGACCCGGCCACGACCGAAGTCGCCACCATCGTGAAAATGACGCGCGTCGCCTTGCTGGTGCCGGTGCTGCTGGTGCTGGGACTGTGGCTGCGCCGCGCGGCCGGCGCCAAGGCCGAAGGCGGCCATGGCGGCGCCGCGCGCCTGCCCATTCCATGGTTCGCCATCGGGTTCCTGGCCCTGGCCATCGTCAATTCGTTGAATGTGGTTCCGGCCGACGTGGTGACACAGCTGCGCACGCTGGACGTTTTTGCCTTGACCATGGCCATGACGGCCCTGGGCATCGAAACCCGCTTCAGCCAGATCCGCAAAGCCGGGCCGCGCGTGCTGGCGCTGGGTTTGATCCTGTACGCGTGGCTGGTTTTCGGTGGCTACGGCCTGGTGAAACTGCTCGGCTGAGCGGTCAGGCAGATGTCACGCGACGAGGACGAATTTCCGTCATAATCGGCCGGTTGTCCGAAAGGAGCCGGCCCATGTCCGCCAGTAAAACATCGCCCTTCGTCACCCTGCCCAAGGACCGCGACCCGGTCCTGCGCGTCATGCCCATGCCCGCGGACGCGAATGTGCATGGCGATGTATTCGGCGGCTGGATCATGGCCCAGGTCGATATCGCCGGATCGATCCCCGCCGCCCGCCGCGCGGCCGGCCGCGTGGCCACCATCGCCGTCAACAGCTTCCTGTTCAAGCAACCTGTCTTCGTCGGCGACCTGTTGAGCTTGTATGCCGACGTGGTCAAGACAGGCACGACGTCCATCACCGTGTCCGTGGAAGTCTACGCACAGCGGCAGCGCCTGGACGCCGAAGTCGTGAAGGTCACGGAAGCCACCCTGGTCTACGTCGCGACGGACGACGCCCGCCGCAGCCGCCCCCTGCCCGCGCTATGACAGGCAGTCGCGTATGACCGAAGCCGACATCGCGCAAAAGCCGGCCGCCGCGCCGCGCCGCCTCGATCCGGAAGACGCCCAACACGCCTTGGCCGAAGTGCAGGAACTGCTGCGCCGCCAGGAACTGGTGGCCAGCCTGGTCCATCGCCAGGAAGAAGGCGATACGCGCCAGAACCTGGTCGAACAGCTGGTGCAGCGCCAGCACGAAGCCGAATTGAAGGCGCTGGTCGACGGCCTGCATCCGGCGGACATTGCCTTCATCCTGGAATCGCTGCCGAAAGACGAACGGCAGGCGGTCTGGAAGCTGGTCAGCGCCGAACACGACGCCGACGTGCTGCTGGAAGTGGAAGACTGGGTCCGCGAATCGCTGATCGAGGCGATGGATCGCCAGGACCTGGTGGCGGCGACCGAAAACCTGGACGCCGACGAGCTGGCGGACCTGGCGCCGGACCTGCCGGCCGACGTCGTGGCCGAAGTGCAGAAAGGCCTGACCGACGAGGAACGCGCGCAGTTGCTCGAAGCCATGGGCTATCCCGAGGACAGCGTCGGGGCCATCATGGATTTCGAGATGGTCCGCGTGCGCGAAGACGTTTCGCTGGAAGTCGTATTGCGGTACCTGCGCCGGCTGCACGAACTGCCCGACCACACCGACCAGATTTTCGTGGTGGATCGCCAGGACAAGCTGCAAGGCATCCTGCCATTGTCGACATTGCTGGTCAGCGAACCGGATACCGCCGTGCGGGACGTGATGACCACCGACTATCTGACGCTGGCCGCGCTGGATTCCGACGCGGATGCCGCCGGCGCCTTCGAACGGTACGACCTGGTATCGGCGCCGGTGGTCGACGACCAGGGCCGGCTGATCGGCCGCGTGACCATCGCCGACGTCGTCGACGTCATCCGCGAAGACTCGCAGGAACAGGCCCTGTCGCGCGCCGGCCTGCAGGAGGAAGACATCTTCGCGCCGGTGACCATGGCCCTGCGCAACCGCGCCCCCTGGCTGTTGTTCAATCTGTGCACCGCCGGCACGGCGTCCTTCGTCGCCTCGCGTTTCGAGGGCACGGTCAGCCATATCGTCATCCTGGCCTTCCTGATGTCCATCGTTGCCGGCATCGGCGGCAACTCCGGCAACCAGACCATGACGATGATCATCCGCGCCCTGGCCGTCGGCCGGATCACCGGCCGCAACCTGTGGCAGCTGGTCAAGCGCGAACTGCTGGTCACCCTGCTGGTGGGACTGTGCGGCAGCGTGGTGGCCGCCCTGTTCGCGTGGGGTATTTCCGGATCGGTGTCGATCGCGCTGGTCATGATGGCCGCCATGATATGCAACATGCTGGTGGGCGCGTCGGTCGGCGTGCTGGTGCCCATGTTGCGCGACCGCTTCGGCAAGGATCCGGCAATCGGCTCGTCGGTGCTGTTGACCTTTGCCACCGACTCGCTGGGCTTCTTCATCTTCCTGGGGCTGGCGACGGTCTTTCTGTTGTAGACCGCCGCGGCTTCAACGGTATCTCAACGGAACGTCCTCGGGCGCTCATGGCGCTGTAGCAATCGCTTGCGCATATGTACGTTTGCGTCGGGCACTTCAACGCGACGAAAATGTCACACCGCGGTCACCAACCATCCTGATTTGCAATGAAGTCCTCGTTCGTCCACGCCGCCCGGCGTGCCAGCGTTACCGTCTTGCTGACGACCGCCGCCGCCCTGCCCTTGACGGCCCAAGCCTGCGACAACATCCCCAATTGGGCGCAAGGCGCATGCAGCCGCCTGGACCAGATCTGGAACCAGGGCAACGACGAGCTGTATATCACCGGCTACGCCTGGCATAACCGGGCCGCGTATTCCGCCGACAAGATCAAAAGCTTTCGCGAGGAAAGCTGGGGCGGCGGCTGGGGCAAGGGCATTTATGACGAAGACGGCGACTGGCAAGGCCTGTACGGCATGGCCTTCCTGGATTCGCACGGCCACGTCGAGCCCATCGCGGGCTATGGCTACCAGAAGATCGGGCGAGTCGGGCAGAACTGGCGCTTCGGCATCGGCTATACGGCCTTCCTGACCGCGCGGGAAGATATCTTCCACTACATCCCCTTCCCGGGGATTTTGCCGCTGGCGTCCGTCGGCTACGACAAGGCCACGTTCTACGCGACCTACATCCCCGGCGGCAAGGGCAATGGCAACGTGCTGTTCATGTTCGCCAAATGGACGTTCTGATCAGAACGCCGTGACGAGCCTGCGCACCAGCGCGCCCAGGCGGCAGTCGCTGATACCGTGGTCGCGCAGCGCCCGTTCGGTTTCCAGTACGTAGTCCAGGCAGGCGCCGGAACGGCCCACGGCGGTGCGGATGACGTCCAGCCGCCGCTCTTCGGCCACGTCGCCGGCATAGTCGGCACAGGCACGATTCAAAAGGAAAGCCAGCCCGGCCACCGGCCCCTGGTCGCTGTGGCAGACCAGCCAGCGCGGCGTGTAGGCGTCGCCTATCATCTCGCGCTCCCACAAGGCGGCGAACGCGGCCGGCACATCGGCCGCGCCGATACGGAATACGACGCCGCGGCAGCAGCCGCCCCGGTTCAGTCCGAACACCAGGCCCGGCGCCTGATCCGAACCTCGATGGTGGCGCGACCACAGGCAAAGCGAGCGGTGATAGCCATGGATACTGGCCAGGCGCCGTTCCTGCCACGGAAAACCGGGCCGCCAGATCAAGGACCCGTAGGCGAATACCCAAAGGTCCTCTTTGCCATCCCAGCTGCCGGGAAAGCCCGCCGGCAGCGCGGCCTCGGCCCCGGGACGGCCGGTTTCGATACGTTCTATCAAGGCGCCGGAAAACGGCTCGGCGGGTTCGCCGGAAGGCACCGCGGACATGCTGCTTTATCTCTAACGACTACGGATGGGGACGAAAAGATCGTACGCCCGGAGCGGAGAAAAAACGTTGCAAGTTGACGTTGCTGGAATCAGATGAAATGAAAATTGCGTTCTCGTTGTTTGGTGGCAACGAAAATCCTTTCCTACGATCCGAGAAATCCGACACTACAGGCCGTCCAATGGCAGTTCGGTCGTGCTTTTGATGACCTCCATGGAGAAGCTGGCGCTGACGTCCAGCAGGTCCACGGCGTCGATCAGCCGGCGGTAGAAGCGGTCGTAGGCCGCCATGTCCTCGACCATCACTTTCAGCAGATAGTCAATGTCGCCGGCCATACGGTGGAATTCCACGACGTTGGGCAGCGCTTGCACCGCATCGATCAGCCGCCGCGTCCATTTGGCGCTGTGCTGGCTGGTCTTGATGGACACGAACACCGTCAGCTTCAATCCCAGCGCATTGGGATCGAGCAGCATCGCGTGGCGGGCAATGACGCCGTCGTCCTTCAGCTTCTGGATGCGGCGCCAGCACGGAGTCACCGACAGATTGACCTGTTCGGCGATTTCGGCGACCGAACAGGCGGCGTCTTTCTGCAACAGGCTCAGGATCTTGATATCGGTCTGATCCATGGATTTTCCTTGGCGCGGCCGACGCCGCAACGGGGGCCATCTTGCCCGTTCCGGCTGGCGGCGTCCATCGGCGGCGGCCCGGGCGCTTTGTGTTAAACCACGGGGATCATGACATCCCCCCCGCAACGCTTCCCCACGCTGTCGCACTGGGGCGCCTACACCGCCTTGGTGCGCGACGGCCGGCTGGTCGGCTGCGAACCGTTCGCCCGCGACCGCGCGCCGTCGCCCATGATCCACGCCATGCCGGACATGGTGCATTCACCGCTGCGCGTCGCGCGCCCCGCCGTGCGCGAGGGCTGGCTGCGCGGACGCGCTAAAGATACGAGGTCGGGCGCAGGCGCGGGACGTGGTGTGGACCGCTATGTGGAAGTCGGCTGGGACACCGCCTTGAAGCTGGTGCATGAGGAACTTTCCCGCGTGCGGTCGACCCACGGCGCCGAGGCCATTTTCGGCGGATCCTATGGTTGGGCCTCCGCGGGGCGCTTTCACAATGCCATGAGCCAGACGCGGCGCTTCCTGTATGCGGGCGGCGGCTGCACGGACCAGGTCGGTAACTACAGCTGGGGCGCCGCGCAATTCCTGCTGCCGCACGTGATCGGCACCTGGCAACCACTGACGGGCAAGGTCACCGACTGGAACAGCGTGGCCGCCCATACCCGGCTGATACTGGCCTTTGGCGGCATGCCCCTGCGCAACGCCCAGGTGATCGCCGGCGGCGCCGGCGAACACACCACCGCCGGTTGGCTACGGCGCACCGTGGACAATGGCGCGCGCATCGTGGTCGTTTCCCCCACGCGCGGCGACGTGCCCGCCGGCATAGAGGCGGAGTGGATCCCGATACGGCCCAATACCGACGCCGCGCTGATGATAGGCATGGCCAGCGTGCTGCTGGAATCCGGCCGCCACGATGCCGGCTTCCTGGACCGCTACTGCCACGGGTTCGAACGTTACGCGGCCTACCTGCGCGGCGATACCGACGGCCAGCCGAAGACGGCGGAATGGGCGGCGGCCATCTGCGGTGTTTCCGCCGACACGGTGCGGCGCCTGGCGCTGGACGCGGCCAACTGCCGTTCGCTGGTGAACTGCACCTGGTCGCTGCAGCGCGCCCACCGGGGGGAACAACCTTATTGGGCATGCATCGCGCTGGCCGCGATGCTGGGCCAGATCGGCCTGCCGGGCGGCGGCTTCAGCTTCGGGCTGGGCTCCATCAATAGCGCGGGCAACCCGCGCATCGACGCGGCCGTGCCCCAGCTACCGGAAGGCTCGAATCCCGCGCGCAGCGCCATACCAGTGGCCCGCATTGCCGACATGCTGCTGGATCCGGGTGGCGCCTATCGATTCAACGGCAGGGAGTACCGCTATCCCGACATCCGGCTGGTGTACTGGGCCGGCGGCAATCCCTTCCACCACCATCAGGACCTGAACCGCTTGCAGCAGGCCTGGCAGCGTCCCGAGACCGTCATCGTTCACGAAACATGGTGGACGCCCACCGCGCGCCGCGCCGATATCGTCCTGCCGGCCACCACCACGCTGGAACGCAATGACATTGGCGCGTCGTCGCGCGACGGTTATGTGTTCGCCATGCATCGCGCCCTGCCGCCGCAGGGACAAAGCCGCGACGACTTCGAGATTTACCGCGAACTGGCGGCCATGGGCGGCTACGAGGATGCCTATACCGAAGGCCGCGATGCCTGTGGCTGGCTGCGGCACATGTATGCGGACATGCGCGCGCGATGGGCCGGCTCGGACGAACTGCCGGAGGCGCCGGAATTCGAGGATTTCTGGCGACAGGGCTATCTGGCGCTGCCGCCGCCGCGCCGCGACTTCGTGCTGTTCGAGGACTTTCGGCGCGATCCGGCGCGGCATGGATTGCGCACGCCTTCCGGCCGTATCGAGCTGTATTCCGATCGCATCGCGGGCTTCGGCTACGAGGATTGCCCCGCGCATCCCGCCTGGCTGCCGCCGGCGGAATGGCTGGGCGCCCCCGCCGCGGGCCGCTATCCGCTGCACCTGGTCAGCAGCCAGCCCGCGCACCGCCTGCATTCGCAGCTGGATCCCGCGTCGCTGTCGAGCGCAAGCAAAATCCAGCACCGCGAGCCGGTGCGCATCCATCCGGCGGACGCCGCCGCGCGCGGTATCGCGGACGGCACGCTGGTGCGTATCCACAATGCCCGCGGCGCATGCCTGGCCGGGGCCGTGCTGGATGAAGGACTGATGCCGGGTGTGCTGGTCATGTCGACAGGGGCCTGGTTCGACGCGGATGCGGACGGCGCCGGGCTCGAACGGCACGGCAATCCCAACGTGCTGACGCTGGATGCCGGGACTTCGCAGCTGACGCAAGGCAGCAGCGCGTTGTCGGCCCTGGTCGACATCGAACCGTGGCATGGCGCCGCGCCGGCCGTGCGGGCGTATGAGGTGCCTGTTGTCGGCGTATCTTGAATCGGTCAACGGCTGGCCAGGCGTCAACGCCTGCCGAACGGCAGCGTCCATAACAGCGCAAGACCGTTCCAATATCCGGCCGCCAGCCACGAAAATGAGCAAATTCTTTGCTTCGCCATGGCTATACCATGGTTTTTATCCGCATCTCCAGATAAAACCATGGAATCTCATACCCCACCCGCGGGCCTGGCCCCACTCTGTGACGCGATCCTCGCCGCCGGTCACCTGTCCGGCAAAGGCTTGCTCGGCGCCCTGGCGCAGGGCGTGGCGCGCGCGGACCCGGCATGCGCGCTGGACCGGGTATGCCCGCAAGCCCTGGCCGAGCCGCGCGGCGGCTATTCACGGCATGTGGCCTACGCCGACCCGCAAGGGCGATACACGGTGGTGTATCTGGTCTGGCCGCCGGGACAATTCAGCCCAGTGCACGGCCACCACACCTGGTGCGCCTATCGGGTCGTCACCGGCGAATTGACGGAAACGCTGTACCGCTGGGACGCGGATGTCCAGTGCGCGCATGCCTTGCGACAGGTCAGCCGCCGGCCCGGTGACGTCGTGACCGCGGCGCCTGGACTGGATCAGGTGCATCGCCTGGGTAATGCGGGTACCGCCGTCGCCGTATCCCTGCATGTGTACGGCATCGATGCGCAGGCCCTGACAACGGGGGTCAACCACGTCGTGACGAGCGCGCCGGCGATGCAGGTCGCTTGACGCGAGGTACCAATGCAGGCTCCATCAGCGGGTTGCTGAATGCCGGTTGCTGATGCCGGCTCCTTAAGCTGTCTCCTGATGCCGGCCGCCGATGCGGGCCAAAGCGGCCCGCCATCGATAAGGCCCTATCACCCCATCCACTGGCTGACAGGCGCCGCCGCGTCCTGCAGCGGCTGGGCGAGCACATCGACCAGCGCCGGCCCGTCGTGCTCCATGGCCGCGCGCAACGCGGCCTCCAGCTGCGCCGGATCTTCCACCCGCCACGCCTTCACGCCATAGGCCTCCGCGATGCGCGCGTGATCCGTGCGATCGAAGTCGACGCTGTAGTAGCGCTGATCGTAGCCCGCCTTCTGGCTGGCCTTGATCCAGCCATAGACCGAGTTGGAAAACACGATCATCAGCAGCGGGGCCTTGTGCCGCACCACCGTTTCCAGTTCGCCGACGGTGAAACCGAAGCTGCCATCGCCCATGACGGATACGCACTTGGCTTGCGGCCGGCCGAACCAGGCGCCGAAGGCGGCCGACAGGGAATAGCCCAGCGCGCCGTGCGCGCGATTGGTGATGAATTGCCGGCCCGGCCGCGCGGCGTCGTAATACGCGGAAAAATACGGGCAAGGCGTACCGGGATCCGCGCAGACGATGGCGTCCTCGGGCAACAGGCGGTTCAGCGTCTTGACGACGCGCTCCGGCCGGATGGGCCGTTCGGTCGAAGATGCCAGCGCATCCAGCTGCGCGGCGCGCGCCGCGCGCGCCTTGCCCGCCAACACCGCGCCGTCCGCGGCATCGGCACGCCGCCGCGCCAGGCGCGGCGCCAGTTCGGTATTCAAGGCCTCCAGCGCCAGCCGCGCGTCGCCGATCATGCCGACCTCGGTGCGATAGTTCGTGCCTACCACCATGGGATCGACATCGATATGCAGAATGGTCGTGTCGCGTCCCGGGAAACGCCAGTGCTCGGTCGAGGTGGAGCCGGCCCGGCAACCGACGAACAGCACCACATCCGCCGCCGCGACGACATCGCGCGTGGCCAGGACGCCGCCATTGGAGCCGACCACGCCGGCGTTCAAGGGGTGCGTGTCAGCCAGGCTGCCCTGGCCGCTGACCGTGACGCAGACGGCCGCCTTCAGGGATTCGGCCAGCGTCCGCAAGGCCTCGCTGGCCCCCGCGATGACGACTCCGCCGCCGCAGATAACGACCGGCGCGCGCGATTCCGCCAGGATGGCCGCCGCACGGGCAACGTCCGCGGGATCAGGCGCATAGCGCATGGCGGGAAAGCGGCCATGCTCAGGCTGCGCCCAGATATCCGATGCGTCCACCTTCTGCTTCATGACATCGTATGGAAAGCACAAATGCGCGGCGCCCGGCTTGCCGCCGGTCATGGCGCGAAATGCCGCGCGCACCATGCCGGGAATCTGGTCCGCGCGGTCTATCGTCCGGTTCCACTTGGTCAAGGGACGGTAGAGCGCTTCCTGGTCCAGTTCGGTCAACGGATAACGGCCACGCGAGCCGACGGCCACGTCGGAAGTAATGCCCAGCACGGGGATCGAGGACTCATTGGCTTCCACCAGACCCGGCAGCAGATACGTGGCGCCGCCGCCGCTGGGACCTTCGCACACGCCCACCTTGCCGCTGACACGCGCGTACGCATCGGCCATATAGCCCGCGCTGCGCTCGTCGCGCGTCAGGACGTGCCGCATCCCATGATCGAGTCGATGCAGGGCGTCGTAGAACGGCAGGCTGGTGTCGCCGCACAGTCCGAAGATGTGTTCCACGCCGTACGCCTGCAACATGCGCACCATGGCTTCCGCGCCATTCAGTTGGTCCATATCAGTTTTCCAGATTGATGTGATTGGTCTTGATGAACTGGTCCCAGCGCTCGTATTCGCGCTTAACGTAGGCGTCCAGCGTCGGACCGTCGGAGCCGATGACTTCGAATCCGGCGTCCGTAAGTTTGCGGCGCACCTCGGGATCCGCCAGCACTGCCTGGAAGTCGGCGGTCAAGGCTTTTACCGTGGCCGGCGGCGTCTTGGCGGGCGCGAACATGCCGCTCCAGGAATAGGCTTCGAATCCCGGGAAGCCCGATTCCGCGACGGTAGGCACATTCGGCAGATCGGGCAGGCGCTTTTCTCCAGCGACGGCCAGCGGCTTGATTTTGCCGGCCTGGATCTGCCCACGCAGCGCGGCATAGCTCAGCCACGTCATGTCGGCCTGTCCGCCCACCACGGCCTGCACCGCCGGACCGCCGCCGCCATAAGGCACGTGCAGCAGGTCCACGCCGGACAGGCGCTTCAACTGCTCGGGCGCCAGGTGGTTCAGGGACCCCACGCCGGTGGAGGCGAAGTTGTATTGCTTGCGCGGATTCTTGCGTGCGGCATCGAAGAACGCGGCCAGGGTATCGCCGGGCACGCCAGGGTTGGCGCCGATGACCAGCGGGAAACGCACCGTCTGGCTGATACCGACGAAATCCTTGAAGGTATCGTAGGTCAGATTGGTTTTCGCGGCCGGATTGATCGCATGGTTGTCGAAGCTGACCAGCAGCGTATTGCCGTCCGGCGCCGCCCGGGCGACGAAGGACGTCGCGATCTGGCTGGCCGCGCCGGCGCGGTTTTCGACGATGACAGGGCGGCCATGCAGGCGCTCGGACAACTTGGGCTGCAGGATGCGCGCCAGGATATCGGTGCTGCCGCCGGGCGGATAAGGCACCACCAGGATCAAGGGCTTTTCGTCGGCCGCGCGCGCGGCGGAAATGCCCCCCAGCATGCCGCACAGCGTTGCGCACAGCGCCGCCCCCAGGAACCGGCGGCGGCGTGCCGCCACCGCCGGATAGGCGCGGTTTTCAATGTCGTACATGTTTTCCCCTTGTGGTTGTCAGGCCTTGTCTTCGAGCTGATCCCGCATATAGATCGTCGAAAAGCCCGTACGGATAACGTCGGTGATCTGGTCCAGGCGACGCCCGATATGGTGCGATACCAGCTCCTGCAGCAAGGCGTCGTCGCGCGCGCGCAGCGCATGCACGATGCGCAGGTGTTCGGCCTGCGTATGCTTGCGGCGGCCCTGCTGCATATCGATCCAGCGGACGAAATGGATGCGCGCGTTCACGCTTTCCAGGCTGCGTACGAATTCGTCGTTGCCGGTCAAACGCGCCAGCGCCATGTGAAAGTATTCGTCCAGCGCCAGCAGGCGCACGGCATCGGTGTCCTCGGGCACATCGCGCGAGACCTCCACCGCGGCCTGCAATTCGTCCAACTGTTGGTCGGTGGCGCGTTCGCACGCGGCGCGGACGATGCCGCACTCCAACACCGAGCGGAATTCGTAGAGGCTATGTATCTGCTTGGCGTCGAGGGGGCGGCCGATGAATCCGCGATTGACGGCCCGGGTCACGAAGCCTTCCACCATCAGTTGGTTCAGTACCTCGCGCAGCGGCGTGCGGCTGACGTTCAACTGCCGCGCCAGCTCGACTTCGTTGATCCGCTGTCCGGGTTTGAAGTCGAACCGTACCGCCATGGTCTTGACGGCGTCGTACAGGTCGGAAAGACCGGCGGCGGTGCGATCCGCGTAGCGCGGTAATGCCATGTGGCGCCTCCCTCGTGCCTCCTGGGTCAAGTGCATACTAATGTGTATACACTTTGCGCCGCCACAGTAGTTACCCGAAGGGCAAAGCGTCAGGGGTGGTTAACGGAAGTCGGTATCGAGCACGCTTTGCCGGCCATCGCGGTGGACCAGTGTCAGGCTATCGAGCGTGGTGCCCTGCCCCGCCGGCGCCTGCGCGACACGCAGGCGGGCATGGCCCAGCGGCACCAGCCACGCGCCGTCGTCGGCGGACTGGGCCGTGGCGCCGGCTACGTCGGCGAAGCGGGCAGCGAGCGCCGCCGGGTCCTGCGCACGCGCCAGCACTTCCGTCACCGCGCGCGCCCCGTTGGCGTGTTGCATCAGCGCGGGCTGCCAGACGCACTCGGGCGTCAGATGGCGGCAGAAATACAGCCGGATACCCGGTATGGGTTGCTCGGCGAAACGCACGGTGTGGAAGCGGGCTTCCATGGTTTTGCCGCCGACCTGGGCCGGCCGGGTCAGGACCTGGACGGGATTCACCGCGTAACCCGCGTCGCGCAGCCTTTGGTAGGTTGCCTCGGCATCCTCGGTACGCAGCACCAGTGCTTCCAGTCCCAGCGGCGAGTCGGCGATTTCCTTGCGCGCGGGCGGCTTGCCCGGCGGCCATCCCAGCAATTCCACATAGGAATGTTCCAGGACGATCAGGCGATTCCAGGAGCCCAGATTATGGATCTCGGTTTCGCTGAGCGTGTAGCCCTGGCGCTCGAAATGGGGCGCCGCCTGTTCCAGACGGTCCCGCACCATGATCACCGCGTGATCGAGTTCCGTCGTTGCGGCGCCCGCTGTCATCGCCTGTTCCCTATGCCAGTTTGCCGTGGCATTGCTTGTACTTCTTGCCGCTGCCGCAGGGGCAGGGATCGTTGCGGCCGACCTTGGGCAGCGCGTTGCGCACCGGCTGCTGGCCCTGCGGACGCTCGTCCTGTCCCGCGGCCAGCGCCTCGTCGTAGTCGGCATGCTGGTACTGGACATTCTGCACGTGTGGCTGCGCGGCTTCGGCTTCCGCCTCGGCGACCTGCTCCTGCGACTGGATGCGCACGGTCATCAGCACCTTGACCACATCGTCGCGGATGCGGTCCAGCATGCCGGAGAACAGCTCGAAGGCCTCGCGCTTGTATTCCTGCTTGGGGTTCTTCTGCGCATAGCCACGCAGATGGATGCCCTGGCGCAGGTAGTCCAGCGAGGACAGGTGCTCGCGCCAGTGCTGGTCGATGGCCTGCAGCATGATGGAGCGTTCGAATTGCCCCCAGGCTTCGGCGCCCACCTGTTCCACCTTGGCGCGGTAGGCGGCCGCGGCGGCCTCCTTGACACGCTCCAGCAGATCGTCGTCCGTCAGGCTGGTTTCCTTTTCCAGCATTTCGGTCAGGGGCAGCGACAGCTGATAGTCGGACTCCAGCGCGCGCTGCAGGCCGGGCACATCCCACTGCTCTTCCACCGATTCCGCCGGCACGTAGGCGCGGACGAGCTCCTCGACGGCCCCGTCGCGCAGGTTTTCCACCGTCGGGCCCACCGTTGCCGCTTCCAGCACTTCATTGCGCTGCGTGTACAGCACCTTGCGCTGGTCGTTGGCAACGTCGTCGTATTCGAGCAATTGCTTGCGGATATCGAAGTTGCGGCCCTCGACCTTGCGCTGCGCGGTCTCGATGGAACGCGACACCATGCCGGCTTCGATGGGCTCGCCTTCCGGCAGCTTCAGGCGTTCCATGATGGCGCGCACGCGGTCGCCCGCGAAGATGCGCATCAGCGGATCTTCCAGCGACAGATAGAAGCGCGACGATCCCGGATCGCCCTGGCGGCCGGCGCGGCCGCGCAGCTGGTTGTCGATACGGCGCGACTCATGGCGCTCGGTGCCGATGATGCGCAGCCCGCCCGCCTGCTTGACCTTTTCGTTGGCCGGCTTCCATTCGGTGCGGATCTTGTCGATGCGCGCCTGCTTTTCCGCTTCGGACAGCGACTCGTCGGCACGGATCAGGTCGACCTGCTTGTCGACGCTGCCGCCCAGCACGATGTCGGTACCGCGGCCCGCCATATTGGTGGCGATGGTGATGTGGCCGGGCTTGCCGGCCTCGGCGACGATTTCCGCTTCGCGCGCGTGCTGCTTGGCGTTGAGCACCTGGTGCGGCAGTTTGGCCCGCTGCAGCAGCCCGGACAGCAGCTCCGAGTTTTCGATGCTGGTCGTGCCCACCAGCACGGGCTGGCCGCGCTCGTGGCAATCGCGGATGTCCGCCAGGATGGCATCGTACTTTTCGCGCGCCGTCTTGAAGACCTGGTCGTTCTGGTCCTTGCGGACCATGGGCTTGTTGGTCGGGATGATGACCGTTTCCAGCCCGTAGATTTCCTGGAATTCGTAGGCTTCCGTATCGGCGGTGCCGGTCATGCCCGACAGCTTGTCGTACATGCGGAAGTAGTTCTGGAAGGTGATGGACGCCAGCGTCTGGTTTTCGTGCTGGATCTTGACGCCTTCCTTGGCTTCCACGGCCTGGTGCAGGCCATCGGACCAGCGGCGGCCCACCATCAGGCGGCCGGTGAACTCGTCGACGATGACCACTTCACCGTCCTGCACCACGTACTGCTGGTCGCGGAAGAACAGCGTATGCGCGCGCAACGCCACCATCAGGTGGTGCATCAGCGCGATGTGCCGCGGGTCGTACAGGGATTCGCCTTCCGGCAGGATGCCGACGCGGCTGAGGATGGCCTCGGCGTGCTCGTGGCCCGCTTCGGACAGATGCACCTGCTGGCTTTTTTCGTCGACCCAGTAGTCGCCTTCGGGCTCGGGCTCCTGCGGCTTGGGCTCCGACTCCATGCGCTTGAGCAGCGGGGGCACCGCGTTCATGCGGATGTACAGCTCGGTGTGGTCTTCGGCCTGGCCCGAAATGATCAGCGGCGTGCGCGCCTCGTCGATCAGGATCGAGTCGACCTCATCGACGATGGCGTAGGAAAGGCTGCGCTGGCGGCGATCCTCGACGCGATACTCCATGTTGTCGCGCAGGTAATCGAAGCCGAATTCATTGTTGGTGCCGTAGGTGATGTCGGCCGCATAGGCGGCCTTCTTTTCTTCGTTCGGCTGCTGCGGCACCACCACGCCCACGCTCATGCCCAGGAAGCGGTACAGGCGGCCCATCCATTCGGCATCGCGGCGCGCCAGGTAGTCGTTGACCGTCACCACATGCACGCCCTTGCCGGACAATGCATTCAGGTAGACCGGCAGGGTCGCCATGAGCGTCTTGCCTTCGCCGGTGCGCATTTCGGCGATTTTGCCGTTGTGCAGGGCGATACCGCCCAGCATCTGCACGTCGAAGTGGCGCATGCCGAACACCCGCTTGCCCGCTTCGCGCACGACGGCGAAGGCTTCAGGGAGCAGATCGTCCAGCGAAACCCCCTGTTGGAAGCGGGCGCGGAATTCCTGGGTCTTGGCCGCGAGCTGCTCGTCCGACAGCGCGGCGATGGTGGATTCAAGGCCATTGATCTGGCCCACCACCTTGCGGTACTGCTTAAGCAGCCGGTCGTTGCGGCTGCCTATGAGTTTTTTTAGCAGAGAAACCATGCGTATGTCCGCGCGCGCCTGCCGCCCTGTTCGCGGGGCGTCGGTACGCGACTAGTATTGTTGTCAGTGAGGCGGAAGAAGCCGCCGGGAAACGATCGAGTGTAACGCACCGCGAGGGCAACACTTCGGCCCGGGATACCGGCGTCACGCCGGCAGGCGCCCGGGCCGGAACCGGGTGGCCGCCGCGTCCGCGTCAGCGGACCACGGTAGCCGTTGCCGCGGCCAAGGCGGGCGGCGCGGTGGGCGGCCGTCCAAGGAAGAGACGGGGATCCATGGCCTGGCCGCCCAGGCGGATCTCGAAATGCAGATGCGGCCCCGTCGACACGCCGGAAGATCCCACCCGCGCGATGAGCTGGCCGCGCTCGACCAGATCCCCCGCTTTGACGAGCACTTCCGATGCATGCGCGTAGCGCGAGAGCAGGCCATCGCCATGATCGATATCGACCCGCTGGCCATAGCCGGCATCGGGACCCGCCGCCACGACGACGCCGCCGGCGGCGGCGAGGATGGGCGTGCCCATGGGAGCGGCGAAATCCAGCCCGTCATGGCGCAGATAGCGGCCGGTGACGGGGTGGCGGCGCCAGCCGTAGGATGAACTCAAATAAGGGTAGTCGGTGACCGGCAGCGACGACGGCAACCTGGCCAGGTCGGCGCGGCGGCGGGTCAGCGCCATATCGAACAGTTGCAGGGCGGCCATCCGGCCGGCCAATTCGTCGGCCAGCACGTCGACGTCCCGTCCCAGCGCCTGCGCCCTGCCGTCACCAGCGATTTCCTTGCCGCCGTCCGCCTCCCCGTCCGCGCCGCCATCGCTGGGGGCGCCGTTATCCATGGCCTGGGCCACATCGGCCACCGGCGCGAAGGTTTCAGGCAAGGGCACGCCCGCGGCGATCGCCAACCGGCGGCTCAAGGCGTCGACGCCGGCCAGGCGCGCCTGCAGCGTCCCCACTTTGGCGGCCAGCATTGCCAGGGCCTGGTGCAAAGCGTCGTCGGAATAGCCGGGCTGGGGGTCTTGCGGTACGGCGCCCGCACGCGCCACGGGCAGCACGCTGGCCGGTGCCAGCCCCCGCGATACGAGGGCGCCCGCCAAGGCCGCAAGCAGCAGGGCACCGCTCATCAGCAAGGCCAGGCGGCCGCCTTCCAGGGTGAAATGCCCCGCCGAACCGCGCCGGGCATGCATAATGACAAACTTCAATCGAGTAATCCTGTTGCCTGGCGAATGAACAAACGCGCGCCCTACCGTCCTTCCCGCAAGCCCGCCCGCCGTGAAAACACCGCCATGGGTTGGCTGGGACATGACGCGCGCGGCGCCGGCGTGCTGGCCACCGCGAATCTGCACCTGCAGATCCAACGCACGGTGGCGGCGGCGGTGCCGCCGGTCCTGGGTAACGTCTGCCGGGTCGCGCGCCTGGAGGCCGACCGCCTGCAGCTGGCCGTACCGAGCGCCGCCCATGCCGCGAAACTGCGCCAGATGGCGCCGCGGATCGCACAGGCGTTGCACGCGGCAGGGTGGAACCTTAACGAAATCGCGGTGAAGGTTCAAGCCGGCTTGCCGGGCTCAGGGATAAAACCGCCACGCGCGCCCAAGGACGTGATGCCCCTGGGAGACACGGCGCTAGGGGCTTTCGAGGCCTTGCGGGAAACGTTGAATCCCGGTCCGCTGGCCGACGCGATCGAGCGTTTGCTCCGCCATCATAGACAGACCTGACCCCGGTAAGCAGGACCCTGTGCCCCTGAAGTAATGTAGCCAAGACGGGGACTCCGCGGATCCGGCTTTGCCGGTCCGCTGGAGTCGCCCCCTTGAGGGGAAGCGCGCAGCGCTTCGGGGGCGGGTCCTTACGCCAGCTTCCACTCGTAGCGGAAGGCCTGCGGCGCTTCAGCCTGGGACTGGTAGCTCACCATTTCCCAGGACTCCTGCTGGGCAAGCAGCGCGCGCGCCAGCTGATTGTTCAGTGCGTGGCCGGACTTGCAGGCGACATAGCGCGCCACCAGCGGTTTGCCAAGCAGGTACAGGTCGCCGATGGCGTCCAGGATCTTGTGCTTGACGAACTCGTCGTCATACCGCAGTCCGTCGCTATTCAGTACCCGGTATTCGTCCATGACGATGGCATTGTCCAGGCTGCCGCCGCGCGCCAGGCCCATGGACCGCAGGGCTTCGACTTCATTGACGAAACCGAAAGTGCGCGCGCGCGCGATTTCCCGCGTATACGAATGGGTGGCGAAGTCGACTTCGGCGAAATTGGCGGTGGAGTCGATGGCGGGATGCCGGAAATCGATGGAGAAAGCCAGCGCGAAACCGTCATGCGGTTCGAGCCGGGCCCATTTTTCGTTGCGGCCCTCGCCTTCGCGCACCTCGATGGGCTTCAGCACGCGGATGAACTGCTTGGGCGCGTTCTGCTCCACGATGCCGGCCGAGCGCAGCAGATAGACGAAAGTGGCCGCGCTGCCGTCCATGATGGGCACTTCTTCCGCCGTCAGGTCGACGTGCAGATTGTCGATGCCCAGGCCGGCCAGCGCCGACATCAGATGCTCTACCGTGGACACCCGGACATTGCCCTGCTGCAGCACGGAAGCCATGCGCGTATCGCCCACGCCGGTGGCCTGCGCGGGCAGGTCGACGACTTCGGGCAGGTCGATGCGATGGAAGACGATCCCGGTGTTCGGCGCAGCGGGACGTAGCGTCAGTTCGACCCGGCGGCCGGAATGCACCCCGACGCCTGTGGTCTTGACCAGATTCTGTATGCTGCGTTGACGAAACATGGGCTTTGTTCGGATTCTTGGTTAGCGGAAAGAAACCCGCCACGCCGTTGTAAGACCAGTATTGTAACCCTGGGTTTACGCGCATCCAAGGCAAACAATCCTACGATCTTGATAGCCTGAAACTATCTGAAACGACTCAGTGGTTCCCTTCCCGGCCCGCGCAAAGCACGGGCCGGGGATGAGGGAGTACTGCAAGGGGCGCGCCTCAAGGCCCCGGCTCTGCCAGCCGGCGCCCCGCGAACGCGCGCCTGACTACGTCAATCCGCCTGCTTGCGCAGGAAAGCCGGAATGTCGAAGTGGTCCATCCCCGAGCTTTCCAGGGCGCGGACCTGGGCCGACGCCTGCGTGCGCGGATTGCGCATCACCGACGGCATGTCCAGGTTGCGGTAGTCGCCCTGTCCGGCGCCGTTGCCGGGCGCCATGCCGACCATGGGGAAGTCGTCGGTGCCGGTGCGCAGCGCCTCGGTACGGTTCTGCACCAGTTGCGGACGGCTGGAATTGCGACCCAGGCCAGTGGCGACCACGGTAACGCGCAGGCTGTCGCCCATGGACTCGTCGTAGGCCGTGCCGAAGATCACGGTGGCATCCTCGGAAGCGTAGCCGCGGATGGTTTCCATGATTTCGCGCGTTTCGCGCATCTTCAGCGTGCGGCTGGCGGTGATGTTCACCAGGACGCCGCGCGCGCCGTGCAGGTCGATGCCTTCCAGCAGCGGGCAGGCGATGGCGTGCTCGGCGGCGACGCGCGCACGGTCGGTGCCCGACGCGGTGGCCGTGCCCATCATGGCCTGGCCCTGCTCGCCCATGATGGTCTTGACGTCTTCGAAGTCGACGTTGACGTTGCCTTCCACATTGATGATTTCGGCGATGCCGGCGCAGGCGTTGTGCAGGATGTCGTCGGCCGACTTGAAGCAGTCTTCCTGCGTGGCGTCCTCATCCATCAGTTCGTACAGGTTTTCGTTCAGCACGACGATCAGCGAATGCACGTGCTTGGCCAGCTCATTGATGCCCTCTTCGGCCATCTTCATGCGCTTGTTGCCTTCGAACTGGAAAGGCTTGGTGACCACGCCCACGGTCAGGATGCCGAGCTCCTTGGCGACTTCCGCCACCACGGGGCCGGCGCCGGTGCCCGTGCCGCCGCCCATGCCGGCGGTGATGAACACCATGTGCGCGCCATTCAGCGCCGCGCGGATTTCCTCGCGCGCCGTTTCGGCGGACGCGCGGCCCTGCTCGGGCTTGGCACCCGCGCCCAGGCCGGTACGACCCAGGCGAATCTGCACGGGCGCGTTCGTAGCGGCCAGTGCCTGCGCATCGGTGTTCGCGCAGATGAAATCGACTCCGCTGACACCGTTGCGGATCATGTGCGCGACGGCATTGCCACCCGCGCCACCGACACCAACGACCTTGATCACGGTCCCTTTGGTGCTGTTCTCGAGCATTTCAAAGTTCATGATGCGACTCCCTCAAGTCTGATTGCAAATCACAAAAACAAAAACCCCAACTACCTTTTTTGTGAATCGCTTCAAAGCCGACGCCGACATTCGTTGTCCGCCACGGGTTTGAAGCGTCTCCGCCAGCGCGCCGTCCAACCGCTCGGCACGCCCCGGAATCGCCGGCAGCGCGATTCCTATTCAATTCATGAACCACTCCTTCATCCGCGCCAACAGGCTCTTGAAATTGCCTGTCTGCGCGGCTACCTTGCGTCCGCGCATGCGCTGCATGCGCGCCTCCTGCAATAGTCCCATGACCGTGGCGAAGCGCGGGTTGCGCATCACGTCGGCCAGGCTGCCTTCGTACTCCGGCACCGCCACGCGCACCGGTTTGAGAAAAACGTCCTCCGCAAGTTCCACCATGCCGGGCAATTGCGCGGACCCGCCGGTCAGGACCACGCCGGAAGCCAGCAGGTCCTCGTAGCCGGAGTCACGCACCACCTGCTGCACCAGCGTGAACAATTCTTCGATGCGCGGCTCGATAACGGCGCCCAGGGCCTGGCGCTTAACCAATCGCGGACCACGATCGCCAAGACCGGGCACCTCCACGGTTTCGTCGGGACTGGCCAGGACCTGCTTGGCCACGCCGTAGCGCAGTTTGATTTCCTCCGCGTCGGGGGTCGGCGTGCGCAGCATGGCGGCGATGTCGTTGGTGATCTGGTCGCCGGCGATGGGAATCACCGCCGTGTGGCGGATCGCGCCGCCGGTGAAGATCGCCACGTCGGTCGTTCCGCCGCCGATATCGACCAGCACCACGCCCAGTTCCTTTTCGTCCGTGGTCAGGCAGGCCAGGCTGGAAGCCAGCGGCTGCAGGATCAGGTCCTGCACTTCCAGGCCGCAGCGCCGCACGCATTTGACGATGTTCTGCGCGGCGCTGACCGCGCCCGTCACGATGTGCACGCGCACTTCCAGCCGCAGGCCGCTCATGCCGATGGGTTCGCGGATGTCTTCCTGGCCGTCGACGATGAACTCCTGCGTCAGCACGTGCAATACCTGCTGGTCCGTCGGGATATTCACCGCCTTGGCGGTTTCGATGACGCGCGCCACGTCGGTGGCGGTGACTTCCTTGTCCTTGACCGCCACCATGCCGCTGGAGTTGAAGCTGCGGATGTGGCTGCCGGCAATACCCGTATAGACGTCGCGGATCTTGCAGTCGGCCATCAGCTCGGCTTCCTCCAGCGCGCGCTGGATGGAGTTGACCGTGGTTTCTATATTCACGACCACGCCCTTGCGCATGCCTCGGGATTCATGCTGGCCCAGGCCCAGCACCTCGAATCGGCCTTCCGGCAGGATTTCGGCGACGACGGCCACCACCTTGCTGGTTCCGATATCGAGGGCGACGATTAAGTCCTTGATGTCACGGGTCATGGCGTTAGCGCTTTTTTGGATTGGATTTCGGTTTGGTTTTCGATTCGGCTTCCGGCGGCTGCGCCAGGGCCAGGGCAAAGCCGTTGGGATAGCGCAAATCCGCCTGCAATATGGCGCGGCCTTCCAGCTTCTGCGTCAGCGCGGGCCAGGCCTGCACGAAACGCTGGATACGCGCGGCGAAGGGCAACGCACCCGGCGGCCCATTCGGGTCCGGCGCGTCGGCGCCCGGATCCCGCCCAAGATCCAGTTTCAAGCCATTGGACAGGGTGACCCGCCACGCATAGCGCGGACTCAATTCCAGGTCGTGCACGCGCATGTCCAGCGGCGCGAACCAGCGGGCCAATTCCGCGTACCGCTGCACGACCAGGCTTTCGCTGCCTTCCGGACCATAGAAGTGCGGCAGCGCCGATTCGTCGTCCAACTCGCCCGTATTGGCGGTGAATGATTCCCCCCAGGTATTGATCATCTGGTTTTCGTTCCAGAGCGCCAGCGGCTGCTGTTCCTCGATCCTGACCCGCAGCACATTGGGCCAGATGCGGCGTATCGCCGCATGGCGCACCCAGGGCGCGGATTCGAACAGTTCGCGGGCCTGATCCAGGTCCATGGTAAAGAAATTGCCTTTCAGGCCGCCCGCGATCGCCGCCCGCATGCTGACCGGCGACACGTAATGCAGCTGAGAGCCCGGCGCGGCTTCCAGTTCGATGGCGGTCAGGTCGAAGTACGGCCGCTTGGCCAGCCACACCAGCCCCGCCCCCAGCATGGCGAGCACCGCCAGCACGGCAAGCGTGTTGGCGATCAGGTTGGTGGTGCGAGCGTCGTTCCACACGGATGATCCAGTCAGGTATTGCGGGCGGGGCTGCGCACTTTGCACGAAGCCTCGGACAGTATTGCCACACAGAGTTCGGGATAGGACATGCCCGCCGCCTGCGCCGCCTTCGGCACCAGCGAATGGCCGGTCATGCCCGGCGAGGTATTCATTTCAAGCAGCCAGACGCGCTGGTCGGCATCCAGCATCAGGTCGGCGCGGCCCCAGCCCTCGCATCCCAATGCCCGGTAGGCTTCCACGCTGACGCGCTGCACTTCGCGGGCGACCGCGTCCGGCAGATCGGCGGGGCAGAAGTACTGCGTATCGTCGGAGTAGTACTTATGCTCGAAGTCGTAGTTGCCGTCGGGGGCGACGATTTCGATGACCGGCAAGGCGCGCGCCTTCCGCCCGGCGCCCAGCAGCGCCACCGTCAGCTCGCGCCCGGTGATGAACTGCTCCGCCAGCACTTCGTCATCGAAGCGCGCCGCCTCGGCATAGGCGTCTTTCATGTCGGAATAGCCGCGCACCTTGGTGATGCCGACCGTGGAGCCTTCATGCGGCGGCTTGATGATCAGCGGCAGGCCCAGATCGTCCGGCACGCGGCGCAGGTCGGTATCCGCGTCCAGGATGGCGAAATCCGGCGTGGGCAGTCCGTGCTGCAGCCAGATCCGCTTGGTCATGATCTTGTCCATCGCGATGGCCGACGCCGCGGGACCGCTGCCGGTATAGGGTATGCCCAGCAGTTCCAGCGCGCCTTGCAGCGTGCCGTCTTCGCCGTAGCGGCCATGCAGGGCGATGAATACCCGATCGAAGCGGGCCGCTTCCAGGTCCGCGAAGCTTTGCGCGCCGGTGTCGAACAGATGCGCGTCCACGCCGACGCTGCACAGCGCCTCATGCACGCCCTTGCCCGACATCAGCGAAACCTCGCGTTCCGCCGAGCGGCCGCCATACAGCACGCCTACCCGGCCCAGGCCCCGGCCATCCGGCCCGGCCTGCGCGGCGGCGCGCGCGCGCTTCATGCTGGCTTCGCGCGCATTCGCGTCGAATTCATGTTGGCTCATTGCACCGTCCTCCTGTCGCCACGCTGCGTGGAAGCCGCACTGGCCAGTTCGCCGATCTGGGCCGGCACCTTGCTGATGGACCCGGCGCCCATGACGATCACCACGTCGCCGTCGCCCACGAAATCGACCGCGGCCTGCGGCAGCTCGGCGACGTCTTCGACGAAGAGCGGTTCCACCTTGCCGGCGACGCGCAGCGCGCGCGCCAGGGCACGGCCATCGGCGGCCACCAGGGGCGCTTCGCCGGCGGCGTAGACCTCGGTCAGCAACACGGCGTCGGCGGTGCCGAGAACGCGAACGAAGTCCTCGAAGCAGTCGCGCGTACGGGTATAGCGATGCGGCTGGAAGGCCAGAACGATGCGGCGATCCGGCCAGGCGCCGCGGGCCGCCGCCAGCGTCGCGGCCATCTCCACCGGATGGTGGCCGTAGTCGTCGATGACGGTGAACGTGCCGCCGCCCGGCCCGCTGACGGGAAAGTCGCCGACGTGCGTGAAGCGGCGATTGACGCCGTTGAAGGACTCCAGCGCGCTGCAGATGGCCTCGTCCGGAACGCCCAGCTCGGACGCCACGGCGATCGCGGCCAGCGCGTTGCGCACATTGTGCAGGCCCGGCAGATTCAAGCAGACCGACAACGGCGGCAACTCGATGTCGCGGTCGCGGCGCAGGACGTCGAAGCACATGCGCGTACCATCGGCGCGTACGTTCCGCCCCGCCACCTGCGCTTCGCCGTTCAGGCCGTAGGTAGTTACCGGACGCGAGATGAAAGGCATGATCTCGCGCACATTGGCATCGTCGCTGCACAGCACGGCGCTGCCGTAGAACGGCAGCTTCTGCGTGAACTCGATGAAGGCGCTCTTCAAGCGGGCGACGTCGTGGCCATAGGTGTCCATATGGTCGGCGTCGATATTGGTCACGATGGCCATGACCGGCAGCAGGTTGAGGAACGAGGCGTCCGATTCGTCGGCCTCGACCACGATGTACTCGCCCTGCCCCAGGCGCGCGTTGGCGCCGGCCGAGTTCAGCCGGCCGCCGATCACGAAAGTGGGATCGAGGCCGCCCGCGGCCAGCACGCTGGCCACCAGGCTGGTGGTGGTGGTCTTGCCATGCGTGCCGGCGATGGCGATACCGCGCTTCAGGCGCATCAGTTCGGCCAGCATGATGGCGCGCGGCACCACCGGGATGCGGCCGGCGCGCGCCGCGATGACCTCGGGGTTGTCGCCCGCCACCGCCGTCGACGTCACGATGGCGTCGGCGCCGGCGATATTCGCGGCGGAGTGCCCGATGACAATGGACATGCCCAGGCCGGACAGGCGCCGGGTGACGGCCGAGTCGTGCAGGTCGGAACCGCTGACGCGATAACCCAGATTCAGCAGCACTTCCGCGATGCCGCTCATTCCGGACCCGCCGATCCCGACGAAATGGATGTGTTGAATACGATGTTTCATGATGCCTGTTTCACTCCGCCGCCCACGCGTCGAAGCGCGGCGGCTTCGCAGGCGTCGGCAATGTGGCGGGCCGCATCCGGCATGGCGCGGCTGCGCGCACGGGCGGCGACGGCCTGAAGCTCGTCGCGGCCGCGCTGCGCCAGCCAGTCGGCCAGCCATTGCGGGGTCAATTCGTTCTGCTGGCGCAGCCAGGCCGCACCGGCATTGCTCAGGTAGCGCGCATTCGCGGTCTGGTGATCGTCAATGGCATGCGGGAAAGGCACGAACAGCGCGGCGGCGCCTGCCGCGGCGATCTCCGCCACAGTCATCGCGCCCGCGCGGCAGATCACCACGTCGGCGGCCGCCAGCGCGCCCGCCATGTCGTCGATGAAAGCGCGGCAATCGGCCTGCACGCCGGCCGCGGCATAGCCGGCGCGCAGCGCCTCGATATGCTGCTCGCCGGCTTGATGCGTGACGTGTGGGCGCGCCCCTTCGGGCAGCAGCGCCAGCGCCTGCGGCACGACCGTGTTCAAGGCCTGGGCGCCGAGGCTGCCGCCGACCACCAGCACGTTCAGCGCGCCGGTGCGGCCGGCATAGCGCTGTTCGGGCGCGGCGATGGCGCAGACTTCGCGGCGCACCGGGTTGCCGACCATCTCGCCGCGCGGCAGCACATCCGGGAAACCGGTCAATACGCGGCGCGCCAGGCGCGCCAGCGTGCGATTGGCGGTGCCGGCCACGGCGTTCTGCTCATGCACCACCAGCGGCACGCGGCGCAGCGCCGCGGCCAGTCCGCCCGGGAAAGCCACATAGCCGCCCATGCCGACCACGACGTCCGGCCGCGCGGCCGCCAGATGCCGCCATGCCTGGCGCGTGGCGGCGAACAGTCGCGCCGGCAATTGCAGCAGGGCCGTGATGCCGCGTCCACGCAGCCCCTGGAACCGCAGCTCCGCCATCTCTATGCCTTGCGCGGGCACCAGGCGCCCTTCCATCTTGTCCGGATTACCGAGCCAGAGCACGCGCCAGCCGCGCTCGCGCAGCACGGCCGCCAACGCCAGGCCGGGCATGATGTGCCCGCCCGTGCCACCGGCCATGATCACCGCGGTGCGCACCGGCCCATTCATACTCGGCCTCCTCGCATCATCGTGCGGTTTTCCAGGTCGACGCGAATCAGCATGGCCAGGGCGACCAGGTTCATGACGACGCCCGAGCCGCCATAGCTCATCAGCGGCAAGGTCAGGCCCTTGGTGGGCAGCAGGCCCAGGCACACGCCCATATTGATAAAGGCCTGCACGCCGAACCAGATCGCCACGCCCTGCGCCACCATCCCGGCGAAGGTACGTTCCATGGCGATGGCCTGGCGGCCGATTTCGAAGCCGCGCAGCACGATGATCGCGAACAGCGAAATCACCAGCATCACGCCGGCGAAACCCAGCTCTTCGCCCACCACCGCCATCAGGAAGTCGGTGTGGGCCTCCGGCAGATAATGCAGCTTCTCGACGCTGGCGCCCAAGCCGACGCCGAACCATTCGCCCCGCCCCAGCGCGATCAGGGAGTGAGAAAGCTGATAGGCGCTGCCATAGGCATTGTCCTGGTTCCACGGATCCAGGTAGGCGAACAGACGCGCGCGCCGCCAGGGCGACGCCCAGATCAGCAACAGGAAGGTACCCACCAGCACGCCCAGCAGGCTGCTGAAGTACTTGCCGTTGATCCCACCCAGGAACAGGATGCCGATGGCGATGGCCACGATGACCATGAAGGCGCCCAGATCCGGCTCCAGCAGCAGGAACATGCCGACGCCGCCCAGCGCGAAGGCCATGGGCAGAAAGCCGCGCGCGAAGTTCTGCATGTGCTCCTGCTTGCGGACCGTATAGTCGGCGGCATACAGCAGGGCCGCGACTTTCATCAGCTCGGATGGCTGGAAATTGATCGGCCCCAGCGGTATCCAGCGATGCGAGCCGTTGACTTCGCGGCCGATGCCGGGCACCAGCACGATCGCCAGCAGGAATAGCGCCAGGATGAACAGCGGCACGGCCAGGCGCTGCCAGACACGGATCGGAACGGTGATCGTGCAGGCAGCCGCCACCACGCCCACGCCGACGAAGGCCGCATGGCGAATCACGAAATAGTATTGCCCATAGGCGGCGTAACGCGGACCGTCGGCCAGCGCGATGGACGCCGAATACACCATGAGCAAACCCATCGACAACAGCGTGCCCGCCGCGATGACCAGCGGCATGTCGAAGCTGCGCATGCGCGTGCGCCCGGGGCGCACGGCATTGACGCTGCCGGTCAGGTCGGCGAACAGGCTCATGAGCGGCCCCCCCTGTCGTCGCAAGCGCGCATCAGAGCCGTCATGCCACTTCTCCCCGATCCAGCGCCAATTCCTGCGCTTCCTGCGCGAAGACCTGGCCGCGATGCACGTAGTTGCGGAACATGTCCATGCTGGCGCAGGCGGGCGACAGCAGCACGGCGTCGCCGGGTTGCGCCAGCGTCATGGCCTGACGCACCGCGTCGCGCATGTCGGCGGCCTGCACGCAGGCGACGCCGGTGGACTCCAGCGCCTTGCCGATCTCGGGCCCATCCTGGCCGATCAGCACCAGCGCGCGCGCATGGCGCGCGACGGGCGCGATCAGCGGCGAAAAATCCTGCCCCTTGCCCAGCCCGCCGGCGATCAGCACCACCGGTTGACCCAGGCCTTCCAGCGCCGCGACGGTGGCGCCGACGTTGGTGCCCTTGCTGTCGTTGATGAAGTCCACATCGCCGATGCGGCGCACGAACTCCACGCGGTTCGGCTCGCCGGCATACTCGCGCGCCGCGCGCAGCATCGGGCCCCAGCCGATATCCAGGGCGCGGCCCAGGGCCAGCGCGGCCAGCGTATTCGTCGCGTTGTGCATGCCGCGGATGCGCAACGCATCCACCGGCATCAGCCTGGACACCCGGCCCGCCGGGCGGGGCGACGGCGGCGCATCCTTCTTGCGCCGGGCCGGCGTAGGCGCGGGGATATCGAAATCGCTGGCTTCGCAGGCGGTCAGCCACGCCACGCCCTGGCCCAGCTCCAGTCCCATGTCCCCGACCAGCGTCGGCACGTCGCTGCCGAAGCTGCGCACGCGCTGATGATCCAGGCCTTCCACCATGCCCACCGTCAACGGATCGTCGCGATTGACGATGGCGATGCGCGCCATGGCAAGCAGGCGCGCCTTGGCCTGCGCATAGGCCTGCATATCGCCATGCCAGTCCAGGTGATCCTGGGTAACGTTCAATACGACGGCGGCATCGGCCGCCAGGGAGTGCGTGGTATGCAGCTGGAAGCTGGACAGCTCCAGCACCCAGGCCTGCGGCAAGTCGTTGTTGTCCAGCGCGTCCATCAGCGCGGTCAGCGCGGCCGGCCCGATGTTGCCGGCCGCGCGCGCCGTCAGGCCCGCGGCCTCGATCATGCTGCGCGTCAGCGCGGTGACCGTCGTTTTGCCATTGGTGCCCGTCACGGCCACCAGGCGGGGACGGTATTCGCGGTTTTCCGCCAGCGTGGTCAGCGCGCGAGCGAACAGTTCGATTTCGCCCACGACCTCGATGCCGCGCTTTTCCGCTTCGTCCAGCAGCGACCGCGCCGGCTCCTGGTTGGGGGCCAAGCCCGGACTGATCACGACCTGCGCGACGCCGTCCAGCAGCGCCGCGTCGAAACCGGCGGATCCCAGGCGATAGTCCGGCTGTTCGTCGGCGGCCATGCCATCGAAAACCGCACGCAGCGTGTCCAGGCCGCCCGGCTGCTCGCGCGTGTCGGCAATGCGCAGCCGCGCCCCATTGCGCGCGCACCAGCGTGCGGCGGCAATACCGGTTTCTCCCAGTCCCAGGACCAGGATGCAAGGCGTATCGGAGTCGGGGAAGTCCGTTGCGCTCATCGCAATTTCAATGTCGAAAGGCCAATCAAAACCAGCATCATGCTGATTATCCAGAAGCGCACGACGACCTGGGTTTCCTTCCAGCCGCCCACTTCGAAATGATGGTGCAGCGGGGCCATGCGGAAGATGCGCCGCCCCTCGCCGTATTTGCGCTTGGTGTATTTGAACCAGCTGACCTGCACCATGACCGATAGCGTTTCCACGACGAAGACGCCGCCCATGATGAACAGCACGATTTCCTGGCGCGCGATCACCGCCACCGTTCCCAGCGCCCCGCCCAGCGCCAGCGCGCCGACGTCGCCCATGAAGACCTGCGCGGGATAGGCGTTGAACCAGAGAAAGGCCAGGCCCGCCCCCGCCAGCGCGGCGCATAGCACCAGCAATTCCGCCGCCCCGGGCACGTAGGGAAACAACAAATACTTGGAATAGTCGGCGCGGCCGATCACATAGGCGAAAATGCCCAGGGCGCCGCCGACCATGACCGTGGGCATGATGGCCAGGCCGTCCAGGCCGTCGGTCAGGTTGACCGCATTGCTGGTACCCACGATCACGAACCAGGTCAGCGCGACGAAGCCCAGCACGCCCAGCGGATAGCTGACGGTCTTGAAGAACGGCACGATCAGGTCGGCACGGGTCGGCAAGGGCATGGTGAAGCCGCTCATCACCCAATTGCGAAACAACGGCCACAGCTCCGTGTTGGCGGGCGCCGATACGGCGAACGCCAGGTAGACCGCGGCGACCAGGCCGATCAGGGCCTGCCAGAAGAACTTCTGCCGCGCCGGCATGCCTTCCGGATTGCGGTGCACGACCTTGCGATAGTCGTCCATCCAGCCGATCAGGCCGAAGCCGAAGGTGACCAGCAGCACGACCCAGACGAAACGATTGCTCCAATCCGCCCACAGCAAGGTGCTGATGCCTATCGCGATCAGGATCAAGGCGCCGCCCATGGTGGGCGTGCCGGTCTTGACCAGATGCGTTTGCGGGCCATAGGAACGGACGGCCTGGCCGATCTTGAGCTCGGTCAGTTTACGGATCACACGCGGGCCGAAGAACAGGCCGATGAGCAACGCGGTCGCGCAGGCGAATACCGCGCGCAGCGTGATGTACTCAAAGACCCCGAAGGTGCGGATATCGTCGGAAAGCCAGCGGGCGATCTCAAGCAGCATGCTGTTCTCCCTGCCCCAGGGGCGCATGTCCATCCGTACTCAAAAACGCCTTCACTACCCGCTCCATGCGCATAAAGCGCGAACCCTTTACCAATACGGCGCGCGCGGCCGTGCCGCGCAGCGCCGTCACAATTTCTTCCACACTTTCGCAGGACCTTGCCGTGGGTCCGAAAGCCGTCGCGGCATCGCCCGCGGCTTTCCCCAGCGTGAGGAGCAGATCGATGCCGCGATCGCGCGCGTACTCGCCTACCTCGCGATGCATCGCCGGTCCGTTGGCGCCGACTTCACCCATGTCACCCAATACCAGGACACGGGGTGCCGGCAACCGCGCCAGCACGTCGATGGCCGCTCTGACGGAGTCCGGATTCGCATTGTAGGTGTCATCGACCAGCAGCGTTCCGTCACTCAATTGATGCCGCTGCATGCGCCCGGATACGGCGCTGAAACCCGCCAGCGCCCTGCACACCGAGGCCAGTGGCGCGCCTGCCGCAAGCGCGCATGCCGTCGCCGCCAACGCGTTGCGCAGATTGTGCATGCCGGGGACGGGCAGCTCCAGCATCGCTATGCCAGCAGGTGTGACCAATTGGCACCGGGTGCCCAGCGCGTCGGCCTGTATCTGCTCGGCGTAGACATCCAACCCCGCCTGCAGGCCGAAGCGCAGGATGCGCGGCGTGGCACTCAAGCCGTCCCAGGTCGAGGTATGCGCGTCATCGCCGGGGTACACCGCATAACCGTCGCGGGGCAACGCGGCCAGCACGGCGCCGTTTTCTTCGGCGACGGCCTGCACCGTATGCATGAACTCCTGATGCTCACGTTGCGCGTTGTTCACCAACCCCACCGTGGGCGCGGCCATGTCCGCCAGCAGCGCGATTTCGCCCGGATGATTCATGCCCAGTTCGAACACCGCGGCGTGATGATGCGGACGCAGCCTCAGCAGCATCAGGGGCACGCCGATGTCGTTATTGAAATTGCCCGCGCTTGCGAGGCGCTGCTCGGCGCCCAGCCAGTCCGCCAGGATGGCCGAGATCATCTCTTTGGTGGTGGTCTTGCCGTTGCTGCCCGTCACCGCGATCACCGGAATCGCGAAACGCGCGCGCCATGCCGCACCCATGCGTCCCAGCGCCAGGCGCGTGTCGCCCAGCACCAGCTGCGGCATACGGACGCCATCGACCCGGCGCGCGACGACGGCGGCCACGGCGCCCTGATCCTGCGCCTGCGCCAGATAATCGTGGCCGTCGAAACGTTCGCCGGCCAGCGCCAGGAACAGCTGGCCGGGACCGATGGTGCGCGTATCGGTGGAGACCGCGGACACGCCCGGCAGCAGCAGGGCCAAGCGCGCCCATTCCCGGTCATCGAACGGCAGTTTGACGCCGGCGATCTCCTGGTAGGTTTCGTGCCCCTTGCCCGCGAGCAGCACGATGTCCTCCAGCCGCGCGGCCCAGATGGTTTCCATGATCGCCTTGGCGCGGTCGGCTTCCACGGTAACCGCGGCCTCATCGGCGATGCCCGCGCGGATCTGCGCCAGGATGGCGGCCGGATCTTCGCTGCGCGGATTGTCGCTGCTCAGCACGACATGATCGGCGCCCTGTGCGGCGATCGCACCCATGACGGGACGCTTGCCCGCATCGCGGTCTCCGCCGCAGCCGAACAGGCACAGCAGCCTGCCGCCACGCGCCCGCGCGACTGGCCGCAAGGCAGCCAGCGCGCGCTCCAGCGCGTCCGGCGTATGCGAATAATCCACGACCACCATGGGTCCGCCGGCCGCGGCCGCGGCCCCCGGCAAATCGATGGGCGTGACGACTTCCATGCGGCCGTCCACCGGCGCGGCGGCCGCCAGCTCGCGCGCGATGTCGGCCAGGCTCCAGCCCAGCGCCAGTAGTACGCCGGCGACCAGCAGCAGATTCGAAACGTTGTGCCGGCCCAGCAAGGCAGTCATGATCTGGGCCTCGCCCTGGGTCGTGGCCAGTGTGAAGATCTGCCCCTGCCCCGTCACCGACAGGTCGCGCGCATGCAAGTCCGCCGGGGACTGCAGCCCGTACGTCAGCACGCGTTCGGCATCCAGCGACGCGATCAGCCGCCGGCCGGCCTCGTCATCGGCATTGACGACCGCCCTGGCCAGCCCCGGCCATGCGAACAGGCGCGCCTTTGCCGCCTCGTACGCGGCCATGGTGCCGTGGTAATCCAGATGGTCGCGGCTCAGGTTGGTGAACGCGGCGATGTCGATGCGCAGGCCATCCATGCGGCCTTGCTCGATGCCGATGGACGACGCTTCCATCGCCACGATCTGCGCGCCCGCCTGCCGCATCCGCGCCAGCAGGCGGTGCAGCGCCAGCACATCGGGCGTCGTCAGGCTGCCCGGCAGCACCTGGCCGTCCGGCAGCGTGGCGCCCAGCGTACCGATCGCGCCGCAGGGCTTGCCCGCGTGCGTCAAGGCATGGGCCAGCCATTGCACGCACGACGTCTTGCCATTGGTGCCCGTGACCGCGATAACGGCCAGGGCCGCGGAGGGCCGGCCATACCAGATGTCGGCCAGTTCGCCCAGCATGCCGCGCAGGCCGTCGACCACGCGCAGCGGCACGCCGGCCGCAACGGCTTCCGGCAATGGCGTGCGCTGGCCCTCGACCAGGATGGCGGCCGCGCCTCGCGCGATCGCCTGCTCTATATATAGACTGCCGTCGCTGGCGCGGCCTTTGCAGGCGACGAATACATCGCCGGCGGCGACCTCACGCGAATCCAGCCGCAGATCCGCCCCGGCCGCGGCGTGTGCGCGCAACCATGCTACGACGCCGTCCGCATCGGACGGCGTCGTGACGGGCGTATCCAGAGTCGTCGCGTTCATCTCATCCGCTCCTGCAAGCCCGCCACGACCGTGGACTCGAAGGGAGCGTCCGGTTGAACATTCATCAGCCGCAGGGCGCCGCCGACGATGGTCGAAAAGACCGGCGCCGCCACCGCGCCACCATAGTAGCCACCGGTCTGCGGCTCGTCGATGGTGACCGCCACGACGATGCGCGGATCGGAGACCGGCGCGAAGCCGACGAAAGAGCTGCGATACCGGCTGGTGCTGTACTTGCCGTCGACAATCTTGCGCGCCGTACCGCTCTTGCCGGCCACGCGATAACCCTGCACTTGAGCAAGCTTGGCGCCGTCCGGACCGGCGGCGGCCTCCAGGAAGCCACGGATCATCGCGGCCACCTTGGGCGGATAGACCTTGACGCTGGTCGGTTCGCTATCGCGCTTGACCAGGGTCAGCGACACCATATCGCCGTCGCGCGCGAACACGGTATAGGCGCGCGCCATCTGCAGCAGGGACACCGACAGGCCGTAGCCGTACGCCATGGTGGCCTTTTCGATCAGGCGCCAGCGGTCCCAGGGCCGCAGGCGGCCCGGCGCCGCGCCGGGAAAGCCCAGCTGGGGCGCCTGCCCCAGGCCGAGCTCGGTGAAGCGATCCCACATCTCGCGGGCTTCCAGCTTCTCCGAAATCAGGGTCATGCCGATATTGCTGGAGCGGCGCAGCACATCGGCCACATTGATCGTGCCGTTGCGGCTGACGTCGCTGATCGTCGAGCCCTGGTAGCGGAAATGGCCGTTGCCGGTGTCGAACATGGTCGACGTGGTGATACGGCCCAGGTCCAGGGCCAGCGCGGCCGTGAACGGCTTCATGATCGAGCCCGGCTCGAACGTATCGGTGATGGCCTGGTTGCGCAGCGCGTCCGAATCGAGCTTGCTGCGATCGCCCGGATCGTAGGTGGGCAGGCTGGCCATGCTCAGGATTTCACCGGTGCGCGAGTCCAGGACGACCGCCGCCGCGCCGCGCGCATGGTGCAGCGCGATCGCATCGCTGAGCGCCTTGAACACCAGATACTGCACGCGCGTGTCGATGGACAGGCGCAGGTCCTTGCCATTGACGGGCTCCGTCACCGCCTGCACGTCTTCAATCACGCGACCCAGGCGATCCTTGATGACGCGGCGCGTGCCGGGACGGCCGGACAGCTGCTTGTTGAACGCCAGCTCGACGCCTTCCTGCCCCTGGTCCTCGACGTTCGTGAAACCCACCACGTGGGCCATGACCTCGCCTTCCGGGTAATAGCGGCGCGTTTCCGGCTGCTGATGGATGCCGGGCACGCCAAGCTGCTTGATCTTGTCGGCGATATCCATCGGCACCTGGCGCTTCAGGTACACGAAGTTCTTATCTTCGTCGGCCAGGCGTTTGTTGAGATCGGCGACCGGCATGTCGAGCAGCTTGCCCAGGGCGGCCAGTTGCTGGGGCGGCGCTCCCCGCGCGTCGTCCGGGATGGCCCAGATGGCGCGCGCCGGAACGCTGGAAGCCAGCACGACATTATTGCGGTCCAGGATCTTGCCGCGCGTCGCGGCCAGGGTCAGCGTACGTTCGTAGCGCCGTTCGCCCTGTTGCTGGAGGAATTCCGTGGTGATGCCCTGCAGGAACAGCGCGCGCGCGGCCAGCGTGCCGAAGCCCACGAAAAGCAGGATCAGGACCAGGCGCGAACGCCAGGCCGGCAACTGGCCGCGCAGCACGGGGCTATTGAAGAACGGCAGCCGCTTCATTGCGTGCCCCCGGTAACCGGGGCCTGATTGAGATAGATCGTCCGGTCGGGCACGATGGGGATCATTTTGAGGTCATCGCGGGCGGCGCGGTCGACGCGGGCATTGCGCGCCAGTTCGGCGCGGTCCAGCTGCAGGCGCCGCCAGTCGTTGTCGAGGTCGCGAGCCTGGGCCTGCGACCGGTCGAAGTCGATAAACAGCTGGCGCGCCTGATAGCGACTGGTCACCAGCGAAATGGCGCAGGACATCAGCACGGCGGCCAGGAGCAGGCTAAGGCGGCCCATCAGCGCTTCCCCTTGCCGGCGCGGCGCGCGCGCGCTGCCGCCAGCGGCTCGGCACCGACGAAAGCGGCGCCACCGCCCGCGGGCAGCGGCACGTCGGTACGTTCGGCCACACGCAGGATGGCCGAACGGGAACGGGCATTGGCCGCCACTTCGTCGGGCTCGGCCAGCACTCGGCCCAGCGAACGCAGCAGCGGTTGCGGCATTTCGCTCTCGCGCAGCGGCAGGCGCGAATGCGCCGCGCCCGGCCTGGCGGCCGCCGCGATGAACTGCTTGACCATGCGGTCTTCGAGCGAGTGAAAACTGATCACCGCCAACCTCCCCATCGGCGCGAGCAGATCTAGAGTTGACGCGAGGGCGCGTGAGAGTTCTTCGAGTTCCCTATTGAGGTAAATCCGTAGAGCCTGAAAGGTGCGCGTGGCCGGATGCTGCCCCTTTTCGCGCGTGCGGACGGCGCCTGCGACGAGCTCGGCAAGCTCGAGCGTGGTGCGCAGCGGCCCTGTTGCGCGGCGAGCTGCAATCGTTTTTGCAATCTGAAAAGCAAACCGTTCTTCGCCATATTCCGCAATGACCTCCCGCAATTCATCCACACTGGCCTCGGCCAGCCACTCGGCGGCCGTGGGGCCGCGCGTCGTATCCATGCGCATATCCAGCGGGCCTTCGCGCATGAAAGAAAACCCCCGCCCGGCGTCATCGATCTGAGGTGACGACACCCCCAGATCCAGCATGACGCCGTCCACCATTCCCACTCCCAGATCGGCCAGCGCTTCGCGCATGGTGGCGAAGCCGCCATGCACGACCGCTACGCGAGGATCGGCGGCGGCCAATTGCCGCGCCACCGCGATCGCGTTGGGATCCTTGTCGAACACCACCAGCCGGGCCTTGGACGACAGGCGGGCCAGCAATGCGCCGGAATGCCCGCCACGCCCGAACGTGCCATCGACATAGACGCCGTCCCGGCGGCGCTGCGCCTCGCCCGCATCCGCCTGGCCGCGGCCGGCGGTCTTGCGGCTGCCGAAATCCGGCAACAACAACGCGTCCACCGTCGGCGCCAGCAGCACGGGCCGATGCTCGAATTCCATGTCGGTTTCAGAACGAAAACTGATTCAGCACTTCCGGCATCCCCTGAGCCAGATCCTCCGCCTCGCGGCGGGCCAGGGAAGCGGCATCCCACAGCTCGAAGTGCGCGCCCATGCCGAGCAACATCACTTCGCGCGTCATACCTGCGGCATTGCGCAGTTCGGGGGCGATCAGAATGCGGCCGGACCCATCCAGCTCGACATCCTGGGCATTACCCAGCAGCAGCCGCTGCAATGCCCGGGCGGACATGGGGAGCGCGGCAATGACTTCACGCTTCTTTTCCCATTCCTGGCGCGGGTAGAGCAACAGGCAACCGTCCGGGTGGCGGGTCAGCGTGAGCCGGCCCTCCGCCTGAGCGACCAGGGCGTCACGATGCCGGGTCGGAATCGAGATCCTCCCCTTTGCATCCAGCGTGAGCGCGCTGCTTCCCTGGAACACCCATCCCTCCCACTTAATTGCACAAAAACCTACTTTTTCCCACTCTACGGGAAGGGAAACCAGCGGTCAAGCAACCGGACACATTTTTTTCAATCACAACAAGGACTTAGGCGTCACCGTTGAAAAGCCAAAATAAAAACCCCCTGATAAATCAGGGGGTTGCAAAATGATCTAAAAGTCCTACCTGAGCCTGCCGAAAAAGAAGAACTTTCGTATGGCGCTAGTCTTACGTAGAAGAGGCAAGACGGGTCTATAGGCCGGATTCTGTACGCCGGGAGGTCCCGGCGGGCAATCATTCCTCTGGCCCGGCCATTACTGGCCGGATCTAGCCATCTACCCGCATGCTCGGACGAGCCGCCCTTTCCGGTCCGTGGACCGTGCGCATGCCTATTTGATGTTGCTCCCGGTAGAGGTTGCCGCGTTTCACCCTGCGACGCCGCGCCCGTTGCCGGACGCGCGACACGGAAGTAGCCGTGCCTGTGCGCGGTGATACCGCGCCCGCTTCGCAGACTCGTCTCTGTGGCCCTGTTCCTCGGGTACGCGCCGGTTGCCCGCCGCGCGCCCGGACGGCCGTTAGCCGCTACCGCGCCCTGTGGAGTCCGGACCTTCCTCGATGCTTGCGCACCGCGATTGCCCGACCCGTCTTGCAAACGCCATTTTAGCCTGACGCGGAAACGGGGCCGGCATGCGTATCAGGTCAGGCTCACATCCAGCACCTCGCTCAGGTCACCCTGGTCCACGCCGGTGTTCTGCTTGAGGGCGTTGCGGCGGGTGGTGATGCCGGGCAGTTCAGGCAGCGACCAGCGGCGCGTAATGAAACGCAGGATGGATGTCGTGTCCAGCATCGTGTGGTCGACGTAGCCCTTGCGCACCGTCGGACCGGCGATGATGGTGGGCACGCGCGAACCCGGGCCGAAGCGGTCGCCCTTGGGCGGCGCGATATGGTCCCACAGCCCGCCGTTTTCGTCGTACGTCACGATGACGAGCATATGGCCCCACTGCGGGCTCTTTTCCAGTTCCGCAATGATGTTGGCGATGGCCTGGTCGCCGCGCAGCACGTCGGCGTAGCCGTTGTGCTCGTTCAGATTGCCGACCGGCTTGTAGAACGACACGGGCGGCAGCTTGCCCGCCCGGATGTCGGCGATGAAGTTTTCGCCATTGACACCCGCATCCTTCAAGTGCTCCGCGCGCTGCGCCACGCCATCCGGCGTGGTCGGATCGAAACGCTTGAAGTAATTGAAGGGCTGGTGGTGGAACTGGAAGTTCACGAAAGGTTGGCCATTGGACTGCAAGGCCGTACCGGTATAGTCGGAACCCACCCAGCCCGCCGGATTGGTCGAACGCGCGGTCTGGAAAGCCCAGCCGCCGCCGTACCAGGCCCACTCGACGCCCTTCTGGCTGAGCAGATCGCCGATGTTCTGCTGGGTCTGCGGCGGCAAGGTGGTGGCGTTGGCGGGATCGGCCAGCAGCCCGGCCGTAACGCCCTGGGCATTGGCCACCGGCTTGTTGCCGCTGGGCTGGTACGGCGGCTGCATGGTGTTGATGCCGAAGCCGTCCGGCGTAATGGTGGCGCTGCTGGTCACGAAGATCGACGTAGCCGGACCGCTCAATGCCGAATCCGCGCCTTGCGCGGCTGGGTTCACCGCCAGGTGCGAGCCCTGCGGACCGTCGGAAAGCGTAGCGACCTTGCTCTTGTTGTTGTCGGTGATGGGAACGAGCGGCGGCGTGGCGGCGATCAGATACTGATGGTTCAGGAACGAACCGCCAAAGGCGCCCATGAAGAAATGGTCGGCCATTGCGTACTTCTGCGCGACCTTCCACAAGGGCAGCGTATTGGCATTGCCCGTAAAGTGGCCCATCACCAGTCCGCCGGCGCTATCGGCCCAGGCGACGAACTGGTCGTTCTTGCCGCCGTCGATCTGCATCTGGTTCTGATAGAAGTTGTGCCACAGATCGGCGTTGACCGCCTTCAGGTCGACGCCGGGATAGGTCTCGTTGATGGAGAACGGCTTGTTCGCCATCCCCTGGGTTTGCGACGTGGTGACTACCGGCACGCTGGGATCGAACTGCGCCTTGGCATTGGTCAGCCCGGCCCACACCGGCGGCAGCGCGGCCAGCACGGTCTTGCCGTCGCGGTCCACCTGCGGCGGATAGCTGGCGGTGGCCAGGGGGCTGTCCACGCCGGGGAAATCGCTGTACAGGTTGTCGAAGCTGCGGTTTTCCGCATAAATGACCACGACGTTCTGAATGTTGTTGACGGCCGCGTCATTCGCGCGCGCGACGACGTCAAGCGAAGAATCGCCGTCCCCGCCACAGGCGGCCAGCGAACCCAGGACTGCTATCGCGGCCAGCGGCCGTAGCGATGAAACGCACATCGTGCGGAGTGTCGGCTTCATACCAGGCATGTTCCTCTTGAGTAATGGCATGAGAAAAACGCCGCCATGGTCGGCCACCAACATGTGAACTTCGTGAAGCTCCACTGACCGTGAACTGAACGCGCCGGCTGTCATTCAGCGCGCGTTAAGCGCGGCTTCCATGAACGGAAATATTGCGCTGCTAGGCTCACCGCACTTCGCTTCCTATCTCGCAGCCCATGTTCCGAGCACGCACCGCCGCGACGCATCGCGCACGTTTCGCCATCCTCATCGTGCCGGCGTTGCTGGCGATCAGCGCCCTATGGGGATATACCGCGGCGCACGCGGCGAATGACACGCCGGTTGCGGAGGGCGCCCGTGACGGCGGCGCCGCGCAATCCGGCAATGGGCAGACGTTCTACCCGCCACCTCCCGTGACCTTCGACCGCGCGTATGCGAAGCAAAGGGCGGCTGATCTCGCCGCCCTGGGCCAGACGCTATTCATGGATCCACGTCTATCCGCATCGGGACGGCAGTCCTGCGCCAGTTGCCATAGCCCGCAGAACCATTTCGGTCCGCCGGATGGCATGTCGGTGCAGCCGGGCGGGTCCGCCATGACCCGCACCGGCGTGCGTGCCGTGCCGTCCTTGATGTACCTGCAACAGGTACCGCCCTTCAACGAGCACTTCGTCGACAGCGAGGAAGAAGGCGACAACAGCACGGATGCCGGCCCCACCGGCGGCCTCACCTGGGACGGCCGCGTCAATCGCGCCGACGCGCAAGCGCGCATACCGCTGCTCGATCCGCGCGAAATGGGGAACAAGGATCCCGCCGCCGTCGTCGCGCGCGTGCGGTCCGCGCCTTATGCGGATACGGTCCGCCGCCTGTACGGCAGCCAGGTCTTCGACGATACCGATAAGGCCTTCGCGGCGATCGCGCAGGCCCTGGCCTATTACCAGGACACGCCGTCGCTGTTCTTCCCCTACAGCAGCAAGTACGACGCGGTAGCCATGGGCCGCGCCGCCTTCACCGACCAGGAAGCCCGCGGCCTGCGCCTATTCTCGGCGGAGGACAAAGGCAACTGCGCAAGCTGCCACCGCTTCAGCGTGCCAGGCACGCTGCCCATATTCAACGACTACGGCCACATCGCGCTTGGCGTGCCGCGCAATCCCGCCATTGCCGACAACGGCAACCCTGCCTATTTCGATCTCGGCCTGTGCGGCCCCTATCGCACGGACCTGGCCGATCATCCCGATTATTGCGGCCTGTTCCGCTCCCCGACGCTGCGCAACGTCGCCACGCGCAAGGTGTTCTTCCACAACGGCGTGTTCCATCAGCTGCGCGAGGTGGTGGAGTTCTACGCCACCCGCGACGTGCAGCCCGAACGCTGGTACCCGCGCCGCGCCGACGGCACGGTGGAGAAATTCAATGATCTGCCGGCGCAGTACCACGAGAACGTCAATATGGATCCGCCCTTTGGCGGCAAGCCGGGCGACAAACCCGCGCTGACGCCGCAGGAGATCGACGATGTCGTCGCCTTCCTGGGCACCTTGACCGACGGCTACTTCGATCCGCGCGCCGCGCTGGGGGCGGACAAGGCACGGCCGGGGCACTGAGCGTGCCGCGATAAATCCCCTCGGCCGCCTGGGCGGGGGTGCAGCGCCCCGACAAAAGCAAGGTCTGCCGCGCAGGACCGGCAGCACAGCGGCCTTCCTGCGACAATAGCGGTCTTCAGACGTTTTTCCTACCGCTCCATGGCTCCTGCCACTCTTATTACCTTCACCGGCGTCCAGCTCGCCTTCGGTCACCATCCCCTGCTGGACGGCGCCGACTTTTCCATTCTGGCCGGGGAACGTATCGGCCTGATCGGCCGCAATGGCGCCGGCAAGTCATCCATGCTCAGGCTGCTGGACGGACGCAGCGACCCTGATGACGGCGACATCACGCGGGCGGCGGGACTGAAGGTGGCAACGGTCGAGCAGGAGCCCGTCCTCGACGAAAACGTCACCATCTTCGAAACGGTGTGCGGCCCCCTCGATGACAACGAAGACTGGCAACGGCCCGCGCGTGTTCGAGCTCTGCTGGAACGGCTGCGCCTGCCGGGCGACACCCTGGTCGCCGGCTTGTCCGGCGGCACGCGCAAGCGCGTCGCCCTGGCCCGCGCGCTGGCGGACGAACCCGATCTGCTGTTGCTGGACGAACCGACCAACCATCTGGACTTCGACGGCATCGCGTGGCTGGAGCAGGTCCTGACCGATTGGAAAGGCAGCGCGGTGATCATCACGCACGATCGCCGTTTCCTGGACAACATCGCCACCCGTATCGTCGAACTCGACCGCGGCCGGCTGCTCAGCTTTCCAGGCAATTTCTCGCAATGGCAGGAACGGAAGGCCCAGTGGCTGGAATCCGAACGCCTGGAACAGGCACGCTTCGACAAGCTGCTGGCTCAGGAAGAGGTCTGGATACGCAAGGGTGTGGAAGCCCGGCGTACCCGCAACGAAGGCCGCGTGCGCCGGCTGGAGCGCCTGCGCGTGGAACGTGCCGAGCGCCGCGAAAGACAGGGCAACGTCAACCTGGCGATCGCGGAGGGACAACGCTCCGGCAAGCTGGTCGCGGAGCTGCAGCATGTCCGCAAGGCCTACGGCGACCGCGTCGTGGTCGACGATTATTCCACCACGATTCTGCGCGGCGATCGTATCGGCATCATCGGTGCCAACGGCGCCGGCAAGACCACCTTGCTGCGCATCATCCTGGGCCAGCTGGCTCCGGACTCAGGCACCGTGCGCATGGGGACCAACGTAGCGGTCGCCTACTTCGATCAGATGCGCGCGCAGCTCAATGAAACCGACACCCTGGCCGACGTCATCAGCCCGGGCAGCGAATGGGTGGAGATAGGTGGCGCGCGCAAGCACGTGATGAGCTATCTGGGGGATTTCCTGTTCTCGCCGGCGCGCGCGGGTTCGCCGGTCAGCAGCCTGTCCGGCGGCGAACGCGCCCGCCTGTTGCTGGCCCGCCTGTTCGCCCGGCCCGCCAATGTGCTGGTGCTGGACGAGCCCACCAATGACCTGGACATCGAAACGCTGGAGCTGCTGGAATCGCTGCTGCAGGAATATACGGGCACCGTGCTGCTGGTCAGCCACGACCGCGAATTCCTCAATAACGTCGTGACGCAGACCATCGCCAACGATGGCGCGGGGAAATGGAAAGACTATGTGGGCGGCTACGACGACTGGCTGGCACAGCGGCCCGCCCCCGCGCCGGGCTCCGCCGATGGCGCGAACGGCACGGCGGCCGCGGCGGACCAAGGTGATAAATCAGAGCCGGCCGATAAGCCGGGCAGCCAGGGCAAAACGAAGACCGCCCGGGTCAGCCGCCTGAGCACCTGGGAAACCAAGGAACTGGAAACCCTGCCCGACGCCATTGCCGCAATCGAAGCCGATCAAGCGGCGCTGTCCGCGCGACTGGCGGACGGCTCGCTGTATCGCGACGCGCCGGATGAAGTCGAGCGCATCAACCAGCAGCTCGCCGAGCTGGAACGCGCCCTCGAAGAAAAGTTCAACCGCTGGGAGCAACTGGAGGCACGCCGCGCCGCGGCGTCCTGAGCGCTCAGCCCTGCACCCGCCAGGCGAGCGATTCCCCGGCCGCCAGAGGCACCAGCGTGTCGGCGCCATAAGGCACTTCGTCCGGGATCACATACTCCTGGCGCTTGAGCGTCAAGGTTGTCGTGTTGCGCGGCAAGCCATAGAAGTCCGGCCCGTAATGGCTGGCGAAGGCCTCCAGCTTGTCCAGCGCGCCCGCCAGTTCGAAGGCCTTGGCGTAAAGCGCCATGGCGTGCAGCGCCGTGTAGCACCCGGCGCAGCCGCAGGCGTGTTCCTTCAACCCGCGGGCATGCGGCGCGCTGTCCGTGCCCAGGAAGAAACGCTTGCTGCCGCTGGTAGCGGCGGCCACCAGCGCCTGCCGATGCACTTCGCGCTTCAGGATCGGCAGGCAATACATATGCGGCCGCATGCCGCCCTGGAACAGGGAATTGCGGTTGTACAGCAGATGCTGCGGCGTAATCGTCGCGGCCACGGGCCCTTCGGCGTCCCGCACATATTCCGCTCCATCCTTGGTCGTGATGTGCTCGAAGACGACTTTCAAGGCGGGATAGGCGGCGCGCAGGGGCAGCATGACGCGCTCGATGAACAAGGCCTCGCGATCGAACACATCGACCTGCGGATCCGTGACCTCGCCATGCACCAGCAAGGGCATGCCGCACTTCTCCAAGGCGTCCAGCGCCGGCCGGCACTTGCCCAACAGATCGGTCACGCCCGCATCCGAGTTGGTGGTGGCGCCCGCGGGATAAAGCTTGACCGCGTACACGCTGCCCGACTCGCTGGCGCGGCGGATTTCGTCGGCGGACGTATTGTCGGTCAGGTACAGCGTCATCAAGGGTGTGAACGAGCCATGGGGCACGCCTGCCCGGGACATCGCCGATTCGATACGGGCGCGATAGGCGAGCGCCTGTTCCGTCGTCGTGACCGGCGGCCTCAGGTTCGGCATGATGATGGCGCGCGCGAACTGCCGCGCGGTATCGCCGACCACCGCCGCCAGGGCATCGCCGTCGCGCAGGTGCAGGTGCCAGTCATCCGGACGCGTGATGACCATGGTATCGAAAGACTGTGTGGACATGAAATTCCCAAGAAAGATGTTGGCGCGCCCACGGCCCCACGCCATGACGCGATAAGAGTGGCGGCGCCTATTCCGATAGAGGCATGCCGCGCTCGGCCAGCGCGCAGAACATGGCCGCGCCGAGCGGGATGACGGCATCGTTGAAATCGAAATGGCTGTTATGCAAGGTGCAGCCCGAGTCCGCGCCGCCCTGCCCCAAGCGAAAGTACGCGCCAGGCCGGGCTTGCAGCATAAAGGAGAAATCCTCCGACCCCATGGAAGGCACCAGATCGCGGACGACGTTTTCCTTGCCGATCAGTTCGGTGGCGATGTCGGCCACCAGATTGGCATGCTGGGGAGTATTCAAGGTCGCGGGGTAGATCCGTTCGTATTTGACCTCGGCCGTCGCGCCGAACGCCCCGGCGATCGATGTCGCCAGTTCGGTCATGCGCTTCTCGACCAGTTCCTGCACGGTTTTGCGGAACGTGCGCACCGTGCCGACCATCCGCGCCTCGCGTGGAATCACGCTCATGGCGCCAGGGTGGCCGGCCTGCACGGAGCCCACCGACAAGACCGCCGAATCGAGCGGATTGATATTGCGCGCCACGACGCTTTGCAAGGCGGTGATCAGATGGCCCGCGACCACGACGGGATCGATGGTCTGGTACGGATGCGCGCCATGACCGCCGCGCCCGTTGATGACAATCTCGAAGCGATCCGCGGCAGCCATCATGGGACCGGGGTTGATGCCTACCGTGCCGGGCGGCAATGCGGGCCAGTTGTGCAAGGCATAGACGGCGTCGCACGGAAAGGTATCGAATAGGCCGTCTTCCATCATGGCCTTGGCGCCGCCGCGCCCTTCTTCCGCCGGTTGGAAGATAAGCACCGCACTGCCGTCGAAGTTGCGCGTCTGCGCCAGATAGCGCGCGGCGCCCAGCAGCACGGTGGTATGGCCATCATGGCCGCAACCATGCATCAGGCCGGGCTTGGTCGACTTGTGGCCGAACGCGTTGTCTTCCGTCATCGGCAGCGCGTCCATATCGGCGCGCAAGCCGATCATGCGCCCGCTATCCGTACCACGTCCACGGATCACGCCAACGACACCGGTTTTGCCGATTCCACGATGCACCTCGATGCCCAAGGCTTCCAGCGCGCCGGCCACGATGCCCGATGTTCGCACTTCTTCAAACCCCAACTCGGGGTGGGCATGCAGGTCGCGTCGCAATGCCGTTAGTTCATCATGGAATAGACGTATCGATTCGAGCGGTGAACGCGGATACATAGTCCGTCACGGATTACAAAGTTGCGGAGTTTAGTGCGTCATTTTAGTTGCTACAGACAATAAATGCCTTTGTCTTTAGGGCGCAGACACGTTATGCTCCGGCCGCAGGATCAATTTTCCAACACTCAGAGAAGGAGAGCCGCATTATGGCCACACCCTCCAAAACCGCGTCCGCCCGCAAGCCGAATGCAGCTTTCATGAAGCCGCTCACCCCGAGCGCGGATCTGGCTGCGGTCATCGGTCCCGAGGCGGTGCCGCGCACCGAGGTCACGAAAAAGATCTGGGAATACATCAAGAAGCACAACCTGCAAGATGCCAACAATAAGCGCAACATCAACGCAGATGACAAGCTGCGTCCGTTGTTTGGCAAAGATCAGGTTTCGATGTTCGAGTTGACCAAGCTGGTCAACGCGCATCTCAAGTAAGGTCCTCTTCCCGCTGGGCCACATCGGACCATGCTGCTTTGTCAGCGGGTTCTACTTGCGGACCCCGGCATACGATAAGCGCCGCGACGCGTTTCGTATCAGCAGGCGCCGTGCCAGGGAATATGCGCAACGACATCATCAGCGTAGCGCGAAGACCGCCCGGGACCGGATAAAAAACGGCTGGCATTGCCAGCCGTTTTCATTTGGGGCGGCGATGGTGTCCCGCCGCCATGCATGCGCATGCGCCCACGAGCGCATGCGCTCATGTGCCTTCATGCATATGCCGTCGGCGCGCGACCTTCCATCAGTGCAAGCCAGCCCTTGATCAGGCGGTAAAGCACCCAGATCACCGTGGCCGCGACACCTATCCAGCCGATGAAAATCAACGTCGCGATGGCGCTGATGGCGAGCCACAGCAGCGCCCACCAGAACGTACGCAGCAGCCAATCGAAGTGCGACGCGTAATAGGTGCCGGCCGCGTCGGCGCGCTTGATATAAACGAGCACCACAGCTGCTAGTGTGGCGATGGCGAGAAAACCGCCGGTCACGAAACCCAAGGCATACAAGCCATAAGCGACATGCGTGATGGTGCGCAGGTCGGGGCTGTTGCTGGTCACAGGGATCTGGGGCTCACTCACGATAACCGCTCCTTCTGGTTGATCGGATTATGTTACCGCACAACATCCAAGGGTTCGGCGGCACCGTTGTGCCGGGACGTTGAACGTTGTTATTTGCGGACGCCCGAGCCAGGTAGCACCGGGCACCCAAACCGTCGATGCAAAAGCAAAACCCCGCTGCATGGGCAGCGGGGTTTTGGGGATAAGAGCCTGACGATGACCTACTTTCACAGACGTCCGTCCACTATCATCGGCGCGAAGGCGTTTCAC
>NZ_CBCSCA010000018.1:0-96999 GCF_965137885.1 Bordetella sputigena
ATGCGGGGGTGGGCGGGGCGGGCGGAATGGCGAAAGCGTTCGCCCAGGTCCGCCTGGCTCGCGACGCTCCGTCGCCTGCCGCGAATGGCCTGGAACTGGCCGACGCCTGGAAGCTGTTTTCCCTGTGGCGGCCGTCGCCTCGGCCGCCTGATCCCATCGATATTGCCGTGCCCGACGCGATCGCCGGCGATAGCCGCCTGCGGATGGCGTTCTTCGCCGGCGCGCTGGCGGCGCGCGAGTTGGGCCTGAATGTCCGCGGATCCAGTACCGATGAGCTGATCGCCCTGGGGCGGGAGACCATCGCCGATCATGTCTTGTCCGGCACTGTGAGCGAGGTGCTCATCGCCGTGGCGCGTCAGGAGGGCAAGGTGGACGACGCGGCGTGGAAGGCGCGGGATACCGACAAAATCGCCGAGCAGGTCGATGCCTTCCTGCAAACGGAATTCCGGGCGGAGATCGAGCTCTACCAGGCGCTGGAAGGCCTGGCCTCGGCGCCCTCACCGCCGAGCCGCGAGGCGCTGGCCGATGCGCTGCTGCGTGAGCAGGACATCGATCCGGATGCCTGGCTGGAGACAGCCTATCCCGCCATCATGCACGACCTATCGGCGTCTTCGCCGCCGCTGGTGCGCGATCAGAAGGCGGGCGAGTTTTACTTCCAGGCGGACAAGCTGAGCGCCGCCGTCATCGGAAGGATGAAAACCCGCGCCGGCGCAAGGCCGACGCCCGCCCATATCGCCCGCGTGCTGGCGGCCTTGCCCGCATCGCTCGACACGGAATTCGGCAGGCGTTTCGACGCGCACAAGCAGCATATGTCGGCGCTGCTGGCCAAATGGCTGGCCCTGCGGCTGTCCATGCATGCCAGGCGGGCTTCGATCAATCTGGACGGTGCGAGGGTGTCGATTGCGCGCGCCACCCTGCAGCATTTCGAGCGCGTGACGACGTCGATAATGGGCCGCGGCACCCTGTATCGGGATGTGCGGGGCAAGATGCCATCGGGCGGATTCCTGATAACCGTCGAGGGCGGGCATCGCTGCTTCATCGCCAATGGTACCGGCGAGATACACGCGCTGCCGCCCGATGTGTCCGTGACTTCCTGGATGAAGCGCGAGCGCGAGCTGGTGTTCGGAAAGCCCGCCGTCTACAAACCGTCGGAGGAGGGCGGGGCCGCGCTGCTTCCGTATGTCGAGGTGCAGGAAATGGCCGCCGGACCGCACGACAGCATACAGGAATGGCTGTCCGGCACGTTCCAGGCCCAGATCGAACGCGATCGTGAGGCATTGCGGGGGCAGACGTACGCGGAGGGGGCGATCGATACGCTGTTGAACCTGGTTCCTTTTCGAGCGATGGTGGTGGCGCTGCGCAACGGTGATATTCCCACGGCGATCATGATGGGGGGGCTGGACCTGTTGTCGCTGGTGCCGCTCATCGGCGCCGGCGTGCGCCTGAGCGGGGCGGCGGCGAAGTCGGCGGCGCCCTGGCTGGGGATGGGCTTGCGCCTGGGCGGCCGCCTGGGCGGTTGGTCGACCGGCGGCCTGCGGCATGTGGTCGATCGCGTGCCCGGGTTGCGGAGCCGCGTCCGGGCGACCTTGACGGAGTTCGCCATACAGGGATGGGGGCGCCTGCGTCCCTTGGACGTCGCGCGCGTGGCGCAGGCCTTGCGCGCCTCCGCGCCTCGGCTCGCCGGCATGCTGGACGGAATCGTGGCGCGCGCGCGCGGGGCGACGATTCCCGACGGCGTGTGGCGCGTGGCGGGCCACCCCGCCGTGGCCTCCCGGGGCGAGGCGATTACGTCGGTTTCCCGCGTCACGGCGCGGAATCTGCAAGGCGGCAGGCTGGCATTGCTGCCTTACGGCGAGCGCGCCGGCGCGTATTCCCAAGTCGATACCGCGGGACGCCGCGTGGGCGCCCTGCTGGTGACGGATAGCGGCGGCTGGTTGCACCAGACCATGCCGGTGGCCAGCGTGGAGCGGTACCGCGTTGCGTCGCCGACGCTCTTGCGGGCTTTGGAGGGCAGGCTGCCCAGCGCGGATGGAACGGTGACGCTGGATGGCGACCATTACGCACGCCTAGGCTCCGCCTATGTGCAGGTGCGGCGCGATCTTGCCGCGTCCACCCCCACGCGGCCGATATGGCGGGCCGCGGTGCCGCCCGGCGTCACGCCCGACCTGGTCGCGCACCGCCTGCTGCATGACCCGAATGAAGGCTTGTGGCGCCGCGTCGAGCCCCCTGGCCTGGCGGGCGGGTTCCGGCCGGCGGGCGCCAGGTCCGCCGCCGTGCCGGCGACGCCTCTCACGGAGGTGCGGCTGACGCCCGACGCGACACAGCTGGCGCGGTTTCGCGATACGTTGACGGCGGGCATGCGGGGCGCGACACAGGCGCAAGTCGATGCGGTGCGCGCCCTCCTGGATCGGATCGCGGGCAATCCGCGCGGCAAGGCGATCCTGAATGCCATGATCGCCCACTACGAGCTGCTGGGAGAGGCGCCGGATATTGTCCTGCGCGAGGGTGTCCATGCGACGCGGCCCAGGCCCTCCGTGGACCACCCCATGCCTGGCAAGACCTGGTATCTGGATCTAGGCATGTTGAGGGTGACCGGGAGCGAGGCGGCGGTACAGGAGCTCGCGGCGGTCTACAACAATATGACCGGTATATTGCAGAACATGGACCCGTTCGGGGCCCTGGTGGCGCAGGGCGGACCGCCGCTCGATCCTCAGCTGGAGCAGGCCTGGGCCGCGTGGATCACGCACGGCGCCGGCGGCGCGGTGGGCGCCATGGGCCTGCAAAGACGGCGCGCCCCAGGCGTCATCGGGCGTCAGGCGACCGTGTCCCATCTGCGTGTGCAGTTGCGCGAAGCGCGCTGCTATGGAGGCTTGAACCAGGCGGCGCTCAAGACGCTGTTGCGGCACGCGGATGGCAGGACGACGATGAAAATCGATCTGTCCGGACGCCGCCTGGACAGTGTGCCCCCGCTGCCCGCCGATACCAGGCTGTTGTCCCTTTCCAATAATCCGATCCGGGATTGGCGCAACCTTCCACAAGGCTTGACGGTGCTCAGCGCGGAGCGGGTACACATGAGGGCGCTGCCGCCGAATCTGCCCGCGAGCCTGCACGACTTGAACGTGTCCAACAACTTGCTGAGAAACCGGGACATGGTCCTGCCACCGCGGCTGGAGCGTTTGGAGATTGCACACAATAGGCTTGCGAGCCTGCCCGCGCTTCCCGCTACCGTGCGCGAACTTGTCGTCAGCGACAACGCCCTGGAAGCGCTTCCCGCCGGGATGCCCGTCGAATTGCGGTTGCTCAATGTCAACGGCAATGTACTGACGGAGCTGCCGGCGGATTTGCCCGCGGGCCTGGAAGTCCTGCTGGCCCGCGGTAACCGCTTCGCCGCGTTGCCGCATCCACTGCCGGCTGGCCTGCGGGAGGTCGATCTATCTTCCAACATGTTGGAGACCTTGCCGGCGTTGCCGGCGGAGCCGCGGGTCCTGGATGTGCGTTCGAACAGGTTGAGCGCATTGCCCGAGGACCTGCCCGGCACCCTGGAGGTGCTGATCGCCTCCCGCAATCGCCTGCGGCGCCTGCCGGCCCGCTTGCCGGCGCAACTGGAGTTTCTGGGGCTGCAATTCAACGCGATAGACGCGCTGCCCGCCACTATCACGGCGTTGACGCGATGCTGGATCTTCCTGGATGGCAATCTCCTTGGCGCCGGTGACATTCCGGTCATTCCGCCCGGTCGCGCCGGCCCGCGGTTTTCCCTGGCCCCGGCACCATTCGCGGATCCGGCGGAACAGCTCACCCTGAGCGACGCGGTCCGGCCGTGGCTGGCGCGGTCGTCACCGGACGCGCAAGCGCGGTGGGAAGCCATAGAGGGTGTCCTGCACCTGCGCGACAAGACGGTCGAATTCAGCCAGTTCCTGGTCCGGCTGCGCCATACGGCAAGCCATGGCGATGCGGGCTTCCGTGCCCAGGTCGAGGAATGGCTGGTGACGCTTTCCAGGCCGGAACGCAGGGCATTGCTGGTGGAGACGCTGGACATGTGCGGCGGCGCGACGGAAACCTGCGACGACCGCATCGTCACGGTCTGGAACGACTTGCAGCTCTTGCACCGCAACGACGACATTCGTTTGGGTCTATACGATGAGCGGGTCGCGGATGCGGTCGACCTCGCGCGGCAGATGTTTCGCATCAAGGCATTGACCGACGCCGCGCGGCGCCGGGAGCGCGTGCTGCTGGAAGCCGCTGCCCGCCCCGGGGGACGCCAGGTCGACCAGCTGGAGGTGTACCTGTCCCATGTCGTGCATTTGCGCGATGCCTTGCGCTTGACCATCGTGGCGCCCAAGATGCAATTCCATGACGCCTTGGCGGTGCCCGATGCATATCTGGCCGAGGCGCTGGACATCGTACGGGCACGCGAGCGCGATGAGTTCGACCCGTTCCTGGTGCTCGACTATGCGCCCTGGCAGACCTTGCTGAAACGCAAGGATGCCGCGGCATATGCCGCCGCCGAAGCCGCGGCGGACCAGGCGGTGCGGGAACGGTTCGACGAGGAACTCGAAAAAGCGGTCGCCAGCCTGGCGCTGCCGGCGGACCCAGCCTTGCTGGACGATGCCCGCAAGGATCTGGGGCCAAGGATCATGCGCGAGATCCGCTACGGTGTCATGGCGCCGTTGACGCGTGCCTTGCTGGCGCGGGAGGATGTCCCGGCGCAGCCACCACCAGACTGATCCGATGTAGTGGGCAGGAACCAGTATTTTCCTACGAAGACTCAGCTCCCTTCGGGATGACGTCCGGCGTCATTCTCACGTTGGTCGGGGTTGATCGGTGAACACACAAAATGTAAGCACAGGCGGTATCGCGCTCTTGCCGATACCGGCGTGGCAAGGGGACGAAGGCGCGCAGCCGGATGGGGCGGTCGAGCAGGGCGGCGGCATGGCCCGCGCGCTGTCCGAAGTGCGTACGCCGGCCGAGGCGGCGCCCGTCTCCGGCGATGCGTCGCTGACGGATGTCTGGAAACTGTTGGCCATGTGCCTGCCGCCGCGAGCGCCCTCGCTGGAGGCGCTGTCCCACATCGCCGTGCCAGCCGGCATCGCCCAGGACAGCCGTCGCAGGATGGCTTTCAGGGCCGGCGTGCTGGCGGCGCGCGAACTGGGCCTGGACGCCGGCGGGTTCAGTCCGGACGTCCTGATCGCCCTGGGACGGGAAACCATTACCGACCATGTGATGTCCGGCACCGCCGCCGGTGTCCTGGTCGTTGTGGCGCGTCTGGAAGGCAAGGTGGACGATGGGGCCTGGGCGGCGGGGGACAAGGACGAAATCGCCAGACAGGTCGCGGCGTTCCTGCGGGCGGAATTCCAGGCGGAAATCGATTTGCACCAGGCGCTGGAAGCGCTGTCGACGGAGCCGCCGCTGCGCGGCCGGCAAGAGTTGGCCGATGCGCTGTTGCGCGAACACGATATCGATCCGGACGCTGTGCTGGCCGTCGGCTATTCCGGCGCCCTGGATGACGTATCGTCGTCTTCGCCGGCGCTGGTGCGGGACTGGAAGGCGGGCGAGTTTTACTTCAACCGGGACAGCCTGGACGCCGGCTTCGTCCGGAACATGAAGACGCTCGAGGGCAAGACTCCGACACCGGCGCAAATCAGGCGCCTGCTCGCCGCTTTGCCGGTCTCGCTGGACGCCGAGTTCGGCAGGCGCTTCGACACGCATAAGCAGCGGATGTCGGCCTTGCTGGCGAAATGGCTGTCCGCGCGCTTGTCGCTGCATGCCAAGGAGGCTTCGATCGACCTGGCCAGCGCCACGGTAACGATATCGCGCGCGCACATGCGGTATTTCACGCGGGCCATGGGCGTGCGTCCCAGCGACTCCGTGAAGTTCTCCGATTCGTATGGCACCGCGGTATCGCACGGTTTCCTGGTTTCGATCGAGGTTGCCGGCGCGACGCAGCGGTGTTTTATTTCGACCCGCACCGGGCAAGTGCACGCGCTGCCGGCAGGCGGGTCCGTCGATGCATGGCTGCGCGAAAAGCGTGATCTGGTATTCGATGAAGGCGCGGCGCGTGCCAGGCTGGGCGCGCGTCCGGGAGTATGGATGCCTCGCGTACACATCCAGGACCTGACATCCGGCCCGTACGCGTCCATCCGCGAGCGGTCGGCCGATGTGTTCGCCGCCGAAATCGAACACGTGCGGGAGGCGGCCCGCGGACAGACGTGGTCCGAAGACGCCGTGGATACATTGCTGAACTTGATTCCTTTCCGCGCCATGGTGGTCGAGTTGCGGAAGGGGAACATCTCCATGGCCGTCTTGCATGGTGGCGTGGATGTCCTGTCCCTGCTGCCCCTTATCGGCACCGGGGCCCGCCTGGTTGGCGCCGCGGCCAGGTCCGCCACGCCCTGGCTGTCGCTGGGCCTGCGCTTCGGCGGTGCGGCGGCAGGTCGCGCGGGGGCCGGCGGCCTGCGGCGTTTGGCGGGGCGCATTCCCCTGGCACGCGATTACATCAGGAATGGCATGAGCGGCGCGGCGATCCGCGGCCTCGGTCGCCTGCGGCCCCTGGATATCCGGCGTATCGCGCAGGCCCTCAGGGCCACTACGCCCGGGCTCGCCGATATCCTGGAAAGAATCGCGGCCCGGGCGCGCGCGCCGGCCATCCCGGATGGCGTATGGCGGGTCCACGGCGCGGCCATGGCATCGCCGACGGCGTCCGGCGCCATCCATCCCATGTCTCCGGTCATCGCGCGCAGCTTGCAGGGCGGCAAGCTGCGCTTGCTGCCTTATGGCGAACGCGCCGGCGCGTATACCCAGGTCACCACCGCCGGCCGGCGTGTCGGCGCGCTGCTGGTCGCCGATAGCGAGGGCTGGTTGCACCAGACAATGCCCGTGGCCAGCCTGGGCCGTTACCGCGTCGATGCGCCCGATTCCATACGTGTCCTGGAGAAGGGCCGCAGGGCGGCAGATGGTACGGTCGTGATCAACGGCGTCCACTACGCCCGTCTCGGCAGCGATTATGTCGAAGTGACACGGGACATGGCGTGGTCCACGCCGGGGCGGCCAATCTGGCGTGTGGCCGCCCCGGCGGGCGCGGTGCCCGATGTGGTCGTGCATCGCCTGGTGTATGACCGCGTCCACGGCTTGTGGCGCCAGGCCGATGCCGTCGGGCTGGCCGGTGGCGGCGCGGTGCAGGGGCGCCTGGGGCTGCGCGGCGGTGCGCGGATCGCCGCGGCATCTTCACGCGAGGTGCGAGTCGCTCCGGATGCGGCGCAATTGGCGGCGTTCCGCGATGCGCTGGTCTTGAGTATGCGGGACGCGACGCCGGAACAGGCCGGTGCATTGCGCGCACTGCTGGATCGCATCGCCGGAGACCGCCGGGGCAAGGCGATTCTGAACGCCTTTAGCGCGTATTACGACTTGCTGGGTGAGGTGCCGGAAATCGCCCTGGTCGGCGCGGCCGGCACGGCGGGGGCGCGGCCGTCGCTGGACCGGCCCGTGCCCGGCAAGCTCTGGCGTCTTGACCTGGATGCGCTGCGGTTCGGGTCGACAGAGGCAGTCATCCAGGAGCTGGCCGCGGTCTACAACAATATGACCGGTGTGTTGCAGAACGACGGACCCTTCGATGACATGCTGGCCCGCAACGATCCGCCCATCGACGCGCGGCTGGAGCAGGCATGGGTGGACTGGATAGCGGGGAACTCGCACGGCGGGCAACGCGGGCCGGATGCGTTGACGACGGAAACCGCCTTGACGCAGCGGGAGGCAACGGTGCTCTATCTGCGGGGGCAGATACGGGAAATGCGCTGCTATGGCGGCCTGGACAAATCGACCTTCAAGGCCGTGCTGCGCAACCAGCGCGGGCGCTGGGACATGAAGCTGAACCTCTCCCATCGCGGGCTGGACAGCATTCCGCCGCTGCCGCGCGATACCAGGGTGCTTAACGTATCGAACAATCCCATCCGCAATTGGAGCGCGCTTCCCGATGGCTTGACCGTTCTGGATGCCGAAGCCACCGGGCTGTCGGCGCTTCCGGCCAATCTGCCGCCGGGGTTGCTGGAGCTGAACGTCTCCGGGAACCGGCTGGGGCGCGCATCGCTGGTCTTCCCGGCCGGCCTGCTGCGCCTGGGACTGGGCGGCAATCGCCTGACTGTCGTGCCCGCGCTCCCCAAGGACCTGAAAGAGTTGGTGCTCCAGGAGAATAGCCTGGAGGCGCTGCCGCACGGCTTGCCGCGCGGACTCGAACTCCTGGACGTGTCGAACAATGTGTTGACCCGCTTGCCGGACGATCTGCCGCCGGCCATGCGCGTGCTGCATGCGGAGCACAATCGCCTGGATCAGCTGCCGTCCTTGCCAGCCTGGCTGGAGGAACTGGACGTGTCCTGGAATCGCCTCCGGTCGCTGGGCGAACTGCCCCGATGGCTGCGGATCCTCGAAGCGGGAAACAATATCCTGGAGACGCTGCCCGGCAATCTTTCGCCGCGGCTTGAGGTCCTTATCGCGCCACGCAACCGGCTGACACGCTTGCCCGATGATCTGCCGAATCGACTGAGCCTGCTCGCTGTCCAGCTCAATGCCATCGAGGAGTTGCCCGGCAATATCGCGGACCTGGAACACTGCTCGATACACCTGGACGGTAATCCGCTTGCTCCCGGGGCGGTCCCGCTCATCGTCGTGGGCAGCGCCGGTCCCCGCATTTTCTTTGATGACTCCGCGAACGCAGTGGCCCAGCGCGCGCGCACCGTGGGCGGCGCGGTCCGGTATTGGTGGAGCCGCCCTTCGGTGGACGCCCAAGCCCGGTGGGATGCCATCGATCAGGCATTAGGCCGCCGTGCCGACGCCATGGAATTCGCTCTGGTCCTGGACAGGTTGCGCACGACGGTGAGCTACCGCGACCCGGCTTTCCGCGCCCAAGTCGAAGCGTGGCTGGTGGATCTGAGCAGGCCGGAACGTCGTTCGCTGTTCGACGAGACGCTGGCCTTGTGCCAAGGGGCCAGCGAGACCTGTGAGGACGGGCTGATTTCCATCTGGAACGATGTACAGATGCTGCGTGCCAACGATGACGTGCGCGCGGGCCTGTTCGACGACCGGGTGCAGGAAGTCGTGGAGACCGCCAGGCAGATATTCCGCATCGACGCATTGACCGCCTTTGCCCGACGGCACGAGCGCGAGCGGGTAGTGATCGATCCGGTGGAGTTGTACCTGGCCTATGCCGTCCGGCTGCGGGATGTGCTGGGCCTGACGATGGTGGCGCCCATGATGCGGTTCTACGACCTTTCCTCCGTCACGGCACACGATCTGTGCAAGGCGCGCGATACCGTGCAAGCGCTCGAACGCGCCGAATTCGACCGATTCCTGGTCCTGGATTACGAGCCTTGGCAGACCCTGCTGAAGCGCAAGGATGCCAAGGCTTATGCCGAGGCGGAACAGGCCGCGCATCGTGACCTGGATGCGAAGTTCACCGGGGAATTGGACAAAGAGCTCGCCAAGCTCGGCCTGGATCCGGAGAACGCCGCCGCGCGGGCGGACGCCGAGAAGGACCTGGGGCCGGGCATCATGCGGCAGATCCGCTACGAGGCCATGGCCCCCTTGACCCGAGCGCTGCGGCGGGAGCTGCATTCCTCGTGAGTACGCCCGTCGCAAGCGCTTCGGTCGCCGCCGTTGCAGCCGTACCCGGATCGTCCGTGCCTGGACAGGTGACGGCGCCCGGCGGGATATCGTCCCTGGGCGGGCCGGAGGCCGGCGCGATGGCACATGCGCTGGCCAGCTTTTCGCCGGGACAATCCGCCGCCGCGAATCGGGCCGCGCCGTCCGCCAACGGCGCGCCGTTGCCTGTCGACCTGACCGCGGGCGACGCCGTGCGGCTACTGGCGCTTTTGCTGCCGCGATCGCCGGGCGTGCCCACGCTGCCGGACATCGAGGTTCCGCGGGACATCGGCCATGACAGCCGGCGCCGCATGCTTTTCAAGGCCGGCGTGCTGGCCGCCGGCGAGCTGGGCCTGGACGCTGGCGACTTCGACCGCGATAGCCTGATTGCCTTGGGCCGGGAAACCGTGGCTGATCACTTGACCTCCGGCGCGTCGGGCGACGTTTTGCTCGCCTTGGGGCGGTTGGAAGGCGCGGTGGACGACGCGGCATTGGCCGCTGGCGATACGGAAAAGATCTCGGCGCAGTTGGGCGCATTTCTCCACGCGGCGTTCAAGGACGAAATTCAGTTGTACGAGGCGCTCGAGGGCCTCGCCACCGAACCGCCGCTGCTGACCCGCAAGGCGCTGGCCGCCGAGCTGTTGCGTCGCCACGGCATCGATCCCGACGCGCTGATGGAGGGCGGCGGGACGGTATATGCCTACAACGATATCACCGGCCCCACGCCCGGGCTGGTACTGAACTGGCGGGCGGGCGACTATTACTTCAACAAGGACACACTGACCGCCGACGATGTCCGGAGAATGCGGATGCCGGGGGGTGGCATGCCCACCGAAGCCGAGGCGGCCCGGATCCTCGGGGAAATGCCGGCCTCGCTGGATGCCGAGTTCGGCGGACGTTTCGATGCGCATAAACAGCGGATGGCCGATTTGTTGGCGAAGTGGCTGGGCGCCCGCCTGGCGATGCATGCGCGGAGTGCCGCCGTCGATCTTGCCGGCGCGACCGTGACCCTCTCGCGCGCCACCGTACGGCACCTGAAGCGCATGAAGACCGCCGTCCACCCGTATCCCAACTATTACGCCTATCGCTACGGCGAGATGCCGTCGCGTGGTTTCCTGGTTACCGTCCACGGCGCCGGAGGAGAGCATCACTGTTTTATTTCCAGCCGCAGCGGCGCCGTCCAGGTCATTCCACCCGGTACGTCGACGGAATCGTGGCTGAAGCGCGAGCACGAGCTGGTCTTCGAGGACGGCGCCGTGCTTCCTCCCGGGGAACCGGATTGGCGCCGCTGGCGTTTGCAAGTCGACATACAGGCGATGGCCTCCGGTCCGCAAGCCTCTATCCACACGTGGTTGTCCAGTATGTTCCAGGCCGAGATCGAGCGCGAGCGCGATGCGGTTCGCGGAGAGACATCCACCGAAGGTGGAATCAATATGCTGTTGAACCTGATCCCTTTGCGGGCGATGATCGTCGCGCTGCGCAAAGGTGACATTCCCTTGGCCATCGCCATGGGCGGGGTCGACGTCTTGACGCTGGTGCCGCTTATCGGCGCGGGATTCCGCCTGGCCGGGACGGTGGCGAAATCGACCTCGCCCTGGCTGGGCACGGCGCTGCGCGCCGGCGCGCGCATGGGCGGGCCCGCGGTGCATGGGCTGCGCCACATGGCCCGCCGTATTCCATTGCTGCGCCACCGTATCAGGGCAGCGGTGTCGGAGGCTGCCATCCACGGCTGGGCGCGGCTGCGGCCCCTGGATCTGCGCCGGGTGGCGCAGGCCTTGCGGCCGAACGCGCCCAAGCTTGCCGGCATCCTGGAGAGCATGGCGGCGCGGACGCGCGCCGGGGCGGTCCCGGATGGCATATGGCGAGTCGGCGGCAGCGCCACGCCCACCGCGGAAACGCGCAATGCGATCAGCCCGATTCGCATGGTCGCCGCACATAACACGCGGGGCGATACGCTGGCCTTGCTGCCCTACGGCGAGCGGGCCGGCGCGTATACGCGGGTCGATGCCGCCGGCGAGCGCATCGGCGCGCTGCTGGTTGCCGACAGCGGTGGCTGGCTCCATCAAGCCATGCCCGTCGCCGCCATGGAGCGACACCGTATTGCTTCACCGGCTACCTTATCGGCCCTGGATCGCCGGCGCGCGGGACCGGATGGCACGATCATGCTGAATGGCAGTCACTATGCCAGCCTGGGGTCCGCCTACGTGCAGGTGCGCGAGGACCTTGCCGTATCCACCGCCGCGCGGCGAGTTTGGCGCGTCGTGGCCCCGCACGGCGTGACGCCCGATGTCATCGCGCATCGCCTCGTCCACGACGCGGATGAAGGGCTGTGGCGCCAGGCGGAGGCGCCGGGGCTGGCGGGCGGATATCGGCCGTGCGCCTCCAGGTCCCGTGTATGCGCCGCTCCGGACGCGGATGAGTGGATGACGCCCGGCGATGCCCGAGTGGCGCGCTTGCACGATGCATTGATCGCCGGCATGCGTGGCGCGACGCGCCAGCAGGTCCAGGCGATGCGGGCCTTGCTGGACCGGATCGGCGGCGATGTCCGGGGCAAGGCGATCCTGCATGCCATGACCGCGCACTACGATTTGCTTGGCCGGGCGCCGGAGATCGTCATCCGCGACGCCACGAACACCGCGCTGGTCCGGCCGTCGCTGGCCCAGCCCGAACACGGCGCGCCCTGGCACCTGGATCTGGACTCGCTGCGATATGCCACGACGGAGCAAGCGGTCCAGGAGCTGGCAGCGGTCTATAACAACATGACGGGAATATTGCAGAACGGCGATCCATTCCTGGATCTCTTTACCGATGGCGGTCCGCGGCTCGATCCGCAATTGGAACAGGCCTGGTCCGCCTGGATCGCGCGCGGCGAGGCAGGCGGGTCGCGCACCGTGGTGCAACCGGATGGCAGCACGCGCGTATACACGCCGCGTGAATGGACCGTGCTGGACCTGCGCCGGCAGTTGCAGGAATTGCGCTGCTACGGCGGCCTGGACCGGTCGACCTTCAAGTCGCTGCTGCGGCATGCCCACGGCAGATGGTCCGCGAAGGTCGATTTGTCGCGCCGCGGACTGGACAGCGTGCCGCCGTTGCCGCGCGATATCAAGGTGCTGTCCTTATCCGGCAATCCCATCCGCGACTGGAGCCATTTGCCGGAAGGCCTGACCGCGCTCTATGCCGAGCGCACGGAGATGACGGCGTTGCCCGCGAGGCTGCCCCCCGGCTTGACGCACCTGGATGTATCCCGCAACTGGCTGAGGGGCGCGCCGTTGTCCTTGCCGGCCGGGCTGTTGCGCCTGGACATCAGGCAAAACGGGCTGACGGCCCTACCCCGATTGCCCGCGGGGCTGAAGGAGTTGGTCATCAGCGAGAACAATCTGGCCGTCCTCCCTGAAGGTTTGCCACGGGGCTTGCGCCTGCTCGACGTAAGCAACAATATGCTGATACGGTTCCCAGCCGATCTGCCCGAGGGCCTGAAGGTACTGCTGGCGGCGAACAACCGGCTGGCCCAGCTGTCGGGGCCGCTGCCCGCGGGGCTGCGCGAGCTGGACATATCGGCCAACCGGCTGCAGTCGCTGCCGCCCTTGCCGGATACCCTGGTCGTCCTGGATGCGCACTCCAATATGCTGACGTCCTTGCCGGACAGCTTGCCGGGGGGCCTGGAGATGTTCGTGGTGTCGCGCAACCGCTTGTGGCGCCTGCCCGACAATCTGCCCTCGGGCCTGGTTTTTCTTTCGGCCCAGCATAACGCCATCGAACGGCTGCCGGCCACGATCACGGCACTGCAAGGATGCCGGATCTATCTTGACGGCAATCCCCTTGCGCCCGGAAGCATTCCACTTATCGCGGAAGGCCGCGACGGCCCGCGCATCTTTTTCCAGGAACCCGGTGCGCGCGCGCATGCCTTGAGCCGGGTGGTCTGGCATTGGTGGAGCCGACCGTCCGAGGACGCGCAGGCGCGGTGGGAAGCCATCGAGCACGCCATGGGCACGCGGGAAGAGGCGGTGCAGTTCGCTCTGTTCCTGCAGCGTTTGCGCGAGACGGCGAGTTATCGCGATGCCGGTTTCCGCGCCCAGGTGGAGGAGTGGCTGGTGGAGATCTCCAAGCCCGAACGGGAGTCGCTTCTCCACGCGAGCCTGGGCGTATGCGTCGAGGCCTCGGCGAGCTGCGACGACGGCATCGTATCGGTCTGGAACGACCTGCAGGTGTTGCGTCGGGATGACGACGCCCGCAACGGACTCTACGACGAGCGCATCGAAGAGCTCGTGGGGATCGCCCGTGAGGTGTTCCGGATCAATGCATTGAACGAGATCGCGCGGGCCAAGGAACGCGCATTGTTGGACGAGGCAGCGCGGAGGCCGGACCCGAAACCGATGGTCGATGCCGTCGAGGTATATCTGGCATACCTGGTGCACTTGCGCGATGCGCTGGACTTGAAGCTGCTGGCACCCAGGATGCAGTTCTACGACTCGTCGTCGGTAACCCCGGAGGACCTGGCCGACGCGCGGCGGACCGTATTGGCGCGGGAGCGCGAGGAGTTCGACCAGTTCCTGGTGCTGGACTATGCGCCTTGGCAGACCTTTCTGAAACGCCGCGACGCCCAGGCATATACCCGGGCGGAACAGGCCGCTCGAGCGGCGTTGGACGCCCAATTCGAGCAGGCATTGGAGGCGGAGATCGCCAGGCTGGACCTGCCGGCGGGCGACGCCGCGCTCCTGGAAGATGCCCGCAGGAACCTGGGCCCGGGCGTTATGCGGCAGATCCGGTATCGCGCCATGGCGCCATTGACGCGGGCGTATGTGTAGCCCGCGGGCCAGGCGATCCGTCAGCGCCTGAGCTTGGCCAGTGCCTGTGCCATGGCGTCGGCCATCGCGCCGCCCGCCGGCGCGGCGCCGCCGCGGCTGTCCGGGCCATTGCGGCGTGAACGATCGCCGCCCGGTTTGGCCGCGCCGGCACCGCGGCCGTCGCCGCCGCCCGCGCGTCGCGCTGGCGCCGCGCTGTCGTTCAGCCGCATGGTCAACGCCACGCGTTTGCGCGCCACGTCCACTTCCAGCACCTTGACCTGCACGGTCTGTCCGACCCGCACCACGTCGCGCGGATCCTTGACGAATTTTTCCGACAGGGCGGAGATATGGACCAGGCCGTCCTGGTGCACCCCGATATCGACGAAGGCGCCGAAGTTGGCGACGTTGGTGACGACGCCTTCCAGGATCATGCCTTCGTGCAGATCGTTCAGCGTTTCGACGCCTTCCTTGAACTGCGCGGTCTTGAACTCCGGGCGCGGATCGCGGCCGGGTTTTTCCAGTTCCGCGAAGATATCGCGCACCGTCGGCACGCCGAAGCGTTCGTCGGTGAATTCGGCGGGCGACAGGCCCTTCAGCGCTTCGCGCTGGCCCAGCACCTTGCGCACGTCGGATTGGATCTTGGCCAGGATGCGTTCGACGACCGGATAGGCTTCCGGGTGCACGGACGACGCGTCCAGCGGGTTTTCGCCGTTCAGGATGCGCAGGAAACCGGCCGCCTGTTCGAAGGCCTTGTCGCCGAAGCGGGGCACTTTGCGCAGCGCGTCGCGCGAGGGAAAGGCGCCATTGTCGTCGCGCCACGAGACGATATTCTTGGCCAGCAGCGAGTTCAGGCCCGATACGCGCGACAGCAGCGCGGCGGAGGCCGTATTCACGTCGACGCCCACGGCATTGACGCAGTCTTCGATGACGGCGTCCAGCGAGCGCGCCAGTTCGCGCTGGTTGACGTCGTGCTGGTATTGGCCCACGCCGATGGCCTTGGGTTCGATCTTGACGAGCTCGGCCAGCGGATCCTGCAGGCGGCGGGCGATGGACACCGCGCCGCGCAGGCTGACGTCCAGGTCCGGGAATTCCTGCGCCGCCAGCTCCGATGCGGAGTACACGGACGCGCCGGCTTCCGAAACGACGACACGGGTCAGCCCCAGTTCGGGGAAGCGCGACATCAGCTCGCCGACCAGCTTTTCCGTTTCGCGCGAGGCCGTGCCGTTGCCGATGGCGACGAGTTCGATCTTATGCTTGGCGGCGATGGCGGCCAGCGCGGCGATGGCGCCTTCGCGGTCCCGGCGCGGTTCGAAGGGATAGACCGTGGCCGTCTGCACCACCTTGCCGGTCTGGTCGATGGCCGCCACTTTGACGCCGGTGCGTATGCCCGGGTCCAGCCCCAGCACGGCGCGCGGCCCGGCCGGCGCGGCCAGCAGCAAGTCCTTGAGGTTTGCGGAGAATACGCGGATGGCTTCGGCTTCGGCGCTTTCGCGCAGGCGGCCCACGAGTTCGCTTTCGAAGGCCGACAGCAGTTTGACGCGCCAGGTCCAGCGGCAGACTTCACCCAGCCAGCGATTGCGCGGCGTGGCGTCGATGTCGAACAGGTTGGGGCCCAGTGCCAGCAGCTTGGCGATGCGCGCCACGCAGGGATGCGGAGTGAGGGCTTCCTGTTCCGCTTCCAGGCCCAGCCGCAGCTCCAGCACGCCTTGCTGGCGGCCGCGCAGCAGCGCCAGGACACGGTGCGACGGCAGGGTGCGCAGCGGCTCGCTGAAGTCGAACCAGTCGCGGAAATTCGCGCCTTCCGTTTCCTTGCCTTCCGCCATCTTGGAATACAGCAGTCCGGTCGACCACAGGTATTCGCGCATATCGGCCAGCAGGTCGGCGTTTTCCGCGTAGCGTTCCGCCAGGATGTCGCGCGCGCCGTCCAGCGCCGCCTTGGCGTCGTTGATGGACGCTTCCGGATTCAGGTATTGCTGCGCCAGCGCCGCGGGGTCGCAGGCCGTATCGGCCAGGATGGCGTCGGCCAGCGGCTCCAGGCCGGCTTCGCGGGCGATCTGGGCGCGGGTGCGCCGCTTGGGCTTGTACGGCGCGTACAGGTCTTCCAGCCGCTGCTTGGTGTCGGCGGTGGCGATTTCCTGCTGCAGTTCCGGCGTCAGCTTGCCTTGCTGCCCGATGGATTCCAGGATGGCGGCGCGGCGTTCTTCCAGTTCGCGCAGATAGCCCAGGCGGACTTCCAGATTGCGCAGCACGGTATCGTCCAGGCCGCCGGTGGCTTCCTTGCGATAGCGCGCGATGAAGGGCACCGTGGCGCCATCGTCCAGCAGTTCGACCGCGGCGGCGACCTGGTTGGGCCGCGCGCCGAGCTCGGTGGCGAGCTGCGCGATGATGCGGGCCTGGTCGACGGCGGGTGCGGTGACGGACGTAGTAGCGGAGATCTCGGGCATCTGTTGGGCGACAAAGAAGGAAAGACAAGGAAAAACAAGCGCCGGATTTTGCCACAAGGGGCGGCCGCGAAAAAATGCGCCTGGGATGATTTTGTCCCTCTTTAAGGGCCGGCTGGCCCACGGACGGTATGATTCCAGGCTGTCCGCTCACTACGTTTGTCCATGCTGCACCTGGAGCTTGCCGAATATTTCGCCGAAGACGGCCCGCTTGCCAAAGCGTCGCCCGGCTACCGCCTGCGTCAATCCCAGGTAGAGCTGGCAGAGGCCATCGAGCAGGCCATTACGCGGCGGTCCACCCTGGTCGCCGAAGCGGGAACCGGTATCGGCAAGACCTGGGCGTATCTGGTGCCGGCATTCCTGAACGGCGGCAAGGTGCTGATTTCCACGGGCACGCGCACCCTGCAGGACCAGTTGTTCAACCGCGATCTGCCGCGGGTGCGCGCCGCGCTGGCGGTACCGGTCACGGCGGCGCTGCTCAAGGGGCGCGGCAACTATCTGTGCCACTATCACCTGGACCGCCTGTCGGGCGATGACCGCGCGTTGAAGTCCCGCGCGGAGATCAGCCAGCTGCGGCACATCCAGCGTTTCGCGGCGCATACCAAGACGGGCGACCGCGCCGACCTGGCGCAGGTGCCGGAAGATGCCGACATCTGGCAGCGCGCGACGTCCACGCGCGAAAACTGCCTGGGCCAGGAGTGCCCGCGCATCCGCGATTGCTTCGTGGTCAAGGCGCGGCGCCAGGCCCAGGAAGCCGACGTGGTGGTCATCAACCATGCCTTGTTCATGGCGGACCTGGTGCTGCGCGAAGAAGGCGTGACCGATCTGCTGCCGGAAGCCGATACGGTCATCTTCGACGAAGCCCATCAATTGCCGGACACCGCCACGCGGTTCCTGGGCAGCAGCCTGTCGACCCACCAGCTGCTGGACTTCGGCCGCACCGCCGAGGCCGTCGGCCTGGCCTACGCGCGCGAAGCCATGAACTGGGGCGAGGCCTCGCGCAAGCTGGAGCACGCGGCGCGCGAACTGCGCCTGTCCTGCGGCGCCATCGAGCAGATGCCCGGCCGCAAGGCCAACTTCGAAGCCGTGCCGGACGCGGATGGCTTCCATGAAGCCTTGCGCAATCTGGATGCGGCCGTGCACGCGGTGACGCGTGGCCTGACCCAGGTGGCGGAGAAACATCCGGACCTGGCCGCCGCGGCGCGCCAGGGCGCGGAAATCCTGATACGGCTGAAACGCTGGGCGCCGCCGGCGCTGCCCGATGGGGCGGATTCCCCCGCGCAGGCCGGGCCGGATAAGACGGCGGGCGAGAGCGATGAAACCATCATCGCGGCCTGGTCCGCGGCGATGGCGGCCGGCGTGTCCGCCATCGACGGCGCTGCGGCTGGGCAGCAGGGCGCGCCATCGGCGCCCGCGACCAGCTCGGCGTCGACGGCGTCGTCCCGCGCCGCCTCGCCGCTGGTCGACTGGACCGGACCCGCCGTGCGCTGGGTCGAGCACGGCACGCATCACGTGCGCCTGCATGCCGCCCCCTTGTCCGTGGCGCAGGCATTTTCCAAATACCGCAAGCCAGGCCAGGCCTGGGTCCTGACATCCGCCACGCTATCGGTGCATGGGGATTTCGGCCACTTCACGCGCCAGCTGGGACTGGACGATGCGGCGACCGGCCATTGGGAATCGCCCTTCGATTACGGCTCGCAAGGTCTGTTGTTCGTCCCCAAAGACCTGCCCGAACCACAGGCGCCCGGCTTCGCCGAGCGCTTCGTCGCGACGCTGATGCCCTTGCTGCACGCCAGTCCCGGCGGCGCGCTGGTGCTGTGCACGACGTTGCGCGCGGTGGATCGCTTCGCCAACCTGCTGGCCGACGCCTTCGACGACGATGGCGTCGAATGGCCCCTGCTGCGGCAAGGCGAGGGCACGCGGCGCGATCTGCTGGAACGCTTCCGCACCCTGACGCATCCGGTACTGGTGGGCAGCGCCAGCTTCTGGGAAGGCATCGATCTGCCCGGCGATGTGCTGACCCTGGTGGCGATCGACAAGCTGCCGTTCGCGCCGCCGGACGACCCGGTCATCGAGGCCCGCCTGCGCGAATGCCGCGCACGGGGCGGCAACCCCTTCGCCGAATATCAATTGCCGGAAGCCGCGATCGCCTTGAAGCAGGGCGCCGGCCGCCTGATCCGCACCATGGCGGATTGGGGCGTGTTGATGGTGGGCGACGTGCGCCTGGTGGAAAAGGGCTATGGCAAGCGCCTGTGGCGCGGCCTGCCCCCGTTCGCCCGCACGCGCGAACTGAACGAAGCCGTGGCTTTCCTGGAGCGCAAGGCCCAGGAAGGCTCCCCGCCGATGCCGACGCCAGGCGCCGCGCCCGCTGACGCCACATAGGGGCAGCCCGTGGCGGCGGGACCGCCAAAGCAAAACGCCCCGAAGGGGCGTTTTTGGTCTTGCATCGGGCCGCGCCGCCAGGACGGACGCGTCCCGCCGAACCGAGGCTTACACACCGAGGCTTACATCCAGCCCCAGGGATCCCACCAGGCCTTGTCCTGCTTGAAGCCCTGCGTCGGGTACTTGCTGTTCGGGAAGTTGGTATTCAGCACCCGCTTGGCGTCGGCTTCCAGCTGGGGCATCTTCAACTGCTCATAGGACTTGTACAGGATGTACAGCGCTTCTTCCGAAGCCGACGCGCCCTGGAAGTCCGTGATCACCATCTGCGCCCGATTGGCGGCCGCGACATAGGCGCCGCGCTCGTAGTAGTAGCGGGCGACGTGGACTTCATTCATGGCGATGGCGTTCACCAGCCAGACCACGCGCAGGCGGGCATCCGGCGTGTACTTGCTGTCGGGGTAGCGCTTGATCAGCTCGTTGAAGGCGTCATACGACGCGCGCAGGCCCTTGGGGTCGCGCTCGCTGGGATCCTGGCCGGTGATGTTGGTCATGAAGGCGCTGGCCGGCGTGAAATTGATCAGCCCCTTCAGATACAGCACGTAGTCGGTGCCGGGATGGTTGGGGTACAACTGCTGGAAACGATCGATGGCGGCCAGGGCCTGGTCGTTGTCGCCGTCTTTCCAGTTGACGTACGCCAGGTTCATCAGCGCCTGCTGCGCGTAGACGCCGAAGGGGTAGCGGCTTTCGACGGCCGTCAGGCGTTCGCGGGCATCTTTCCAGTTGCCGGCGTCCATTTCCTGCTTGGCGTCGTTGTAGAGCTGTTCGGCGCTCCAGTTGGCGGTCTTGTCGTACTTGGTGCCGTTGGTGGCGCAAGCCGCCAGCAGGGCGGTAAACACAAGCGCCATGCACAGGCGCGCGACCGACCCGAGGCGGGAAAGGGAAAACTGGTGGGCGGGGACGCGGGAAGTCACGACGGTCATTTCCTTGGTGTTAGCATGGCTGGCTGCGTCGATTATATGATTTGTCTCCATGTCCGAGTTAGCCGCCAGCGCGGATCTTCCCTCCGATGACGAACCGCAGGTTTTGCGCGTCCCGGATACCCTCCAGGCCGACCGCCTGGACAAAGTGCTGGCTGGCCTGCTTCCGGGCCATTCCCGCAGCCGCCTGCAGGGCTGGATCGAAGCGGGTTACGTGCAGGTGAACGGCGCGCCGGCCAAGGTGCGCCAGCCCGTCGGGCCGGGCGACCTGATCGCCGTCTGGGAGCAGCCGGCGCCGGACGCCCAGGCCTTCGAACCCGAACCCGTGGAATTCCGCGTCGTGGCCGACAGCCCCGCCTGGATCGTGGTCGACAAACCGGCGGGGCTGGTCACGCACCCCGGCGCCGGCAACTGGACAGGTACGCTGCTCAACGGTTTGCTGTTTCGCTATCCCGAATTGCGCGGGGTGGCGCGCGCCGGCATCGTGCACCGCCTGGACAAGGATACGTCGGGCCTGCTGGTGGTCGCCCGCACCGAACAGGCGCAGACGCACCTGGTGCGCCAGCTGCAGGCGCGTTCCATGGGCCGCGAATACCTGGCCCTGGCGCACGGCTGGATCACGGCGCCGGGCACTGTGGACCGCCCGGTGGGCCGCGATCCGCGGGTACCGGTACGGATGAGCGTGGAACGGCCCATCGCGGCCAAGCATGCGGTTACGCATTACACCCCCGTCGCCACCGGCCTGGCCGACGGCCTGCGGGTGTCCCGGGTAACCTGCCGGCTGGAAACCGGCCGTACGCATCAGATCCGGGTGCACCTGGCCAGCCTGGGGCATCCGCTGCTGGGCGACACGCTGTACGGCGGCAAAGCGCTCGCCGGCGCGACCCGGCAGATGCTGCACGCGCGCGCGCTGCGCTTCGACGACCCCGCCGACGGGGAGCCGCGGTCATTCGAGGCCGCCCCGCCGGCGGACATGGCAAGCACCTGCCAGGCCATCGCCTGGAACGATTGAGAGGGATCGAGTGGATCTTCGCGCATCATCATCCCAACGGGACGGGGCGGCCAGCCTGCCGGTCGTGACCGGCCCGCGCTGGACCGGCGTGCACTATTTCTGCACCACCCGCGCGGGCGGCGTCGGCACCGCGCCGCACGACACCTTGAACCTGGGCCTGCGCGCCGGCGACCGGCCGGAAGCCGTGGAGGAGAACCGGCGCCGCTTGCGGGCGTTGTTGCCGGCCGAGCCCCTGTGGCTGCGGCAGGTGCATGGCACGCGCGTCGTCGACGCGGATCGCCCGGCGGAATCCGCGGCGGAAAATCCAGCGGGAAATTCAGTGGAAAGCGAGCCGGCCGCCGATGCCGCCGTGACCACTAGCGCCGACCGCCCGCTGGCCATCATGGTGGCCGACTGCCTGCCGGTGCTGATCGCCGACACGAGCGGGCGCGCGCTGGGGGCGGCCCACGCCGGCTGGCGCGGCCTGGCGGGCGGCGTACTGGAGAACACCCTGGACGCGCTGCGCCGCAAGCGCCCGGATGCCTCGTCCTGGCAGGCCTGGATCGGCCCCGGCATCGGCCCGGCGGCATTCGAGGTCGGCGCCGACGTGCTCGACGCTTTCGATCCGGCCGACCGCGAAGCCGCGGCGCTGTTCATGCCGCGCGCCGGCCTGCCCGGAAAATGGCTGGCCGACCTGCCGGCCCTGGCCGAATTGCGGCTGCGCCGCGCCGGCGTGCGCGAAGTCCATCGCAGCGGCTTGTGCACGGTCGCGGACCCCGGGCGATTTTTTTCCTATCGCCGCGACGGGCAGACCGGCCGCATGGCCCTGCTGGCCTGGCTGTCGACGCGCCCCTTCGAATACCCGCATTGACACTGCCTGCACCGCAATGCACCATCCTTTTGAAAAGCGTCCATAACAAGGTGTCGAGGTGACTGCCCATCCATCCGCAGCATGGCCCGTCCCGGTGGGGGTCGCGCCAGACGTCCTGGCGCAGATACAGGCGGATTTCTCCCGCGACTGGCAGCGTCTGACCGACGATGCCCGCGCCGGGCGCCTGGAACCGCCGCCGGACAAGCGTTTCGCCAGCGATGCCTGGCGCCGCAGCCCCAATCATCTGGCCATGGCCCACGCCTATCTGCTGTCCGCGCGCGCCATGCAACGCATGGTGGACGCCGCCAGCGTCAGCGAACCGCTGCGCGACCGCCTGCGTTTTTCCATCATGCAATGGCTGGATGCCATCGCGCCGTCGAACTTCCTGGCCTTGAATCCCGATGCGCAGGAATCCATCGTCGCCACCGCCGGCAAGGCCCTGAACGCAGGCCTGGCCAATCTGTTGAACGATGTGCGCAAGGGCCGCATCACGCAGACCGACGAAAGCCAGTTCGAAATCGGCGTGAACGTGGCGGTCACGCCGGGCCAGGTGGTATTCGAGAACGCGCTGTTCCAGCTGATCCAGTACACGCCGTCCACGCCGACCGTGCATGAACGGCCGCTGGTCATCGTCCCGCCCAACATCAACAAGTTCTACATCCTGGACCTGCAGCCGGCCAATTCCTTCGTGCGGCACGCGGTGGAAGCGGGCTACACGGTTTTCATGATGTCGTGGCGCAATCCCGTGCCGGCGGACGACGACGGCGTCGACCGCGCGCGGTGGGACGACTATCTGGAAAACGCCGTACTGCCGGCCTTGCGCGTCGCTGGTGAGATCACCGGGCAGCCGCAGGTCAATGCCCTGGGCTTCTGCGTGGGCGGCACGCTGCTGGCCTCGGCGCTGGCCCTGGCCCACGCGCGCGGCGAAAAGCCCGTCGCGGCCTTGACCTTGCTGACGGCCTTGCTGGACTTCCGCGATACCGGCATTCTGAACGTATTCGTGGATGAAACCCATGCCTTGCTGCGCGAACGCCAACTGGGCGGCGGCGGCCTCATGTCCGGCCTCGAACTGGCGACCACCTTCGCCTTCCTGCGGCCCAACGAATTGGTGTGGAATTACGTCGTCGACAACTATCTGAAGGGGCGCCAGCCGCCGGCTTTCGACCTGTTGTTCTGGAATGCGGACAGTACCAACCTGCCGGGGCCTTTCTTTGCCTGGTACTTCCGCAACACCTATCTTGAAAACAACCTGAAGGTGCCGGGGCGCTGCGCCGTAAGCGATGTGCCGCTGGACCTGACGGCCCTGGATATGCCGGCCTATATCTTCGGGTCGCGCGAAGACCATATCGTGCCCTGGACGTCCGCGTATGCGTCCACGCAGCTGCTGCGCGGAACGCAACGCTTCGTCCTCGGCGCTTCGGGACATATCGCGGGCGTGATCAACCCGCCCGCGAAACAACGCCGCAGCTACTGGACGACAAATCCCGCGGACGGCAATGGACGCGGCGCGCTGCCGGGCGACCCTTCCGCCTGGCTGGCGCGCGCGCAGGAACACCCGGGCAGCTGGTGGCCCGACTGGACAGCCTGGCTGGCGCAACATGCCGGCCGGAAGATCAAGGCGCCCTCGCGCGCGGGCAACGCGAAATACACCCCGATCGAACCCGCGCCCGGACGCTATGTGAAGGTCAGGGCCACATGAACGGCAAAGGAGAATATCGATGAGCGGAAAACTGGCATACGTGACGGGCGGCATGGGCGGCATAGGAACTTCGATCTGCCAACGGCTTGCCAAGGACGGCTTCCGCGTAGTCGCGGGATGCGGGCCCAGCCGGAATTACCAGCAATGGCTGGATGAACAGGCGGCGCAGGGCTATACCTTCTATGCTTCCGTGGGTAATGTTTCGGATTGGGACTCCACGGCGCAGGCCTTCGAAAAAGTGCGCGCCGACTACGGCACGGTGGACGTCCTGGTCAACAACGCGGGTATCACGCGCGATGGCTTGTTTCGCAAAATGACGCTGGATGACTGGCGCGCCGTGATCGACACCAACCTCAACAGCCTGTTCAATGTGACCAAGCAGGTGCTGGACCCCATGGTGGACCAGCAATGGGGCCGTATCATCAACATCAGTTCGGTCAACGGCCAGAAAGGCCAGTTCGGACAAACCAACTATTCCACGGCCAAGGCCGGCATCCATGGATTTACCATGGCGCTGGCGCAGGAAGTGGCCAGCAAGGGAGTGACGGTCAATACCGTATCGCCCGGCTATATCGGTACGGACATGGTGCGCGCCATCCGTCCCGACGTATTGGAGAAAATCGTCGCGACCATTCCCGTGCGGCGCCTGGGCACGCCGGAGGAAATCGCTTCCATGGTTTCGTGGCTGGCGTCCGACCAATCGGGCTTCGCCACGGGCGCGGACTTTTCGTTGAACGGCGGCTTGCATATGCATTAAGGCATTAAGGCATTAAGCCGCGCGGCCCTATCAACCCGACATCGCACCATAAGTACAACACGATCGACCCAGCAGGGGACAACCATGACGCAAGCCCAAGCAGGCGGCAGTACGCGCCTGATCAAGAAATACCCGAACCGCCGCTTGTACGACACGCAGACCAGCACGTACATCACCCTGGCGGACGTCAAGCAGCTGGTGCTTGCCAATGAGTCCTTCCAGGTCGTCGACGCCAAAAGCGGCGATGACCTGACGCGCAGCATCCTGCTGCAGATCATTCTGGAAGAGGAGGGCGGCGGCGTGCCGATGTTCTCGTCGAACATGCTGTCGCAGATCATCCGTTTCTACGGACACGCCATGCAGGGCATCATGGGCTCGTATCTGGAAAAGAACATCCAGGCTTTCATGGAGATCCAGGAGCGCATGGCCGAACAGTCGAAAGGCCTGTACGGCAACCAGTTCGGTCCCGAGGCCTGGACCCAGTTCATGAACGGCCAGGCCCCGATGATGCAGAACATGATGAACAGCTATATCGAGCAGAGCAAGAACCTGTTCGTGCAGATGCAGGACAAAATGCAGGACCAGACCCGGTCCATGTTCTCGACCTTCCCGTTCCCCGGCGCCCCGCAGGGCAACCGCAAGTAGGCGGTGGGGCAAGGACGCCCGGCGGCCGCCGGGGTCCATGCCGGCGGAGCATCGGCCTGCCCCCGGGGAACCCCGCGGGCGAATCCAGGTCCTACCCGCATCTCCTCGCATTCGCTGCCCGTTGCAGGGCCGTGCGGGGCGTCGCACGCTGTCCGTGGGCCGCCGGGCAGAGCCGGGCGAAGCCAGGGGGGCAAACCCAGGGCGCGGCGGCGCTTGCCCTCCGGCACGGGCCGTATCCCAGCCAGGCATTGCGTGGAGGACGCCAGGACCAGGCAAACGCAGGATGCGTTGAATCCTTGCATGAAAACAGTTCTTGTTTGCATTCATGCTTGCTTTTGCCTATCCTTTCAACTTTACGGTCGCATGACGGCGCAAATACGCCGGAAGGAAAATTCGATGATCAAACATGCCCTCGTTCTCGCTGCCGGCTTGATGCTCAGCGGCGCGGCCCACGCCGCGGAATACCCTATCGGCAAGCCCGCGGAAAAGGGCGGCATGGAAATCGGCGCCGTCTACCTGCAGCCCATCGAAATGGATCCCCCGGGCATCATGCGGCCCGCCAAGGACTCGGACATCCACCTGGAAGCCGACATCCACGCCACGGCCAACAACCCCACCGGCTTCCCGGAAGGCGAGTGGATGCCCTACCTGGTGGTCAAGTTCGAACTGCAGAAGGTGGGCAGCAACAACGTGCAGAAGGGCATGCTGATGCCCATGGTCGCCAATGACGGTCCGCACTACGGCGACAACGTCAAGCTGGAAGGCCCCGGCAAGTACAAGCTGAAGTACTTCATCGCGCCGCCCAGCGCCGATGCGCACAGCCATTTCGGCCGCCACATCGACAAGGAAACCGGTGTGGGCCCCTGGTTCGAGCCCTTCGAGCTGGACTATGAATTCGTTTACGCCGGTACCGGCAAGAAGGGCGGGTATTGATGATGGGACCGGTCCGCGCATGGCTGCCCGCGATCGCGCTGGTCCTGCTGTCCGCGGCGGGGCCCGCCCGCGCGGACGAGCTGCCGACTTTCCAGCTGACCTTCAAGGCGAACGGCACGTTCGAGCCGGCGCGGCTGGAAGTTCCGGCGGGCCGCTTCAAGATCGAGCTCAGCAATGAGAGCAATGAGCCGGTGGAATTCGAAAGCATTCCGCTGCGCAAGGAAAAAGTACTGGGACCCGGCGTCAAGTCCTTCGTCGTGATCACCATTTCGCGGCCAGGCGAATATCCGTTTTTTGACGATTTCCACCAGAACGTCAAAGGCACGCTGGTCGTTAAACCCAAGGATTGAACGGGGCCCGCGGGCCCCGGCGGTGTCATGGAACAGGTTTCTTTTATCGTTTGGCGCGAGTCCGTGGAAGCCCTGCTGGTCGTGGGCATCCTTTATACATGGCTGCGCGCCACGCCCGAGGGCAGGCGCGGATTGCCCTACCTGTGGGGCGGCGTAGCGGCCGGCCTGGGGCTGGCCGTGGCCTTGGCGCTGGTGCTGCTGGGCGTATCGTCCTGGCTATCCGATACCGGACAGGAATGGTTCCAGGCCGGCATGGCGCTGGTCGCCTGCGCCCTGGTCGTGCAGATGGTCTTCTGGATGAAAAAGCACGGCCGTACGCTGAAGGGCGAACTGGAAAGCGGCGCGCGCGACTCCGTGCGCAACGACAACTGGTGGGGCTTGCTGCTCCTGGTCATGATTGCCGTCGCGCGCGAAGGCAGCGAAACCGTGGTGTTCCTGTACGGTACGGTGTCGGCCGGCGGGGAGGGCGCCAGCGGCTGGCTGCTGGGCCTGGCCGGGCTGGCGGGTTTCGCCGTGGCCTTGCTGACGTTCTGGCTGCTGCAGCTGGGCGGCAAGCTGATCACGTGGCGCCGTTTCTTCCGCGTGACCGAGATCCTGTTGCTGCTCCTTGCCGGCGCGCTGCTGGTGGGCGGCCTGGATCATCTGATTTCGCTGGGCGTCGTGCCGCCGCTGGTGGACCCCATCTGGGACAGCAGCTGGCTGCTGGACGATAGCAGCGGCATCGGCAAGGTGCTGGCCGACTTCGCGGGCTATCGCGCCTATCCCGCGCTGACCACGGTACTGGTGTGGGTGGCGTACTGGCTCATCGTGTGGGCGCTGTTGAGCCGCGCCGGTCCGGCCGTGCCCGGCCGCGCGGGCGCCGCGGCGCCGCCCAACACGGCGTCGGCCAACACGCGATAATGGCGTCCGTCATGCGCACGGCGACGTTCCGCTCAGCGGCCGGCGCCGGCGTCCCGGACATCCGGAAGTTCTGTAAAGGTAATACCGATGGCTGTAGCAGTGGCGCGGACAACCGCCCGCGTAGCCGATTTCCTGCGTGACCATGCCCCTTTGCTGCGCAAGCTGCAATGGGGCATCGTCGCTTTGTATGCTTTCCTGCTCATTGTGCCGGCGGCCATGCCGCTGCCGGACAACACCGCGTCCGTGTTCAACAACCTGACGGTGGTGGCGCAGTTTGCGTTCTGGGGCATATGGTGGCCCTTCGTGCTGGTGTCCATGCCCATCATGGGCCGCGCCTGGTGCGGCCTGTTCTGCCCGGAAGGCATGCTGACGGAATGGGCCAGCGAGCGGGGCAAGGGCCTGGCCATCCCGCGCTGGATGCGCTGGGGCGGCTGGCCTTTCGTGGCTTTCGCCCTGACCACTATCTACGGCCAACTGGTCAGCGTGTATCAGTATCCGCTGGCCGTACTGGCGGTACTGGGCGGCTCGACCGCGGCGGCCATGGTGGTCGGATGGCGCTACGGCCGCAGCAAGCGGGTGTGGTGCAAATACCTGTGCCCCGTCAACGGCGTGTTCAATCTGCTGGCCAAGCTGTCGCCCTGGCATTTCAAGGTGAACGAAGAGGCCTGGCGTCATCCCGTCATCCGCATCCAGGCTGTCAACTGCGCCCCGCTGGTCCCGCTGCGCCACATGAAGGGCGCGGGCGATTGCCATATGTGCGGCCGTTGCAGCGGCTACCGCGGCGCCATCGCCCTGACGCCGCGTTCGCCGGAAGCGGAAATCGTCGAAGTGGCGGACGGCGATGTGTGGCAGACCGCGCTGGTCGTCTTCGGCATGATGGGCATCGCCATGGGGGCCTTCCTGTGGAGCGCCAGCCCCTGGTTCGTGACCCTGAAGCAGGCGGCCGCCACCTGGCTGATCGATCGCGACATCACCTGGCCGCTGCTGGACAACGCGCCGTGGTTCATCCTGACCCATTATCCGGATGTCAACGACAGCTTCTCCTGGCTGGATGGCGCCAGCATCCTGTTCTTCATCGCGGCCACCACGGTGGTGGTGGGCGGGACGATCTACGCCGCCTTGTGGCTGGCCGATCGCCTGCTGCCGGCGGTACCGGGCCGTACGCCGTGGGGCGGCGCGGGCTTGCACAAGCTGGCCCAGCCCTTGATCCCGGCCGCCGGCATCGGCGTCTTCCTGGGCCTGTCCGCCACCACCATCACGCTGCTCAAGCACGAAGGCGTGCAGGCCTTGTGGGCGAATCCCCTGCGCTTCGCCTTGCTGAGCCTGGCGGTGGCATGGACGCTGCGGCTGGCCTGGCGCGTGATCGCGCGGCGCACGCCGTCGCCCGGCCGCCGGCTGGCGGCCTGGCTGGTCTTCGCCGCCGGCCTGGCGCCGTTCTGCTACGCCTGGGTGCTGTTTTTCGCGAAGTGGTAAAGGGTTAAGCGGGCCAGGTTTTCGGCTAGCATTGCGCGCATGAGAACCTACCGCTTCCGCATCCTGAACGTCTTCGCCGAAACCACTTTCGGCGGCAATCCCTTGTGCGTATTCGAAGATGGCCGCGGCCTGAGCGACGCCGAAATGCAGGCGCTGGCCGTGCAGTTCAATCTTTCGGAGACGACCTTCATTCTGCCGTCGGCATCGGCCAGCGCGCGCGTGCGCATCTTCACGCCGGGCTACGAGATGCCGTTTGCCGGCCATCCGACGCTGGGGACCTCGCAAGTGGTGCGCGCGGTGGCCGGCACGGGCGACAGCCTGACGCTGGAAACGCTGGCGGGGGTGGTGCCGGTACGGGCGGACGGCGATACCTGGACCTTGTCCGCGCCGGGCGGCGCCACGCCGCAAACCCAGGCGCCGGCGCGGTCCGCCGCCGCGATCGCGGCGCAATTCGGTCTCGGCGAAGATGCGCTGGCGGCCCGGCCCTTGTGGGTGGACACGGGCGCGCATCAATTGATGGTGCCCCTGAAATCCGCCGACGCCGTGCGCCGCGCGCGGCCTGACGCCGCGCTGCTGGAACAATGGGAGGCCGGCAAGGCGGGACGCCAGGTGGCATACCTGTTCGCCTTCGACGGCCGCGGGCAGGACGGCAGCGAGCGCGTGGTGGCGCGTTATTTCTTTGTCAGGCCGGGAGCCGGGGTGGTGGAGGATCCGGGAACCGGATCGGCTTGCGCCAACCTGGGCGGCTGGTGCATCGCGATGGGACGGGACCTGCCCTTGCGTGCCCGTGTCGAGCAAGGCGAGGCGGTGGGCCGTCCCTGCATCCTGGGGTTGGAAGTCACACCCGGCCGGGAAGTGCGTGTGTCCGGCCGGGTGCTGGAATTGGGCAGCGGGACGATAACGCTGCCCTGATAGCCTGGAATAGCCCGGACCCTGCGTGGCGCCAGGCTGCTTACCGGTCCTCGGCCCCGACGGGCCGGGAGCCGGTAAAGCTGCCGGCTTACTTCTTCTTCGAGGCGTCGACCTTCAGGTTGTTCTTGACCTGCTTGACGCCTTCCACACCGCGCGCAACGTGCGTGGCCTGGTCGCTTTGCGCGGCGGTCGCCACCGTACCGGTGAGCGTGACCACGCCGTTGTTGGTTTCGACCGCGATGTCCAGGGCGCTCAGCGACTTGTCGGCCACGATGGCGGCCTTCACCTTGGTGGTGACGACCGTATCCGACGCATATTCACCCACGGATTGCTTGGGCTTGCCATCGCTGTTCGCGTTGTCGGCCGCATAGGCGGACGGCAAAGCGGCGGTGCTCAGGCCGAGGACGGCGGCGACGATGATTTGACGGGTACGCATTAGAGTTCTCCTTGTGGGTTCTGCTGAAAGGAATACCGGATCCGGCCGCTATCGTCGGAACACGCCGCCCAGGATGGACAGCAGCGCCAGGACCAGGAACACGATGAAGAGAATCTTCGCGATGCCGGCGGCGCCGGCGGCGATGCCACCGAAGCCCAGCACGGCGGCGATGATGGCGATAACGAAGAAAACAGCGGCGTAGTACAGCATGGTTGCCTCCCGAGTCGGAAAAGCGTCGGGATCGCGCGGCGGTCCCGGCAGTGACCACGATGCCGGACGGTGTGCCCGGGCGTTCGGGTTAGATGTACGCTACGTGCCGCCCGGGGGAGGGGTCAAACCGGGATGTGGACAAATGTAAACAGCATTGCGCTGCTCACCGAATCCGCCGCATGAGGGCACCGCTGTTACAAATGCGCAACCCTTGGCGTTGTTTTGACGGGAGAAGGTTACAGCCGCCCGTTACCGGCCTGCCAGGCACGCCCGGCGTGTGCTCGCGGTGCGTCCTGGACGCTCGTACCCGATGGCCGCGGCGGGGAGGCCGTGTCCCGGCCAACGCAGCCGGCGGCCGGGCATGCGGCGTCACGCCGTGGCGCGGGCCTCCGCCACGCGCATGGCGATATGGGCGAGCGCTTCTTCGACCTGATCGATCAGGATCAGGCACAGGTCGCCCGCTTGCAAGCGCGCCAGCGCCGCGTCGATGGCGACGAATTCGCCATTGATCTCGGTCGTGTAGCGGGTGCGGCTGGCGTTGCGCAGGCCTTCGCGCAGCAGCGCGACGACTTCGCCGTCGGCGCGGCCGCGCTGGCATTGGTCCTGGTACAGCAGAACGTCGTCGAAGGCCTCGCCCAGGATCTCGGTCTGCCGCCGGATGTCTTCGTCGCGCCGGTCGCCCGCGCCGCTGATCACCACCGATCGGCGGGTTGCCGGCATGGCTTCCACGGCCTGCACCAAGGCCGCGATCGCGTCGGGGTTGTGGCCATAGTCGGCGATGATAGTGGCGCCGCGGTAGCTGAATACGTTGAAACGGCCCGGCGCGGTGGCCGCGTCATTGATGAAGGACTTGAGCCCCTCGCGTATCCGCGTCCACGGCGTTTCCAGTGCCCAGGCCGCGGCGATCGAGGCCATCGCGTTTTCCACCTGGAAGGCGATGGTGCCGTCGCGCGTCAAGGGGATATCGGCCAGCGCGATTTTCTCCATTTTGCCGCCCTGCGCCGCGACCAGATGGTCGCCATCGCGATAGACGACGCGGCCGCCCTGGGCGCGATGGGTGGTCATGCGCGGATGATGGCCGTCCAGCGCGAAGTAGATGACGCCGCCGGGGCAGCTGGACGCCATTTCCGCGACGATGGGGTCGGCGGCGTTCAGCACGGCATAGCCGTTGGGCTGGACGTATTGCACGATGACGCGCTTGACCACCGCCAGGTCTTCCACCGTGCTGATGTAGCCCAGGCCCAGGTGGTCGCCCATGCCGATATTGGTGACCACGGCGACGTTGCAGCGATCGAAGGCCAGGCCTTCGCGCAGGATGCCGCCGCGCGCGGTTTCCAGCACCGCGGCATCGACGTCCGGATGCGCCAGCACGCTGCGCGCGCTGCGCGGACCGCTGCAATCGCCGGTATCGATGCGGCGTTGGCCGATATAGACGCCGTCGGAGTTCGTCATGCCGACCCGCGTGCCGTCCTGCCCGATCAGGTGCGCGGTCAGGCGCACGGTGGTGGTCTTGCCGTTGGTGCCGGCCACCGCCACCACGGGTATGCGCCCGTCCTCGCCATCGGCGAACATATTCGCGATGATGGCTTCGCCCACCGCGCGGCCCTTGCCGAAGGACGGCGTCAAATGCATGCGCAGGCCGGGCGCGGCATTGATTTCGACGATGGCGCCGCGCTGTTCTTCCAGCGGCAGATGCATGGTTTCCGCGACCACGTCGACGCCGCACAGATCCAGGCCGATCATGCGGGCCGCCGTCACGGCGCGCGCGGCCAGTTCGGGATGGACCTCATCGGTCACGTCGGTGGCCGAGCCGCCGGTGCTCAGGTTGGCGTTGTTGCGCAGGACCACGCGCGCGCCGGGGGGCGGCACGGAATCCACGTCGTAGCCCTGCTTGGCCAGCGTGGCGATGGCGATGTCGTCGATGCGTATCTTGGTCAGCGAGGTCGCATGGCCGTCGCCGCGCAGGGGGTCCTGGTTGACCTGGTCGATCAGTTCGCGCACGGTATGCACGCCGTCGCCGGATACCTGCGGCGGATCGCGGCGCGCGGCCGCCACCAGCGTATCGCCCACCACCAGCAGGCGGAAATCGTGGCCGGGAATGTAGCGCTCGACGATGACGTCGTCGCTGATTTCAGCGGCGGCGGCATAGGCGGCCGTGATGCGCTCCTGCGTTTCGATGTTGACCGCGACGCCGCGGCCCTGGCTGCCGTCGCGCGGCTTGACCACCACCGGGCCGCCCAGTTCCCGCGCGGCGGCCCAGGCGTCTTCGGCGCTGGATGCGGTGCGGCCCAGCGGCACCGGCACGCCGGCGGCCGCCAGCAGCATTTTGGTCAGGTCCTTGTCCTGCGCGATGGCTTCGGAGATCGCGTTCGTGCGGTCGGTTTCGGCGGCCTGGATGCGGCGTTGGCGCGAGCCCCAGCCGAACTGCACCATGCTGCCTTGGGTCAGCCGGCGATAGGGGATGTTGCGCACGACCGCGGCATGCACGATGGAGCCCGTGCTCGGTCCCAGGCGGATGTCTTCGTCCAGTTCGCGCAGGCGGTGCAAGGCGTCGGCCAGGTCGAAGGGCGTGTCCTCGCGCGCGGCGACGCAGAGTTTTTCCGCCAGTTCGAAGGCCAGCCGGCCGACCTCTTCCTCGCTGTATTCGACGACAACCTGGAAGACGCCGGGCTCTATCGTGGCGGAGGTACGGCTGAAGGTCACCGGGCAGCCGGCATGCGCCTGCAACAGCAGTGCCACCTGTTCCAGCACGTGCGCCATCGATACGGTGCCCGCGTAGCCTTCGGGACGCAGCAGGCCCATCTGCGGGAAGCGCGCGCGCAGGCGCGGCTCGATCGACGGCAGCCGGTCTATCGAACATTCCTGGTCGTCACAGGCGACGATGGCTTCGATGGCGGTGTTGCGGCTCCACAGATTGGGGCCGCGCAGTGCGCGTATGCGGGAGACTTGCATGCGGTTTCCTGTCGGCCGGCGCGTCGGGATGGCGCCGGCCTGGTCGTCAGTTCTGTTGGATCCAGTGGCGCAACAAATTCAGCGAAGGCTCGGCACTGCCTTCGTCGCATTGCAAGATGACGAAATCGCCCGGACGGACACTGTCCAGGACCTCGCGCATCGCCGTGGCGTGATCCGGCTGCTCGACGATGGCAGCGGCGCGGCCGCCTTGCCGCGCGCCATCGCGCAACAGGGCGCGCGCCTGGCCCGCCGGCCGCTTCGACGGCACGGTGGCGTCGTCGTACAGGACGACCTCATCGAAGGCGCTGCCCAGCAGGACGCCCTGGTCCAGCAGGTCCTGGTCGCGGCGGTCCTTGCCCGCGCCGTAGACGATCCGCCGCCGGCTCGCCGGGAAATGGTCCGCCGCGGCGATCAGCGCGCGCAGGGCGGACGCGTTGTGGGCGCCGTCCACCACCACGGTGGCATCCTTGCGTTGGACCACGGTGAACTGCCACGGCGCATCGGCGCGGTCGATGTCGAAGGTTTCGATGGCCACGCGGATGATGTGCGCCGGCACGCCCAGCGCCCAGGCCGCGCCCACCGCGGCCAGCACGTTCTCCACCTGGAAGTCGATGCGTCCGCCGACCGTCAGGGGGATGGACGCCAGTTCGCTGACGCGTTGTTCGCTGGCGCCTTCGGCCAGCACGACGTGGCCGTCGCGTACATAGACCGCGCGCTTGCCCAGCGCCACGTGGGAGGCGATGGCGGGCAGCCTGGGATCCAGGCCGAAGAACACCACGTCGCCGTCGCACAGGTTGGCCATTTCGACGACGCGCTCGTCGCGGGCATTCAGCACCGCCGTGCCGGTGGGCAGCACCACGTCCACTTGCGTGCGCAAGACGTTGTACATGCCTTCCAGGTCGCGGATATCGTGCTCGCCGACGTGGTCGCCGTCGTCGAGATTGGTGATGATGCCCACCTGGCAGCGGTCGTAGGCCAGGCCCTGGCGCAGGATCACGCTGGTGCTGTTCTCGATCACCGCCGCATCGACCGACCGGTTCATCAGGACCCGGCGGCCGGTGGCCCAATCGCCGCGATCGCCTTTTTCCACCTGGCGCTGATTGAAGTACAGGCCTTCGCTGCAGGCCAGGCCCACATATTTGCCGGCCAGCTGCAGCATGCGCGCCGTCAGTCGCGCGACCACGGTCTTGCCGTTGGTGCCGGTGACGCCGACGACCGGAATGCGGCCGTCGTCGCCATCCGGGAACAGGTGGTCGATGATGGCCTGGCCCACGGGCCGCGGCTGGCCGTCGGCCGGCTTCAGATGCATGAGCAGGCCGGGCCCGGCGTTGACTTCGACGATGGCGCCGCGCTGTTCCTCCAGCGGCCGCGAGATGTCCTCGGCCACCAGGTCCACGCCGGCCACATCCAGGCCGACGATGCGCGCGGCCAGCGTGACCGCATGGGCGACCTCGGGATGGACCAGGTCGGTGACGTCGAAGGCGACGTTGCCATTGCGCTGGATAAGCACTTCCTGCCCCGCCGGCGGCACGCTGTCCGCGGCCAGGCCCTGGCGGGCGATTTCCAGGCGCGCGGCCGAGTCCAGCCTGACCGTGTTCAGCGGGCAGTCTTCGCCGCTGCCGCGCCGCGGGTCGGTATTGATCTGCAGTTCGATCAGCGCTTCGACGGTATGCACGCCGTCGCCGACGATCCAGGCCGGTTCGCCGCGCGCGGCCGCCACCATGCGGTCGCCCACCACCAGCAGGCGGTGCTCGTTGCCGGTCACGAAGCGTTCGACCAGCACGCCGCTGCCTTCCTGTTCGGCCACCGCATAGGCGGCCTTGACCTCTTCATAGCTGTTCAGGTTGGTAAAGACGCCGCGGCCATGATTGCCGTCGTATGGCTTGACGACCACCGGCAGGCCGATGTCCTGCGCGGCTTCCCAGGCGGCTTCCTGCGATTCCACCAGGCGGCCTTCCGGGACCGGCACCCCGCATTCGGCCAGCAGGCGCTTGGTCAGGTCCTTGTCGCGCGAAATGCCTTCGGCGATGGCGCTGGTACGGTCCGTTTCCGCCGTCCAGATGCGGCGCTGGCGCGCGCCGTAGCCCATCTGCACCAGGTTGCCTTCGAACAGGCGTATGAACGGGATGTCGCGGTCGTCCGCGGCGTCGACGATGCACGCGGTGCTGGGACCCAGGCAATGGCGGTCCACCATGCGCCGCAGGCTGTCGACGGTGGCTTCCACGTCGAATGGGCGGTCTTCCATGGCCGCCATCACCAGGTCGCGGGCCGCGGCCAGCGCCGCGCGCGTCACGTCTTCCTGCCAGGCACGCACGATGACCTTGTAGATGCCGCGGGTGGCGGTTTCGCGGGCCTTGCCGAAGCCGCCCGGCAGGCCGGCCAGGTTCTGCAGTTCCAGCGTGACGTGTTCCAGGATGTGCGCCGGCCAGGTGCCTTCGCGCAGGCGCTGCAGGAATCCGCCGCGCACGCCAGGACTGCAGCGATGCTCGATCAGCGTGGGCAGCCACGTCGACAGGCGTTCGTAGAAACCCGGGATCGTATTGGACGGGTAGTCTTCCAGTTCGCCGATGTCGACCCAGGCTTCCAGGACAGGGCGGTAGGTCCAGATGTTCGGGCCGCGCAAAGCCACGACATCGAGAAATTCAATGTCTTTCTTTTTCATGTTCTAATTTGCCGAAAATTCCGATGGCGAACGGAAGAAATTCCTGGGCTTCGTACGGTTGGTGGGTTATGCCGTGTAGGAGTACGGTGCGCGTGTCGTCAGTGCCAGGATGCTCTGTGTATGCCGCCGATTATAGAAATATCGGTAAGCGGGCGGCGACGCGGATTCTATCCATGAGGTCTGTTGTGTTGCAAGGAAGGAACACGTTTTCAGCTTCGCGCCGAAATCGGGGTCCCGGCCTGCTGGTTCCGCCGCGGCTGTGAATACGTTTTCCATGAAGAAACCCGTTTTAGACTTCGTCCCGGAAGGAGCCGCCCTGCCAGCAGACTGGCACGCCGACATGGTCGCCCAGCTGGGCGAGGGTGAAACCTTGCTCGCCTGGTTGCCGCTAGACCTGGATGGGGCGTTGAAGTTCCGTACCGGCATGGTTTTCCTGACCGACCGGGCCGTGGTCGCCCGCGAGCCGGGCGATCCGCAATGGCGGCGCTGGTCCTATGACGAGACGGAATCCATGACGGTTTCCGACCACGCCGGCGCCGGAATGCTGGAATTGCAGGGTCCCGAGGCGCGCCTGGCGGTCTGGCGATACACCCTGGGCCGCAATCCGGCCGCCCTGCGGCTGCGCGACGCCTATGCGCGACAGCACGACGTGCTGCGCGGCCTGCGCGATGCGGGCGAGGTGGCCGATCGTGTCTGCGCCACCTGCCTGGAGCCGCTTACGGCAGAGCAGGATATCTGTCCGGTCTGCAATCCGCCCACGCCGGAACCGCCGTCCACCTGGGCGCTGCTGCGGCTGTGGCGCTTCGCCGTGCCCTACCAGGTGCCGCTGTTCATCGGCTTCGTGCTGACGCTGCTGGCCACGGCCGCCACGCTGGTGCCGCCCTACCTGACCATGCCCCTGATGGACGAGGTGCTGATTCCCTTCCAGAACGGCGCGCCCATCGACGACAGCAGGGTGGTGATGTACCTGTCCGGGCTATTCGCCTCGGCCGTGCTGGCCTGGGGCCTGGGCTGGGGACGCACGTACATCCTGGCCTGGGTCAGCGAACGCATAGGCGCGGACCTGCGCACTACGACCTACGAGCATCTGCATCACCTGTCGCTGGCGTATTTCGGCGGCAAGCGTACCGGCGACCTGATTGCCCGCATCGGCAGCGAAACCGACCGCATCTGCGTCTTCCTGTCGCTGCATCTGCTGGATTTCGCCACGGACGTGCTGATGATCGTGATGACCGCGGTCATCCTGATCTCGATCAATCCCTGGCTGGCCCTGGTCACGCTGGTCCCGCTGCCGTTCATCGGCTGGATGATCCATGCGGTGCGCGACCGTCTGCGCCACGGCTTCGAAAAGGTCGACCGGGTGTGGTCGGAGATCACGAACGTGCTGGCCGACACCATTCCGGGCATACGCGTGGTCAAGGCCTTCGCCCAGGAAAAGCGCGAGGTGCGCCGCTTTCGCGACGCCAACCAGCGCAACCTGGACGTCAACGATCGCGTCAATACGGTGTGGGCGCTGTTTTCTCCCACCGTGACGCTGCTGACCGAAATCGGCCTGCTGGTCGTGTGGATATACGGCATCTGGCAGGTATCGCGGCACGAGATCACGGTGGGCGTGCTGGCCGCTTTCCTGGCCTACATCGGCCGTTTCTATACCCGCCTGGACTCGATGAGCCGCATCGTGTCGGCGACCCAGAAAGCCGCCGCCGGCGCCAAGCGCATTTTCGACATCCTGGATCATGTGTCCAGCGTGCCCGAGCCGCGCAACCCGGTGCAGGTCGGCCGCGTGCGCGGCCGCATCGACCTGCGCGACGTCGGCTTCCGCTATGGCAACCGGTCGGTAATGCATGGCCTGAACCTGTCCATCGAGCCCGGCATCATGGTGGGCCTGGTGGGGCACAGCGGCTCGGGCAAGAGCACGCTGATCAATCTCATCTGCCGCTTTTACGACGTGACGGAAGGCGCCATCCTGGTGGACGGCATCGACATCCGCACCATGGGCATCGCGCAGTACCGGCGCAACATCGGCCTGGTGCTGCAGGAGCCTTTTCTGTTCTTCGGCACGATCGCGGAGAACATCGCCTACGGCAAGCCGGAGGCCACGCGCGAGGAGATCGTCGCGGCGGCGCGCGCGGCGCATGCGCACGAGTTCATCCTGCGGCTGCCGCATGGCTACGATTCACTGGTGGGCGAGCGCGGCCAGGCGCTGTCCGGCGGCGAGCGGCAGCGTATTTCCATTGCGCGGGCGCTGCTGATCGACCCGCGCATCCTGATCCTGGATGAAGCGACGTCCTCGGTGGATACCGCCACGGAAAAGGAAATCCAGAAGGCGCTGGACAATCTGGTGCGCGGCCGTACCACCATCGCCATCGCGCACAGGCTCAGTACGCTGCGCAAGGCGGACCGGCTGGTGGTGCTGGATCGCGGCCGCATCGTCGAGCAGGGCAACCACGAACAGCTGATGGCCGCGGGCGGCGCGTATCACGCCTTGTACCAGGCGCAGGCGCGCCAGGCCGAAGCGGACGCCGAGGCCCGTTCCAGCGAGGAGGATGACGATGATGATCTCGTCGCCGAGACCTGATTTCCAGCTGCGCCGCGATGCCCATGGCAGGCTGGTGTACCTGGGCGCCGACGGCCGCACTATCGACGGCGTGGTGCCGGTGCGCGCTTTTCCCATTTCGGCGCCGGAAGGCGGATGTTCGCTGGTGGATCCGTCCGGCCATGAAGTGGTCTGGATCGACCGCGTGGATGACCTGCCGCACGCGATGCGCACGCTGCTGCAGGAAGCGTTGAGCGCGCGCGAATTCATGCCGCGCATCCAGCGCATTGTCAGCGTATCGGGCTATGCGACGCCGTGTACCTGGAACGTGCAGACCGATCGTGGCGCCACGGCCTTCGTGCTGCGTGGCGAGGAAGACATACGGCGGCTGAGCGGTCACGCCCTGCTGGTGGCCGACAGCCACGGGATCCATTACCTGATCGGCGATCTGCGCGCGCTGGACAAGCCCAGCCGCAAGCTGCTGGATCGTTTTCTATAGCGCTTGCCCGCAAGGCGGCAACCCGCGCGGCGCGGCCGGCTACAACGCCGCGTAGCGCCGCGCCGTGGCCAGCGCGCCGTCGCGCGCCAGCGCATCGTAGGCGCGCCGCACGGTGCCGGTGAAGCGCGCATCCGCGGCCAGTTCCGGCGGAAAGATCTCCGTCACCGCCAGCAGCCGGTCCACAACGCCTGGCGCTTCTGGCGCCGCCAGCGCCCGCAACCGCTCCGCCATCGGATCGTTCAGCTCCAGCGCCGCGCCGCTTTCGGAGCGTCCCGCCAGAAAGCGCATCCACGCCGCGATGCCCAGCGCCAGGCGATCCACGGCATGGCCAGCCCGCAGCCGATCGGCCACCGTGCCCAGCAGGCGCGGCGGCAGTTTCTGGCTGCCGTCCATCGCGATCTGTATGCAGCGGTGCTTCAGCGTGGGATTGGCGAAGCGAGCCAGCAGATCGTCGCGGTAGCGCGCGCGATCGAAATCCGCCGGCACCGTCAGCGTCGGCGCGATGTCCTCGCTCATCATCCGGTGTAGCAGCGCATGCAGGTCGGCCTGCGCGACGGCCTGGTCGACGGTCTTGATACCGGCCAGCAGCGCCAGGTAGGCCAGCGTCGAATGGACGCCGTTCAGCATGCGCAGCTTGGCGGTCTCGTACGGCGTGACGTCGTCGACCAGCAATGCGCCGGCCTGTTCCCACGCGGGCCGGCCGGCCGGAAAGCGATCCTCGATCACCCATTGCCGGAAGCTTTCCGCCGGCACGGGCCAGGCATCCACGCAGCCCAGCGCCGCGGCGGCGGCCTGCCGGTCGGCATCCGTGGTGGCCGGCACGATGCGGTCCACCATGGTCGACGGGAAGGCCACGCCGTCTTCGATCCAGTCCGCCAGGCCGGCGTCCAGCGCGCGGGCGTAGTCCAGCACCACGCGGCGCAGGGCCGCGCCGTTGTGCGCGAGGTTATCGCAGGACAGCACCGTATAGGGATTGTCGCGGCGCGTCCGCAGGCCCGCCACCAGATAGCCCGGCACGCTTTGCGGATGATCGGGGTCGCGCAGGTCGCGGGCGATCAGCGGATGCGCGAAGTCCAGGCCGCCGGTCCGCGGATCCAGGCAATAGCCTTTCTCCGTGACCGTCAACGTGACGATACGGACGTGCGGATCCCGCAGGGCCGCCAGTACCGCGTCCGGCTCCTCCGTGGCCACCAGTACCCGCCGCAGCGCGCGCACCACCCGCACGCGTTGGCCGTTCGCGTCGCGTATCAGTACGCTGTACAGGCCGCCCTGCGGCGCCAGGGCATCGCGGGTGTCGGGACGCCGCAGCGATACGCCGCAGATGCCCCAGTCGCCACCGGCGGCCAGCATGGCGTCCTCGGTGTACACGGCCTGGTGGGCACGGTGGAAATTGCCCAGGCCCAGGTGCACGATGCCGACGCGGGGTTCGGTCCAGGGCAGGGGCGACAGATGCGCGGCCAGCGCCGGCAGACGCGCGGGCGCCAAACGGGGAAGCTGTATGTTCATAACTGGTATGGTAGTATCCAAGGCCTGGATCAGCAAGCCGGAGCCGATATGAAAATCACCCACGCCGAGGTCATCGTCACCTGCCCCGGCCGCAATTTCGTCACCCTGAAGCTGGTCACCGACCAGGGTGTGCATGGGGTGGGCGACGCCACGCTGAACGGCCGCGAACTGGCCGTGGCCTCGTACCTGAAGGACCACGTGTGCCCGGTGCTGATCGGCCGCGATCCGCGCAATATCGAAGATACCTGGCAATACCTCTACAAGGGCGCCTATTGGCGTCGCGGGCCGGTGACCATGTCGGCCATCGCCGCGGTGGATATGGCGTTGTGGGATATCAAGGCCAAGATGGCCGGCATGCCGCTGTACCAGTTGCTGGGCGGCGCATCGCGCGATCGCGTCATGGTCTACGGCCATGCCACCGGCCGCGACCTGGAAGAAGCGCTGGACAAGTACGCCGAACACGTCGACCTGGGCTACCAGGCCATACGCATCCAGTGCGGGGTGCCCGGCATGAAGTCGGTCTACGGCGTCACCAAGCATGGCGGCGCCTACGAGCCCGCCACCAAGGGCTGGCCCGAGGAACAATCCTGGTCCAGCGAGAAATACCTGGATTTCATTCCCCGCCTGTTCGAAGCGGTGCGCGCGCGCTTCGGCTTCGATACGCATCTGCTGCACGACGTGCACCACCGCCTGACGCCGATCGAGGCAGCGCGCCTGGGCAAATCGGTGGAGCCTTACCGGCTGTTCTGGATGGAAGATCCGACGCCCGCGGAAAACCAGGAGGCCTTCCGCCTGATCCGCCGCCATACGGTCACGCCCGTCGCGGTGGGCGAGGTCTTCAACAGCATCTGGGACTGCAAGCAGCTGATCGAAGAACAATTGATCGACTACATCCGCGCCACGCTGACGCATGCGGGCGGCATTACGCATATGCGCCGTATCGCCGACTTCGCTTCGCTATACCAGGTGCGCACGGGTTGCCACGGGCCTTCGGATCTGTCGCCGGTGTGCATGGGCGCCGCCCTGCATTTCGACCTGTGGGTGCCGAATTTCGGCGTGCAGGAATACATGGGATATCCCGCGCAGGCGCTGGAGGTCTTTCCCCATGCCTGGGAGTTCGGCAAGGGCACCATGCATCCCGGCGAAGCGCCGGGGCTGGGCGTCGACATCGATGAAAAGCTTGCCGCCAAATATCCCTACGATCCGGCCTATCTGCCTGTGGCGCGGCTGGAGGACGGCACGCTGTGGAGCTGGTAGGGATACGGTAGTACCAAAAACAGAATGAACCTGGAGCAGACATGAGCACCATCACCAGCAACGCCCGACCTACCGACCATGGCCGGGCGCCGGAAGGCATGCTGCGGCGCGCCGCCGTCGCCTCGACCATAGGCACGGCGGCCGAATACTACGATTTCTTCGTCTACGCGACCGCCGCCGTATTGTTCTTCGGCAAGCTGTTCTTTCCCAGTTCGGATCCCATGGTCGGCACGGTGGCGGCCTTCGCCACCTACGCGGTCGGCTTTCTGGCGCGGCCGATCGGCGGCATCGTGTTCGGCCACTTCGGCGACAAGCTGGGCCGCAAGAAGGCCTTGGTGATCACCATCCTGATCGTCGGTCTGGGCACCTTCGTCATCGGGCTGATGCCGACCTATGAACGCATCGGCTTCTGGGCGCCGCTGGCCTTGGTATTGATCCGCATCCTGCAAGGCTTCGGCGTGGGCGGGGAACAGGCGGGCGCGGTGCTGATGACGGCGGAGTACGCGCCACGCGCGCGGCGCGGCTTCTACGCCAGCTGGGTGCAGCTGGGCGCGCCGGCGGGCTTCCTGATTCCAGCCGGCCTGTTCGCCGTGCTGACGTCCACGCTCAGCGAAACGCAATTGCTGGACTGGGGCTGGCGTATTCCCTTCCTGCTGAGCCTGGTGCTGGTGGTGATAGGGCTGTACGTGCGCCTGCGCATCGACGAATCGCCGGTGTTCGATGAAATCCGCAAGACCAAGGCGGTGGAGTCGCGGCCGGTCGTGGAGGTCCTGCGCGCCTTTCCCGGCATCATCACCAAGGGGGTGTTCGCCAAGCTGGTGGAAGCCTGCGCCTTCGCCATGTACAGCACCATCGTGCTGGCCTACGGCAAGGCCAATCACCTGAACGACGCCTGGCTGTTGCAGAGCATTCTGCTGGCGGTGGGCGTGGAGCTGTTCACCATTCCGGTCGCCGGCTGGCTGGCGGATCGTTATGGCCGCCGTCCGGTGTACATGGCGGGTGCGCTGGTTCAGGTGGTCATGGTGATTCCCTTCTTCCTCATGCTGAACAGCGGCGACCGCCTGCTGACGCATCTGGCCATGATCCTGGTGCTGTCGGTCGGCCATGCGCTGTGCTACGCGCCGCAGGCCTCCATGTTTCCGGAGCTGTTTCCCACGCGGGTGCGCTGCAGCGGCATCGCATTGATATGGCAGATCGGTTCGCTGATCGGCAGCGGCATCCTGGGCCTGGTGGCGGTGAAGATCATCCAGGCCAGCGGCGGCCATTACGCGGGGCTGGCGGTGTATATGCTGGTGCTGGGCGTCGCCTCGCTGGTGGCGCTGCGGCTGCTGCCGGAGACCGCGCCGATACGGCGCGGCGGCGCCGACCTGCGGGATTGGGGGCATCGTTAGCCCTATACTCGGGCCTTGCTTATGAAACAGGACAGGCCCATGGGGGGAGCGCGCAGAAAGCCGGCCGATGGTATGGCCGCGCTGCCGATGCCGGGCGATATGCCGGGTCCGGTGAACCAGCGCATCTACCGGATCCTGCGCGAAGCCATCGTCAAGGGCACTTTTCCGCCCGGCTCGCCGCTATCGGAAAAAGATGTATCGGAACGCCTGGGCGTATCGCGGCAACCGGTGCGCGAAGCCTTCATCAAGCTGGGCGAGGCGGGCCTCGTGCAGGTGCTGCCGCAGCGCGGCACCTTCGTCATGAAGATTTCGCCCAAGCGGGTGGAGGATGGCCGTTTCATCCGCGAGGCCGTGGAAGTCGCGGTTGCCGGCCGCGCGGCGCAACGCGTGACCGCGCCGCAGCTGGCGGCCATGGCCGGGCTATTGGCCGGCCAGCGCCGCGCCGCGCGCGACAACGATACGGCGTCGTTCCTGGACCTGGACGACGCCTTTCACCAGGCCATCGGCGGGGCGGCCGATTGTCCCGCGGTATGGCAGACGATCGAAAACATCAAGGCGAATATGGACCGGGTGCGTTATCTGAGCCTGGGCGATGTCTCGCCGCTGGACCGCCTGATCGAACAGCACGAGGCCATCTACCAGGCCCTGCGCGACGGCGATGCGCCGGCCGCGCAGGCCGCCATGGCGAGACATCTGCGTGAGCTGACGATGTCCTTCGAGCCGATACGCGCGCGCAATCCCGGCTGGTTCGGCGCGGAGGACGACTGACCTATTCGTCGTTGCGCGCCATCACGCGATTGCGTCCGTGCCGCTTGGCGTTGTACAGCCCGCGGTCGGCCGCATCGATGATCTGCGTATAGCGGTCCGGCCTGTCCGGCACCAGCGTGGCGATGCCCACGCTGACCGTCAGCCATTCCGACGTGGCGGAATCGCGATGCGGAATATGCAGGCCCTCGATGGAGCGGCGGATTTTCTCCGCCACCAGCCTGGTGCCGGACAGCGGCGTGCCGGGCAGCACCACGGTGAATTCCTCGCCGCCGAAACGCGCGCATAGATCGGTGGACCGGTCGCAGCAACTGGCGATGGTATGCGCCACCTTCTTCAGCACCTCGTCGCCCGCCATGTGGCCGTAGGCGTCGTTGTAGCTTTTGAAGTGGTCGACGTCGATCATCAACATGCTGATCTCGCTCTGTTCGCGCATGGCGCGCTTCCATTCCGCGCTCAGGTAACTGTCGAAGTAGCGCCGGTTGGACAGCCCCGTCAGCCCGTCGGAATTGGTCAGGCGGCGCAGCTCCAGATTGATTTCCATCAGTTGCTGCTGGCTCTGGCGCAGCGCCTGGTAGGCTTCGTCGCGTTGCTGCATCGCCAGATAGGAGCGCGAGTGATAGCGGATGCGCGCCACCAGTTCGATGGTGTCCGGGAGCTTGACCAGATAATCGTTGGCGCCCGCGCTGAAGGCCGCGCTTTTGACCTCCGCATCTTCCTTGGACGACAGCACGATGATGGGGATGTCGCGGGTGGCGGGATTGGCGCGGTAGGCGCGCACCAGCGTCAGGCCGTCCACGCCGGGCAGCACCAGGTCCTGCAGAATCACGGTGGGCCGGGTTTGCGTCGCTACGTTCAGCGCTTCCTGCGCATCCGGACAGAAGTGGAAATCGATATTGGGTTCGTCGGCCAGCGCGCGGCGCACGGCTTCGCCCACCATGACCTGGTCGTCCACCAGCAGCACCATCGCGTTCTGCGGTTTATTGTCGAGCCCGGCCACGTAGTCGATGACAGGTTCCATTTTGTATTCCTTAGAGCTTCAGGCGGACTTGCGCGCGAAGCGCCGGGCAAGGCTTTCCGCGATACGGGGCAACGGGACGATTTCCATTGCGGCACCCAGCTCGGCCGCCGCCTTGGGCATGCCGTAGACGGCGCTCGTGGCGCGGTCCTGGGCGATGGTCAGGAAGCCGTGGTCGCGCATCGCTTTCAGCCCCAGCGCGCCGTCCCGTCCCATGCCGGTCAATAGTACCCCTGCGGCGTCGCCGCGCCATTGGCGCGCCACGCTGTTGAAGAAAACGTCGATGGAAGGGCGGTACAGCCCTTCCACCGGATGTCTGGTGTAGTTCAATGTGCCGTCGCGCAGCAGCACCAGGTGGTCGTTGGTGCCGGCCAGCAGTACGGTGCCGGGCGCGGGGGCGTCGCCCGGCAGCGCCAGGCGCACCGGCATCTGGATCTGTTCGTCCAGCCAGCGCGCCATGTCCTGGGCGAAGGTCGCGTCCACATGCTGTACCAGGACGATGCCGGCGGGGAAATCCGCCGGCAGCGCCTTCAGCAGCAGGGCCAGCGAAGGCGGGCCGCCCGCGCTCGCGCCTATGGCGACGAGCTGGCGCGGCGGCGTGGCCGGCCTCGCCGGCGCGGGCGCGTGCGCGCCGGGCCGCTGGCGGTCGTAGGCGCCGATCAGCCAGCCCGCGTTGCGGATCTTGCGCAGCAGTGGCGCCGCCGCGGCTTGCGCGTCCTGGGCATCCCGCGCCGGAATCTCGATGGCGTCCAGCGCGCCATGGCCCATCGCGTCGAAGACGCGCGACGTATGGTGGTCGACGTCGGTGGCGACGATGATGATGGCGCAGGGGGTGTCCGCCATGATGCGGCGGGTGGCTTCGCTGCCGTCCATGACGGGCATGGCCAGTTCCATCAATACGATGTCCGGCCGCGAGGCCGCGCAGCGCTGCACGGCCTCGGCGCCGTCGAAGGCGACCCATGCCACCTGCAAGTTGGGATCGGTGGCCAGGACCTGCCTGAGCACCTCCACCGCCGCCGGTTTGTCATTGACAATGCCTATCTTCACGCGTCCGCCCGTCCTATCAGGTCTTCGACGGCGTCCAGCAGCGCGTCGTCGTGAAAGCTGCTCTTCCCCAGGTAGTAGTCGGCGCCGGCGTCCAGGCCGCGCTGCCGGTCTTCCGGCCGGTCTTTGTAGGAAACCACCATCACGTGCATGGCCTGCAACCGCGGATCCTTGCGGATCAGCGTAACCAGTTCTATGCCATCCATGCGCGGCATGTCGACGTCGGTGACGACCAGATCGAAATGCTGGGCACGCGCCATGTTCCAGCCGTCCATGCCGTCGACGGCAACCGCCACCTCGTAGCCACGGTTGCTTAGCAGTTTGCGTTCCAACTCGCGCACGGTCAGGGAGTCATCGACCACCAGGATGCGCTTGCGGCGTTCCGGCGCGCGCGTGGCGGCGGAGCCGTCGACGCGTCGCAGGGTGCCGCCGGCGGCCTGCTTTTCGATGGTGCGCAGCATGTCCTCGACGTCCAGGATCAGCACGGGCGCGCCATCCTCCATTACCGCGCCGGCCTGGATATCCTGAAGCTTGCCGAGACGCGGATCGAGCGGCTGCACGACCAGGGTCTGTTCGGCGATGAAGCGGTCCACCGCCACACCGTAGCGGCGTCCCTGCTGATCCGTCAGCAGCACCACGGGCACCAGGTCGTCCAGCGCCGGCTGCCGCGCGTATTGCAGCACCTGGCTGGCGCCTACCAGGCCGATCTGCGCGCCGTCGTGGGTGAAGTGCTGGCGGCCCTCCAGCTGCCCGATCGCGGCGCGCGGCAGGCGCAGCGTGCGCGATACGTAAGCGAGGGGAAAGGCATAGCGCTCGCCGGCGATGTCGACGATCAGGCTGCGTACCACGGACAGCGATAGCGGCAGCTCCAGCGTGAAGCGGGCGCCCTGTCCGGGGCGCTGCAGTACGCGTGCGGTGCCGCGCAGGCGGCGCGCCATGTCGTGCACCACATCCAGGCCGACGCCGCGGCCGGAGATCTCCGTTACCGCCGCGCGCGTGGTGAATCCGGGCAGGAAAAGAAAGGCCAGGGTTTCGGTTTCGCTGAGCGCGTCCGCGGTCTGCGGTATGGCCAGGCCGCGGCGGACGATTTCTTCGCGCAGGGCGGCGACATCGATACCGCGCCCGTCGTCCCAGACTTCCACCACCAGCATGCCGGCGCTATGGCGGGCCTGCAGCGTGACGGTGCCTTCCGCGGGTTTGCCCGCCGCGCGGCGCTGGGCGGGCGTTTCGATGCCGTGGTCGACGGCATTGCGCAGCAGGTGCGTGAGCGGCGCGTCCAGGCCTTCCAGGATGTCGCGGTCCACGCGCGTGTCGGTGCCGACGATTTCCAGGCGGGCCTGCTTGCCCAGTGTGCGGGCCAGGTCGCGCACCATGCGCGGCAGGCCGGCGACCGCGTCGCCGAAGGGGCGCATGCGGCATTGCAAGGCGGTGTCGTACAGGCGCTGGCCCAGGTCGCCGATGCGCCAGCCGAATTGATCGGCCTGCGCCATGCGGTCCGCCAGCATGTCCTGGCAGGCGGCGGCGTGCTGGCGCGCCTGCTCCAGCGGGGCGAGGGCGGCGGGATCCACGCCGCCCGCGGCTGCCGTGTGATGCAGCGATTCCAGCGCCTTGGCCAGCCCGTCCTGCATGCGCTTGAGGGGCAGCAGCGAGGCCGCGAAGGGCGACAGGCGGTTCGCTTCGACCAGGGTTTCGCTGGACAGACCCAGCAGTTCGTCCAGCGTACGGGCCGTCACCCGCAATGCGCGTTCGCTGATTTGGCCATCCTGGCGGGCCGCGGGGCGGGCGGCGGGGCCATGGTCGGGCGCTGGCGGGGCGGTAGTGACGGACGCGGGATCCGCGGTGTCGGCCGGGCTTGCCGGCGCCTCCGCCTGGGAGAGCCGCGAGGCCGTGGGTGATGCGGAATCGAGCGCCGAAGCCGTATCGGCTTGCGCGGACGGTTCCGCGGTGTTGTCGCCGGCCGTCGGCGTTACCAGCGTATCGATGAAGGCCTGCGCGGCGGCGACGTCGGCCTGGCCGTCCGCCGTGGGCATATGACGCAGCAGATCGGTTCCGCGCAGCAGCATGTCGATGGCGGCGGCATCGAGCGGCGCGTGGCCCTTTTGCGCCTCGACCAGGCGGTCCTCCATCGCATGGGCGACGCGCACCGGCCCGTCCAGGCCGACGATGCGCGCCGCGCCCTTGAGCGAATGCGCCGCGCGCATGCAAGCGGCCAGATGGGCCTGGGCCAGGGGATCGCGCTCCAACGCCAGCAATCCGGCATCCAGCACCTGTATCTGGACGTCGGCCTCCATCTTGTACAGGTCCAGCAGCGAGGCGTCGCGCAGGGAATTGGGACTCATGCCAGTTTCCCCTCGATGGCGTGGGCGAGCCTGACGCCGTCGAGCAAGCCCACGGGCCGCTCGCGGTAGCGCACCACGCCGGCCGCATAATGCCCGCCGGCCAGCGTGTCGGGCAAGGGGCCGATAGCGGCCAGCGGGTAGGGCTGTATGCCGGCGACCTCGTCGACCGGGGTGACGATGGTGCCGCCGCGCGTGGCCAGCACCAGCATGCGCGGGGTGGCTTTGTCGTCGGTGGTGTCCTGGCGCGGCGCCAGGTCCAGCAATGCGGCCAGGGAAACGCAGGGGACCAACCGGCCGCGGACATTGCAAACGCCCAGGACCACGCCGGCGCGGCGCGGCAGGCTGTGGATGGGGCGTAGCGGCGTGACTTCGGCCAGCGCCGCCACGGGCAGGGCCAGCCATTCCGCGTGCAGGCGGAAGATCAGCAGGGAAGTCGTGTCCGTGCCGGTATGCTGCGCGCCAGCCGCCACTGCGCCCGTCTCCGCCTGGGCGCGATACAGCAGCGTCTTCGCCGCCGCCTCATGCACGGGGCACTCCCGGCAATGGACGTACTCTGCCAGCTGGGGACAGGAGCGGTCGCCGCGCACGCCGATGCGGTTCCAGCAATCGTCGATCGGAGCGGAGTCGCGATCATGCATAACCGTTCCCATGGCGCGCGGCGCGCGCTCTCAACTGGCGGGCAGGCGCGACGTCGCCGCGCGTTTCCAGCAGCGAGGCCAGATGCAGCAAGGCCTGCCGGTGACCCGGGTCCAGGTACAGCGTCTTGCGGTAGGCCGTCTCGGCGGCCGCCGGCTGGCTGGCGGCGTCGGCCAGCAAGCCGACCAGGTAATAGGCCTCGGCGGATGCGCCGTGCGTCTCGATGTGCGCGGCGGCCGCCGCGCGCGCCTCGTCCAGCCTGCCGGCGTCCGCCAGCGTCTGTATGTTCTGCATCGAAGCCGACGCGCCGATGGCGGCGCCACGCCGCGGCGGCACCGCCGGCGGCTCGCGATCACGGGCGGGCGCGGATCGAGCCGCCGGCGCGGAGGGGCGCGGCCGGCCGGGCGAGGCGGCGGCCCGCACGGGGCGGCCCGGCGCGGCCCCGCGGCCCGCCGCCATGGGCGCGCGCCGGACGTCCGCCGCCGGCACGGCTTCCACGGTATTGCGGAATGCAAAAGCGCGGGCGGCATCGATCTGCTTCAGCCCCAGCCGTGTCAGCAGGCTGGCCTCGGCCGGCCCGACGAAAATCACGCCATCGCTGCGACACAGCCGCCGCAGCACGCCAACCGCGGCTTCCTGCGTAGGATTGTCGAAGTAGATCAGCAGATTGCGGCAGAACACGAAGTCGTAGGCATCGGCCGGCAACTGCAAGCCCGGGTCCAGCAGGTTGCCGGATTGGAACCGCACGTGCGCGCGTACGCGCGGGCTCACGGAATAGCCCTGCGGCGTTTCGGTAAAGTGCCGGGCCCGGTAGTCCAGCGCTTCGCCCCTGAAGGCATTGCGGCCATAGATGCCTTGTTCGGCGCGCGCCACCAGGCGGTCGCTGATGTCCATGCCCAGCACCGCGAACCGCTGCGGATCGATGCCCGCGTCGAGCAGCGCCATCGCAATGGTGTAGGGCTCTTCGCCGCTGGAACAGGGCAGGCTGAGGATGCGCAAGGCGCCGCCCTGCGCGGCGCGTTGGCGTGCCAGCACGGCCAGCGTGTCCATCGATTCGGCATGCCGGAAGAACGAGGTTTCCGGCACCACTACGGTTTCTATCAGTTCCTGCTGCTCGCGGGCGGAGCCCGCCAGCAACTGCCAATATGCCGCCGCGTCGCCGCCGGTGGTGGCCTGGGCGCGTTGACGCACCGCGCGTTCGACGGCGGCCATGCCGATGGATTCGGCATCCAGTCCGATCCGCCGCTTGAGCAAGGCGCTGAAATCCTCCATCGTCATGATGCGGACTCCAGGACTTCCTGGAACAATCGCTCGCGGACCTGTGCCGGCAGGAGATCGTCGACACCGACCTGCTGCACCAGCCCTTGATCGTCCGCGCGCACCGGACCCAGATAGCGCGCGGCGGGATTGTCCAGGCCACAGGGCACGAACTCGTTGTCGTCGTAATGCACGGTCTGCGTCGCGTGTTCCAGCAGCAGACCCAGCAGCCGCGCCGGCGCCGCCGCGTCACGTTCCGATGGCGACATCGACATCGCGGCACGATACTCCACCACGGCGATGCGCGTGCTGGCCCGCGCCGCCGACCGCCGGCCGGTCGCCAGCGCGCTGATGTCGATGACCGGTACGGGCGTATCGCCGTATAGCAGCACCCCGGCCGCCCAGTCCGGCGCGGCGGGCAGGCCCTTCAGCGGCATCCAGGGCAGCATGCGCACGATCCGCGACGCGGCCAATACGTAGCGATCGCCGGCGATATCGAAGCGCAGGAACAACCGCCTGGTCCGCGCGCCGGCGTTGGCGCGCGCCAGATCGGCCGATGCGCCCGTCGCGGCAGCCATCACATCCTGAACCGCGTAACGCTGCCGCGCAGCTCGCCCGCGACCGTATTCAGGTCGTCGATGGCGATGCTGGACTGGCGCAGCGATTCCACGGTCTGCTGCGTGGCGTCGGCCAGCTGGCTCAGCGCCTGATTGATCTGTTCGGCGCCGGTCGCCTGCGCCTGCATGCCCTCGTTCACCATCTGCACGCGCGGCGCCAGCGTCTGTACGTGCTGGATGATCTGGGCCAGCTGTTCGCCGACCTGTTGCATCTCGGTCACGCCGCGCCGCACTTCCTCGGAGAACTTGTCCATGCCCATGACGCCCGCCGCCACGGAGGACTGGATCTCCCGGACGATCTGCTCGATGTCGTAGGTGGCGACGGCGGTCTGGTCCGCCAGCCGGCGGATTTCGGTAGCCACCACGGCGAAGCCGCGGCCATACTCGCCGGCTTTCTCGGCTTCGATGGCGGCATTCAGCGACAGCAGGTTGGTCTGGTCCGCGACCTTGTTGATGGTGGTCACGACCTGATTGATATTGCCGGCCTTCTCGTTCAGGACAGCCAGTTTCGCGTTGACCGAGCCGGCGGCGTCCATCACGGTACGCATCGTGTTTTCCATGCGCGCCAGGTCGTGGTGGCCTTCGTCGGCCAGGCTGGCCGTCTGGTCGGCCGCGCCGGAGACTTCATTCATGGTGCGCACGAGATCGCGCGACGTGGCGGCGATTTCACGCGAGGTCGCGCCGATCTCGGTGGTGGTGGCCGCGACTTCCGACGCCGTGGCCTGCTGTTCCTTGGACGTGGCCGCGATCTGCGTGACCGACGTCGCCACCTGGATGGCGGACCGCTGCGCCTTGCCGACCAGGTCGGTCAGCTCGTCGGCCATGCGATTGAAGCCGGTCTCGATGGCGCCGAATTCGTCGCGGCGGCCCAGGTTCAGCCGGCTCGTCAGGTCGCCCTTGCCGAAGGCGTCCAGTACCGACACGATGGCCCGCATCGGCCCGTTGATGGCGCGCATCAACAGGATGCCCGCCGCGATGGCTACGAGGAGGGCCAGTATCAGCCCGGTCAGCATGACGGCCTCCGCATGGCGCAGCGCGGAAAGGATGTGATCGATGGCATCGTCGTTGCGCGTGCGGTTGTCGAGCAGCATCCTGTCGGTGATCGCCACGCCGTCGCGGAATACCGGCTGCAACTGTCCGCGCAGGATGCCGCGCGCGCCGGCGGTGTCGCCGGCCTGCAGGGCGGTGAGGATGCGGTCTTCGGTCTTGCGATAGCTGTCCAGCTTGGCGCGAAAGTTGTCGTAGACCGTGCGGTCATCCCCGACGAAGGGCGTGGATTCATAGCCCCGCATGGCGGCGTCCAGCTGCGCCTGCGCGTGTGCGACGTCGGCGCGCAAGCCGGCGGAGCGATCCGCGCCGGCTTGCTCGATCTGGTCGCTCACGCCTTCGCGCAGGACTTCGAAGGCATCGCGCCAGTTATTGCGCAGGTCGATGGCGTATCGCAGCCCGGGGAGCGAATCCTGATCCATGCCCTGTGCGTCGCGGTCCACCGCCAGCAGGCGCGTATAGTCCACGATCACCATCAATAGCATCACGGCCAGGATGGCGATGAAGCTCGCATAGATGCGTCGTTTCAAGGATTGGTTCTTCATACGGACCATACGCCTTTGTTGTCAGGACTTTTGAATTTTGTCGTGATGGGCAAAGCCGACACAATACGATGCAGCCACGCGCAATTTCAAGCAAGCAGCGGTCCTGAGGCCCGAAGACGGGCCATTTCAGGCCTGGCCGTTGTTTTTGAACGGCGTATGGGCGGCCAGCTCCTCGCGATAGTCGCCCATGGCGGCGCCTTCGCGGTCCAGGAAGTCGGCGATGGCTTCGGCGAAGCGGTTGTCGGCGATCCAGTGCGCCGAGCAGGTCGGCTCGGGCAGCAGGCCGCGCGCCATCTTGTGTTCACCCTGGGCGCCACCCTCGAAGCGCTCGATGCCGTTGGCCAGGCAATACTCGATTCCTTGCACATAGCAGGTCTCGAAATGCAGGCCCGGCACGAAGGTATGGGTGCCCCAGTGGCGGCCGTACAGGGCGGCGCCGTCGGTCATGTTCAGCGCACAGGCGATCGGCTCGCCGTCGCGATGCGCCTCGATCAGGACCAGGGCATCGGGCAGGGCGCGGTGGACGCGCTGGAAGAATTCCAGGTTCAGGTACGGGCTGGACCAGTGGTTGCGGTAGGTTTCCTGGTAGCAGCCATGGAAAAACCGCAGGGCGGCATCGTCGATGTCGCCGCCGCGCAGCCAGCGGAAGCCGATGCCGGCCGCGGCCACGCGTTTGCGATCCTGGCGCAGTTTCTTGCGTTTGTCGTGATTCAGCGAGGCCAGGAAACCGTCGAAATCGTCGTAGCCCTGGTTGCGCCAGTGGAATTGCACACCCTGGCGGATCAGGTAGCCGGCTTCCCGCAGGGCGGCGGCATCCTGTTCGGCGGGGAACAGGACGTGCAGAGATGAAAGCTTGAGCCTGGCCGCCAGTTCGATGGCGCCGCGCGCCAGCGCGACGCGGTCCGCGTGCGAGGCGGCCAGCAGGCGCGGTCCTGTCACCGGCGTGAACGGTACCGAACACAGCAGCTTGGGGTAATAGCGCAGGCCGTGGCGGGCGAAGGCGTCAGCCCAGAGCTGGTCGAACACGTATTCGCCGCGGGAGTGCGATTTGACGTACAGCGGCATGGCGCCGGCCAGGGTATCGCCGCGCCACAGGCTCAGGTAGAAGGGCGCCCAGCCGGTGTCGGGGGCCGCGCAGCCGGTTTCGTGCAGGGCGCTCAGGAAGGCATGGCGCAGGAAGGGCTGTGCGCCCGCCAGGGCATCCCACCGGGCCGGCTCCACGTCGCTGAGTGATTCGAGGACTTGCAGGCGGATGTCGGCGGTCATGGCGGTAGGCGTGGATGCCCGTGCAGTATAGGGCAGGGCCGGCCAGATCGCGTCGCCGTCCGGCGTGCGATCGCTTCTCGCGACCGGCCGCTTGCGGCCGGCCAGCCCGCAGATGTCCGCACCGCTTTTCCATTACCCTAGCGCCATGAACGACGCCGTATCCCCCAATCCCGGACCGCGCGAGCTGCGCGCGGCGGCCCTGCACGCGCTCGCGCTGCCCGCCTGGGACCAGAAACTCCGCCACGTGGATGCCATGGCGCTGGACGCCCCCGTGGACTGCGCCGCGCTGCTGTCGTGCCCGCTGGACCTGCCCGGCAGGCCGCCGCGGCCCGAACTGGTCGCGCCGGCCCAGCTCAAGCCCCGCCCCGTCGGCACGCCGGCCGGCAGGGCCGCGTTGATCCATGCCATCGGGCATATCGAATTCAATGCGGTCAACCTGGCCCTGGACATCGTGTGGCGCTTCGCCGGCATGCCGCCCGATTTCTACCGCGATTGGCTGCGCGTGGCCAAGGAGGAATCCAGCCATTTCCAGCTGCTGAACGCGCACCTGGCCACGCTGGGCTACGGCTACGGCGATTTTCCCGCGCACAACGGGCTGTGGGAAATGGCGGAGAAGACCCGCGACGATCTGGCGGCCCGCCTGACGCTGGTGCCGCGCATCCTGGAAGCGCGCGGCCTGGATGCATCGCCGCAGATACGCGACAAGCTGCTGGCCGTCGGCGACCGGGCCGGCGCCGCCATCCTGGACATCATCCTGCGCGAGGAAATCGGCCACGTCGCCATCGGCAACCGATGGTGGCGGTATCTATGCGCGGCGCATGGCAAGGACAGCATCGCCTGGCACGCCGAACTGGCCGAGCGCTATGCCGCGCCGCGACAGCGCGGGCCTTTCAACCTGGAGGCTCGCCGAGCCGCCGGCTTCGACGAGGCGGAGCTCGCCTACCTGGCGACGGCGCCGCGCTGAAGCCTCAGCGCTTGTCCGGATGGCCGGCCAGATAATCGATGATCTCCGGCACGGGCGCCTGCGCGATGCCGGCCTGGCTGGCCTGCGCATAGGTGTCGCGTATGGCCTGGGCGGCACCATGGGGCGCGCCGGTTTCCTGCGCCATGGTGGTGTAGTAACCCATGTCCTTCAGCGCATTGGCGATGGAAAAGCGGAAGCTGGCCGTATCGCCGGATTCGATGTAAGGACGCAGCCGGCCCAGCACCACGCCGTCGCCGCCGCCCTTGGCCAGAATATCCAGCAGTACCGCGGAATCCACATTCGCCAGCCGCGCGCACGCCGCCGCCTCGGCCAGCACCGCCGAAAATCCCAGCGACACATAGTTATGCAGCAGCTTCAGGCGATGGCCCGACCCGATCGGGCCGGCATGGACGATGTTCTCCGCATAGGCCTGGAGCACCGGCTTGCAGCGTTCGAACAGCGCCGGATCGCCGCCCACGATCAGGTTCAGCCGGCCTTCGGCGGCTTCCTTGGGCGTGCGCGTCATGGGCGCGTCCAGGAACAGGCCGCCGGCCTTTTCCACCGCCTGCGCCACTTTCAGCGTGGAGGAGGGGATGGCGGTGGAGCAGTCGATCACCACGGTGCCCGCCCGCATGCCGGCCAGCACGCCGTCGGGCTTGAACAGCACGTCCTCGACCTCCGGCGTGCCGGTCACGCACAGGATGACCATATCGACCTGGCGCGCCACGTCGGCCGCGGTGGCCGCCTTGGCGGCGCCGCGCGCCAGCAGGTCGTCCACCGGCTGGTTGCCGGGGTGGTCCAGGAATACCAGCGGATAGCCGGCCTTGGCAATATTGAATGCGATGCCGTGGCCCATCTGGCCCACGCCGATAATGCCGATACGGGTCTTGCCGCCTTCCGCCATGTCTGTCTCCGGTTTCAGGCCCGGCCCGCCAGCTCCTTCATTTCGGCCAGCAGGGCATCGGGCACGTTCACGCCCTGTATGCGCGCCTTTTGCTCCAGGCCGGCGCGGCGCTGCCCGGGCAGGCGCACGCCTTCGTCCTCGAGCATAGCCGATACCAGCGTCTCGACGCGCTCCAGGTAAACCTCGCTGCCCGCCAGCGCGCCCGGGTCGATGACCAGGAAGGCCTGGCCGATGCGCGCCCGGTTGCCCTGTTCGGTAAAAAAGGAATCGGCCTCGAAACCGAAGTGCGCGCCCGTCAACGCGCAGGCCAGCAGCTCGACGATCAAGGCCAGCATGGCGCCCTTGGCGCCGCCCATGGGCAGCATGCTGCCCGCCAGGCCCGCCTTGGGATCGGTGGTGGGCTGGCCGTCGGCATCCAGCGCCCAGCCCAGCGGAATTGCCTTGCCCTCGCGCGCCGCCACCATCAGTTTGCCGCGCGCGACTTCCGATAGCGACAGGTCTATCACCAGCGGCAGCGCATCGCGGCGCGGGAAGACCGCCGCGATGGGATTGGTGCCGAACAGCGCGCGCTTGCCGCCCCAGGCCGGCATCGCCGAAGGCGAGTTGCCCATGGCCAGGCCGACCATGCCGGCCCGAGCCACCGCGTCCAGGTGGTACGCCGCCACGCCGAAATGATGGCTGTTGCAGACGCCGGCGAAGCTCACGCCATGTTCGCCGGCGCGTCGTACGGCCTGTTCGATGGCCAGCGCGCAGGCGGGAAAAGCCAGCCCGTCGGCGGCGTCCACCAGCACCGCGCCACCGCGTTCCCGGGCGATGCGGGCGACGGCCTGGCCGTCGGCGCGGCCGTTGCGCAGGTGCGTCGCGTAGAAGGGCACGCGCGATACGCCATGCGACGCGATGCCCTGGCTTTCGGCATAGATCAGCGCGCGCGCGGTATCCGCCGCCATGCGCGGGTTCGCGCCCGCGCCTTCCAGCGCGGCGGCCGCCAGGTCATACAGCGCGTCAAGTTGCATAGTCGCCATGTCAGTTTCCCGATTTCAATACGTCCGCCACACGCTGCGCCACCATGTCCGAAACCCGCGTGTTGGCTTCCATGCTCAGCCCCGCCACATGCGGCGTCAGTATCAGCCGGGGCGCATCGGCCAGCGGACCGCCCGCCGGGAGCGGTTCGTCGGCGAACACGTCCACCGCCGCGCCCCCCAGCTTGCCGTCGCGCAGGGCCCGTGCCAGCGCGGCTTCGTCGACGATGCCGCCGCGCGCGGTGTTGATCAGCACCGCGCCGTCTTTCATCGCGGCGATACGTGTCGCGTCGAGCAGATTGCGCGTGCCTTCGGTCAGCGGAATGTGCAGCGTGACGGCGTCCGACCGCGCCAGCAGGTCGGCCAGCGACATCGGCGTGACGCCGTGTTCGCGCCAGGCCGGATCATCATCGGCCAGCATCGGGTCATGCGCGACGACCTGCATATCGAGGCCGCGCGCCAGCCGCGCCGTCAGGCGGCCGATACCGCCGAATCCGACGATGCCCAGCGTGCGCCCGCAGGCCTCGCGGCCGTTGGACATGGCCGCGCGCGGCCAGGCGCCTTGGGCCACCGCCCCGCTATCGTGGTACACGCCGCGCATCAGCACCAGGACGCTGGTCACCACGTACTCGGCGACCGCGCGCGCGTTGGCGCCGGTCGCGGGCAGCACCTGGATACCGCGATCACGGCATGCCGCCACGTCGATGTTGTCCAGGCCCACGCCCAGCCTGCCCACGGCCCTCAGGCCGCGGCCGGCCGCCAGCATCTCCTTGTCCACGCGAGTGCGGTTGCGGACGATCAGCGCGTCGGCGCCCGCCAGGGCCTGCAGCAGATCGGCGCGCCGGTCCACCAGGTCCGGCTCGAACCGGACGTCGAAGTCGCGCCGCAGCAGGTCCACCGCTGGCGTGTCCATGAATTCGGAAATGACGATGTGCATAGCCTCGCTCACAATCAACATGACGATGGAAGAAACGCCGGCGTCCATGCGCCGGCAACCGCGTGATGGCCATTATCCAACCTGGATGTTCGCTTCCTGTATCGTCTTGGCCCAGCGCGCGACTTCGCCCGCCAGGTATTGTTTGAATTCTTCCGGTCCGCGCGGCCGCGGAATGAAGCCCAGCTGGGTCAGCGTCTTCTGCATGTCCGGCTGCCGTACCTGTTTCTCGATCGCCTTGCCCAGGCGTTCCACCAGCTTGGGGTCCGTATGCGCGGGCACCATCACGCCGGTGAAGTTCTCGACGATCAGCTCCGGCAGTCCGGCCTCCGCCACGGTGGGCACATTGGGCAAGTCGGCGCTGCGTTCCTTCGTCGATACCGCCAGGGCCCGCAGCTGGCCGCCTTTTACGTACGCCAGCGATTCGGGATAGTTGGAAAAGATGACGTCCAGCTGGCCGCCGATCAGGTCCGTCAGCGAAGGCGCGCCGCCCTTGTACGGCACATGCAGCAGCCTGGTGCCGGTCAACTGCTGGTACAACGCCAGCGTCAGGTGCGGAGGCGTGCCGTTGCCGCTGGAGCCGGCCGACAGCGAACCCGGCTTCGCCTTGGCGGCTTTCGTCAGGTCGGCCAGCGTCTTGATGTCGCTCTTGGGATTGACCACGATCATCATGGGCGACGATGCGACCCCCGCGACCGGCACCAGGTCCGTCATCAGGTCGTATCCCGTCTTGCCCTTGAACAGGGTCGCGTTGGCGGCATGCGACATGGTCATTGCCAGCCAGGTACAGCCGTCGGGCTCGGCGCGGGCAACGAAGGCGGCGCCGATATTGGCGCTGCCGCCCGGCTTGTTCTCCACCACCACGTTCCAGCCTTCCGCGGCCGAAACCGCCTTGGCGACCTGCCGCGCCGCCACGTCCGTCAGGCCGCCGGGTGGAAAGGGCACCACGTAGTTGATGGGCTTGGAAGGCCATTTGTCGCCTTGCGCCAGCGCCTTGGAGATAGGCGCAAGCATCGTCAGGCCGGCGGCGCCCAGCACGCCGAGCGTGCTGCGGCGGCCAGCCGAAAGCGGCAGATCCGTGGATATGCGTTTCATGATGTCTCCTCCGGTAGGGAGCGCCGCCCGCCTGCGCGGCGAGTGGCGCCTTGGCGCCCGGCCATCTGCGGGCCGGTGCGCCGGGAATGCCGGTGGCTGCGCACCGGCGGCAGGGACTGCTGTACCGAACTGGAACCTCGTCCGCGTTCGTCCCAGCCACCCGGAGCGGGGCGGCTGGGCCGACCTCAAGCGCTTTCGAACAGCCGCGTCAGCACGAATTCGCGGTGGCCCAGCGCTTCCGCCGCGGTCCAGCGGCCGTTGATGGTGGCCATCATGCATTCCAGCAGCTTGTCGCCGGCCTGGTCCAGGTCCATCTCGCGTTGCAGCAGGCCGCAGGTATCCACGTCGATGTGTTCTGACATGGTGCGCACCGTGCGCGGATTGGCGCAGATCTTGATGACGGGCAGTATGGGATTGCCGATCACATTGCCCTGTCCGGTGGGGAAGAAGTGGACGGCGTATCCCGACGCCGCGCACAAGGTCACCATCTCCGCCGCGGCGGACGAAGAATCCATGAACCACAGGCCGGCGTGATCGGGTATTTCCGCCTTGTCCAGCACGCCGTCGACGCGGCATTTCTTGCCGATCTTCTGGATGTTGCCCATGGCCTTTTCTTCGATGGTCGTCAGTCCCCCGGCGATATTGCCCTTGGTCGGCTGCGATTCGGAAAGGTCGCTGGTCTTCCAGCGATCGATCATGGCCTGGTAGCGGTCGAACATGAACATGAAGCGTTCGCGTACCTTGTCGTTCGCACAGCGCTCGGCCACGATATGTTCGCCGCCGGTCAGCTCGGACGTCTCGCCGAATACCAGCGTGGTTCCCAGCGGATACAGCTTGTCGAAGGCATTGCCCACGGTGGGATTGGCGCCGCAGCCGGAGGTCGTGTCGGACTCCCCGCATTTGGTCGATACCCACAGATCGCTGATGGGGCATTCCGTGCGCTGCAGCGATGTCGCGTAATGCACGAATTCCTTGGCGGCCTTGGAGGCGCGCATGATGGTGTCATGGTCGCCGTGCAGTTCGATGGAAAAGCCGGCCACCGGCTTGCCTGTCTTGGCGATCGCATCGACGACGCGCTTGGTCCAGCCTTCCTCGATGCCGATGACCACGACGGCGGCGACATTGGGATTACAGCCGGTGCCGATCAGCGTGCGAAAGTGCAGTTCCAGGTCTTCGCCGAATTGCAGGCGGCCATAGGGGTGGGGCAGGGCCATCGTGCCCTTGATGTTGTTCGCCACCGCCTCGGCGGCGGCGTTGGATATGTCGTCCACGGGCAGCACGATCACGTGATTGCGTACGCCGACGCGGCCGTTGTCGCGGCGATAGCCGCGGAAGGTGGTGGATGCGGAAATGACAGCCATGTGTGTGTCCTTGGGCAGGCGTGAATAGGGGCGGGGGCTTCTTACCAGCGCTTGGTCTTGATGTTGTGCACGTGCGCGTGCTGGCCCGCCTGGATGTCGGCCACGACCTTGCCGATGTCGACGCCGTACTTGAAGACCGTATCGCCCGTCTTCATGTCCTTCATCGCGACCTTGTGCCCGATGGGAATGTCCTGCCGGGCCTTGACCTGGATGACCTTGTCTTCATCCATGATCCAGGCATTCAGGTCCGTGCCCGCGGTGATTCCTTCCACCACGGCCACGGCTACCGTGTCCTTGGCGTCATGCAATACGGCATGAATCATGAGTCTCCTCCTGGTGGCGGCGCGGTCGGATGCATCCTGCTGCGCGCTCGCTGTTGATCGTGGCAATGATCTTATTTTCGAATTTCATGCATGTCAACCAAATCATATATATGAATTGGGTGGCTTGAATTGGGTGGATCGAGGGTGGCTCGATCGCGCGCGGGAGGTCCGTCCGAATGAAAACCGGACCTGGCGGTCCGGTGGCTCGGGTCTATTCCTGGCGGCGACAGGCGCACGGCGCCGCCGTGCCGGTCGCGTTTGCTCCTGGACTACGCCGCGCCGCGCCGGCGCGGCCCGGGCTCCAGTCCCGGGGCGGCTATGGGCGTATGGCGCCCTCGGCCAGCTTGCGCTTGTAGACCGGCAGGTCCACGCTGGGGCGCGGCGCCGACATCTGCGTCAGCAGGTCCGCCACGAAACCCCGGTGATAGCTGTTGTGGTTCACCACGTGCATCAGCATTTCGCCGCGCGACATGCGACCCGTATTTCCGCCTATCAAGGAGAACTCTTTTTCCTGCGACAAGGAGTCGTCCGTCTGCGTCGCCGCCCAGGCGATGTACCACTCGTCGAGTTCCTGCTGCGCCTTCCACAGGTCTTCGATCCCCGGATGCGTCACCGCATTGAGAGCGGGTATACCGTGGTCCCGGCCTTCGATATGCGCCTGCCAGATCACGTCGACCACATAGGTGTGGTTCAGCGAACGGGCGAAGTTCTTGAACAGCGACACCCGGTCCTTGTAGATTTCCTCGGGCGGCAGCGCCATCACGATGGCGAAGGTTTCGCGATTGGCCCACCGTTTGTAGTCGGCGAGCATGCGGGCGGATGCGGGAGTCAGCATGGCGGTTTCCTGGCGGGGTTCCGATGCCGGGCAGCATACGCCGGTGTAGCTGTACGGAAACTGTCAGCGCGGCATGGCGGGATGCGCCGCGCGACGCCGCGACCGCGATCCCGCGCGCGGCCGCTCCGTCACCTGATGCGGCGCCGCGATCAGCGCGCGGCAGCGCCGCGGCGCTGCCGCACCGATTGCGCCAACTGGCGCAATACCGGTTCGGTCTGTCCCCAGCCCAGGCAGGCGTCCGTAATGGAAACGCCGCGCCGCAGCGGCACGCCGGGCTTCAGGTCCTGGCGGCCTTCTTCCAGATGGCTTTCAATCATGACGCCGACGATGCGGCGGTCGCCCGCGGCGATCTGTCCGCCGACGTCGCGCGCCACATCCACCTGCCGGCTGTGCGATTTGTTCGAATTCGCGTGAGAGCAATCCACCATGACCTGCTCGCGCAAGCCGGCTTTTTTCAGGATCTGGCAGCAGGCGTCGATACTGGCCGCGTCGTAATTGGTTCCCTGTTTGCCGCCGCGCAGGATCACGTGCGTATCGTCATTGCCGCGCGTTTCGAAGATCGCCGCCATGCCCATTTTGGTCATGCCCATGAACGCATGGCTGGCGCGTGCCGCCACGATAGCGTCGGCGGCGATCTGTACGCCGCCATCCGTCCCGTTCTTGAAGCCCAAGGGGCAGCTCAGGCCGGAGGACAATTGGCGATGGCTTTGGCTTTCCGTCGTGCGCGCGCCGATGGCGCCCCAGGCGATCAGGTCGGCGATGAACTGCGGGCTCAGCAGGTCCAGGAATTCCGTTCCGGTGGGCAGTCCCAGGCCGGCAATATCCAGCAGCAGCTCGCGCGCGCGGCGCAGGCCTTCATTGATGCGATAGCTGCCATCCAGGCGCGGATCGTTGATGTAGCCCTTCCAGCCGACCGTCGTGCGCGGTTTTTCGAAATACACGCGCATGACGATAAGCAGATCGTCGCTCAGTTCGTCGGCGGCGGTCTTCAGCAGCCGCGCGTAGTCCATCGCCTGATCGTGGTCATGGATGGAACAGGGCCCCACGACAACGACCAGGCGATCATCCTGGGCATGCAGCACGTCGGCGATGGAAGCGCGAGTGCGTTCCACCAGATCCTGTATGGCCGGCGAAACCGGCAGTTCATCCAGCAGCAGGGCGGGAGATATCAGCGGCCGGACCGCGCCGATGCGCACATCGTCGATGCGGGTGGTATCCAGGGTGGAATCGGCGCTGCCGACTTCACGGTCGTGTAGGGGGTCATCCAGGCGGGTCAAGGCTATCTCCAGGCGATAGCGTAATTATTGCACTGTCGCCAGGCGCGTCAGGGTGCGCCGAAGGCGCTGGCCGCGGGCCATCGGCCTGTGCCTGACGATAATCCACCTCATCAGCATCCCCGTCACGAACGCATCCCGTTAACCCCGCCCGCGGCACCGGCATCTCCGGCAGAGGAAGAACGGGCCACCGCGCGTGGCTCACCGTCGTTCATGCCGGCATCCGCGGCACGGGCAGTTCGACGCCGGCGCCGGTGCGTCAAAGGTGCCGGTCCAGCTGCACCGCGCTGATGATCCACATCACGCGGGCCATGCGGTCCGTGGGATTGCTGAAGCTGTGCTCCAACGCGCTGTCGAACACGAAGCTGTCGCCTTCGCGCAGGCGGGCCGTCTTGCCGGCCACCGTCAGGAGCAACTCGCCGGACAGCACCATGCCGCCCTTTTCCGCCGGGTAGCTGAGCGCGGTCTTGCCTGAATGGCCGCCCGGATCGATGTGCAGGACCATCATCTGCAGGTTGTGGTGCCCGCTGGATGTCAGCAGCTCCTTGCGCAGCGTGCCGAGTTCGAGGATCGGCCGCTCATTGGCCCGGCGCACGAAATCCGGCTCGGCGGGATCGTCTACATGAGGGGGCGCTACATCCCGGAAGACCGCCTCCAGCGGCGCGCCGAGCGAACGCCGGATCGCGGTCAGCACGCGCACGGATGGATTGGCCATGTCGCGCTCGATCTGGCTGATCATGCCCACCGACACGCCGGAGTCCTGGGCCAGCCGCTTCAACGTCCAGCCCTTCTCGATACGCAAGCGCCGCAGAATCTCGCCTACGCCTTGTGCGCCGGACGCCGGCGCATCGCCAGGCTCGCCGCGAGCCTCGGTCGTGGAACCCGTTATGCGAACTTCCATAATATTTTCATTGAAATTTTCAGTGAAAACCCTAATTTTAGTCCGAATTGGATTGGCTTAGGATGTTTTCCAAGCCGGCGCAATACACGAGACTAAGTAAAATTTATCACAATATCAAAGGGTTGCTTAAGCTGGAGAGGCAGCCGGGCGCGGCGGGGCGCTGAAGCACGATATGTTTGCCTGCCTTCCTGCTATTTTCATTTCTCAGTGAATTTTGCCCAACTAATTTCAATATATCAAACGCTCGCAAACGAGCGATATACACGCAAGGGGTAGCTCATGAAGTCAAGCGGGAACATCCTCGCGGTCGCTTTGCTGGCCTCGATTTCAGGCGCGGCCGCGGCCGCCGATCTTACTGTGGGCGCTTTCGGCGGCCAATGGGAAAAGAGCTTACGCCAGTGCGTGATCGAGCCTTTCCAGAAGGCGACCGGCAAAACCGTCGACGTGGTGCTGGGCGCGCCGGTGCAATGGGTGAACCAGATTGCCGCCAGCCCCAACAAGCCGCCGCTGGACGTGATCTACATGCCTTCCGATAACGCTTTCGACGTGGTCGACCGCGGTCTCGCGCAAAAGCTCACGCCCGATACGGTGCCCAACATCGCGCATCTCCAGCCGCAATTCGCCGATATCGGCGGCGGCTACGGCGTGGCGCACAACTACGGCGGCATGGGCTTTATTTACAACAAGCAGACCGTGAAGGAACCGCCCAAATCGATGGCGGATTTTATCAAGGGCACCCTGGAGAAAAAATGGGTGGCCTCGCTCGCTTCCATCAATTACCCCGGCACGCTGAGCTTCGGCCTCTGGAACGTTGCGCGCCTGAATGGCGGCGGCCTCGACAACGTCGAGCCCGGACTGAAGCTGTACAAGCAGATGAAGGATGCCGGCGCGGAGTTCTATACCGACCCCAACCAGGTCCTGAATGCCCTGAAGACGGGCGAGGTCGACATCGCGCAGTACTGGGACGGCCGGGCCTGGGCCTTTATCGATGAGGGCAACCCGCAGTATGGCTATGTCGTGCCTTCCGATGGGGCGGTGACGGGGATCACCTGGATCCAGGTCGTGAAAAATGCCAGCCCCCTCGCGCTGCAGTTCGCCAATGTGTCGTTGAGCAAGGAATCCCAGGGTTGTTTCGCGAGTTCGATCCGTTATGGCGTCGCGAACAAGGACGCGCGTTTCGACCCGAAGGTCGAGCACGAGATCACCAAGTTTGACCAGATCGTGATCCCGCCTTTCAAAGAGATCGGCAAGCGCCAGAACCAGTGGATCGACGCCTGGAACAAGCAGATCGGCCGTTGAGGCCCGTCAAGCAACCAAAGGAAGCTTCAAGATGGCATACCGGATAGGGGTCGATATCGGCGGCTCGTTCACGGACTTCGCGTTGTTTGATGAAGAAACACAAACCCTGAAGAGCCTGAAGACGTTTTCCCGGCCGGACCAGCCAGGCGCGGAAGTCATGACGGGCATCCAACTGGCCGAAGAGCGCCATGGGATCAAGCCGCATGACATTTCCTATTTCACGCACGGAACCACGGTAGGCATCAATACGGTCATCCAGCGCAAGGGACTGAAACTGGCCTTGTTCGCCACGGAGGGATTCGTCGATGTCCTCGAGGTGGGGCGGCTGAAGATCCCGGACATGTACAACCTGCTGTCGAAGCGGCCGGAACCGCTCATTACCCGCGACATGGTATTCGGCATTCCGGGACGCATGGACGCTTCAGGCGAGGAACTCGAACCGCTGGAAGAGAGCGCCGTGGCAGCCGCCGTGGCCGCGGCCCGTGAAGCGGGCGCCGAGGGCATCGTCATCGCGCTGCTCCATGCTTATCGAAACCCCGCCCATGAGTTGCTGGTCAAGAAAGTCGTGCAGGATCGCGCTCCGGGGCTGCCGGTGTTCTGCTCCAGCGAGACGTGGCCCATTATCCGCGAGTACGAACGCACCATCACCACCGTGATCGGCGCCTACGTGCAGCCGCGGGTCGCGCACTACCTGACGTCGCTGCAGAATGCGCTGGCCGATGCCGGCGTGAAGGGAGAGCCGCGCCTGACCAAATCGAATGGCGGCGTCATGACCGCCGAGCAGGGCAAGCAGGAATGCGTGCAGATGATCCTGTCGGGTACCGCCTCCGGCGTGATCGGCGCGGCGTATGTCGCCAAGGTGGCCGGCATAGATCGCTGCATGAGCCTGGACATCGGCGGTACCAGCGCCGACGTAGCCGTCATTCTCGATGGCGAGCCGCAGTACGGCGTAGGCGAATTGATCGGCGAATTCCAGATATACATCCCGTCCGTATCCGTAAGCTCCATCGGCGAGGGCGGCGGTTCTATTGCGTGGGTGGACCGGCAGAACGTCCTGCGTGTGGGTCCCGAAAGCGCCGGATCGACTCCCGGCCCGGCCTGCTACGGCCGCGGCGGCACGCGCGCGACTATCACGGACGCCTTTGTCGCCATCGGCGCCATTGGCCACTCGAATCTGGGCTACAACGCCGTGAAGGTGGATGTGGAGGCGTCGCGCCGTGCGGTGGGCGAACTCGCCGGGAAGCTCGGCAGCACCATCGAGGCGACAGCGCAAGCCATTATCGATATCGCGATCTCAGGCATGTATACGGACACGTCCGCGCTGGTGTCCCGCTTCGGCATCGACCCGCGTGACTTCTCGATGCTGGCCTTTGGCGGCGCGGGTCCGATGATGGCCTGCTTCCTCGCCCGCGCGTTGCGCGTGAAGGAAGTCGTCGTGCCGACCACGCCGGGCGTACTGTCGGCGCTGGGCGGCCTGATCGCCGACGTTAAGAACGACTTTCTTACCACCGTATATGTCGATGCGACCCCCGCCGCGGGGCCTCGCATCGTCGACGAATTCGCGCGACTGGAGCAGCGCGCCCTGGCCTGGCTGCGCGACGGCCAGGGCTACAGGGGCGAACACGATCTCGTGTATTCCGCGGAAATGCGCTATCGCGGGCAGAGCTTCGAGATCGATACGAAGCTGGACGCGCGCGCGGCAAGCCAGGGTGACATGGACGCCATCGTCGCCGCCTTCCACCGCGAGCATGAGCGGCTCTATGGTCATGCGGACACCGGAGCGGCGGTGCAGCTCATCAGCATCCGCCTGATCGTCAGCGGCAAGACCGTCAAGCCGGAATTCCCGCGCCTGCCCCTGCAAGGAGGCCATCCGGTCAGCAAGGGAACCATACCCGTGTATCTGGACGGCGCGTTGCGCGAAACCGCCCAGTACTGGCGAAGCGACCTGCGTCCCGGCCAGCGCTTCACGGGCCCCGCCATCGTCAGCCAGGAGGATTGCACAACCATCGTCCCGCCCGGAAGCCGCGTCGATGTGGACGAATTCGCCAACCTGCGCATTACCGATGGGAGCGGGCAATGAGCATCGAAAACAGCAGCATGACCCTGCGCGTGCTGGCGAACTACTGCGCCGCCGCCGCCGAAAGCATGGGTTGGACCCTGATGCGCACGGCATACTCCACCTTCGTGAAGGAAACCGAGGACTTCTCCTGCCAGGTACTGACGCCGGAAGGCTTGACGGTCGCGTCGCCCAAAACATTCGGCGCCACCTGGTACACCGGCCTGGACTACAGCGGCGTCATCAAGCTCTTCGACTATCGGGAAGGAGACATCTGCGTCACGTCCGACCCGTATGCGGGCTTCGTCGCCACGCACGCGCCCGACCTCCACATGTGGAAGCCGGTGTTCTGGGAGGGCGAGCTGATGTGCTTTGTCGGAAACCATGTGCACAACACCGACGTGGGCGGCGCGGTGCCGGCTTCGTTGTCGCGCAGCCTTACCGACGCTTACCAGGAGGGCATCCGCATCCCGCCCACCCGCCTCATGCGCGACGGGAAACTGAATGACGACCTGCTGCGCTTCATCGAGACCAATGTGCGCCTGCCGGAGCAGAACTGGGGCGACCTTAACGCGCAGATCGCCTGTGTCAACGTCGGCGAACGCAAGGTCCATGAAATCATCGAGCGCTTCGGCAAGGACGTGTTCCGTTCCGGCCTGGTGCAGCTCCTGGACTATGCCGAAGCCCAGGGGCGGGCGATCATCCGCGATCTTCCCGACGGCGAATACACATTCGCCGATTATGCGGATGAGGATCAGGCAGGGGGATACCCGGTGCGCGTTTGCGTGACCCTGAAGATCCAGGGCGATAGTCTGGTCGTCGACTACACCGGCAGCGACCCCCAGCTCGTCTCCTCGCTCAACATGCCGACCGGGGGCAACGAGCGGCATAGTCTGGTCATGGTCGGCGTGGTCTACAGCCTGTATTGCCTGGACCCTACCGTGATGCTGAATTCCGGTCTCGTGCGGGGCGTGCGTGCCATCCTGCCCGAAGGCACCGTCATGAATGCCATCAAGCCCGCCGCGGTGGGTATGCGCAGCCTGATGTGCAATCTGTCCCAGGTCGCGACCATCGGCGCCTTCTGCCGCGTTGCGCCGGACCGCATGCCGGCCTCGCCCGGCAGCGGCCTGTCCATCATGAACGTGAAGACCTCCACGCGGGACGGGCGCCCGATCATGGCGTCCATCGGCCCGGTCGGCGGTGGCGCCGGCGGCGGGCCGAAGAACGACGGCGCCGAAGCTTGCGGCGCCAATATGTCTTACCTGAAGAATACGCCGGTAGAGGTCAATGAGGCGGAAGTGCCCATCCGCATCCGGCGCTACGGGCTGGTGCCCGATTCGGGTGGCGCGGGCCTGTACCGCGGCGGCTCCGGCCTGGAGATGGAGTTCCAGCTGTTTGCACCGCAGTCCATGGTGACGGCGCGCAATCGCGACCGTTCCCGCTTCTCCGCCTGGGGCCTGGCCGGCGGCAAGTCGGGCCGCGCATCCCGCTTCGTGCGCAACCCCGGCACGCCCGGCGCGATCGAGCTCGGATCCACCGACGTCGTGCCGTGCGAGCCCGGCGACGTCATCCTGATCCAGGGGCCGGGCGCCGGCGGCTATGGAGATCCACTGCTGCGTGCCCCCGCGCTGGTGCTGCAGGATGTCCTGCGCGGATTCGTATCCGTCGAGCGGGCCCATGAGGACTATGGCGTGGTCATCGCGGGCCGGGCGGTGGACGAAGCCGCGACGGAGTCGTTGCGCGCCTCGATGAAGCGCAAGGCGCAAAATGGCGACCCGCTATTTGGCCATGGCGCGGCGCGCGTGGCCTACGAGAACGTGTGGACCGCCGCGCGCTACGCCGCGCTGACCGGCATCCTGGCCGGGTTGCCTGTGTCGTGGCGCTATTTCATCAAGCATCAGATCTTCAAGGCCATCGGCGACCGGCCCCCGGTGGGCGCGGACGACGGCAGCGACGTCCACGACGCTTACGCCACCATCGCCGCCCGCTTCCCGGAGCTTCCCGCTCCCCGGCGCGAGGCCGCGTAGCGGATCGCCCCGGTGCCGAGAGAATCTTCATGAACGAGAAATCCCCCGCGCGCCAAACCCTGCTGTTCAGCCCGTTCAGGCTGCGCGACGTCATCTTTCCCAACCGCATCGTCGTGGCGCCGATGCAGATGTACAAGGCAAGGCCGGACGGCATGGCCAATGACTGGCACTTCCAGCATTTGGCGAAGTACGCGGTGGGCGGCGCCGGCACGGTCATGACCGAGGGCCTGATCGTCGATCCCGTCGGCCGCAACACCTACGGCGACCTCGGCATCTGGTCCGACGACCACATTCCCGGGCAAAAGCGGCTCGTGGATTTCCTGCATGCGCAGGGCGTCCTGGCGGCCGCACAGCTGCATCATGCCGGTCCGAAATCGGCGCGCCAGCGCCCATGGGAAGGTCTCGGCCCCTTGGGCGAACGCGAGGCGGCGCGCGGCGAACCCGCCTGGCAGCCTGTGAGCTCCTGCGAGGGCAAGACGCTGGACCATTGGCATCGGCCGCGCGGTCTGACGGTAGCGGAGATCAACACGCTGGTGCGGGCGTATGGCGCCGCCGCGCGGCGCGCCGACGCGGCCGGCTTCGACGTCATCGACATCCATGCCGCCCATGGCTATCTGCTGCATTCATTCCTGTCGCCAGTGGCCAATCTGCGGCAGGATGAATACGGCGGCGACCGCCAGGGCCGTATGCGCATCGTGCTGGAAATCGCCGAGGAGCTGCGCCGCAATTGGCCGGCCGGCAAGCCCATCTTCTTTCGCATCTCCTGCGTGGACTGGCGCAAGGATCTCGATACGCGCAGCGATGGCTGGACCATTGAGGACAGCTTCGTCCTTGCCCGCGCGTTGCACGAGCGAGGGGTGGACCTGATCGACTGCTCCTCCGGCGGCATCCGTGCCGAGAATTCGCTGATGGATTACGCCAAGCGGCGCCGCAAGCTTACCCGCGGCTTCCAGGTGCCTCATGCGGAGGCGATACGCCGCGAGACCGGCGTGCCGACGATGGCTGTCGGCGTCATCCTGGATGGACCGCAGGCCGAAGCCATCCTGCAGGCCGGCCAGGCCGACCTCATCGCGGTCGCGCGCGAGTTCCTGATGGACCCGCATTGGGGATTGCACGCGGCGCAGGCGCTGGGCGCCGACCCGGACTGGAATCTATGGCCGCCATCCTACGGCTGGTGGCTGGAATTGCGCGAACGCATCGGCATCGAAGGCGCGCACGAGGCGCCCGCGGGCGGCCAGTGAATGCCGGGCCTGCCCGTCGGCCGGCCCTGTCTTTCCAGTATTTGAGCGAGGAACCATGCGGCACTCTCTTCCTCTACGGCTAGACCGGATCAGCAAGAGCTTCGGATCCGTCCAGGCTTTGTCTCCCCTGTCCCTGGAAGTCCAGCCGGGAGAGATGATGGCCTTGCTCGGCCCATCCGGTTGCGGCAAGACCACTACCTTGCGGATAATTGCCGGCTTTTCTTCTCCCGATACCGGCAGCGTCCATATCGGCGACCGCGACGTAACCGACGTTCCGACGCACAAGCGCGGTCTGGGCATGGTGTTCCAGAACTACAGCCTGTTCCCGCATATGACGGTGGCGGAGAACGTCGCCTTCGGCCTGAAGATGCGCAAGCGGCTGGCGCCCGAGATCGGCGGGCGCGTCATGGACATGCTTCGCATGGTCAGACTGGAAAAGATGGCCGACCGCGGTATCCACCAGTTGTCCGGCGGCCAGCAACAGCGCGTGGCGCTGGCCCGTTCGCTGGTGACGGACCCTGCCGTTCTGCTGCTCGATGAGCCACTCGGCGCGCTCGACAAGAGCCTGCGCGAAAGCATGCAGTTCGAGTTGCGCGAGATACAGAAAAAGCTCGGCATCACGGCGATCATCGTTACGCATGATCAGGAAGAAGCCCTGACCATGAGCGACCGCATCGCGGTGATGTCGACAGGTCGCATCGTGCAGGTAGGCACGCCCATCGACATCTACGAGCGTCCCCGCACTGAATTCGTCTCGGAGTTCCTGGGCACGGCAAACATCTTTCCGGTAACGGTCGCGGGCCGCAACGGCAACGGCCTGTTATCGGTGCGCATCGCCGACTCGGCCGCCGTGCTGGACATCGCCGATCGCGACGGCCTCAGGGACGGGCAGTCCGCGCGGATCGCCTTGCGGCCCGAGCGGCTGCGCATCGACCCTGCTGGCGGGGGCATCCCGGCCCGGATGCGCGGCGTGGTATTTCGCGGCAGCTATTACGCCTACGAACTGCAGGTCGCGGGTGTGGAGCGGCCCGTGTACGTCTACGAAGCGACGCCCATCAGCGTCCCGGCGGGGGGCTCGCTGGGCGTACGCTTCGATCCCGCGTATTCCATCGTCCTGTCGGCATAGGCGCAGAAAGCATGATGAGCAGTCAATCCGCGCTCTCCGAGGCCCCGCGCGGCCGCCGCCGCCGCAAACTGCCCGAGGCGGGACGCCTGGGCCCGGCCTGGGCTTTGCCCGTGCTGCTATTTCTTGCAGGATTCTTCATCGTCCCGCTGCTGGCCAGCGTCATGCGCAGCTTCTCCGGCGCCGACGGCTTTACCTTCGCGAACTATGCCAAGCTGCTGACCGACGGATACTACCTCGGCGTCGTGCTCAATACCTTCAAGGTTGCCATCATCACCACGCTGGCATGCCTGATACTCGGCTACCCCGTCGCGTACTTCATGGTTCGACACGCGGGCCGGTGGAATCCGGTCATCGTGTTCTGCCTGATCGCGCCCCTGCTGACGTCCATCATCATGCGAACGTTCGGCTGGACGGTGCTCTTCGCGCGCAAGGGCCTCATAAACAACTGGCTCGTCGAACTCGGCGCCATCGAGAGGCCGTTGCGCATCCTGGATTCGGAAGTGATGGTTTATGTAGGCCTCGTGCACGTGCTCGTACCTTTCATGGTGTTGTCCATCGCGGCGGTACTGAAAGGACTGGATGCGCGGCTGGAAGAGTCGGCGCGCATCCTCGGCGCCAGCCCCTTGCAGGCCTTCCTGCGCGTCACGCTGCCGCTTAGCCTGGATGGCATCGCGACCGGCTGCATCCTGGTCTTCGTCCTTACCAATGGCAGCTTCCTGACGCAGCTCCTGCTGGGAAGCGGCAAGGTCGTGACCCTGTCGCTGCTGATCTACCAGCAATTCACGCTCACCCAGGACGTAGCGTTCGCGGCCGCCATGGGCAATATCCTGCTGCTCTGCTCGGTCGTGGCCCTGTACATTCAGCTGCGTTATGTGCGCAGGAAAGGAGTCAAAGAATGACTTCCATGGAACGGTCTTCCGAGGCGCCGCGCCGCCGCAAGCGCCTGAGTGCCGCCACCACGGCCTTCGGCATCTATGCGTGCATCTTCATGGTTTTTCTGTTCATGCCGATTCTGGTAGTGGTCTACGCATCGTTCTCCAGCGTGAACTACATTGCCTTTCCCATCCAGGGGTTCAGCCTGCGGTGGTATCGGCACGTTTTCGATTACGCACCCTTCATGCAGTCGCTCAAGGTAAGCATCCAGATCGCGCTGGGCTCGGCCTTGCTTAGTATTCTGCTGGGCGTGCCCGCTGCATTGTGGGCGGCACGTTCGCAGACCAAGGCCGCGAACTGGGTATCGGTGTTCCTGCTGTCGCCGCTTTCCGTGCCCGCCATCGTGCTTGGATTCTCCCTGCTATATCTGCTGTCGGCCATCGGCCTGGGAGTGTCGTTCGTTTCGCTGCTCATCACGCATACGGTCGTCTCGATTCCTTACCTGGCGCGAACGGTGCTGGCGGTGTACCGCGCCGTGCCTCCGGACACCGAAGAAGCCGCATCGGTCCTGGGAGCATCGCGCTGGAACACGTTCTTGTACGTGACGCTGCCGGCCATCAACCCGGGCATCTTCGCAGGCGCGATGTTTGCCGTGCTGATTTCGCTGGACAACCTGCCGCTGTCTTTTTTCTTCGGAAGCTCGGACACGAACACCCTGCCGGTCGTCATGCTGAGCTATATGCAGAACCAGTTCGACCCATCGATCGCCGCCATATCCACCATCCAGATGCTGATCGCGCTGTTTTCGCTGCTGGTGGTGAATGCTTTGTATGGCATAGACAAGTTGACGGCGGCGTGATGCGCGCGGCCGCCCGGCGCCTGGCTGCGATGCCATCGCGCCCACCCCTTATCAGCCCCGAGGAATGAGCGCATGAAGCCTGATCCATACTGGTGGGAGGCAGCGCCGCTGCGGACGATGCCGCGCCAGGAATTGCCGCCGCAGGTAGATGCGGCCATCATCGGCGCCGGTTATGCCGGCCTGTCGGCCGCCATCACCCTGGCGCGCGGCGGCCGCACGGTGCTGGTGCTCGATCGCCAGCGCGCCGGTGAAGGCGCGTCCACGCGCAACGGTGGCATTACCAGCGGCAACATACGGCCATCGCATGCACAGCTGGTCCGCAACTTTGGCATGGAGCGGGCAATCGCCATCCAGGCCGAGGGCAAGGCCGCCCGCGACGACCTGCGCCGATTCATCGAGGATGAAGGCATAGACTGCGACTACCATCTGGTCGGCCGCTTCAATGGCGCCCTGAGTCCCGCGGAGTACGACGCCGGCGCCCGCGACGCGGAGCAATTGTCGCGCGATCTGGGCATCGAGGCCTACGCCGTGCCGCGGGCCGAGCAGCACCGCTATATCGGCACGGACTTCTATGCCGGCGGCAGCGTACGGATGGATATCGGTGGCCTGCACCCCGCCAAGCTGCATGCGGGCATGTTGCGCGTGGCATTGGCCGCGGGCGCGTCGGTGCAGGACGGCACCCCCGTCCGCGGCATTGCCCATCGCGGGGGCGCCTTCGACATCGTCACGGACCGCGGCATCGTCAAGGCGGGCCACCTGATCGTCTGCACCAATGGCTACACGGACGGCTTCGACCCATGGTTGCGCCGGCGCATCGTTCCCATCCGCAGCCGCATCATCGCGACCGAAACTCTGCCGCGCGAGGTCATGGAGCGCTTGATGGCGGCCCGCATGATGTACAGCGACAGTCGCGAGCTCAGTTACTACTACCGTCCTTCTCCCGACGGTAGCCGGATCCTGTTCGGCGGGCGGGATGGCACGGTGGAAGGGGAGGCCGCCTGGCCCACCGAACATCTGCGCGAGGAGCTCGCGCGCATCTTTCCTGAACTTGCGGGCGTGCCCCTGTCGCACAGTTGGCATGGATACGTTGCCATGCACCGCGACATGGTCCCAAGGCTGTTCCGCCAGGACGGCCGCGTATACGCCACGGGATTCTGTGGCTCCGGCGTGGTGTGGGCCCGATGGCTGGGATTGAAGGCCGCCCGGCAAGTGCTGGGCGACCAGGCGGCCGGAACGACGCCCTTCGATTTCCGCCCACCCAAGGCAGTGCCTTTCTTCCGCGGGAAGGCGTGGTTCATGCCTCTGTTGTACGCCAAGATGGAATTGACCGACAGGCGCAAGCTCCAGCGCCGGCCGGGCATGGCTGATCGCTGAGGCACGCCGCGAGCCGGTGGCGCCGGTCCGCTAATTCTTTGATCCAAAAGAATAGCGCTCCACCGGCTCGGTTTTTTCCAGGGCGGTGTAGTGGCTGCACATCGTCCAAATCCCCCGCGCGATTCTCGTGCGAATTCCGTGCGAATTCCGTATGAATTCCGTGTGAAACGCTGGACCGCTATGGACAGAAAAGGGCGGTCCGGTATCACCCGTCCGCCCTGTCTGTCACTGGCTGATGCTGTCTAATCTGGTGGAGCCGGGGGGAATTGAACCCCCGTCCGCAAGCCCTCTGCAGGCAGTTCTACATGCGTAGTCGATCTATTTGGTTTTAACCCCGGACTTAGCCAACCGACAGGCCGGCCCGAAGCGAGTCATGTGATTTAAGTGTGAACCGTCAGACCCCAGTCCACACCGATTCTTTGTTCGATGACACTGCCGCGGTTCGGGGTTGCCCCCTGGGAAGTTTTACCTTCCCCCGCCTAACCCAAAGACAAGTTAGTGCAGCGGCTCATTAAGCGTTGGCTTGACGAGCGAAGAACGCGTCGTTGGCGTTTGTAGTGTTCCAGTGGATTTACGAGCTGACTGGTGCTCGGCATGCCCTGCACTGTTTCGCGACCCACGTCGAATCCGGATCGGCCCCAGTTGTCTTTCATTGTACTCTCATTGCGATCCCGCCGCGGTCCGCGCGCCTGCAAGCATATGGCTGAGCGCAGCGTGATCTTCAACGAATATCGGGGCGCATCGCCCGATTTCAAGAGGGCAGGCTATTCGTCCGCGCCGGCAGCACCCGCTCGATCGCTTCCCATAGCGCTTCGGGGCTGGTGGCCAGCGCATCCGCTTCCCACAGCGTGATGTCGTGGTCGCCGCCCAGATAGCCATAGCCTGCCGCCACCGCCGGCATGCCCGCCGCATGGGCAGCCTGGACGTCGCGCAGGTCGTCGCCGACGTAGACGCAGCGGCTGGGGTCGTATCCCGCTTCGCGCGCGGCGTGCAGCAAGGGATCGGGATAGGGCTTGGAGCGTGGCACCGTATCGCCGCAGACCAGCGCCGCCGCCTCATCCATCAAGCCCAGGAATTCCACGATAGGCAACGTCAGGTGGGTCACCTTGTTGGTCACGATGCCCCAGGCATGGCCTCTGCGCCGGATATCGGCGAGCAAGTCCTGGATGCCCGGAAACAGGCGGGTGTGCACGGTAGAGCTGGCGGCATAGTCGGACAGGAACTGCGCCCGCGTTTCCTCGAACTCGGGATGGTCGGGCATCATGCCCAGCGCCACGCGCAACAGCCCGCGCGCGCCCTGCGAGGCCACCGGGCGCAGCAGCTCATACGGCATGGGCTCCAGGCCGCGCCGCAGGCGCTGCTTATTGGCGGCGGCCGCCAGGTCCGGCGCGGTGTCGGCCAGCGTGCCGTCGAAGTCGAACAGGATCAAGGCGCTCATTTGCGGGTCGCCATCAGGTAGTTCACCGACGCATCCCCCGAAAGCGCATAAACCTGCGTCAGCGGGTTATACGTCATGCCGGTGATCTTTACCGGCTGCAACTGCGCCATGCGCGCCGCCGCGGCCAGTTCGCTGGGCTTGAGGAAGCTTTCATAGCTGTGCGTGCCGCGCGGCAAAAGGCGCAGCAGATATTCCGCCCCGATGATGGCGAACAGGAAAGACTTGGGATTGCGATTCAGCGTGGAAAAGAACACCCAGCCGCCCGGCTTCACCAGCCCGGCGCAGGCGCGCACCACCGAGGCGGGGTCCGGCACGTGCTCCAACATCTCCATGCACGTGACGATGTCATACCGCCCGGGCTGTTCCTGAGCCAACTGCTCTACCGCGACAGCCCGGTATTCCACCTTCACGCCGGACTCCAGGCCGTGCAGCCGCGCGACCTTGAGCGATTTTTCCGCCAGATCGATGCCGGTGACCTCGGCCCCCTCGGCGGCCATGCTTTCCGAAAGAATCCCGCCTCCGCAGCCGACGTCCAGGATGCGCTTGCCCGCCAGGCTGCCCGCCGTCTGCCGGATCCACTCCAGGCGCAGCGGGTTGATGGCGTGCAGCGGCTTGAACTCGCTGTCCGGATCCCACCAGCGGGCCGCGAGCGCGCTGAATTTGTCCAGCTCGGCCTGGTCGGCATTGGCGGGCGGGGCAGAGGAGGGGGTCAGGGTCATGGGAGCAAAGGCTTGGAGTTTCTGGCGTCTATATATTAGCGGGCGAAAATGCCCCCAACGCTGCGCCGGTAAACCGGCTTGCCGCCCCCTAGGGGGCTTTTCGCCTTGGGGCGGCCCGGCGACAAAAAAAAAAGGCCTCGCTTGCGCGAGGCCTTTCATTGTAGCTTCCGGCGCGATTACTGACCGGCGCGGCGGGTACCGACGATTTCGATCTCCACGCGGCGGTTCTTGGCGCGGCCTTCGGCGGTCTTGTTCGTCGCGATGGGCTGCGATTCGCCCTTGCCTTCCGTATAGATACGGTCGGCGGGGACGCCCTTGCTCACCAGATACGACTTGACCGAAGCAGCACGACGCTGCGACAGCGCCAGGTTGTACTTCTCGGTGCCGATCGAGTCGGTGTGGCCGACGGCGATGATCGTTTCCAGATTGATGCCCTGCGCTTGCTGAGCCACTTGATCCAGCAGTTGGCGGCCTTCCGGCTTCAGGTTCGACTTATCGAAGTCGAAGAACGTATCGGCGTTGAAGACTACCTTCGAGGCCATCGGCGTGGGAGCCGGAGCCTTGGGAGCAGCCTGCGCGACCGGCACGCCATCACAACCGGGGATGCCAGTGGCGGGAGTCCAGAACGCGTCACGCCAGCACAATTCGTTGGTGCCGTTTTTCCACACGTTGCCGAACGGGTTGCGCCAGTTGTCGACGGTCTGGGCCGAGGCAGCACCGGAGGCCGTAACGGCGGCAAACGCGAGCGCCAGAGCGAATTTGGAGGGTTTGTTCATGTTTCTCCTCGTTGAGCTTGAAGCTGGATAAGTGACTCGCAGCGAACCCCCGCCGCTATCAGGAAAACGGGGCCAGTATAGCAACGCCAAGAATAGGTTCAAAGGATTGCGACTGGGTTTCCTGCGTGCTGGAAACAATCTTAAGGCATTTGTCGTGCCCTGACCCGCGCATTCATGCCGGACTGGAGCATTTCAGCGCCGAGCCATCACCCTATGTTGGTTTTTGGCAACAGGGGGCGTGGGCCCTGGGAAGCCGGCTGATGAGCAAGCGCCGGGCCAAGCCTGCCCGCGTGTGATGCAAGTCTCCACCCCGGCCTTGCGTGCCCGGAATGATAGAATTTCCTGTTTTCCCGGCGGGCATGCCGCGCGGCATGCCGCTCCCGGCCGCGGAAGGGTTCCAGCCCGCAGGCCAGCCGCTGGGTTCGGTCATGGGGTCGGTCACTAAGTCGCCATGGGTCGCCACGGCTTCACTCGAGTCGCCACTTACTTATATATATGGATTCCTTCGCCAAGGAGACGCTTCCGGTATCGCTGGAAGAAGAGATGCGTCGCAGCTACCTCGATTACGCCATGAGCGTGATCGTGGGGCGCGCCCTGCCAGACGTGCGGGATGGCCTCAAGCCGGTGCACCGGCGCGTGCTGTTCGCGATGCACGAGCTGAACAACGACTGGAACCGGGCCTATAAGAAATCGGCCCGTATCGTCGGCGATGTGATCGGTAAGTACCACCCCCACGGCGACCAGGCCGTCTACGATTCCATCGTGCGGATGGCCCAGGATTTCTCCCTGCGCTACATGCTGGTGGACGGCCAGGGCAACTTCGGTTCGATCGACGGCGATAACGCCGCCGCCATGCGTTATACCGAAATCCGCCTGGCCAAGATCGCCCACGAGCTGCTGGCCGACATCGACCAGGAAACCGTCGACTTCGGCCCCAATTACGACGGCAGCGAAAAGGAACCTCTGCTGTTACCGTCGCGGCTGCCCAACCTGCTGGTCAACGGCAGTTCGGGCATCGCGGTGGGGATGGCCACCAATATCCCGCCGCACAACTTGCAGGAAGTCATCGACGGCTGCCTGTACTGCCTGCGCAATCCCGAGTGCACCGTCGATGAGCTGATCGAGCTGATTCCGGCGCCGGACTTCCCCACGGGCGGCATTATCTATGGCCTGTCCGGGGTGCGCGAAGGCTACCGTACCGGCCGCGGCCGGGTGGTGATGCGCGCCAAGACGCACATCGAGGACATGGAAAAGGGCAATCGCCAGGCCATCGTGGTCGACGCGATTCCGTTCCAGGTCAACAAGAAGACCCTGCAAGAACGCATCGCCGAACTGGTCAACGAAAAGAAGATCGAGGGCATTTCCGACATCCGCGACGAGTCGGACAAGGACGGCATGCGCCTGGTCATCGAGCTCAAGCGCGGTGAAGTGCCAGAGGTCGTGCTGAACAACCTCTATAAAAATACGCAGCTGCAGGACACCTTCGGGATGAACCTGGTGGCGCTGGTCGACGGCCAGCCCCGCCTGCTCAACCTGAAGCAGATGGTGGAGTACTTCCTGCAGCATCGCCGCGAAGTGGTGACGCGCCGCACGGTGTTCCAGCTGCGCAAGGCCCGCGAGCGCGGCCACGTGCTGGAAGGCCTGGCGGTGGCGCTGGCCAACATCGACGAGTTCATCGCCATCATCAAGGCGGCGCCGACGCCGCCGGTGGCGCGGCAGGAACTGATGGCGCGTTCCTGGGATTCGTCCCTGGTGCGCGAGATGCTGACCCGCGCGGAAGGCGACACCCCCGGCGGCATCGCCGCCTATCGGCCCGACGACCTGCTGCCCAGCTACGGCATGCAGCAGGACGGCCTGTACCGGCTCAGCGATACGCAGGCGCAGGAAATCCTGAACATGCGCCTGCAGCGCCTGACCGGCCTGGAGCAGGACAAGATCGTCGGCGAGTACAAGGAAGTGATGGCCACCATCGCCGACCTGCTGGATATTCTCGCCAAGCCGGAGCGTATTACCGTCATCATCGGCGACGAACTGCAGGCCATCAAGGCGGAATTCTCCACCGCCGCCAAGGACGTGCGCCGTTCGGAAGTCGAACTCAACGCCACCGAACTCGATACCGAAGACCTGATCACGCCGACCGACATGGTCGTCACCCTGTCGCATGGCGGCTATATCAAGAGCCAGCCCTTGTCCGAATACCGTGCGCAGAAGCGCGGCGGGCGCGGCAAGCAGGCCACGGCCATGAAGGACGACGACTGGATCGACCAGCTCTTCATCGCCAACACGCATGACTTCCTGCTCTGCTTCTCCAATCGTGGGCGGGTGTACTGGCTCAAGGTCTGGGAAGTGCCGCAGGGCACGCGCACTTCGCGCGGCAAGCCCATCGTCAATATGTTCCCCCTGGCCGACGGCGAAAAGGTCAACGTGGTGCTGCCGGTCAAGGAGTTCAGCGACGATCACTACGTGTTCATGGCGACTTCGCGCGGCACGGTCAAGAAAACCCCGCTGTCGGATTTCTCCAATCCGCGCAAGGCGGGCATCATCGCCGTCGACCTGGACGAGGGCGACTACCTGATCGGCGCCGACCTGACCGACGGCAAGCATGACGTCATGCTGTTCTCCGACGCCGGCAAGGCCGTGCGCTTCGATGAAAACGACGTGCGGCCCATGGGCCGCAACGCGCGCGGCGTGCGCGGCATGATGCTGGAAGATGGGCAGAACGTCATTGCCATGCTGGTCGCGGGCGATGAAGAGCAGAGCGTGCTGACCGCCACCGAGAACGGCTTCGGCAAGCGCACGTCCATCACCGAATACACGCGCCATGGCCGTGGCACCAAGGGCATGATCGCCATCCAGACCAGCTCGCGCAACGGCAAGGTGGTCGGCGCGGTCCTGGTGCAGCCCGACCACGAAATCATGCTGATCACGACGGGCGGCGTGCTGGTTCGCACCCGCGTCTCCGAAATCCGCGAGATGGGCCGGGCCACGCAGGGCGTCACGCTGATCAGCGTGGATGACGGCAGCCGCCTGTCCGGCGTGCGCCGCGTGGTGGAAAGCGATGCCGACCTCGATGTCGAGGCAGAAAGCGACGATACCCAACCGCCGGCCGACTCGACCGACGGCGAGCAAGCGACTGAGCCGACGGAGGAATGATGGCGCGTCCCTGGAATTTCTCGGCGGGGCCGTCGGCCCTGCCCGAGCCCGTGCTGCGGCAGGCGGCCGAAGAAATGCTCGATTGGCACGGCAGCGGCATGTCCGTCATGGAAATGAGCCATCGCGGCAAGCACTTCGTGCAGATCTGCGACGAAGCCGAGCAGGACCTGCGTGAGCTGATGTCGATTTCGGACGACTATGCGGTGCTCTTCATGCAGGGGGGCGCGACGGCCGAGAACGCCATCGTGCCGATGAACCTGATCAACCGGCGCGGTACCGCGGCGGCCGACTACGTGCTGACCGGCCAATGGTCCGTCAAGTCGCATAAAGAAGCGGCCAAGTACGGCGACGTGGCCGTGGCGGCCAGCAGCGGCAGCGAAACCGAACTGGACGGCAAGCAGCAGAAGCCGTGGACCTGGGTGCCGCCCGTGCAGGACTGGAAGGTGCGCAAGAACGCGGCCTACCTGCACTTCTGCAGCAACGAAACCATAGGCGGGGTCGAGTTCACCGACTGGCCCACCGCCGCCCAGCTGGGCGTGGACGACGTTCCCCTGGTGGTCGACTCGTCGTCGCATTTCCTGTCCCGTCCGCTGGATGTCTCCCGCACCGGCATGGTTTACGCCGGCGCGCAGAAGAACGCCGGCCCGGCCGGCGTGACGGTGGTTGTGGTGCGGCGCGACCTGATCGGCCACGCGCTGCCGGTCTGCCCGGCCGCTTTCGACTACGCCAACGTCGCGCCCGAGCATTCGCGCTTCAATACGCCGCCGACCTTCGCCATCTACATCGCCGGCCTGGTATTCAAGTGGATCAAGGCGCAGGGCGGGGTATCGGCGCTGGAGCGCGCCAATATCGCCAAGGCCGAACTGCTGTACGGCTACCTGGACAGCAGCGCCTTCTACCGCAACCCGGTGCATGCGCCGGCGCGCTCGCGCATGAACGTGCCTTTCATCCTCAGCGACGAATCGCTCAACGACGCCTTCCTGAAAGGCGCCGACGCAGCCGGGTTGACGCAGCTGAAAGGGCACAAGAGCGTCGGCGGCATGCGTGCGTCCATCTACAACGCGGTGCCGCTGGAAGCGGTGCAGGCGCTGGTGTCGTACATGAAGGATTTCGAGCAACGCCATGGCTGATTCCCTCGCCGAGAAGCTGCGGCCCCTGCGCGAACGCATCGATGCCCTGGATGCGCAAATCCTCGATCTGCTGACGCAGCGCGCCCGTACGGCCATGGAAGTGGGCGCGGTCAAGCATGCGGAAAACGCCGATGGCCCGGTGCTGCGGCCCGACCGCGAAGCCGAAGTCATCCGCCGCCTGCAGCAGTTGAATGGCGGTCCGATCCCGCGCGAAGCCATCGCGGCCGTCTGGACGGAAATCATCTCCGCCTGCCGCGGCCTGGAGCGCGGGCTGACGCTGGCCTATCTGGGGCCGGAAGGCTCGTATTCCGAACAGGCGGCGCTGGATCACTTCGGCCATGCGGTCAACCGCCTGCCATGTCCTTCGTTCGACGAGGTGTTCCGCGCGCTGGAAGCGGGCCAGGCCGACGTCGGCATGGTGCCGGTGGAAAATTCCACGGAAGGCGCCGTCAACCGCACCCTGGATCTGCTGCTGAATACGTCGCTGACGGTGATGGGCGAACGCTCCCTGGTCATCCGCCATTGCCTGATGTCGCTGGGCGGTTCGCTGGATGGCGTGAAGACCGTGATGGCGCATCCCCAGGCGCTGGCGCAGTGCCAGGCCTGGCTGGGCCGCAATCATCCCGAATTGGCGCGTGCCGCGGCGTCCAGCAATGCCGAGGCGGCCCGCGTGGCCGCGCAGGATCCCACGGTGGCCGCCATCGCCGGCGAATCCGCCGCCGCGACCTGGGGGCTGCAGGTCGTCGCCGCCGGCATCCAGGACGATCCGCACAACCGCACGCGTTTCCTGGCGCTGGGCTCGATCCCTTCGCAGCCCACCGGCAACGACAAGACCAGCCTGATCATGGCGGTGCCCAACCGGGCCGGCGCGGTGTACGAAATGCTGGCGCCGCTCGCCGAAAACAAAGTGTCCATGACGCGCTTCGAATCGCGTCCGGCCCGTACAGGCCAGTGGGAATACTATTTCTACGTGGACGTTCTTGGCCACGCGCAGGATCCGCACGTCGCGCGGGCCTTCGACGCGCTGCGCGCGCAAGTGGCTTTTTTCAAACTCCTCGGTTCCTATCCCGCGCAATGAGGGGCAAGCCCCCCGCGACGGTCCGGCCCGGCCGGCCACCGCGGGCGGCGCAAGCCTGATCCGCTATGACAGACACGCACAACACCCTGGTGGCCCCCGCCCACGTAAGCGCCATCGCGCCTTATCAGGCCGGCAAGCCCATCGAAGAGCTCGCCCGCGAGTTCGGCCTGGATCCCGCCGGCATCGTCAAGCTGGCATCCAATGAGAATCCCCTGGGCATGCCGGACTCCGCGCGCGCGGCGATGCTGGCGGCCGCGACATCGCTGGGCCGCTATCCGGATCCCAACGGTTTCGAGCTGAAGTCGACGCTGTCGCGGCTGTACGGCGTGCCCATGGAGTGGATCACGCTGGGCAACGGGTCCAATGACATCCTGGAACTGGTGGCGCTGGCGCTGCTGGAAAAGGGCGCATCGGCGGTCTATTCGCAGCATGCGTTCATGGTTTATCGCCTGGCCACCCAGGCGCGCGGCGCGCGCCACATCATGGTGCCGGCGCGCGACTATGGGCACGACCTGGACGCCATGCTGGAAGCCATCGCCGACGATACGCGCGTGGTTTTCATCGCCAATCCGAACAATCCCACCGGCACCTTCGTGCCGGCGCCCCGTATCCAGGCTTTCCTGGAGCAGGTGCGCGCGCGCCACGGCCAGCGGGTCGTGGTGGTGCTGGACGAGGCCTATAACGAATACCTGGACCCGGAGCACCGCTTCGATAGCGTGGCCTGGGTGCGCGAATTCCCCAACCTGATCGTGTCGCGCACGTTGTCCAAGGCCTACGGCCTGGCGGGCCTGCGCGTGGGCTTCGGCACCGCGCAGCCGGCGCTGACCGATCTGCTGAACCGCGTGCGGCAGCCGTTCAACGTCAACACGCTGGCCCAGGCGGCCGCCATCGCGGCGCTGCAGGACAAGGACTTCCTGCAGCGCTCGTACCTGCTCAACAAAGAAGGCAAGGCGCAGCTGTGCCAGGCCTTCGACGCCCTGAAGCTGCAGTACGTGCCCAGTTACGGCAATTTCGTGCTGGTGCGGGTCGGCGATGCCGGGCGCGTCAATCTGGAATTGCTCAAGCGTGGCGTGATCGTGCGGCCGGTGGCCGGCGACGGCCTGCCTGAGTGGCTGCGGATCACCATCGGCCTGCCGCGGGAAAACGCGCGTTTCATCGATGCGCTTACCGAGATCCTGAAGGCATCATGACGGCGGCGCATGCGGGGACGGCATCGGCGCCGATACCGGTCCTTGCCGTGGTGGGCGTCGGATTGATCGGCGGCTCTTTCGCGGCGGCGTTGCGCCGCGCGGGACGCGTGGGCCGGGTGCTGGGCGTGGGGCGCAATGGCCCGTCGCTGGAGCGCGCGCGCGAACTCGGGCTGATCGACGAAGCCGCCGGCCCCGCCGAGGCCGCGGCGCGCGCGGACCTGATCATGCTGGCCGCGCCCGTGGGCACTTTCGGCGCCATCCTGGCCGAGATGCGGGCGCACCTGAAGCCGGGCGCCATCATCACCGATGCCGGCAGCACCAAGGCGCAGGTCGTGGATGTGGCGCGTGCGGCGCTGGCGGACCGCATCGGCTGCTTCGTCCCCGGCCATCCCATCGCCGGGGCCGAAAAAGTCGGGCCTGACGCCGCGGACGCCGATCTTTATACTGGGCGCAACGTGATCCTGACGCCCTTGCCGGAGAACCAGCCGGCGGATGTCGCCGGTGTCCGGGCCGCCTGGGAAGCCTGCGGCGCGCATGTCCGGGAAATGGACGCGGCGACGCATGACCAGGTACTGGCGTCGGTCAGCCACATGCCGCATTTCCTGGCCGCGGTGTATGTGGCGCAGGTGGCGCGCAGCGCGGACTGCGCGCAGCGCCTGGCCGTCGCCGGCACCGGGTTCCGGGATTTCACACGCATTGCCGCCGGCTCGGCGGAAATGTGGCGCGATATTTTCCTTTCCAACCGGACCGCGATGATGGCGGAGCTGGAACAGCTGCGGGCCGTGCTCGACCAAGCCGAACGAGCGCTGGACATGGCGGACGGCGCCGCGCTGGAGCAATTGCTCGAAGAGGCCGCGCGCTGCCGGCGCGACTGGAAGGCGGGGCATTAGGACAATTGTGGATGGGTCGCCGCGAGGCGGCCCGGGCGTGGCGCGCGGGCAGGGCGGCACCCTGGTGGCCGGGGCGTCACGGCAAATAGGCGGCGCCGCCGGTCGCGGCATGGATAGGGGCGGCGCATGGCGACGGTCGCACGCGACGGAACACGATTTACGACAGGACACGGCTTACATGAGCGGACCCTCTTTTCTCGATCTGCCGCGCGCGACCCAGGCCCGGGGTACGGTAACCCTGCCGGGATCCAAGAGCATTTCCAACCGGGTACTGCTGCTGGCGGCGCTGGCCGACGGCACCACGACCATCACCGGCCTGCTGGATTCCGACGATACGCGGGTCATGCTGGCCGCCCTCGCCGCCCTGGGCGTGACGCTGGACGAGCAGGGGGAAGGGCGGGTCACCGTGCGGGGCGCGGACCGTTTCCGGCAACCCGCGGCCGAGCTGTTTCTCGGCAATGCCGGTACGGCGGTGCGGCCGTTGACGGCCGCGCTCGCGCTGATGGGCGGCGACTACGGCATTTCCGGCGTGCCGCGCATGCATGAGCGGCCCATCGGCGATCTGGTCGATGCGCTGCGCGCTTTGGGCGCGAAGATCGATTACACCGGCCAGGAAGGCTATCCGCCATTGCGCATCGGCAGCGGCATGCTGCGCGCGCGGGGACCGGTGCGCATGCCGGGCGCCGTTTCCAGCCAGTTCCTGACGGCGATGCTGCTGGCCGCCCCCATTTATACGAACACGGTGGGCGAGCCGCTGGTGATCGAAATCGTCGGCGAGCTGATCTCCAAGCCATATATCGAGATCACCCTGAATCTCATGGCGCGCTATGGGGTGACCGTGGAGCGCGACGGCTGGTCGCGCTTCACCGTGCCGGCCGGCGCCGCCTATCGCAGTCCCGGACGCATCGCCGTGGAAGGCGATGCGTCTTCGGCCTCGTATTTCCTGGCGCTGGGCGCCGTGGGCGGAGGACCGGTACGCGTGCAGGGCGTGGGTCGCGACAGCATCCAGGGCGATGTGGCTTTCGCGCACACGCTGGAGTCCATGGGCGTGGACATCGAATTCGGCAGCGACTGGATCGAGTCGCGCGGCGTCTGCGTGGCGCGCGGTGAAAAACTGCGCGCCTTCGACGCGGATTTCAATCTGATTCCCGACGCCGCCATGACGGCGGCGGCGCTGGCCCTGTTCGCCGATGGTCCTTGCCGCCTGCGCAATATCGGCAGCTGGCGGGTCAAGGAGACCGACCGTATCCACGCCATGCAGACCGAACTGGCCAAGCTGGGCGCCGGCGTGGCGTCCGGGCCCGACTGGCTGGAAGTTACGCCGCCCGCGCCCGACGGCTGGCGCGACGCGGAAATCGGCACCTGGGACGACCACCGCATGGCCATGTCCATGTCCCTGGCTGCTTTCGGACCGGCCGCGGTGCGCATCCTGGATCCCGGCTGCGTAAGCAAGACCTTCCCGACGTATTTCGACGTTTATGCCGATCTGGTCGGCGGCGAGGAGCGCGTATGACGCATACAGACGAAACGGCTTTGGGAGCGGGCGCGGCGCAGCCAGCCGCCGGCCAGCCGCAAGAGGCGCGAACGGAAGACGCCCGTCCCGCCGCCGCACCGGCGCCGGCGGAGGCCGCCCCCGTCATCGCGATCGATGGCCCGACGGCCTCGGGCAAGGGCACGGTCGCGCACGGCGTGGCGCGCCGGCTGGGCTGGGCGGTGCTCGACAGCGGCGCGCTGTATCGCCTGACCGCGCTGGCCGCGCTGGAACGCGGCATCGCGCCGGAAGACGAGGCCGGCGTGGCCGAGGCCGCCCTTACGCTGCCCGTGCGTTTCGAAGGGCAGCACATCTACCTGGACGGTCGCGAGGTCGGCTATGACATCCGCCAGGAGCGGGTCGGCAACTTCGCCTCGCGCGTGGCGGCCTACGGCCCGGTGCGGCAGGCCCTGCTGGACCGCCAGCGCGCGTTTCGCCGCGCGCCGGGGCTGGTGGCCGACGGCCGTGACATGGGCACCGTGGTTTTTCCCGACGCCGCACTGAAGATCTTCCTGATCGCCGACGTGCGGGCACGGGCCGAGAGACGGCGTAAGCAGTTGATGGAAAAGGGTATTTCTGCTAATCTTGAAGACCTTTTGCGAGATATGCGCGAGCGCGACGCCCGCGATACCCAGCGTGCGGTGGCGCCCTTGGCGCCGGCCGCGGACGCCACGGTATTGGATTCGTCCAAAATGACGGCCCAGGAAACGGTGCAAGCCATACTCGATCTCTGGAACGCCCTGCGCGGCGGTGGCGGCAAGGCTGGTACTGCCCGCGGGACGGCCAGGGAAGCAAAAGGTTTTTCCGGTGCCGCCGGGAATATCGCTCCCAGATAGCGCTGTTCCCGACGGTTTTGTTCCACTCCGCTGGTACGGGCAAGCCGCGCCGGCGTGTATCTACAACTGGGCCATTCCGGCCTATGGATTTCAACTCAATGTCTTCCAATCCTTCTACCGCTGTCCTCGACGCCATGGGCGGCGAAAGCTTTGCCGATCTGTTTGCTTCGAGCCTCAAGAACCAGGACATGAAGTCCGGCGAGGTCATCAGCGCCGAAGTCGTGCGTATCGACCACAACTTCGTCGTCGTCAATGCGGGCCTCAAGTCCGAAGCGCTGATCCCGCTGGAAGAGTTCCTGAATGACCAGGGCGAAATAGAAGTCAACCCGGGCGATTTCGTCTCGGTGGCGATCGACTCGCTGGAAAACGGCTACGGCGACACCATCCTGTCGCGCGACCGCGCCAAGCGCCTGTCGGCCTGGCTGCAGCTCGAGCAGGCCCTGGAAAACGGCGAACTGGTCACCGGCACCATCACCGGCAAGGTGAAGGGCGGCCTGACCGTCATGACCAACGGCATCCGCGCGTTCCTGCCGGGTTCGCTGGTGGATCTGCGTCCGGTCAAGGACACCACGCCGTACGAAGGCAAGACCCTCGAATTCAAGGTCATCAAGCTCGACCGCAAGCGCAACAACGTCGTGCTGTCGCGCCGCCAGGTGCTGGAAGCCAGCATGGGCGAAGAGCGCCAGAAGCTGCTGGAAACGCTGCACGAAGGCGCGGTGGTCAAGGGCGTGGTCAAGAACATCACCGACTACGGCGCGTTCGTCGACCTGGGCGGTATCGACGGCCTGCTGCACATCACCGACATGGCATGGCGCCGCGTGCGTCACCCCTCCGAAGTCCTGCAAGTGGGCCAGGAAGTGGAAGCCAAGGTCCTCAAGTTCGACCAGGAAAAGAGCCGCGTCTCGCTGGGCGTCAAGCAGCTGGGCGAAGATCCGTGGGTCGGCCTGGCCCGTCGCTATCCGCAGGGCACCCGCCTGTTCGGCAAGGTCACCAACCTGACCGACTACGGCGCGTTCGTCGAAGTCGAAGCCGGCATCGAAGGCCTGGTGCACGTGTCCGAAATGGACTGGACCAACAAGAACGTCGATCCGCGCAAGGTTGTCACCCTGGGCGAAGAAGTCGAAGTCATGGTCCTGGAAATCGACGAAGACCGTCGCCGTATCTCGCTGGGCATGAAGCAGTGCCGCCAGAATCCGTGGGAAGAGTTCGCCACGAACTTCAAGCGCGGCGACAAGGTGCAGGGCGCGATCAAGTCCATCACCGACTTCGGCGTGTTCGTCGGCCTGCCCGGCGGCATCGATGGCCTGGTGCATCTGTCCGACCTGTCCTGGACCGAAACCGGCGAAGAAGCCGTTCGCAACTTCAAGAAGGGCGACGAAATCGAAGCCGTGGTGCTGGGCATCGACACCGACAAGGAACGCATCTCGCTGGGCATCAAGCAGCTGGAAGGCGATCCGTTCAACAACTTCGTCGCCACCCATGACAAGGGCGCGGTCGTTCCTGGCACGATCAAGTCGGTCGAGCCCAAGGGCGCCGTGGTGACGCTGTCGGTGGACGTGGAAGGCTATCTGCGCGCGTCCGAGATCTCCTCGGGCCGCGTCGAAGACGCCACGACCGTGCTGAACGCCGGCGACAACATCGAAGCCATGATCGTCAACGTCGACCGCAAGACGCGCTCGATCCAGTTGTCCATCAAGGCGCGTGACAACGCCGAAACCGCGGATACGATCCAGCGCATGTCTGAAGCCAGCGCTTCGTCGGGCACCACCAACCTGGGCGCCCTGCTGAAGGCCAAGCTGGACCAGCAGCGCAACGACGGTTAAAGCGTTGTGACCAAGTCGGAGCTTATCGCCGCCTTGGCGGCCCGCTATCCCACGCTGGCCGCCCGCGATACCGATTTCGCCGTAAAAACGATACTCGATGCAATGGCCCAGGCCCTGGCCGCCGGCCAGCGCATCGAGATCCGGGGTTTCGGCAGTTTTTCGTTATCGCGGCGTTCGCCTCGCATCGGCCGCAATCCGAAGTCGGGCGAACAGGTGCTGGTGCCTGGCAAACAGGTGCCGCATTTCAAGGCGGGCAAGGAACTGCGCGAACGTGTCGATCTGGATGGTAGCGACGATGCTTCGTCGAATGCCTCCGGCGACAGCGTGGAAGCCTCGGTATCGAGCGTTGGCGCTCACGCCATGCTCTGATCGGCTTTGGCGGCACAGGCAGGCAGGTTCTGCCGTCCGGTGCCGCCGCTGCCGATCGCTCTGTCGGCCTGTGCCGCAGTCTGGTCACTGGAAATACCCGCGAAAAGCCGCCGTTTACGGCGGTTTTTCTTTGTGTTTTCCTTGCTTGGGCGCCGGGCGGCTGCTTTTGGCCGGCGGGCCGGCCAAAGCGCGCTTACAATTCCGGTACTGAACCCTGTGGAGTTTGCGCCATGCGCTATTTCGTCTGGGCGCTGCGACTCATCGTATTTGTCGCGGTGCTGATGTTCGCGCTCAAGAACACCAACCCCGTCCAGGTCAATTTCTACGGCGACTACATCATGCACGATGTGCCGCTGATCGTCGTCATGCTGGTCACTTTCGTGGTGGGCGCGATCTTCGGCCTGCTGTTGACGGTGCCCGCCGCCATGCGCCGGCGTCGGGAAGCCGTGCGCCTGCGCAAGGAACTCGATCGCCTGCATGCCGCCATGAACAATCAGCCCGGCCAGCCCGTGAATGTGCCGCCGGAGACCATCGCACCCATGTCGCCCCTGTAATGCCGGCGCCCGTCCTGATTGCCGCGCCGCCGCGCGCGTCCCAACCCTGCGAGGCCGAGCGTCGTGGATTTTGAACCCTGGTGGTTGATTTTCGTCCCCCTGTTGTTCGCGCTAGGCTGGCTGGCCGCGCGCTTCGATATCCGGCAGATGCTGTCGGAAACCCGTGTCCTGCCGGATTCCTATTTCCGCGGGCTGAATTTCCTGCTGAATGAAGAGCCCGACCAGGCCATCGACGCCTTCGTCGAGGTCGCCAAGCTGGACCCGGAGACTACCGAACTGCATTTCGCCCTGGGCAGCCTGTTCCGGCGTCGCGGTGAAATGGAGCGCGCCATCCGCGTACACCAGAGCCTGCTCAACCGGGCCGACCTGCCCGTGGAAGAGCGCGAGCATGCCCAGCACGAGCTCGCGCAGGATTTCCTGAAGGCCGGCATGCTGGATCGCGCCGAAGCCGGCTTCAAGTCGCTGCGCGACACGCGCTATTCGCTGCAGGCCCTGCGTTCGCTCATCCGCATCTATGAGTCGGAACACGATTGGCCACGCGCCATCGACGCCGTTAAAACGCTGCGCGGGCTGGTGGACGAACCCGTACCCCAGCTGGTGCATTACCACTGCGAAATGGCGCAGCAGGCCATGGCCGTGAAGCCGCCGGACCTGGATGCGGCCCAGGCCGCGCTGGATGCCGCGGATCACGCGGCAGGCGTCGCCAGCGACGCCAATGCGCCGAGCAAGGGATCCCTGGTGCGGATCGCCATGCTGCGCGCCCGCCTGGCCGCGCTGGAAGGCGATGCCAAGCGGGAGCGCCTGCACCTGGAATCCATCCTGACGGACGAGCCGGAATACGCCGGATTGGTCGCCGAATCCCTGCTCAACAGTTACCAGGCGAATCACGACGCCACGGCGGCGCTGGACCTGCTGCAGAAGCAATACGACCAGTATCCCTCGCTGGATCTGTTCAACGTGGTGTTCCGCGAGCTGCGCGCGCAGCGCGGCGCGGCGCCGGCGTGGGCCTTCGCCCGGTCGGCCCTGCGCCATCATCCCTCGCTGCTGGGCCTGGATCGCCTGCTGGAAGCGGAGCTGGCCGCTCCGGGCGGCGACGGCGAAGTCAGCCCGGTGCCGGGTGCCGACCTCAGCCTTTTGCGCAGCCTGATCCATAAACACACGCAGCGCCTGGACCGCTATGCCTGCCGCTCCTGCGGCTTCCAGGCGCGCCGCTATTATTGGCAATGTCCTGGTTGCAACGCATGGGAAACCTATGCGCCGCGCCGTCTGGAAGAACTGGAATGACCGCATTTCCCGTGGGCGACATCTCGCGTCGCCGCATCCTGGTCGTGGGTGACGTCATGCTGGACCGCTACTGGTTCGGCGAGGTCGACCGCGTATCGCCGGAAGCCCCGGTGCCCATCGTCCGCGTGGCGCGGCGCGAGGACCGCCTGGGCGGCGCCGCCAACGTCGCGCGCAACGTCGCGGCGCTGGGTGGCCAGGCCACCCTGATAGGCGTCATCGGCGCGGACGAGGCCGGCGAGCGCATCCACGCGCTGGCGCGCGACGCCGGCGTCACGCCGGGCCTGGTGGCCGACGCGGGACACCCCACCACCTTGAAGATGCGGGTGCTGGGCCGCCAGCAGCAGCTGCTGCGGGTGGATTTCGAGGAAGCGCCGCGGCCCTCCGCGCTGGACGCCCTGGACGCCGAATTCCAGCGGCACCTGAAGGGCCATGACGTGGTAGTGCTTTCGGATTACGCCAAGGGCGCGCTGGGCCGTGTGCAGGAACTGATCGAGCACGCGCGCCGGGCGGGCGTGCCCGTATTGGTGGATCCCAAGGGCGACCACTACGATATCTATCGCGGCGCCACGCTGGTAACGCCCAACCGGGCGGAGATGCAGCAGGCGGTGGGACGCTGGACGTCCGAGGACGACCTCGCGACCCGCGCCCAGCGCTTGCGCGCGGACCTGCAACTGGAAGCGCTGCTGGTGACGCGCTCGGAACAGGGCATGACGTTGTTCACCGACGAAGGCCGCGAGCATGTCGACGCCCAGGCGCACGAGGTCTTCGACGTATCGGGCGCCGGCGACACCGTGCTGGCCACATTGGCGGTGACCCGCGCTGTCGGCATGCCGTGGCCGCAGGCCATGCGCTGGGCCAACCGCGCCGGCGGCGTGGTGGTGGGCAAGCTGGGGACATCGATCGTCACCGCGAAGGAATTGGGAGAATTGTCATGATCGTCGTTACCGGCGCGGCCGGCTTTATCGGCAGCAATCTGGTGCGCGGACTGAACCGGCGCGGCATCCAGGACATCATCGCGGTGGACGATCTGTCGGACGGCGACAAGTTCGTCAATCTGGCGGACTGCCGCATCGCGGACTACATGGACAAGGACTACTTCCGGCAACTGGTCAATCGGCGCGCCTTGCCCAACATCCGCGCCATGCTGCATCAGGGGGCGTGCTCCGACACCACCGAACGCAACGGCAAGTACATGATGGACAACAACTACCGCGTGACGCTGGAGTTGTTCGATTATTGCCAGTCCGAATGCGTACCGTTCCTGTACGCGTCGTCGGCCGCCACCTATGGCGGGTCGTCGGTCTATGCGGAGGACCCCGCCAACGAGCGGCCGCTGAACGTCTACGGCTATTCCAAGCTGCTGTTCGACCAGGTGGTGCGCACCCGCGTGGCTTCTTTGACCGCGCAAGTGGTCGGCCTGCGGTACTTCAATGTCTATGGGCCGCACGAGCAGCACAAGGGCCGCATGGCCTCGGTGGCCTTCCACAACATGAACCAGTTCCTGGCGGAAGGTCATGTCCGCCTGTTTTCGGGGTGGGATGGCTATCCCGACGGCGGCCAGAGCCGGGACTTCATCTCCGTCGAAGACGTGGTGGCGGTGAACCTGCATTTCCTGGACAACCCGCAAACGTCCGGCATTTTCAACTGCGGTACCGGGCGCGCCCAGCCTTTCAATGACGTGGCGATGGCCGTGGTCAATACCCTGCGCGAAGAGCGCGGCGAAACGGCGCTGCCTCTGGAGCAGCTCGTCAGCCAGGGCTTGATACGCTATATCCCCTTTCCGGACGATCTGAAGGGCCGCTACCAGAGCTATACCCAGGCCGATACCAGCCGGCTGCGCGCGGCCGGTTTCGATCAGCCCATGCGGGACGTGCAGACGGGCGTGGCGGAATACGTGCGCTACTGGCGCGCGCGGGGCTGACGTACAGCCAGGCTGACGTACGTAGAGTCACGGGTGGACGTTTACGTTCACTCGCGGCCCGCCCCGGATCGCGGCGGGCGATGATGGCCCTGGCGTTTCATACGCCGCCCATCAACGCCTTTTACCGCTGTCCGGAGGCTCCATGAATCCTTTCCTGCACAACACAGTGGCCACTGTCCAGCCGCCGGCCTGCGCCGCCGCGGCGGGCGCTTTGCCGGGCGCTTCGCCGGGTGCTTCGCCGCGAATGCCCGCGCGGCGGCGCGGCCGGTGGCCTGGCGCGGTCGGTCGCCTGGCCTTGGCGGCCGGGCTGGCGCTGGCAATCCTGCCGGCCCATGCGCTGGACGTGAACAGCGCCACGGCCGATCAATTGCGGACCGTCCGTGGGGTCGGGCCGAAGACCGCGGAGACCATCGTCAAGGAACGCGAACGCGGTGGCCGCTTCGAGTCCATGGAAGACCTGTCGGACCGCGTGCGCGGCATCGGGCCGCGCAAGGCGCAGGCCTTGCAGGCCGCCGGCCTTAGCGTGGGGCCCGGTACGGGGACGCCCGGCGTCCGGCCGGCGTCGGGCGCCGCGGCTGGCGGCCGCAAGAGCAAGGATGCATCGAACGGACGCTCAACGCAGCGCGGCCCGCGCTGATCCTGGCCGGCTCGGCCGCCCGCCCGGAGGCGGCCGGCGCCCCCATCCCGCTTCCGACGAGGCCGTGGGGGCTTTCGGGTCTTTCCGCACCACGGCGTTATAGTTGCCCCATGAACACCGTCACCTATCCCACCGTCGAACAGACCGTCGGCAACACGCCGCTGGTCCGTCTGCAACGCATCCCGGGCGCCGGCAACGACGCCCGCGGCAACATGATCCTGGCCAAGCTGGAAGGCAACAATCCCGCCGGCTCGGTGAAAGACCGCCCCGCCTTGTCTATGATCCGCCACGCCGAGGCGCGCGGCGAAATCAAGCCCGGCGATACACTGATCGAAGCCACCAGCGGCAACACCGGCATCGCGCTGGCCATGGTCGCCGCCATGCGCGGCTACCGGATGATCCTGATCATGCCGGACAATCTATCGGTGGAACGACGCGCCGCCATGACGGCTTACGGGGCGCAACTGATCCTGACGCCGGCCGACAAGGGCGGCATGGAATACGCCCGCGACCTGGCCATGGCCATGCAGAGCGAAGGCAAGGGCAAGGTACTGGACCAGTTCGCCAATCCGGACAATCCGCGCGCGCACATCGAAGGTACCGGCCCGGAACTCTGGAGCCAGACCGAAGGCGGCATCACGCACTTCGTCAGCGCCATGGGCACCACCGGCACCATCATGGGCGTGTCCCAGTATCTGAAGGCACGCAACCCGGCCATCCAGATCATCGGCGCCCAGCCCGAGGAAGGCTCGCAGATTCCCGGCATACGCAAATGGCCGGAAGCCTATCTGCCGGCTATTTTTGATCGCAGCCGCGTGGACGCCTACGAGAACATCAAGCAGGCCGACGCCGAAGCCATGGCCCGCCGCCTGGCGGCGGAAGAGGGCATTTTCGCCGGCATTTCCTCGGCCGGCGCGCTGTTGGCCGCGCTGCGCGTGGCCGAGCGGGTGGAAAACGCCACCATCGTCTTCATCGTGTGCGACCGCGGCGACCGCTACCTGTCCACCGGCGTGTTCAACTGAGCCGGCCGCACCTCAGCCGGCCGCACCGCGACACCATTCATCCTGGCCTGTATGGCCGCCGCCAGGTCGGCCACCGAGCTGGCGTAGAAATAGCTGTGGTTGTACTGGGTCAGGGCAAAGAAGTTGACCGTGCCGGTACGATATTCCGCGGTGCCGGCGGACTCTTCCGGCAGGTCGATGACGCCCAGCATGCCTTGCTGCCAGCCGTTGTCCGTGGCCGCCATCCCCGCCATCGCCGCCGCGCCCAGCGTGGCGCCGGCCTCCTGCAACTGCGGCCAGGTGCGCGTGGGCGCCAGTCCGCCGTCGACCAGCCGGCCGGCGTCGGCGGGCAGCGCCACCGGCGCGAAGACCGGCCGGCCGCGTTCCCAGCCGTGCTCCATCAGGAAGTTGCCGACGGAAAGTATGGCGTCGCGCGGGTTGTTGGTCAGATCGATATGGCCGCTGCCATCCCCATCCACCGCGTAGCGCATGATGCTGCCCGGCATGAACTGCGGCATGCCGATGGCGCCGGCATAGGAACCCTGGGTCTGCAGGTCTAGCCGGCCCTGCATGGCCAGCGTCAGGAAATCCGCCAACTGGGAGCGGAACATCTGCGCGCGTTCCGGCTTCGATGGATCCGGATAGTCGAAAGCCAGCGTGGACAGGGCGTCCAGCACGCGGAAACTCCCCATATTCCGGCCGTACAAGGTTTCCACGCCGATGATGCCGACGATGATGGCCGGCGGCACACCGAAACGCTGCGCCGCCTGGTTCAGGGCGTCGGCGTTTTCCTGCCAGAATTCCACCCCCCAGCCTATGCGCTTGGGCTCCACGACGCGGGAACGATAGGTGATCCAGCTGCGTGACACCTTGCGTCCGGGAGGCGGGGCGATCAGCCGCGCCACCGTGGCGCTGTAGCGCGCGTCGGCCAGGGCGCCGGTCAGTTGGGACGCGGGCAGGCCGCGTTCCGCGCTCAGCTGCTGGATGAAGGCCTGCACGTCCGCGCGCATCCGCCCGTCGGGCGCCGCGACGGCGGACAGCTGCTCATTGTCCGGCGCGGCGCCGCCTTCGCTGCCTATCGTCGAGGCCGAGCCCACGCCGGGCGGGGGGCCGATGCGCACACGCGTCACGGCGCCGTCCGCCAGGGCCGCGGCTGCCGATCCAGGCTGCGCGCCTGCATTCAATTGGGTGTCTGTGGCCGCCCGATTCTGGGCGGAGGAGCAGCCCGTCAAAAAGGCCGCCATCAAGCCGAGTTGCAGTAAGTGCCGACAGGTGAACATAATCTTCCCATGGAGACCCTGTATCTTACCCACCCGTCCTGCCGCCTGCATGAAATGGGCGAATGGCATCCGGAATGTCCCCAGAGACTGGATGCCATCTCCGACCAACTGCTGGCCAGCGGCATCATGCCCTATCTGGACGTACGCGAAGCCGGTCCCGCGCCGCGCGAAGCGCTGCTGCGCGCGCATAGCGCGGCGTATGTGGATGCCCTGGCCGCGGCCAGCCCGGCGGAAGGCTATCGCGCGCTGGATCCGGACACGCAGATGAATCCGCACAGCTACCAGGCGGCCCTGCACGCGGCCGGCGCGGGACTGCAGGCCGTCGACGCCATCATGGCGGGCGAGGCGCCCACCGCATTCTGCGCCGTGCGGCCGCCGGGCCACCACGCTTGCCGTGACCGGGCGATGGGATTCTGCCTGTTCAACAACATCGCGGTCGCGGCGCATCACGCCATGGCCCGCCACGGGCTGGAGCGCGTCGCCATCATCGACTTCGACGTCCACCACGGCAACGGCACGGAAGACATTTTCGCGGGCGATCCGCGCGTGCTGATGTGCGGCATTTTCCAGCACCCGTTCTATCCGCACACCGGCGCCCCCGCGAGCGCGGACAATATGGTCAATGTGCCCGTCCCCGCGTACACCGGCGGCGCCGAGGTGCGCGACATCGTCACGCGGGTCTGGCTGCCCCGGCTCGAGACGCACCGGCCCCAGCTGATCCTGGTGTCGGCCGGCTTCGATGCTCATCGTGAGGACGACCTGGGCCAACTGGGCCTGGTGGAAGCCGACTACGCCTGGATCACCCATCAGCTCATGCAACTGGCGGACCGCCATGCGCAGGGGCGCGTGCTCAGCATGCTGGAAGGCGGCTACAACCTGTCGGCCCTGGGGCGCAGCGCCGTCGCGCATATCCGCGAACTGGCCCGGGTGTAGCGGCCCGGCGTTTCGTCAGGCGGAAGGCGCCCGCCCCGCGCCACCCTGCCCAAGGTTGTAGAATCAGGCGGTTCCGCAGTGCGTCGCGGCGCTTCGTGCGGCGTTCAATTATTCGATTATCCCTGGAGGCTGCTGGATGAAGGTCCTGGTACCGGTCAAACGCGTGGTTGACTACAACGTCAAGGTGCGCGTGAAGTCTGATCAAACGGGCGTCGACATCGCGAATGTGAAAATGTCGATGAACCCGTTCGACGAAATCGCCGTGG
>NZ_CBCSCA010000019.1:0-81009 GCF_965137885.1 Bordetella sputigena
CCCCAGGTAACGCCGGCCCCGCAACCCAGTCCGGATAAAGAAAAAGAACTGCAGGACACCAAGACGAGCGCGGAATACGAGATGGACGCGATCAAGGCATTGAGCCAACCGACGCCAACAAGTGAGCAGGCGGCTGGCTAGCCGCCTGGAAGAACTCGCACCCATATTGCCTGGAACGGCGTATGCTGGCCCGATCCGTGCATTCCGCACAAGATAGTCATCAAGGGGATCATCATGGCCAAGGGTCAGCTACGCGGCAATAAAGAAGCAAAGAAGCCTAAACAGCCGCCCAAGCCGGCACCTGTCCCGGCAAGCAACGCCGGCGCGGCATCGTCGAAAGGCGCCGGCAAATCGGAATCGAAGCAAAAGTAGCGTGATCGCTGCCCTGGAACGATAAATGCCCTTGCAATGGTGCGTTTGTCACTCCTGGGAGAACCATCATGCAGCGAAACGCCATCTTTTCGATATACACCGCATTCAGTTATGCCCTCGTCGTCGGCCTGGCCACGATGGCGCCTGCGGGCGCGGTGATGGCGCAGGGCGCGGCGCAATCCATCACGGAAAAGCGCGTGGACGTGGTGCAGCTGGCTACGGGCTATCGCGCGTCCAAGCTTATCGGGTCCGAGGTTCAGAACAGCGATAAGGACGAGATAGGCAAGGTGGACGACATCATCGTCAGCCCGGGCGACCAGGAGCCCTACGCCATAATCTCGGTGGGCGGCTTCCTGGGCATGGGCAACCGCCTGGTCGCCGTGCCCTTCAAACAATTGACCGTGGCCGACAAACGGCTACGCATGGAAGGCGCGAGCAAGGACAGCCTGCGCGCGCTGCCCGAATTTCGCTACGCCAAGGATTGACCAGCCGCCGCCCTGATCGCCTTTACCCTGATGTTCCGTGGCCGGCGCAGCCGGCCGCGGTCATTTCTGGCCAGAGAAAAGCACCTTCTCAAGATAATCCAGGTCTTCGCGGACCAGCCGCAGCGACTCCCTGACATCGGCCGGGCTTCTGGATCGGCGCGCTTCGTCGCGCAACAAGCCATTGACCGCGATCTCCGTCATGGTGGCCGCGACCTCTTCCCGGCTCATACGGCCATTCGGCTTGTACCACCACGCCGCCCAATTGCACATGCCGATCAGTGAAAACGCCGCCACGTGCGGATCGACCATGCGGAATTGCCCGTCGCGTATCCCGCGCTCGATCACGCTGCTGAAGTTCTCCAGCACATTGCGCCGCGCATTCTGCACCGATGCCCGCTGCTTGGGCGTCATCTCCGCCTCCGTGCGGTCGGCGACGCGGAACTCCGCGGGACGGGAAAGAATCAGCTCGGCGTGGTGGGTCACCAGCTCTTTCAGCGCGGTCACGGCATCCAGATCGTCACGCGAGACGGTTTCGCCCGTCTGGCTGCGCGCCGCGCTCAGCACCTCTTCCGTCAAGGAACGCTGTATCGCCTGCTTGTTCTTGAAATAGTAGTAGACCGCGGTACGGCTCAAGCCCAGCGTCTCGGCGATGTCCTGCATGCTGGTGCCCGCGGTGCCCTTCTCGATGAACAGCTTGGCGGCGGCGTCCAGGATCGCGTTGCGCAGCGCATCCCCCTTCGAATTGGCCTTGTTCGAGGCGTCATTCCCCATCTGCTTGCCCTTTGACTTCAGGTCGCGACCAAGCGCCTTCGGCCGGTCGACGGCGGGCCTGCATTATTTCCCTAACTGACGCAGGCGTCAAATAACTCACATCAATTGACGTTGATGTCAGATTTTTGTCTAATACGTCGAAATTGACATCGATCAAATACCGAAGGAGACAGCCGTGGCAAACAACGCTTCCCCCGGTTCGGTCAACGCCGGATTCCTGAACACCGACTGGAACCCGCGCGACCTGCCCGCCGGCGCTTCGACCCGCAACGTCGTCCTGCGCACCGCCGACGGCGCGGCGACCAGCGGCGCGCTGTACCAACCACCCGGCAAGCGGCCGGACACCGTCGTCTGCGTCATGCATCCGCGGGAATTCATGGCCTGCCACTACCTGATTCCCGACATCGTGTCGGCGGGCCTCGCGGCATGGTCGCAGGGGGCACGATCGGTCGGTAACGACCTGCGTCTGGAACATGAAATCGCCCTGCATGACGTCGCGGCGGGACTGCAGTTTTTGCGCGGGCAAGGCTTTACCAATATCGTGCTGCTCGGCAATTCCGGCGGCGCGGGACTCTATGCGCTTTACGCCCAGCAGTCCGGGCTGCCCGGCGCCGAGCGCATCGCCCGCACCCCTGGCGGGAAGCCCACAGGATTAGCGGACCTGGACATGCCCACGGTCCAAGGCATGGTGCTGGTGGGCCCCCATCCCGGGCAAGGCGCTTTGCTGCTCAATTGCATCGACCCTTCGGTCGCGGATGAAAGCGATGCGCTCTCCGTGCATCCCGAACTCGATCCGCTGGATTCCGCCAATGGATACAAACCGGGCGGCCTGGCGCGCTACTCTCCCGAGTTCATCGCCCGCTACCGCGCCGCGCAACAGGCGCGCGTCGCCCGCATCGACGAGCTGGCCCGCGGCGCGATCCGCGGCCGCTTGAAGGCGCGCGAACTCGTCAAAACAGGCGCCGACACCTCCGCCGACCGTCGCCGCGCCGCCGCGCATACACCGGTGCTCACCGTTTGGCGCACGGATGCCGACCTGCGGTGCCTGGACCTGAGCCTGGATCCCTCCGACCGCCACCCCGGGTCCCTCTGGGGCAAGGATCCGTATGCATCGAATTACGGCGCCGTCGGATTCGCCCGTTTCTGCACACCGGAAAGCTGGCTCTCCACCTGGTCCGGACTGTCCTCCAAGGCCAGCCTGGCGAAGACCGCGCCGGCCATCCACCAGCCCACCCTGGTCATCGAATACACGGGCGACCAGGCCTGCTTTCCCGAAGACGTGCGCGCCATCCACGACGCCATAGGCTCAGGGGACAAGCAGCACCTGCGCATCCGTGGCGACCACCATGGCCGCGCGCTGAAGGAAGGCGAAGAGCTCGGCCGGTATATCGCCGGCCGCGAGCTGGCCGCCTGGCTGCGGGCGCGCTTCCTGTAAACCACGACTGACGAGGTTTTGGCATGAACTCCATCCCGAACGCGCCCCCAGGCTTGAGGCTGCACGGCGTTGACCACACGGCACGCCCTACCTGGCGGCTGCGCGAGACCGTCCATTTCTATCGTGATGTGCTGGGCCTGCCCCTGGTCCATGTAATTTCAGCACGCGGATGGGGCCCCGAGACCCACCCGGACTTCCTGCATTTCTTCTTCGACAGCGGCCAGGGCAGCACCATCGCTTTCTTCTACTACCTGGATTCGGCGGAACCCGAGTCCGTCGATGGCCGGCGCAACAGGCGTCCGGTGCCGGACGATCACGTCAACGACGCCACGCACACCGCCTGGCTCGTCGACAGCGAGGACGAGCTCAAGGCATGGAAGAAAAAACTGGAAGACGCAGGACTGGACGTTTCGGTGGAAACGCGCCATGAAGTCATCGAATCCATCTATGTGCGTGATCCCAACGGCTACTTCATCGAATTCACCCGCAAGCTGCGGCCATTGGGAGACATCGACTCGAAAGACGCGGAACTGACCATACAGGCCGCGCTTGAAGTCGAAGACCGGGCGTTCGCCGCCGGCGAGCGCGTGCGGCACATCGACCAGATCTGGGCCCGCAAGGCCGCATTGGTGGAGAATTCCCTGGCTGCCGGCAAGGGCGGCCAGCGCGGCGTGCGCATCTTCGTGCCGCGCGTCGAGGAGTTCTCTTCCCTGGTCAGGGACGCGGAGCAACGGGATGACTGCGCAGTACTGCGTGGCGATCAGTATGACTGCATCCAATGCGACGGCCCGCTGGAGTTCCAACGCAAGCGCCTGGGCCTGAAGCCCGCCGTCTGGTATGGCCTGTTCACCGGCGGCGTAAGCGGCAACATAGCCGTCCTGAACCGCGACCTGGTCAGGATAGAGCCCGTGGCCGCATGACGACAAAAGAATGAGGAGACAAGCATGCGGGACATCCGCTGCCCCTTGGAGGGCGTCGTATACCACCCCGAAGACCGGGCCGGGGCCTGGTTCGCCACCGGCGCCTGGCGCCCCATCACGGCCGGCCAGGCCTTGCGCGATACCGCTGGCCGCTGTGGTGACCGGGTCGCGATCATCACCGATGAGGGCAGCCTGAGCTTTGCCGAGCTCGACTCGCGCACCGAGCGGCTCGGTGCCGCATTGTTGGACGCCGGCCTGCGCCCAGGCGATCGCGCCCTCTTCCAGATGGGCACCACGTTGGAAACCGCGGTGGCCCTGTTGGCCTGCTACAAGGCCGGCATCGTTCCGGTGTGTTCCCTGCCGCAGCATCGTGAACTGGAGATCGGCCAGTTGGCCCGGCAATCCGGCGCGCGCGCTTATTTCGTGCAGGCGGACTTCAGCGCGTATGACCTGGTCGGCTTCGCCGCGCGGATGATGCAGTCGCATCCTTCGTTGCAGCTGCTGGTGGTCGCGCGCGGCGCGGCCGGCCCGGGAAAGTCGCTGGCCGGGTTGCTCGAAAGCATGCCTTTGGCCAGAGCCAGGACCATGCTCTCGGAACAAGGCCCCGGCTGCGAGGACGTACTCGCCTTCCAGCTCTCGGGCGGCACCACGGGCGTACCCAAGATCATCCCGCGATTCCATGCGGAGTATCTCGCCCATGCCCTGGCATGCGCGAACCACTACCGGATGCGCGAAGACGACCGCATCATCTGGTCGCTGCCCTTGCTGCACAACGCCGCGCAAGTGTATGTGTTGATGCCGCTGGTACTGCTGGGTCTGTCCGCGGTGCTCATGCCGCGCGTGGAGGTACCCCGCATGCTGAAGCTGATCGAGCAGCATCGCGTCACACGTGCGATCTCCATCGGGCCGATAGCACCGCAGCTGATGGCCTACCAGGACCTGGCGCGCCACGACCTTTCATCCCTGCGCCTGTTCACCACCATGAGTTCGGCCGACAGGCTGGAAGACCACCTGGGCGTGCCCTGTTCCAATCTGTTCGGCATCACCGAAGGCTTGCTGCTGGGATCGCCACCGGACGCTCCCGCCTACGTCCGCCATAAAACCCAGGGCCGCTCGGGATCGCCCGACGACGAGATCCGCCTGCTGGTGCCCGGCACCGAACGAGACGCGGCGCCCGGCGAGATGGGCGAGCTGTGCTTCCGCGGGCCGGCCACGCTGCCGGGCTTCTTCGACGCACCGGAAGCGAATGCCGCCGCCTATACCTCCGACGGCTTCTACCGCACCGGCGACATGATGACCACGCATGTGCATGATAGGCTGATGTACTACACCTTCGAAGGCCGCTTGCGCGACAACATCAACCGCGGTGGCGAAAAGATAGGGTGCGAGGAAGTCGAAGCCCTGGTGGCGGCCCACCCCGCCGTCTCCGAAGCGCGCCTGGTCGCCATGCCCGACCCCTTCTATGGCGAAAAAGGCTGCATCTACATCATCCCGAGACCCGGCCACGATGCGCCCACGGTGCAGGACCTGCTCGCATTCCTGGTCGCCCAGGGCCTGGCGAAATACAAGTGTCCCGAGCGGGTGGAAGCGATAGAGGCCTTCCCGGTCACCAAGGTCGGCAAGCTCGACAAGGCAGCCTTGCGCAGGATGATCGCCGAGAAACTCAACGAGGAAACGGCCAGCTCGACGGGGAGCCAGCGATGACCAGCACCGAACATGTGATCAGCGACACCCCCTTCGTCATCCGCCGCCGGGTCAAATGGGGCGAGTGCGATCCCGCCGGCGTCGTCTACACGCCTACGTTCGGCGAATATGTGATTTCCGCCGCCGAGCTGTTCTACGGGCGGCTGCTGAACGGCACGCCTCAGGCGCTGAAGAACCACCATTCCTTCGGCACGCCGACACGGGCCCTGGCCTTCGACTTCATGGCCTCGCTGTGGCCTGACGAAGAATTCGACATGGCGGTCCTCGTGGAACGCATAGGCGAGCATACCTACACCCTGCTGATCCGGGGCACGGTGCGGGGCGCACCGGCCTTCGACGCGCGGTTGACGCCGATCTGCGTGGCGCGCGGCGAACGGCGGGCCATCCCGGTCCCGGCCGTCATGCGCGATGCCCTGAGCGCATACCAGGCCGCATGCGGGCATGCGGCATCCTCCAGGAGTGGCGACCAATGAAAATCGCGGTGATAGGGGCCGGACCTGCCGGCCTGTACTTCTCTCTGCTGGCGAAGAAGCACGACGCCAGTCATGAGATCCATGTCTACGAGCAGAACCCGCGCGGCGCTACCTATGGGTGGGGCGTGGTCTTCTCCGACGTCGGCCTGAAGTTCCTGCGGGAAGCCGATCCCGTTTTCTACGAAGCCTTTGTCGCCCACCACGAGCGCTGCGACTACATGGAGATCGTCCATCGCGGCACGCGCGTACAGGTGCATGGCAATCATTTCTCGCGGACGGCGCGGCTGGACATGCTGAATGTCCTGGAAGAAGCGTGCCTGCAAGCAGGCGTCCACATCACCTACGAGCGCCGCATCGAGGACATCTCGCAACTCGCCGGGCAGATCGATATGGTCGTCGCCGCCGATGGTTCGAACAGCGCCGTGCGTAAGCAGTATGCGGATCACTTCCAGCCCAGCTTCGAGCGCCGGCGCAATAAGTTCGCCTGGTACGGGACGCGGCAGCGCTTTCACCCCGTGTCGCTGATCTTTCGGCAGACGGAGCACGGTATTTTCATCGCGCACAGCTACCAGTACAGCGCCGAGCTGAGCACCTTCCTGGTCGAGGTCGAGCCCGACACCTGGCGCCGTGCCGGCCTGGACACCGCCAGCGACGAGGAAAGCCGCCGCTACTGCGGCGAGGTTTTCCGTCCGGACCTGGGCGCGCATGAACTATTGGGCAACCGCTCCCTATGGTTCGAAGCCAACATCGTCCGCAACGAAAACTGGTCTCATCGCAACATCGTCCTGCTCGGCGATGCTCTGCGTACGGTGCACTTCTCGCTGGGCTCGGGCACCCGCATGGCCATGCAGGACGCCATCGCCTTGCAAGAAGGCCTGAAACAGCATCCTCGCGATGCACGCGCGGCCTTCTCGGTCTTCGAATCCCTGCGCCGCCAGCCCTCCACCAGTTTCCAGACCGCCGCCGCCCGCAGCCTGGACTGGTACGAGAACGTCGCCGACAAGATGGACCTGGATCCCGTGTCGTTCGCCTATGACTACATGCGTCGCACGGGACAGGTCAGCCACGAGGACCTGCGGCAACGCGATCCGGCGTTCACGGCCGCATACGAAGCCCGGACCCGGTGAACGACTGCAGTACCCGCACCAATCCAGCACACATACAGAATCAATGGATGGAGGAGACATGAAAACGACCCTGGCCGCGGCGACCATCGCCATATCCTGCCTTTCAGGCGCCGCATCGAGCATGGCGCACGCGCAGAGCGGCGCCTTCCCCAATCACAGCGTACGCGCCGTCCTTCCCTATTCCGTCGGCAGCGGCCCCGACGCCGTCAGCCGCATCATCGGCGAGCAGCTCACGGCGGCCTGGAAGCAGCCCTTCATCGTCGAGAACAAGCCCGGCGCCAACGGCTGGCTGGCCATCGGCGAAATCAAACGCTCGGCGCCCGACGGCTATTCCATGCTCGTCGTCGACAACACGCCGATGACGCTGCAGCCCCATCTGTACAGCAAGCTGCCCTTCGACCCGATGGCCGATTTCACGCCTGTCGCGCCGATCTACCGGACCAATTTCTTCATCGTCGTGTCGTCCAGGTCGCCATGGAACAGCGTATCCGACCTGATCGCCGCGGCTCGCCAGCGCAAAGGGGAAGTCACTTACGGAAGCTGGGGGATAGGCAGCGTCGCCCACATCGGTACGGCGGAGTTCGAACGCAAGACCGGTACGTCCATGACGCATGTTCCGTTCAAGGAATTGCCGCAGCTATACACCGCCGTCGCCAATGGCGAGGTCGACTGGGCCTTCGGCACCGCGGCCACCGTACAGAACCTTTACCAGGCCAAACGCGTCAAGCTCCTGGCCCTGGCCGCTCCCAGCCGTCTGGGCCTCTACCCCGAAGTCCCCACCGTCGCGGAATCCGGCGGACCCGCCGAATTCGAAGTGAAGACCTGGGTCGCGGCCTTCGCACCCAAAGGCACGCCGGACCAAGTGGTCCAACGCCTGAACGGCGCGATCGCTACCGCATTGGCGGCACCGTCGGTGCAGAAGAGCCTGCAAACCTTCGGCTTCGAGCCGTGGGTGGCGGCGCCGGGGGATGTCGCAAAAGCCCAGGCCCAGGACACAGCCAGCTTCGCCACCATCGTCAAGCAATCGAAGATCTCTCTCGATTGAGGCGCATAGGAAATGCCATGACCAAGCTCTACCGAATCGGCCAGATCGTCCCCAGCTCGAACACCACCATGGAGACGGAAATCCCGGCCATGCTGCGAGCACGGGAAACCGTCCGCCCGGACGAACGGTTCACCTTCCACAGCAGCCGCATGCGCATGCACAAGGTCACCAAGGAAGAACTGGAAGCCATGAACCGCGAAGGCCTGCGCTGCGCCGCGGAACTGGCCGACGCGCGCATGGACGTCATCAGCACCGCCTGCCTGGTCGCGATCATGGCCATGGGCCCCGGCTACCACCGCCAGACAGAAAAGGAACTCACCGAAGTCGCCCGCGCCAACCATTGCGACGCCCCCATCATGACATCCGCCGGCGCCCTGATCGAAGGCCTGCGCCACCTGGGCGCCAAGAGGATCTCCCTGATGGCGCCCTACATGCGCCCACTGACCGACAAAGTCGTCCAGTACATCGAACACGAAGGCATAGAAGTCGTGGACGCCCTCAGCTTCGAAATCCCCGACAACCTTGAAGTCGGCCGCCGGGATCCCATGCAGCTGGTAGAAGACGTAAACCGCCTGGACACCCGCAACGTCGACGCCGTCGTCCTGTCCGCCTGCGTCCAAATGCCATCGCTGCCGGCGCTGCAGGTCGTGCAGGACCGCATGGATGTGCCTGTGGTGTCGACGGCGGCTTGCACTGTATGGCGAATGCTGGGCAACCTCAACTTGACCCCGGCCGTGCCGGCCGCCGGCGCCCTCTTAGGGACAGGGTGCAGAGTTCCGCGCTGAAAGCCGTCCCCCTTCCTTCTGGCTGAAATAGCGACCTGCCGCTCGCATCCCGTGTCGTAGCCGTTAGACTACACTCGCCTTGCGTCGCTGTAGCCACTAGGCTACAATAAAATTCCATAACCCTATGACGGAGGAATGCTGTATGGCATTGAGTGCTCAAGTGAAGGCCAATGAAAGAAATTCGCAGCACCAGCGACTTCGATAAATTTGAGGCGAACCTGAAAGACGTTGTCGGCCGGGCGCGCATCCAAGCACGTATTCGACGTCTCTGCGAAGGAAACGCGGGCGATCATAGAGTACTTAAACATGGGGTTTGTGAAATGCGAGTCCACGTAGGCCCAGGCTATCGGGTCTACTACGTCTTGCGAGAGGACGGGACGATTGTTGTGCTCCTAGCAGGCGGAGACAAGTCCACTCAGCAAACAGATATCGAGAGGGCTTACGAGTTAGCCGCCCAACTGTGAGCGGGATGCAGATCGATCGAAGAAAAGCGCTCATACGCCAAGTGTTTTTCCTCCGCAACGCGAAAAAACGGAGCAATAAATGGGAAAGTTAGTCACTCGGAAGTATGACATCGCGGAGCGACTCCGCACCCCGGAAGAGATGGCGGCGTACCTTGATGCGTGCATCGTAGAAAGCGGCGGCGATGCCGCTTTTATCGCCAAGGCTTTGGGTGACATCGCTCGCGCGCAGGGCATGACGAAGATAGCGCGTCAAACAGGCCTCTCTCGTGAAAGCCTTTATAAGGCGCTCTCCGGCGAGCGCTCACCAGATTTCGCTACCGTACTGAAAGTAATTAGTGCTCTAGGCATCACGCTTCATGCAGAAGCTGAGCATCCTGCTTGAGGTACCAGACATAGCGGCGAACGCCTGCGGCGTGTTTGGAGCGAGGCTGTCCGCGTCATCACACGCAATACATGTTATGCAACCAAAGCCTTGGTTCGCGCAATGGGTCACAAAAAACGTCGGCTAGAGAACTTCCTTAGAACCCATCCGGCATGTTGCTATTGTGGCGGAGAGACCAGGGCGGAGACACAGGACCATTGGCCACCTCGAGCATTCTTTGAAGGGCGCAAGTGGCCTGCAGAGTTTGTGTTCCCCGCGTGCAGAGCCTGCAACGAGAGGACCTCACGGCTAGAAGGCATGTTTGCCCTACTCTGTCGGATGGGGACACCCATACATAATGTTCAAACGCAGCAGGACCTAAGACTGTTGTTCGAAGGTCAGCGGCAACGCCATCCCGCAGTCCTGCAGAGCCTTTCACTGACGGCAAACGAGAAACGAAGCCTGCTCCGGCAGTCTGGGCGCAGTGCACCTCGGGGCGTACCGTACCGAGACATTCCCATCACCAGAATAGCTGGTGATGAGGCACTGCACATCCTCGAAACCTGCCTCCAAAAGCTCCTACTAAGCCTTCACTATCGGCACAGCGGCGCCATCCTCCCCAAGACTGGCGTTGGCTTTATGGGCTGGATCGGGAATGCGATGCCAATTCCCGATGAAACTATCATTGATCTCCCAGTAAAACTTCCTAGACTTGAACTTCCAAAATTTCAAAGACACGACATTTCGCACCAATTCTCGTACCGGTATACGATTTCAAAAGATCGCTCTGCCACGGGCTTCTACATAAACCTTGGAAACACCTTCGGAGTGTTCGGCTTTCTCTGTTCGGATCCTAGCCAACTATCAGATCCGAGTGCGCATAGCATGACGAGATTTACTGCCTTCCAAGCGGCGCCAGCGCAAGGAAGCTGAACGACCGCCAGCCATTACCCTGCAACGCTTATTCGAGCTTGATATTGGCTTCCACAACCACCGTATGCCACTTATCGATTTCGGCCAGCAGCGCGCGGTTGAAGTCCTCCGGCGAACTGCCCACCGTCTCGATCCCATCTTCCGCCAGGCGCGCCTTCAGGGCCGGATCGGCCAGCACCTTGGCGATCGACGCCTGCAGGATGCGGATGACCGGCTCCGGCGTGCCGCGCGGCGCGAGCACGCCGTGCCAGGCGGTTGCCTCGTAGCCCGGCACGCCAGCCTCGGCCACCGTCGGCACATCGGGGATCAGCGGCGACCGTTTCGCACCCGTGACGGCCAGGGCCTTGACGTTCTTTGCGTGGGCCTGCTTGGATGCCGAAGCGGCGTCGCCGAACGTCATGTCAACGGTCCCGGCGACCACATCCAGCAAGGCCGGGCCGGCGCCTTTGTACGGCACGGGATTGATCGAGATGCCCGCCTGCCGCATGAACAGCTCGATGGCCAGGTGCGAAGAGCTCCCCTGCCCGGCGGTGGATACCGTCAGCGTCCCGGGCTGCCGCTTCGCAAGGGCGATCAGCTCCTTCAGGTTGTCGACCGGAAGCTGCTTCTTGACTGCGACGACGTAGGGATAGCGCGTGAGCTGGGTGATCGGGGCGAAGTCCTTGCGAGCATCGTAGGGCAGCTTGCTGTACACCGATGGGTTGATGGCGTTCGGTCCGCTCTGCCCGAGCAACAAGGTATAGCCGTCAGGGTCCGCCTTCGCCACGGCGTCCGTGCCGATGATCCCGCCCGCGCCCCCGCGGTTGTCGATAATGAACGCCTTGCCCAGTTGCTCGCTCACGCCCTTGAACACCAGCCGCGCCACAATGTCCGCGCCGCCCCCCGCCGCGAACGGGACGATCACCCTCACAGGCCGATCGGGATAAGTGCCCTCGGCACGCACGCCGGACACCATTGCGCAGGCGAACGAGAACACCGCCAGGGCCAGCGCCCCGCGTCGACGAACCGGAATCATTTTGTCTCCTGGCCGGGCCGCCCTCGCCCGGCTTACGGTTGTTTTTTATATGGCAGAGGAGACTTTAAGCGCTTTGATCAACCACGTCTGTGTAAACGTATTCCTGAACGTTGAGTTAATTTCAACATTCAGACCCGGCGATACCGACGCCCTCTTGGCGTTATTCCCAGGGTGCTGCGGATCCGTCCAAGATCCGTGCGCTGGACGAGAGACTTGCGATCGGCTGTCACGCTAGCTCGCCAGGCAATAGCGCGCCCGGACGGTGCGAGACCGATACACGTAAATGCTCCATAGCGTGGCGAACAGGAACGAACGGAGGATGGCATAGGGGGCGCTGCTGTCCCAGACCTTGGCGAACGGCAAGTTCAAGGCGACGGAAGTCGCCGCCAGGAGGGCCACACTCATCACAGGACCGCCTATCCATAGCGCGTAATGGATGACCTTGACTGTGGAAGGGCGCCGGCGCGCGAATAGCAAGATACCGGCGACGAAGCTGAGCAGGCACGACACCGCAATGGCCACGGCAACGAACCACTTGAACACAACCATGGAAGGCCGCAGTTCCGCGATAGCATGGACGAGCCGTACGCCCTCGCTGCCTTGAAATATAAGTTGCACCAACAGCTGTATGCCGAGCAACATCAGCCAGGCATTCAAAGCGCCGGGGTCCGTCTGCTCCCGTGTCGCGTCTATCGCGGGATCCGCCATCCCAGTATCTCCTTTGTCCAGGGTCACCAGGATGTTTACGATCGTTATGCCAGCTTCTTAAGGCTTGATAACGCGGGTCATACCAGCACAAAGCGATATGACTTTGTCTCTCTCCGAAGACAATCCGCTGGAGCCAGCCCCGACCTCACGCGATGCGGCGGACCTGAGCGGCATTCATCACGTCGGACGCGGGCGCCGGCGCCTGCAGTTCACGCGCCAACTCCTCGCGATAACGAGCCACGCTCGCAAGCTTGATGTACCCATAACCGCGGATCTTCTCGGGCAAGGCCGCGATCCTGACCGCGCGATCCATGCTCTCCGGATTGAGCGTGGCCAGCATCGACTCGATGACCTCGCAATACTGCTGAATCAATCCACGCTCCATTTTGCGCTCACATGTGTGGCCGAACGGATCCAACCAGGTGCCCCGCAGCCCTTTCAAACGCGCCAACAGCTTCATTGCAGATAGCGTGCGCGGCCCCAATGTCATCTTGCGCGGCAAGCCGGTACTGGGATCCTTCCGCGCGAATATCGGCGGAGCCATATGGAAGCGCAGCTGATAGTCCTTGCCCGCAGCACCTTCGAACTGGGCTTCCAACTGCCTGGCGAAGTCCCCATTGGTGTACAGGCGAGCAACCTCGTATTCGTCCTTGTACGCCATCAGCTTGAACAGGCTGCGTGCGACCGCCAACGCCAGCCGTGGCGAACCGCGCGTGCCGGATGCGCCAGCCAATTCACGCTCTCGCACAGCGACCCGATCCACGAACTGACGGTATTTCTCGGCATAAGCCGCGTTCTGGTACAAGGTCAGATCCGCGACGCGCCGCTTCACGGCGGCGTCCAGTGTTTCAGGCACGGTCAGCGGGATCACGGACGCGCGCGGCTCCGACACCTTGCTCAATGCCTGCGGTTGATGCGCGGCCAAACGGCCGGCATCGAAAGCCGCGCGATTGGACGCCACCGCGACGCCGTTCAATTCAATGGCCCGCACCAGCGCCGCATATGTCAGCGGCACATCGCCACGCTGCCACGCATAACCCAGCATGAACACGTTCGCCAGGATGCTATCGCCAAACAGCGCGGTCGCCGCCGCATGCGCGTCGATGGCGGCCGTTTTATCCTCGCCCGCGGCATGTCGCACCTTGGCAAGCAGGCCTTCGGGCCGCATGGCCGCATCCGGATTCCTCGTGAACTCGGACACGGGCGCGACATAGGTATTTACCGTCACACGCGTGCCATCCCGCCGCAACGCGCCCAAAGCATCGGGCGCGATGGATGCCACCAGGTCGCAGAGGATAGCCGCATCGGCCTGCCGCCAATCCAGACGCACGGGACCGGCGGGCGTGTGCAGCGGCGCAAGACGGATATGGCTGATCACGGTGCCGCCTTTTTGCGCCAGGCCGGTCAAGTCCAGCACCGACGCCGACAAGCCTTGCAGATGCGCCGCCATGGACACCAGCGCGCCTATGGTGATGACGCCCGTGCCCCCTATGCCGGCGACGAGCATGCGGTAAGGTCCGGCCACAGGCTGAATGACCGGCATGGGCAACGCGTCGATCAAGGCTTGCAGCCGGTCCCGGTCTTGCGCGGGCGCTGCACTTTTGCGCAGCTTGCCGTCCATGACCGACACGAAACTTGGACAGAAGCCTTCAACGCAGGAAAAGTCCTTGTTGCAGCTCGATTGATCGATCGCCCGCTTGCGACCATAGGGCGTTTCCACCGGCACCACCGCCAGGCAGTTCGACTTCGACCCGCAATCGCCGCAGCCTTCGCAGACCGCGCTATTGATCATCAACCGGCGTGGAGGATCGGGAAACGCCGCTTTCTTGCGACGGCGGCGTTTCTCGGCCGCGCAGGTCTGATCGTGTATCAACACGGTCACTCCCTGTATGTCGCGCAGCTCGCGTTGCACGGCATCCAGTTCGCGCCGATGGTGCACGGTGGCGCCCGCCACATCGACACCCTGGTACTTCGCGGGCTCGTCGGTGGTAATGACGATGCGTTCCACGCCTTCGCCGCGCAGTTGCCGGCAGATCCCCGGCACCGACAGCCGGCCATCCACCGGCTGTCCGCCCGTCATCGCGACGGCGTCATTGAACAGGATCTTGTACGTGATGTTGGCCTTGGCGGCTATCGCCTGGCGGATGGCAAGATACCCCGAATGAAAGTAAGTGCCCTCGCCCATGTTCTGGAAAATATGCGGGGCCTTGATATAACGGGACAGCCCGATCCAGTCCGCCCCTTCGCCACCCATCTGCGTCAGGCCGGCCGTGTCGCGGTCCATCCACGCGGCCATGTAATGGCAACCGACCCCCGCCAGCGCCTGGCTGCCCTCCGGCACCTTGGTGGAAGTGTTGTGCGGACAACCCGGGCAAAAGTACGGACGCCGGCGCATGCCGTCGGCTTCGTTGGCCAGCGCCTCCGGACAGGCGAACTCGGAGGCATCGATTCCCGTGCGCAGATCCGAGGTGCGCGCAAGCCAGGCCGCCAGCAGCGGCGCCAATACCGAAGGACGCAGTTGCCCGGCGGAGGGGATCAACGGTTCGCCATCCAGGCCGGTCCTGCCGGCCACGCTGGGACGGTCGGGCTGATTGAACAGTAAATCCTTGATCTGCCCCTCGACCACGGTGTTCTTCTCTTCGACCACCACAACGTGCCTGAGGCCCTGCAGGAAGTGCTGAAGCCGGCCCGCGTCCAGCGGCCAGGTAAGGCCGGGCTTGTAGACGCGCACGGGCGAATCGGAACCGTCGAGGTCTATGCCAAGCCGCTCCAGCGCTTCCATCGTATCCAGATGGGCCTTGCCAACCGTTACGATACCGACCCTCGCCTTGGGCGCGGCGCAAACCAGCTTGTCGATGGAATGCCGCGCCACGAAGGCACGCACGGCTTTCATGCGCGTGTCCATGCGCTTCTCTATGGCCAGCGACAGAAAGTCGCGCGCCGTGTATTCCAGCTCGCTCGCCGGCAGCGCCGGGTTTTCCGGCATGGGGTAGGAAGGCGCAGGCGCCGGCAGGAAAGACTGTCCGCTCTCTACGGTTTCCGACACGGCCTTGAACGCCACCCACGTACCGGCATGACGGGACAGCGCCCACCCGTAAAGCCCGAAGCTTTCGTATTCATCGACCGATGCCGGATGCACGATGGGCATCCGCCATGCGATCAGCGAAGCCTCGCTGGAATGCGGAATCGACGACGACGCCGCGGTGTGATCGTCCCCCACCACCACCAGCACGCCGCCGTGGCGCGACGCACCCGCGGCGGTGCCATGATGAAGCGCATCGCCGGCGCGATCCACGCCCGGCCCTTTGCCGTACCACATGGAGAACACGCCATCCACGTTGCGGTCCTGGCGCACGCCGGCCTGCTGCGTACCCATGATGACCGTGGCGGCCATGTCCTCATTGATCGCGGGCAGGAAGCTGATCTGGTTGGCGTCCAGCAGCGCTTTCGCCTTCCACATCGCCATGTCCACGCCACCCAGGGGCGATCCCCGATATCCCGACGCGAAACCCGCCGTGTTCAGGCCGCCTTCCCGGTCCAGCCTGCGCTGAGTCAGCAGCATGCGTATCAGCGCCTGCGTACCGGTCAGAAAGACGCGTCCGTCCGTGCGGGTGTAGTTGTCTTCCAGCCGATAGTCCTGGTCCAGGCCTAAGTCCACGTTCGGGGTGCCGTCCATGATCGCCCTCCTCCATGGAAACATGATAGTAGCGATGAACAGCGGGTTTATTGCGTTATTGGATCGTGCTTTCCCTATAATGCGAAATGAACATTTCGTTTTGGCGGGATTTCCGTAGCCGGCATACGCGAGGGCGACCATGGACAAAACCGATATCGCGATCCTGAAGGCCCTGCAAGAAGACGGCCGGGCGTCGGCCCAGCAGCTGTCGGACCAGGTCGGCCTATCGGCCGCCCCGGTGTGGCGGCGCGTCAAGGCGCTGGAGTCGGACGGCACCATCCAGGGCTACGCGGCGCAGGTCGATCGCACCAAGGTCGGCCTGCACGGCTGCATGTTCGCCCAGATCAGTCTGGAGCGGCATTCCTCGGACACCGTGGAAAACTTCGAACGCACGGTACGCAGCGCGCCGGAAATCCTCGAGTGCTATGCCGTCACGGGCGATTCGGATTATCTGCTCAAGATACTGGTCGAAAGCCCGGAAGACTACGACCGCTTCCTGCACCGTTTCCTGTTCAATCTGCCGGGCATACGGCAGACGCGAACCATCGTGGCGCTGCGCGAAATCAAGCACGAGCAGCGGCTGCCGCTCTAGGCCTGCGTGTCCACCCACCGCCGTATCGGCGTGGTCCAGCCGCCGGAGCCGGTCCCGGCGGCTGCCGTTCCGCCCCGGGAATGAAATTGGCTATGCCCGGGAATCGCGACGAGCCCGACCTTATCCCGCTGACCTCTTACCCAGGAGACACATGGCTACCGGCAGCAAGAAAGTCATATATGTGGCACTGGCTGGCAACCTGCTCATCGCCCTGACGAAGCTGTTCGCCGCCATGTACACCGGCAGTTCCGCCATGCTGTCCGAAGCCGTCCATTCGCTGGTGGACACGGGCAACGGCGGATTCCTGCTGTATGGCATGCGGCAGGCCCGGCGACCGCCCGACAGGCGCTTTCCCTTCGGCCACGGCAAGGAGATCTATTTCTGGAGCTTCATCGTGGCGCTGCTCATCTTCTCGCTCGGCGCCGGCATCTCGATCTATGAAGGCGTCCGGCACCTGCGTGAGCCAGTCCGGATCGAAGACCCTGTCGTCAACTACATCGTGCTCGGACTGAGCATGTTGTTCGAGGGCAGTGCGTGGCTGGTAGCGCTCAAGGAATTCCGGCGGCAAAAGGGCAAGCAGGGCTACCTGGAAGCAGTCGAAGCCGGGAAGGATCCCACGGCATTCGCGGTGCTCCTGGAAGACAGCGCCGCCATGTTGGGTTTGCTGTTCGCACTGACCGGCCTCACGTTGAGCGAAGTCACCGGCAACATGATGTATGACGGCGCCGCTTCCATCGTCATCGGGCTGATCCTCGCATCCGTGGCGATATTGCTGGCCCGCGAGACCAAGGGCCTGCTGATCGGCGAGAGCGCCGCTCCGGAGGTCGTGGACGGTGTCCGGGCGCTGATGGAAGAAACCCCCGGCGTAGATCGCGTCAACGAAATCCTCACCATGCATATGGGCCCGGACTACATACTGGTCAACATCAGTCTGATGCTCTCGCCGACCCTGGACCGTGCGCAGGCGCACGAGACATTCGACTTGATCGATGCGCGCATAAAGTCGCGCTACCGCCGCGTCAAGCGCGTCTTCATCGAATCGGAAACGCGGCTTCAGCAAACGAGCAGCGACCAGCCCTGGGAGTAGACGGCCTGAACAAAAAAAGCCCGCAAGGCATTCGTGCTTGCGGGCTTTCACTCCATGCGGTTACCACACCGTTCTGGCAGTGTGGTGGCTCAGACCTGACGCGCCAATCTCATTTGTCGATGAAGCCGGCTTGCTCCAGGAGCTTGCGGGTGCGCGGAATTTCCTTGGCGATCAATTCCTTGAAGGATTCCCGGCTTCCACCGTAAGGCTCCGCCCCGGCCTCCGCGAGCTTGGTCCGCAGCTCGCCGCTTTGCAGGGCCTTGTTGATCGCGGCATTCAGTTTGTCCAATATCGGTTCCGGCGTACCGGCCGGGGCCACGATCCCGTACCACGGCGCGATGTCGTAGCCAGGGTAGCCCTGTTCCGCGATGGTGGGAATGTCCGGCGCCTGATCGGAACGCTTGGCGGTGGACATACCCAGGGCGACCAGCTTGCCGGACCGTACCTGCGGCAGCCCCGTCATGATCGTGTCGAAGTACAGGCTTACCTGCCCGCCCAGCAGCGCGGGAATGGCTTCGCCGGCCCCTTTGTAGGGCACGTGAAGGATGTCGGTGCCGGTGGCTTGTTTCAGCAGTTCGCCGGCCAGGTGGGACGTGGTGCCCGTGCCGAAGGACGCGTAGGTCAGCTTGCCCGGGTGGGCACGCGCGTAGGCCACCATCTCCGGCAGGGTCTTGAACGGCTGCCCGGGCGTGGTCAAAAGGATATTCGGCGTGTAGGCCACCATGGAGACAAGCTCGAACTTGTCAGGATCGTAGCCCAGGTTTTTTTGCGTAAACCGGTTGGTGACGACCGCCGCCGGCCCCCCCATCAACAGCGTGTAGCCATCCGGCGCGGCCCGGGCGACGATGGAGCTCCCGATGGCGGCTGCGGCGCCCGGGTGCGCCTCCACCACGAATGGCTGACCGAAGTCGCGCGAAAGCACCACCGCGACTTGCCGCGTAATCAGGTCGGTGGCGGATCCCGCCTGGAATGGAACGATTATTTTGACCGGTCGCTCCGGCCAGGACGCGGGCTGACCCCATCCGGCACTCGGCAGGACTGACGCGATAGCGAGCATGAGGCCCGAGACGGCTTTCTTCATATGTAACCCCTTGTATGTTTGATTGGCGGTCTATGAACGGCGCCGCCTATACTAAGTAAAACTGCACTACTGTATAACTGTATCCAGTTTTGCCGTTTTTAGCACGAAAACCGCCAGGGTGCGAACACATGGAAAAACTACTGCTGCCCAGAAGCGCGTTGAACGCGGAAGAGGAGGCGTATCAGCACATACAACGCCAGATCGTGCAGGGAGCCGCGCGGCCCGGCAGCCGCCTCGTCCCGGAGATCATCGCTGGCGAAATCGGTATCAGCCGCACCCCCGTGCGCGTGGCGCTGCGACGCCTGGCGTCCGAAGGTCTGGTCACGATACGCACGAATCGCAGCGCGGTGGTGCGCCGGCTGAATCGCCGCGAAATGTTGGAGGTATTTCAGATCCGATCGGTGCTGGAGGGCCTCGCATTGCGCAATGCGATGGAAAATATTGGCCCCGTCCAACTGCACCGCCTTGACGCCATGCTGGATCAGCTCGACGGCACTGTGCCCGCGGCGGTGGACCAGACCAGCACCCATCGCGAATTCCACGAATACCTGTGCGGCTTCTGTCGGCAGCCCAGGCTGCAACAGCAGATCGCGGACCTGCACGCGGTGGTGGAGCCCTATATGCGCCTGTGGGCATCAGAGCCCGGTCGGGTCGCGGTTCGCATGCGAGAGGCGCACCAGGAACTGATCGACGCCATACGCGGTGGCGATCCGGAACACTGCGAAGCGACGATGCGCAAACACGTGATGGCTACGGTGTCGGCGCTCGCACCGTTTCTGCCGGATGACGATGAGCGGGCTGAGTAGCGCATCGATATCGGCGCCGCTTGGCTTGCGGAGGGCAGCCCTTGTATCGCCGCGCATTCATGCCGCGTCTACCACGTCGCGGAGCACCGCGAACGACGAAGGGATGCGGGCCTGCGGTACGCATGCATAGCCGAGGATGAGACCCTGGCGCGCTCCGCGCCGCGTAGCGTAATAGCCGCTGAGCGCGCGCACCATGATTCCCGCCGCCGCGGCGCGCCGCGCCACGTCGCTGTCATCACGTATCCCGGGGAGTGCCAGCACGAGGTGCAGGCCGGCGTCGTCGCCCAGAACCGGAAACCGGTCCCCGTAACTATCGCGGATCGCTGCAAGCAGGGTGTCACGGCGCTGCTGATACAGCCCGCGCATGCGACGAATATGCGAGGCCAGGTGGCCTTCATCGATGAATTCGCCCAACGTCGCCTGCGCCATCATCTGGCCTTCCCGGTATAGCTCGGCAATGCCTTTGGCGAACAGCTCGGCGATGGCTTCCGGGACGACCATGTACCCCACGCGCATGCCGGGAAAAAGCACCTTGCTGAAGCTGCTGACGTAGATGACTTGTCCGTCCTGGTCCAGTCCCTGCAAGGACGCCAGAGGGCCGATGCCGTAACGGAACTCGCTATCGTAGTCGTCCTCGATGATCCAGCAGCCGTGCATGCGGGCGTACTGCAATAGTGTGCGCCGGCGCTGCAGGCTCATCACGCAACCCAGCGGATACTGGTGTGACGGTGTACAGATGATGAGCCGTGGCGGACGGCCAAGCTGGCGAGCCGAGGGGTTCATCCCCTCGGCGTCGACGGCGATCGGCACGGGCTTCAATCCCGACGACAACAATAGGGTGCGCACACCCCAGTAGCAGGGGTCTTCGACCCAGACCTCATCGCCGACGTCGCACAGCAGACGGATCGCCAGGTCCACGGATTGGTGGATTCCCGTGGTGACGATGATCTGCTCCGGCGCGCAGGTCGCCGCCCGCGATACGCGCAGATAACTGGCGATCGCCCGCCGCAAGGGCGGATATCCGCCGCCCGGCGCGTAGGTCATCAGTTCCTGTCGGCCATGGCGCCAGATCCGGTTCTGCAGCCGGCTCCATGTGCGGCTCGGGAACTCCGTGACGTCCGGCACGCCAGGCATGAAGGCGCCCCACTGGGTGCGGGCCACGCTGGCCATTTCGATGGTACGGCGGCCCCGTTCCGATAGCCGCCGCATGCCGCTGGCCGGGCGACGCAACGGAGCCCTGGCCGCCGGCAGGGATCCAGGAGGCCTGGTGTCGGCGACGTAGGTGCCGCTGCCGGTTCGCGATTCCACATAGCCCTCCACCTGCAACTGCTCGTAGACCTGGATCGCGGTATTGCGCGCGATGGACAAGTCCGCGGCCAGTACACGGGAGGCCGGCAGCCGGAGCCCTGGCGCGAGCCGGCCTTCCAGGATGGCTGACTGCAGCAGCCGGGCCAGCCGGCGATAGGCCGGTTCGCTCGAAGGCTCCGCCAACTGCGCCTTCAACCATTCGCTCAGCATGGCGTCCAATCGGTGCTCCCTGGTGTCGGTAGGATCGCGGCAGTCGCTCCCTGACGCTGAAGTGGTTCCATGCCTTTTCCAGGAATGGCTCTATCGCCGGGGGCCAATTCGGATGATACTGCATGCCGCACGGCGGCCCACATGCCGCGGCTCATCGGCGCCAGCCCTGGCGCCGGCCAATGTCGTACAGGGAACAGAGATGAAGAACGAATCGTTGCAACAGCGGCGCCTGGCGGCGTCGCCACGTGGCATCGGCGTCGCGTGTCACTTCTACGCGGACAAGGCGCTGAATGCCGAACTGTGGGATGTGGAGGGTCGCCGATACATCGACTTCGCCGCCGGTATCGCCGTCCTGAACACCGGTCATCGCCATCCGCGCGTGACGCGGGCTGTCGCCACTCAGCTGGAGCGCTTCACGCATACCGCCTACCAGGTCGTGCCCTACGAGTCCTATGTCTCCCTGGCCGAACGCATCAATGCGCTGAGTCCTGGCGCGCACGCCAAGAAGACCGCTTTCTTTACGACGGGCGCCGAGGCCGTCGAAAACGCCGTCAAGATCGCGCGCGCCGCTACCGGCCGTCCGGCGGTGATCGCTTTCGGCGGCGCCTTTCATGGCCGGACGTTGCTGACGATGGCGCTGACGGGAAAGGTCGCGCCCTACAAAGTCGGTTTCGGGCCGTTTCCCGCGGATGTTTACCACGTGCCCTTCCCCAACGCCCTGCAGGGCGTCACGCCTAATGACTCGCTGCAAGCCCTGCAGCGCCTGTTCAAATTCGATGTGGAGCCCAGCCGCGTGGCCGCAATCATCATCGAGCCGGTGCAGGGAGAGGGCGGCTTCAATCCGGTGCCCGTGGCGCTCATGCAGGCGCTGCGCGCGCTCTGCGACGAGCACGGCATCCTCCTGATCGCGGATGAAGTTCAGACCGGTTTCGCTCGAACGGGGAAACTGTTCGCCATGGAGCATTTCGGGGTAGTGCCCGACATCATGACCTTCGCCAAGAGCCTGGCCGGCGGCTTGCCGCTATCCGGCGTGTGCGGTCGCGCCGAGATCATGGACGCGCCGGCGCCGGGCGGGTTGGGCGGCACCTATGCGGGTAATCCGCTGGCCGTCGCGGCGGCGCATGCCGTGTTGGACGTCATCGCCGAAGAAGACCTGGCCGCGCGTGCCCAGGCGCTGGGCGACCGGCTCAAGACGCGCCTATCCGCCTTGCGTCCGCGGGTCCCGCAGATCGCTGAAATACGAGGTTTGGGCGGCATGGTGGCTGTCGAGTTCAGCGACGCATCCGGCGCGCCGGATGCGGAATTCACAAGTGCAGTCCAGCAACGGGCGCTGCGCAACGGACTGCTGCTACTGACCTGCGGCGTGTATGGCAACGTCATACGCTTTCTTTTCCCGCTGACGATCGAAGACGCCATATTCGAAGAAGCGCTGGACATCCTGGAGGCGAGCCTGCTGGCCTGACCGAAGGCAACTGAGGCCGAGGCGCGGAGACAACACGGAACCTCCGGAGCAACAAAAAACCCGCAGAACCTGGTGTTCATGCGGGTTTCTGGACAATCCGGGACTTTCTGGAACTGTATCTTGGTGCCGACGGCGAGACTCGAACTCGCACAGCTTTCGCCACTACCCCCTCAAGATAGCGTGTCTACCAATTTCACCACGTCGGCTTGGCTTCGCAACGCACCGTGTACGACTGTGGAGCCTGAGCCCCAAGCCGCCCATCCGGGGCGTGGAAAGACCGAGATTCTAACACGCCCGGCGTCGTGTCGCCGCCGGGCGGAAACCACCAAACTTACTTCGCGGGCGTGGCCGGTTTAACGGGCGCGGCCGGGGCGGCGGGCGCTTGCGGCACGGACGCGTCGGGTTTGGCCGGGGCGGTCTGCGCGGGCGCGGCGCCGGTCGACGGGACGTTGCTGCCAGGCACCGACGCATCACCCTGCGGAGCCGGCACGGCCGCGCCACCCGGCGCCTGCGGCACGGACTTATCGGCCGGCGCCTGATAACCCGACATCACACCCGAATCCAGCGTCGCCGGCTGCTCGACGCCCTTGTGCGTGACATAAGCCAGACCAGCGGTCGTCGCGAAGAACACCACGGCGGCCCATTTCGTCGTGCGCGACAGGAAGTTGGCCGCGCCCGAGGCGCCGAACAGGCTGCCGGCTGAGCCGGTGCCAAAGGCCGAGCCCATATCGGCGCCCTTGCCTTGCTGCAGCAGGACCAGAATGATGATGGCCAGTGCGGACAGCACCTGCACGATCATCAGCGCGGAAAGCATCAAAGACATTACTTGCTCCAGACGGAAACTTAGATTGCGGCGATGCGCAGGAATTCATCGGCCACCAGCGACGCGCCGCCCACCAGGGCGCCGTCGATATCGGGCATGGCGAACAGCTCGGCGGCATTGGCCGCCTTGACGCTGCCGCCGTACAGGATGCGGACGCCCGGCACGCCCAGGCCGCGCAGGGCGACGCGGATGGCGCCGTGGACTTCCTGCGCCTGCTCCGGCGTGGCGGTGCGGCCGGTGCCGATGGCCCAGACGGGTTCGTAGGCCAGCACGGTATGGATAAGCGCCTGGGCGCCCAGCGCCAGGACGGGTTCCAGCTGGCGTTCGATGACGCCCAGCGTGTTGCCGCCTTCGCGCTCGGCCAGCGTTTCGCCGACGCAGACGACGGGGGTCAGGCCAGCGGCCAGGGCGGTCTTGGCCTTTTCGGCGACCAGCTCGTCCGTTTCGCCGTGCATGGCGCGGCGCTCGGAGTGGCCGGCAAGCACCCAGCGGCAGCCGAAGTCCTTCAGCATAGCGGCGGAGACCTCGCCGGTGTAGGCGCCCTTCTCGTGCACGCTGATGTCCTGCGCGCCCCACGAAACGGCGCTGCCGTCGAGCAGGGCCTGCGTCTGGGCCAGGTAGGGGAACGGCACGCAGACGCCGACCTGGCAGGTGCCGGCCCCGGCGCGGGCGCGCAGGGCGTCCAGCAACGCGGCGTTCTCCGCCAGGCTGCCGTGCATTTTCCAGTTGCCCAGGACGAGGCGCGCGCGGGCGGCGCCGGCGGGCGTCTGGCTGGCGGCATCGGCCGGCGTGTCACGGCGATCGTCTGTGCTCATCGTTATGGGCGTCCGTTATGGGCGGTCCGTTATCGGCGTCGCGGCAGGGTTGGCCGCGCGGGTGGTCCGCGCGGCGGGATTCAAGGTCAGGCCACCGGAAAAATCCGGGTCAAACCCGCGATTGTATCGTGTTTGGCGGCCATCGGTATACGGGATGACCGTGGACCGGGGCACGGGCTTGTCCCACGCCCCGGCGGTTGGGCGTCAGCCCTGCACGGTCAGGATGATTTTCCCGATCTGCTCGCCCGCTTCCATCATGGCGTGCGCCTGGGCCGCCTGCTCCAGCGGGAAGGTGGCGTGAATGATGGGCTTGATCTTGCCGCTCTCCAGCAAGGGCCAGACATGCTGGCGCAGGCGTGCGGCGATTTCACCCTTGAAGTCCACGGGGCGCGGCCGCAAGGTGGAACCCGTGATGGTCAGCCGGCGGCGCATGACCTGGCCGAAGTCCACATTGCCGTGGTTGCCGCCCAGCGTGGCGATGAGGACGATGCGGCCTTCGTCGGCCAGGCACTGGATGTCGCGGGCGATGTAGTCGCCGGCGACCATGTCCAGGATGACGTTGACGCCGGCGCCGCCGGTGGCATCGAGCACTTCCTTGACGAAGTCCTGGTCGCGGTAATTGATCCCCTTGGCGGCGCCGAGTTTCTCGATCGCGCGGGCGCGGTCGTCGCTGCCGGCGGTGCCGTAGACCTTGTGGCCCATGGCGCTGGCCAGCTGGATGGCCGTGGTGCCGATGCCGCTGGCGCCGCCATGGACCAGCAGGCTTTCGCCGGCGGCCAGGTGGCCGCGGTCGAAGACGTTGCTCCAGACGGTGAAGTAGGTTTCCGGCAGGCCGGCGGCCTCGATTTCCGACAGGCCCTTCGGAATCGGCAAGCATTGCTGGACCGGTGCAAGGCAGTACTCGGCATAGCCGCCGCCCGCGACCAGGGCGCAAACCTTGTCGCCGATGGCATAGCCACCCACGGCCGCGTCGCCGCCGACGATTTCACCGGCGATCTCAAGGCCGGGCAGGTCCGATGCGCCGCGCGGCGGCGGATAGGAGCCTTTGCGCTGGAAGGTGTCCGGTCGATTGACGCCGGCCGCGGAGACCTTGATCAATACTTCTCCAGGGCCGGGCTCGGGCGTGGGCCGCTGGACGGGTACGAGCACTTCGGGTCCACCGGGGCGGGAGATTTCAACGGCGAGCATGGGCGGGCTCCTTTGTTGTCCTGGACGAAAACCTCGATTATCGCGCCTTGGATCGCTGATGGTGAATGCTGAACGCGCACTCCGCCTCATGGACGGCAGCCGCTGCGCCGCGCCGTGCACAGGGCTCGTCCACACAGCCAGGCCCGGTCGATAGCGCGCGGCTGGGCGCTCGGCAGCCGCGGTGCCGGCCTTGGTCTATCATTCCGACCACCGTATCGGCTCCTTGTTCCCATGATCCGGCTCACGCGCGCGCCTGATTTGCTGATCGCCCAGCACTGGATGAACCTGCTGGCGCAGGCCCGCATCGCCTGCGAACTGCATAACCAATATCTCCTGGGCGCGATCGGCGAGATCCCCGCCGATCAGTGCGGACCTGAGATCTGGCTGAAACACGAACGTGATCTCGAGTTGGCCATGCGCATCATCGACGCCGGCTGGCGTGAGCCGGGCCAGTCCCAGGCCAACTGGTGCTGCGCATCCTGCGAGGAATGGTCGGAGCCGCAATTTACGCTCTGCTGGCAATGCGGAGCGCCGCGGGAAGATTAATTACCAGAGTCAAGTACCAGAGTTAAGTACCAAAGCGCCGGGGCGTGCCCTGGGCGAGACTCCCCTACGCCGTCCATACCGGTATTGCCGATCAGGCGGTAGCGGCCAAGTAGGTACAAGGCTTGCTGAACCGAACCTCCGATAACGATGCGTACGCCGCCACGAGCGGCCCCGCAATCGCAACATGACGCGGACGTACGGCCGATGCAGATCCCGGGCGTTCGCTTTCCCGGAGCAAGCCATGTCAGCCACTGTCGGAGACTTCATCGTCGAACGTCTGCACGCCTGGGGCGTGCGCCGCATCTACGGCTATCCCGGAGACGGCATCAACGGCGTATTCGGCGCCCTGAGCCGCGCCCAGGGAAAGATCGAATTCATCCAGGCGCGCCACGAGGAAATGGCCGCCTTCATGGCCTCGGCCCACGCCAAATTCACCGGTGAACTGGGCGTATGCATTGCCACGTCCGGCCCGGGTGCCTCGCACCTGATCACCGGCATGTATGACGCGCGCATGGACCATATGCCGATGCTGGCCATCGTCGGCCAACAGGCACGCGCGGCGCTGGGCGGCCATTACCAGCAGGAACTGGATCTGGTCTCCATGTTCAAGGACGTGGCGGCCGGCTTCGTGCAGCAGGCCAGCGTGCCCGCGCAAGTGCGCCATCTGGTCGACCGCGCGATACGCACCGCCATCGGCCAGAAGCTCGTAACGGCGCTGGTGCTGCCCAACGACCTGCAGGACCTGCCGTACGAAGAGCCCGCCCGCAAGCACGGCACCGTCCATTCCGGCGTCGGCTATCGCGAACCGCGCACGGTGCCCTACCCCGAGGACCTGCGCCGCGCGGCGGACGTGCTGAATGCCGGAAAGAAGGTGGCCATCCTGGTCGGCGCGGGCGCCCTGCACGCCACCGACGAAGTCATCGCCGTGGCCGACAAACTCGGCGCGGGCGTCGCCAAGGCACTGCTCGGCAAGGCCGCCTTGCCGGACGATCTGCCATGGGTCACGGGCTCCATCGGCCTGCTGGGCACGGAGCCCAGCTACAAGCTGATGACCGAGTGCGACACGCTGCTGATGATAGGCTCGGGCTTCCCGTACTCTGAATTCATGCCCAAGGAAGGCCAGGCGCGCGGCGTACAGATCGATATCAAGCCGGACATGCTCAGCCTGCGCTATCCGATGGAAGTCAACCTGGTCGGTGATAGCAGGGAAACCCTGCGCGAGCTGCTGTCGCTGCTGCAACCGCGTCCCGATACCAAATGGCGCGAGACCATCGAAGGCTGGACCGCCGATTGGTGGAAGAAGCTGGAACAACGCGCATTGGCCGATGCCGAAGGCGGCGTCAATCCGCAACGCACGATATGGGAGCTGTCGCCCCGCGTCCCCGCCGACGCGATCGTGACCAGCGACTCGGGCTCCGTCGCCAACTGGTATGCGCGCGACCTGAAGGTACAGCGCGGCATGATGTGTTCGCTGTCCGGCGGACTGGCATCCATGGGCGCCGCCGTGCCTTACGCCATCGCCGCCAAGTTCGCCTATCCGCAACGCCCGGTCATCGCGCTGGTGGGCGACGGCGCCATGCAAATGAACAACATGGCCGAACTGATCACCGTCGCCAAGTACTGGAAGCAATGGGGCGACCCGCGCTGGATCTGCATGGTCCTCAACAACGGCGACCTGAACCAGGTGACGTGGGAACAGCGTGTCATGGAAGGCGATCCCAAGTTCGAGGCCTCGCAGAACATTCCTTCCGTGCCCTATCACCAGTTCGCCGAGTCCATCGGCTTGCGTGGCATCTATGTCGATCGCGCGGACGCGATGGGGGCCGCGTGGGACCAGGCATTCGCCTCGGATCGCCCCGTGGTGATCGAAGTCAAGAGCGATCCCAATGTGCCGCCTCTGCCGCCACATATCACGATGGCCCAGGCCAAGGCCTTCGCCAGCACGCTGATGAAGGGCGATCCGGACCAGGGGCACGTGCTGCTGAATACGGCCAAGCAGGTGCTGGGCAGCGTGCTGCCCGGGAACAAAGACAAATAGTGCCTTGAGGTTGCCTATGATGTTTCGCCGCAAACATCCCATCAAAACAGTAGTGATCACCGGCGCGAGCGCCGGCGTGGGCCGCGCCGCGGCGCTGGCGTTCGCGCGCCAGGGCGCGGACGTCGCCCTGCTGGCGCGCGATGCCGATGCCCTGGCCGCGGCCGCCGGGGAAGTGCGCGAGCACGGCGTGCGCGCCCTGGCCATTCCGGTCGACGTCAGCGACGCCAAAGCCATCGACCGCGCGGCCGAGCAGGTGGAGAACGAACTGGGGCCGATCGATGTCTGGGTGAACAACGCCATGCTGACGGTGTTCTCACCGTTTTCCAAACTGACCCCGGAAGAGTTCGCGCGCGTGACGGAGGTCACCTACCTGGGCCAGGTCTACGGCACGATGGCCGCCCTGCGCCATATGCGGCGCCGCGATCGCGGCACCATCGTGCAGGTGGGTTCGGCCCTGGCCTATCGCGCTATTCCGCTGCAATCCGCCTATTGCGGCGCCAAGCACGGCGTGCGCGGGTTCACCGATTCGCTGCGCAGCGAACTGATGCACGACCGCAGCCGCATCCACGTGACGATGGTGCAGATGCCAGCCTTGAACACGCCGCAGTTCGATTGGGCGAAGTCACACGTACATTATGCGCCGCAGCCCGTGCCGCCGATCTTCCAGCCGGAAGTGGCGGCGCGCGCCATCGTCTGGGCAGCGCGCCATCGCCGGCGCGAGCTTTATGTCGGCATGCCTTCGATCAAGGCGATCGTTGCCAACAAGTTTTTTCCGGGATTGTTGGACTGGTATTTGGCGCGCACCAACTATGAGGCCCAGCGGCGCAAGCCATTGGCGCCAGCCACGCGGGTGGACAATCTGTGGCGACCGGTTTCCGGGCTGCATGAAACGCATGGGTCGTTCGATGACCGAGCCCAGGCGCACAGTGCGGCATTGTGGGCATCGACGCACCGCCCGATTGTGATCGGCGCGGGTATGGCGCTGGGTGCGTTGCTTTGGGCTGCGCTCAGGAAGCACTGAAGAGCTGGCGGAAGGTGTGAGATTCGAACTCACGAGGGCCGTGAAGCCCCGCCGGTTTTCCTTACCCCTATGGCTTTCGCCACCAGGTCCGGCCTGATCTGGCCGCACTGTTTGCGGGTCTGGACTTTGCCTTCACCATGGTCCCGCGCCGACGCGGGACTTTAGGTGGGAGCCGTCAAGTCTCTACACGTTATCGATGCGTTGAATCATCGACCTTCGCTCGGCGTTACCTCGGAAGCGTCCAGGGGCTTCGCCGAATTTGACTCCTTACATCCAACGGGTTTCCCCGCGGGCGCTCGATTGAACAAGACCGGTGCATTCAACCACTCTGCCAACCTTCCACGGGCGGCATTGTATCGGATTCGCCGGGCCGCCTCTAGGCGCTTGCGTGCAGGCCGTTCTCCCGGCCGATGCAGAGCAGCGGAAGCAGCGAATAAGCGGCATTGATGCGTATCAGCTGGCGTCGATCCATACGAAAAGGCAGGGATCGCCAAACGGTGGTGTGCCGGGATTGTGCTCTGTCAAGGATATCGCTCCGCCCAATGATTTCGCACACTGCCAAAATCTATTCCCGAAGTCACCGGAGATGACTTGGACGACCATCGCATAGCCAGCGGGAGGTTGATCGGTGGGAGCCAAGAGTTCGCCACTAAACGGAACGGATGTGTCGGACGCACCGGCATACAGCAATGGAATGCCAGGCTGATAGCCGAGATAGATAGCGGGATCGCTTTGCGACCGCAAGATTCCGTCGTTCTGCCATACGAAAACGCATGCGGGATCCTGTGGCGACGCCCCGTTCGCGATCACCTGTCCCTCACCATTCGGCAGCTTCAGGTACTTACCGTTCGCCGTCGCATAAATAGCGACCTTGTGGCCATCATCGGGAAACTGCGGTTTCATCGTGCCTCTCCTCTGCTGTTGCTGGTGCCGGTACTGGCAGCCCTCCGCGCAAATCCCCGCATCCGGTCGTTCCGAGGGCTGGCTGAGACGTACAGATGCAGATCCGGTAGAGGGATCGGCCGGTTCGCGAATCAACGGGATATTGCGGCTTTCCTGCTTCTGCTGTCCGATATCGTCACCGGCCACGGCGGTGTGCGCCTTTGCTTTGGCGAAATTGCTTTTGCTTTATGAGTCGATTGTTCCCACGGCCGGAAGCGGGTGAGCCTTCAATCGAACGCCTTTGGATGGCCGCGGGCCGGGGACAGGTACAATCCCGTTCCCGGCCCGCAGCCCACGCCGCGCGCCCTGCCCGAGTGGTGAAATTGGTAGACACAGAGGACTTAAAATCCTCCGGCTTTAATCGGCCGTACCGGTTCGATTCCGGTCTCGGGCACCAAATACGCGGGTTCCCAGCGTAGTTCCCACTCTCGAAGTCCCAAACGTTCCGCAAATATTCCGCGAGACGTTCCGCAATAAACTACGCTGGGAAACTTGTCGTCGAATCAAGCGGTTGCCGCACCCGCGAGGGTGCGTCATGTATGAGGCCCTTAAGGAGGGCAACGACGGTGACGTCGGCGGCAGCCTTAAGGGCCTTGTGAACGTCCGCGACGTGCGCAGCGTCATCAGGACGGCCCCCGCCGGCGAAGCCAGTGGAGATGGCCGCTACATCCCATACCACTCGTCCAACCCAAAGCAGCGGCCGCCCAAAAGGCGCCCGCTGCTTTGGATGCTTCCCGATGCTCGTTCTACGTGGGCACAGCCCCCTGGAGACGGGAACGATCCCATGAACATATGCCACTTCCGCTCTGGCCCTGGGCGGCATGCAAGCCAGGATCCAGGTGCCCCAGTTTCATAATGCAGAATCCCTCTGCATCAAACCGGTAGGTTAACCAGCTGGACGCTCGTAGTCCTCACCGACGGGATCCATCGGCCCCTCGAATTTGAGGACCGAACCGCGAAGGATCTCTATTGGCTCGGGTTCGACCGTCGTGCAGGTTCGGATTTCGATTGCCGGTGTGCCTTGATCTGCACCCTCGGCCACCTCCGGAACACTCAACGTGCGCTGCCCGCGCGGCGCTTCGGCCTTGAACACCCGCGCCGGTTGCACCTTGGAATCGTCGCAGCGAATGGCCGTCGCTTGTTTCAAGCTGGTGAGCAACCCATTAGATAGCGTGTCGTCTTTTCTCATGATGACAGGTCCCACTTCCAGTTGGCGCCATACTTGAGTAGAGCGCCTCCCCAAATCATATGCACAAAACAACCAAAATAGTTAGTTTTTGAATATAATCTGGGAATGGCCAAGCTTGAGCAATACATGGAGAAGTCACTCTCCCAAGGCCGCGCTTACTTCCTGCGGGAAGAAGCGCTGGAGGCGCTCGGTTCGTCGCCTGAAAGTCTGAACATGGCGCTGATGCGTCAAGCCAGGAAGGGCCGTTTGGCGAGCCCCCGGCAAGGCTTCTATCTGATCCTCCGCCCGGAGGATCGGGCCTTCGGCGCGCCCGACCCGGCACGCTGGATCGATCCGCTGATGAAGTTCCTCCAGGTCGATTATCGCATCGCATTGCTGCGTGCAGCCACGTTCCACGGTGCTTCGCATCAGGCGTCGATGGTGTTTCAGGTGATCGCGCCGAAGCAGATGCGCAGTGTCGAGATTGGCCGGCACCGTCTGGAGTTCGTCTATCAAAGTCCCTCGGCCTTCGCCAAGGTCAATCAGCCGGAATGGCTGGACTCCCTGAAAAGCGATGCGGGCTTTGCGAAGGTCGCCGGTATCGAATTGACGCTGCTCGATTGCATGCGCTATTTCCACAAGGCAGGAGGCATCAACGGCGTGGCCCAGATCGTGAAGGATCTGGGCGCGCAGGCGCGATCGGACAAACTGGCCAAGCTCGCCGCGCGCTACGAAAACTCATCCGTGCGCCGGCTCGGCTACTTGCTGGAATATATGCACCATATGCGGCAAGCCAATGCTTTGCGACCTTACGCCAAAAAGGCCAAGACGGCCATTTTGCTGGACCCTTCCGTGAAACCTTTGACCGAAGGACTGTCGGGGTTGTATGAGAAGGAACCGCAATGGCGGCTGATCCTCAATGAATCTGTAGAGGTTGATTTTTGATTCCCCAATCCTATCTCCAGGCATGGAGCGCAAAGGCGCCATGGCCTGACTTCCGCCAGGTCGAACAGGATCTCATCATCTGCCGTGCGCTATGCGATTTGTTCAATGCGCCCGCGCTGCGCGGCAAGATTGCATTTCGCGGTGGCACTGCGATCCACAAGCTTTTGTTTCCAACGCCGCTTCGCTATTCCGAAGACATCGATCTGGTACAGACGCAGCCCGAGCCCATAGGTTCAACGGTCGATGCTATTCGTGAAGCACTCTCATGGCTGGGCAAGTGCACCCGAGAGCAGGCGGGGCATTCCATGCACATGGTGTTCAAGTTCACGCCGGAAGCCGACGCGCAGTCCACCCTGAAGCTAAAAGTCGAGATCAATACTCGCGAACACGAAGACCTGTTCGGTATCCGTCGCTATCCCTTCGCGGTGGAGAATGACTGGTATCAAGGCAAGACCGAAATTGCGTCCTTCGAACCTGAAGAACTATTTGGCACGAAGCTGCGGGCACTCTTGCAACGGCGTAAGAACCGCGATCTGTTCGACCTCGGAGAAGGGCTGAAAGTACTGGCTTTGGATGCTGACAAATTGGTGGCCAGCTTCGACCATTACCTTGCGCTCGAAGGCAAGCCCATCACGCGCGCGATGGCCGAACAGCGCATGTTGGAGAAGCTGACGCGCAGCCTGACGGAAGACATCGCGCCGCTGTTGCCCGCCGGCGTGCGTTTTGGCGACGAAGACGCTTTAAATGTCTTTGAAGGTGTTTGGACCGGCTTGATCGTACGACTCAAGGGCGATGCATGGAAGTCAACGGAAAAGGTGGTCGCGGAGCTCCGTGAGAGGGGGTATCCGAGATTGCTGGTCGGCCACGATCAACGCTGATTCGTCCAACACCATTTGGTCCCAACCTCCCGGGGCCGGGGACTGACCCGCACGACCTGGTCGCCGGGCACGTACCGCGTGTGCTGCTCCATTTCCTTTTGGACTGCCTCCCAAGCCGCTGCGCTTTCCATTGCGGCATCGAAGCGCCGCAGGATGCGGACGGCCCCGGGCCGCCCCGCCTACGTTCCGACGCGCAACGGGCCGTTTAGCTTGCGCAGCACCGACAACACGCTCTGCGCGGTGATCCGGCCGGTTTTGGGATTTTCCGAAGGAATGTTCTGGATCTCCATCGAAAAAGATGCGGAATCCGAATCCACCTCGACGCGATGGATATTGCGTTCCAGCTTGGGATCGGCCCAGATTTCCAGGGTCGTGCGGTCCGGCCCGATACCAGCCAGCGAGACGCTGACGGCCACGTTCAGGTTGGCCGGAAAGCCGATCGCCGCCTCGCGCGGTGATCCGCGGAATACCCGTGTCGGCTCGGTGATGCCGGAAATGTCGATGCCGTGCGTTTCCAGGTAAGGCGCCCCCAGCAGACCGCGCACGGGCTTGCGGGTAATCATGGTGACAGAATGGATCCGGCCTTCCGCCGCGGCCGTCAGGGCGTCCAACCCCAGGATGGCGCCGGACGGAACGAGTATCTGGCCCTGGCTGGCACGCGCCAGCTCGATCAGGTCCGGGTGCGACAGCAGCGCGCCCGAACTGAGGACGACGACCTTCTTGCCGGCCTGCAGCATGGGACGCACGGCTTGTTCGAACACGGCTGCCGGGGCGCATTCGACCACCACGTCGCACAGGGGTTCCAGGCCGTCCAGCGTGGTGAACAACGGCGGTTGACCCTTCCATTCGAAGGCCGCGTGGCGGCGCGGATCGCGCACCGCGATCGCGGCCAGCGAAAGTCCGGGCACCGCACCGGCGTCCAGCGACCTGGCCACCGATTTGCCGATGGCGCCGAAACCGGCGATGCCGACACGAATTCCGTTCATATGCATTCCTGGTTCAAAGTTGGAAAAAGACGCCCGCGGAACCAGACCGGCCGATTCGATCCCGCGCGGCAATATGAAAAGGGGCGCGCGTCATGGGGCGCGCTCCGGCGCATCGGCGAGGGCGCGCTCGCCGGCCCCTTGCAGGGAGGCGCGCGCTTCGGCCAGCACCCAGGCGCGGAAAGTCTGGATGGCGGGCCGCTCCAGCGACACGTCCTGCGCCAGCAGGTAGTATTCGCCCGCGCTTTTGACGGGCCGCTCGGGACGGTATGGCACGACAAGTTCGCCGCGCCCGGGGTAGCCGTCGATCAGCACGTCGGGAACCAGCGCGACCCCCTTATGCTCCTGCGCGGCGCGCAATGCAATATAGAAGTGGCCGACGTCCAGGCCCGGCCGGCGCGCCGGCAGCGACTCGCCCTGCGCGCGCAACCAGTCGCGCCAGGCGTTCGGCCGGCTGGCGGTATGGATGAGTTGGAAGGTGGTCAGGTCGGCGAGCGATTCAACGGGGCCTCCCTGTTCGTACAGCCGCCGCGACATCACGGGCACCAGCACGTCGTCGAACAGGTAGTCGGCGCAAATGCCATCCCAGCGCTGCACCAGGGTCAGGTCTATTCCGGGCAGCCCGCGCGGATAATGGCGGCCGGCCAGGGGACCGACGCGGATGGCGATATCGACGCCGTCGGCCTGCATGTCCAGCGGACGGATATCGGAAACCACGCGGACTTCGATATGGCGATGGGTGGAGGTGAAGGACGCCAGCCGCGGCATGAGCCAGAGCTGTCCGATGGTCGGAATCGTGCTTACGATCAGCACCTCGTTGCGATCGCGATCCAGCATCTGCCGGGTTGCGTTCTCCAGGTCGGACAGCACGCGGCGGCACGCCTCGAAGTACTGGATGCCGTCGGCCGTGAGCTCCACCTTGCGCGACTGTCGCACGAACAGCTTCTTGCCCAGGTAGGCTTCCAGCTTGCGCACTTGCAGGCTGACCGCGCTTTGCGTCACCGCCAGCTCATCGGCCGCGAGGGTGAAGGAACCATGACGTGCCGCGGCCTCGAACGATCGGACGGAGGACAAGGAAGGCAGATTGCGCGTAAAGGCCATCGACAACCTGCTCCACGGCGTTATGGTGACCGGCGTTATTGCATTTCAATATGGGCGTCCTTGATGACCCCCGCCCAGGTAACGTTCTCTTCCTGCACGTAGCGGGTGAACGCCTGCCGGTCCATCGTCAGCGGATCGATGCCCCCCGCGCGGAACTTGGCCTGCAGCTCGGGGGATTTCATCGCGGCGGTCAGCGCGGCACTCAATTTGGCGACGATGGGTTCCGGCGTACCGGCGGCCACGAACAGGCCGAACCAGGTGCTGGCATTGTAGTCGACCCCCAGTTCCTTCAGGGTCGGCACATCGGGCAAGGCGGCCGAGCGCACGTCCGTCGTGATGGCCAAAGGCCGCACGCGACCGGCCTTGACGTTGGCTAGCGTGGTGGGCAGGGGATCCACGAGCAGGGCGATCTGGCCGCCGATCAGGTCGACCGTGGCCGGGGCGCCGCCCTTGTACGGGATATGGCGGAAATGCGTGCCCGCGCGGATGTTCAGCAACTCGGCCTGCATGTGGTGGCTGGTGCCGAAGCCGGCGGAGCCATAGTCCAGCGACCCCGGCTTGGCCTTGTCTGCCGCCACCAGGTCGGCGAACTTCTTGTAAGGAGAATTGGCCGACACGATGACGACGCTGGGCACGGAGGCGATGCCACCGACCGGAATCAGGTCCTTGGACGTGTAACCCGCGCTCTTGTACAGGTGCGGCGCCACCGCCATCGTGCTAGCCGCGCCCAGCAACAGGGTATAGCCGTCGGGCGGGCTGTTGAGCGCCGAAACGGTGCCTATCGTGCCGCCAGCGCCCGGCTTGTTCTCGATGACGATGTTGCCTTTCAGCGTCGCCGACAACGCATTGAACAACTCACGGCCGATGATGTCGTTGATGCCGCCCGCCGGAAAAGGCACGACGGCGCGAACGGGTCGGGACGGATAATCGTCCTGCGCCCTGGCCGCGCCGGGCAGGACCAGGGCGGCAAGCGCGGCACACAATCCGACGCCAAGGCCGAGCAATCGCTGGGTGATACGCATGTTGGAACTCCGCGGTTGGGCTGGCGCCGGACGGCGGCCAGTGAGCAACGGCGAGTCTAGAAGCCTCGGCGGCGCGTGACAAACGACTAAAAGACGGCCGAGCGCGAGAAAATCTTATGCACCAGCCTGGCCGTCCGCACCATACCGGGGCCCCCGATTACCGTCGGGCTCAGCCGCCCGGACCGCTTCTCCAGGCAGCATCCGGGATCTCGGCTGGTGACGAGGTTTGCTTGCCGGCCGGCAACGCCGGAATCCATGGCCCGTGCGCCATTTGTAACGTTCGTAGCCATTCCAAATGGCGGCGTGTGTTGCAAATTTGTCTCCATGAAGAGACATTCACGTAAATTTCCCCTTCCCCATCAAATAGTTAACGTAGAATCGAAATCGCATGTCGCATGATTATTTGTAATATTTCCATGCTGGAAGCGACATATTTGTATTTTTTTGAAATATATCTGCCTAGGCTGGGAGAGGCCTACCATGGACTTCCTATCGAATATCAGAATCGGCACCCGCCTGGCGATCGGCTTCGTGCTAGTGCTCGCGCTTTCCATCGGCTCCACCGCATTCGCCCTGATCGAGGCACGCCATAACGCCGCGGAAACGCGGCTGATGATGGAGAAGCCGTTGACAAAGGAGCGCATCACGGCCGACTGGTATGTCTTCATCTATTCCGCGATCGCGCGCACGGCGTTGATCGCGAAAAGCACCGATGGCACCTTGTCCGATGTTTTCGCCGACGTCATCGCCGACAGCGTCAAACAAGGGGGCGCCTTGCTGAAGAGCCTGGAGGAGCTGATCTCCAACGACGAGGAGCGGAAGCTCTACCAAACGTCGGTGGATCGCCGCAACGCCTACCAGAAAGTGAAGAACGAGGTCATGGCCGCCAAGATGTCCGGCGACGCGGCGAAAGCGGACCGCGTGTACACGCAGTCGTTCCTCCCCACGGCCAAGGCCTATCAGGAAAGTGTGCAAGCCTTCCTTGCCTATCAGCGCAAGCAGATCAATGCGATCTCGACCGACATCGCCGCCGCCAACGAACGCAGCATGGAGTTGCTGATACTGCTCAGCGTCCTGCTGGTCGTGTTGGGCGCGGCCTGCGCCGTGGTCATCACGCGCAGCATCACGCGCCCATTGCGATCGGCGATCGCCGTGGCGAACCGCGCCGCCGAAGGAGACTTGACCGCGCGGATCGCCCCGGCTTCGAAGGACGAGATCGGCGACCTGATACGCGCCATGGAAACGATGAGCCGTGGCTTGAAACAGATCGTCCGTGACGTCAAGTCCGGTACCGAGCTGATCAACAACGCCTCGGCCGAGATCGCCAGCGGCAATCTCGATCTGTCCTCACGCACCGAGCAGCAAGCCGCGTCGCTGGAGGAAACCGCCGCCTCGATGGAAGAACTGACCGCGACCGTCAAGCAGAACGCGGAAAACGCCCGGCAGGCCAACCAGCTGGCCGTGTCGGCTTCCCAGGTCGCCGCCCGCGGCGGCGCGGTCGTCAAGAACATGATCTCGACGATGGGCGCGATCGACGGGTCGTCACGCAAGATCGTGGACATCATCGGCGTCATCGACGGCATCGCGTTCCAGACGAACATCCTGGCGCTGAACGCGGCGGTCGAAGCGGCACGCGCGGGCGAACAGGGGCGCGGCTTCGCCGTTGTCGCCAGCGAGGTGCGCAATCTGGCACAGCGTTCGGCATCGGCCGCGAAAGAGATCAAGTCCCTGATCGACGACTCCGTCAGCAATGTGGTCGCGGGCAACAAGCTGGTCGCGGAAACCGGCGGCACAATGGATGAAGTCGTCGGCAACATCCGGCAGCTGGCCGAGATGATGAACGAGATCGTGGCGGCCAGCCAGGAACAAAGTACCGGCATTGAACAGGTCAATATCGCGATCAGCCAGATGGACCAGGCCACGCAGCAGAACGCCGCATTGGTCGAACAGGCGGCGGCGGCCTCGCAATCCCTGCGCGACCAGGCGGATACGCTGGGACGCGTCGTCAGCGTATTCAGGATCGATGCAGCGGATACCGCCGACGCCTCCGCCTTGGGAACGCCAAGGCTTGCGCACACGCTGCTTCCGCGATCGGGGGATGCCTACACAGCGGCTGCCTGAGCCGCGCCGGCGGCGACACGCAAGGGCGGGGGCGGCGGCGCCACCGGCGCCACGATGCCGAACTGTTTCGGCTCCCGGGCCGAAAGCTTCCGACCAGCCTTCGATGGCGAACTTCGACACGAAGTCGTTGAGCGGACGACCTTGCGTGGACCAAGCCTAGTCGATCGCACGCATCGCCATCAGAACGAACCAGGCCGCCAGCAGGCCCCCGCATGCCCAGCGCCACTTGCCCATGCCGCCCCACGCAGCCGCCCAGAATGACGACTGCCTGGCGGCAGCGCCCGTCCGCCTGAACGCCGCGCGTGCTGCTTCGGTGGCACGTATTCCATAGAGATAGGCGCCCGTCAGCGAAAGGCCGGTCAACATCAGCCCGAAAACAAACCATAGCCAGCGCACGGGCCACCCGCCGAACGTCCCGAAATGCAGTGGGTCAGCCATCTCACCGACGCGCTGGTGCAGGCTCATGTCCGTGCCGGCATTGCGGCCAGCGATCTCGCCGGTGGAGATATCCACGGCGACCGCATTGGCACGTTCACGCAGCAGCCAGCCTTCCGCCTGGCCTTCGATCAACAGCGTTTTCCCGTCCGGCGTCAGGCGAATGTTCGTTACTTGCAGCGCGGGCCAGGCGTCCCGCGCGGCGGATACCGCACGGTCGACGTTGCCAGCGGTGAGCCTCGCGTGTTTCGCCTGTCCCTTGATCTGCGCGATTGCGGGAGGAAGCGGGGCCCGGCCACCCAACGATTCGATCAGGTACCACGCGCCCGTCGCGCCTATCACTGCCATGAAGCCCAGGCTCCAGACTCCGATCAACCGATGTACGTCTCCCCAGGTCAGGCGAGGCTTGCCCTTGCGGGGCCACACGAAAAAACCTCGCCACCATCGCTTGTAGATAAAGAGGCTGCTCACCAGCATCAGCAGCAGAGGGACCGACAGCGAGGCCACCAGCGTCAGGCCATACGAAATGGGCAGCATCAATCTGCGGTGGGTGTCGCGCAGCCAGCGCTGGGCGCTCCACCAAGTCGACTCGCCCGTCACCTGCCCCGTATAGGGGTTCACCCAGACACGCAGGAGTTCGCCATCCGGCTTGCGCATGAGCGCCTGCGCGGCGAAGCGCTCCGCGTGCGGCGCGCTCAGGCTGCGCAGGCGCAAATCAGGATGGGCCTGTTGCGCGGCGGCGATCATCTCGCCCCAGCTGGCCTGCCCTTCCCGCGGGGTCACGCGCATCGCCGGTTCGATCACCCAATCGATCTCGGCGGCGATCACAGCCAGGGTACCCGTACAGAAAATAAAGCTCAGCAGGATGCAGAGCTTGAGCCCGATCCAGCTGTGCAGCTCGAACCAAAGGCGGCGCCCAGCCGGGCGCGCCCGCGTTGCGGGCATACGCACGGCAGGCGATTCGATCGATCGTAAAGGAGAGGTCATGAGCGTGAACAGGTTCGCTTGAGCACCAGCAACGCCACTCGCGGGCCCGACGCGGCCGTCTCAAGCAAATTCCAATTTAAAACACAAATGTTAATTATTATCATTTAGAATGCCGCTGCTCTGCAATTTTCGAGTCGCCCGGCTCCTCTTTCCTACCTGCTTCCGATGCACCGCTTCTCCCTACCGCCGGTCGTGGCCGGCCTCGTCCTGTTGAACCCCTTCCCCGTCTTTGCGCAGCCCAACGATGGGGTCGCCACCGAGCTGCCCGCGGTGCGCGTCACGGGAGACGCCGAGGACGATTACGAAGCGCCGTTCAATCCGGTCAACCCGCCGCAGGTCAACAAGTCCTCGGTACCTTTGTCCAAGACCCCGCAGTCGATCACCGTCGTGCCTCGCTCGGTGCTGGATGCGCAGCAGGCGCAGACGCTGGCGGACGCGCTGCACAACGTGCCGGGCGTCGTCAGCAACACCTTCGGACGGCGCGGTTGGGACGACCTGATCATCCGCGGCCAGGTGGCATCCGATTCGCTTTTCCTGGACGGACTGCGCACCGCACAGTCCAACCGCGTCGCGGAGCAGTTGTTCGGCGTGGAGCAGGTGGAAGTACTCAAGGGCCCCGCGTCGCTGCTCTATGGGCAGGTACTCCCCGGCGGTCTGGTCAACATGGTCAGCAAGCGGCCGCAACCCGAGGCATTCGCCAATGCCGAGGTGACGACCGGCAGCCATGATTTCTACCAAGGGACGCTGGACATGGGTACGCCGCTGTCCGAAAACGGCAAGGCGGCATTTCGCATCAACGCCCTGGCGATGAACTCGCACGACGCGACCGACGATGTGTGGTTCAAGAACCGCTACATCGCGCCGTCGTTGTCGCTCGACCTGGGACCTCGCACGGATTTCACCATCCTGACCAGTTATCAGGAGCGCCGCTACATCCGCCAGCAGGGCCTGCCGCTGGCCGGCTCTGTGTTCTCGAATCCCAACGGCGGCATCCCGCGCCGCCGCTTCATCGGCGAACCGGACCAGGACCCGTACCGGGGCTTCCAGACGCGCGCCGGATATATGCTCACGCACCGCTTCGATAGCGGCTGGACCTTGAACAACAACCTGCGCTGGCAGGAGTTCACGCTGGATGGGGATTTGGTGGCAGCGGGCCAGTTCCGCAAAGACAACACGACCCTGAACCGCACGGCCACCGATCAGCACTGGGACGGCGACACGTTGACGATGGACACCAACATCCAGCGCACCTTCGCCACGGGCTTCGGGGAACATGGCATCACACTGGGCGTGGACTACATGCGCAGCCGCGAGGACAGCCTGTCGTACCGCTGCGCGGTCGGCGCGTTGAACGTGTACAGTCCGGTCTACGGCAGTCCTATCACCTGCCCCGCCAATCCACGCACCGACAGCACCAATACGGTCCGCTCCACCGGGATCTACGTACGCGATCAGATCGCCCTGGGCGAACGCTGGAACGCCGTGCTGGGGTTGCGTCACGACCGCGCGTCCACCGACACCACGGACAATCTGGGCGACACGCGCCAGGACGACAGCGACAACGCCATCACCGGACTGGCCGGCCTGATGTACGAAATCGCGCCAGGCGTGCGGCCCTACGTCAGCTACGCGACCTCGTTCTATCCCAACAGCGGCACCGACGTCAACGGCAATCCCTTCGACCCGGAGCGCGGCCGCCAGTGGGAAGTGGGCGTGAAGTTCGACCTGGACGACGGCAACACGAGCGTAACCGTTGCCGCCTTCGACCTGGAGCGCAAGAACGTGCTGGAAGCCGATCCGTCCAACGACGGCTACAGCATCGCCGTGGGCAAGCAACGCACGCGGGGCGCTGAAATCGGATTCGCGTCGGACCTGGGCAGCGGCCTGAGCCTGATGGGCGGCTACGCCTATACCGCGGCGGTCATCCTGGACGATGGCGGCCAGACGCCTTCATCGAACAACACGCCCTTGGACAACGTTCCGCGCCACAGCTTCACCTTGACGGCACGCTACAACGCGCACGGCGATTGGGCCGGATGGGAGCTGACAGGCGGCGTGCGCGGCGAAGGCCGCCGCGATACCTATGGCTATGAACTGCCGGGCTATGTCGTGGCCGATGCCGGCATCGCTTACAACGCCGCGCACTGGCGCGCCGCGCTGACCGTGAAGAACGTATTCGACAAAGACTATTATTCCGGCGGCCTGCGCGAGGCCGTCGCGCTCGGCGATGGCCGCATCACGATGCTGACCCTGGGTTACCGCTATTGACGACCAGCCGCAAACCAGCAAACCCGAGCACGCCGGCAAGCAGCGAAGCCAGCAGAATCGCCATCTTGGATGCGTTGACGATCTCGGGGTTTCCAGGAAATGCGAGATTGGCGATGAAGATCGACATCGTGAATCCGATGCCGCCGAGCACGCCGGCGCCCGCCACGTGACGCCACGCGATATCGGGCGGCAGGCGGCACAGGCCCAAGGAAACCGCCGCGAAACTGAAGAGAAAGATGCCGAGAGGCTTGCCGAGCACCAGCCCCAGGATGATTCCCAGGCTGTTCGAATTCAGCAGTTCTGAACCCCAGTCGGCGCCGATCACGATACCCGTATTCGCCAGCGCGAAGATCGGCAGAATCAGGAAGGTAACCGGCTTGTGCAAGGCATGCTCGAGGCGGTGTGAAGGGGATTCAGCATCGTCCTGCCTGGCCGAATACGGAATGGCGAAAGCCAGCAGGACCCCGGCGATGGTCGCGTGCACGCCCGACTTGAGCATCAGGAACCACATCAGCGCGCCACCGGCCAGATACGGCAGCAATGCCATTACCCGCATCAAGCGGTTCATGGCAAGCAGCCCGGCGAACACGGCAAGGGCGCCGAGCAGGTACGGCACCGATAGATTCGCCGTATAGAACACCCCTATCACAATGATGGCGCAGAGGTCGTCGATAACCGCGAGCGCGGTCAGGAAGATCTTCAGCGATGTGGGTACGCGGTTGCCAAGCAGCGCCAGCACGCCGAGCGCGAAGGCAATGTCCGTGGCCATGGGGATGCCGGCGCCGGCCTGCGTCGACGTGCCGCTGTTGAACGCCAGATGGATCAATGCCGGAACGGCGATGCCTCCAATGGCGGCCAGCATGGGCAACAACGCATTCCGAAGGTCTGACAGCTCGCCGTTATAGAGCTCGCGTTCCAGCTCGAGCCCGATGAGCAGAAAAAAGACCGCCATCAAGGCATCGTTAATCCAGTGCTCCATGCTCAGGCCCGCCAACTGGAAATGCCACATTTCCAGGTATGCGGCGCCCATGGCCGAGTTCGCGATGGCTAGCGACGTGATCGTGCACAGGATCAGCACGACGCCACCGGCCTTGCCCGATGCGATGAACTCTTTGAAAGTGTCGGAGATGCGTCGCTCGAGAGGCATTACGCGTCTCCCTGGACGGATTGATCGGAGAAAGCGGAGATACCGGTGATGGCAAGGGTGCGGTTCATCTGTGGCCGTGACTAAGCCGCGTGGCGGCCCGACCAGCGCGAATCCTGTCCTGCCGCGGCGGCAGGATCACCCTTTGCGGCATTGTAGAACAAGCCGCGCGGTTCGATGGCACTGCCCTCCCGCGCGTCGGTCGAAGGTCGCTTGCCGTCGCATGGGCGAAACGTGATCCCGAGCGACTGAGAAGCCGGATGACGCACCATAGTGCATAGGCCGGTGCATTTCGCACCGCCCGCGTGCATGCCCGGATCTGGCTCTAACGCCGCCGCAAACTGGCTCTATGGCCGCGCGGGCCTTACATGCAACTCTTCTGGTTCCCGTCATCGGAATCAGAGGAACGAAGCACCATGACCACCGCCGCCGACACCGCCATGCTGGAAGCCTTCAGCGCGGCCTGGAACCGGCACGACCTGCCGGCATTGATGTCCTTCATGCACGAGGATTGTGTCTTCGAGACCGCCGCGGGCCCGTTGGCATGCGGCGCGCGCCATCAAGGCCACGAAAGCGTGGCGCGCGCATTCGCTTCCGCATGGGAGAACGTCCCGGATGCACAGTGGGAAAATGGCCGCCACTGGGTCAGCGGAGACCGCGGCGTATCGGAGTGGACATTCACCGGTACGGCCGCCGACGGCTCCCGCATCGAAGTCGACGGCGTCGACCTCTTCACGTTCCGGGACGGCAAGATCCTGGTCAAGAACGTGTTCCGCAAAACTCGCAGCGCCCCCGTGCCCGCCTGACCGGCCCCCTCCAGGATTCGACATGGACACGCCAGTGCGACCGGCTCACGGCCAACCCTACAACCCCACCTATGACCCGCTGGTGTCCGCCGGTCCCGGCAATAACCAGGACTACGCGCCGACCTACTGGGTCGACACGGCCGGCCCCCCGCCGGACGACGACGGCCCGATCGTCGGCGACCGCGACGTCGATGTCGCGGTGATCGGCTCGGGCTTCACAGGACTTGCCACCGCGTTGTTCCTGGCGAAGGAACACGGCATCAAGGCCGCCGTACTCGAGGCCAACCGCCTGGCCTGGGGTTGCACCAGCCGCAACGGAGGCCAGGGCCAGAACGCCAGCGGACGCCTGTACCGTTCGCAATGGATCGAACGCTGGGGCAAGGACGTTGCGCGGCGCCTCGATACCGAGATCAGGGCGGGTTTCGCCACCTTCAGCGATCTGGTCGCCCGGATAGACTGCGAGCCGCAACCCGGAGGCCACCTCTACATCGCCCACAGGGCGAAGAAAATGGCGTTCCTGCGCAACGAATGCAAGGTCATGCGTGAGCAGTTCGGCTACGACACCCACATGCTCAGCCGCGAAGACGTGCATGCCCACTATGTACGCGACGAAGAAGCGCACGGCGCCCTCCATGAGCCCGACGGCATCAGCGTGCACCCTTTGAAGCTCGCCTACGGCTATATGCGCATGGCGCGCGAGCACGGCGCAACGCTGCATCCCGCCAGCGGGGTCACGGAATGGCGCACGGAGGGAGGCCGGCATCTGCTGCGCACGCCCGGCGGCGTGGTACGCGCCCGCGCCGTCGCCGTGGCGACCGGGGCCTATACCGCCGCCAGCCTGCATCCCAGCCTGGCGGGGCGCTACTACCCTGTCCTATCCAACAGCCTGGTCACGCGTCCGCTGACCGACGATGAACTGGCGCGTACCAACTTCCTGACGCACGAAGCCATCACGGACACCCGCACGCTGCGTTTCTACTACCGGCTGCTGCCGGACCGCCGCGTGCAGATCGGCAGCCGCAGTTCAGTCACGGGCGCCGACGCCCAGCACAAACGCCACGAACAATTGCTGATCAACGGCCTGGGTCGCAAATTTCCGGCACTGCGCGGCATCGACATCGACTATTCCTGGTGGGGCTGGGTCGACGTCAGCCACGACATGATGCCGCGGATTACCCAGCCGGACCCCGCCCAGAATGTGTTCTACGCGCTGGGCTACGGCGGCAACGGCGTCAGCTTCTCGGCGCACGCCGGCCGCCGCATGGCCGAGCGCATCGCCGGACGCGCGGACGCCGCTTTCACGCTCCCCATCTACGACAGCCCCCTGCCGGCGCACGCATTGGCGCCGTTTCGCCGCCTGGGACAGGCGCTGCTATACCGCTGGTATTACCTCAAGGACGAGATCCTCTGACACGCGGAACCGATATCGATATGAAGAATTCGTTGATTCCCCAAGGCGCGCGGCTATTCCGCTTCGTCGTCATCTCCGACACGCATATCAACCAGGCCGAAGACCGCGCTGCCGCCTTCTTCAAGTTGAACAGCCTGGCCAACGGCAGGGCGCGCCGCGCCTTCGCCGATGCCAGGAGATATGCGCCCGACTTCGTGCTGCATGTGGGGGATATCGTCCATCCGATGCCCTCGCATCCCGAATTCGAGCAGGCATGCGCCAATTATCGCGAGCTTGAACAGGCATTCGATTGTCCCATCTACCTGACCCCGGGGAATCACGACATCGGCGATAAGCCCTGGCCCATGGCGCCCGTCGCGCAGATCAACCCCAAATACATGGAGAAGTACGAGAAGGAGTTCGGCCGGCAATGGTATGAGTGGTCTCACGAAGAATGCCACTTCTTCGTGATCAACACGTCCTTGCTGAATGCCGGGCTTCCCGAGGAGCAGCTACAGGCCGCATGGTTCGAACAGGCCCTGCGCGATGCGCCCGGCCGCAAATTCCTGTCCTTGCACTACCCGCCCTACGTACGGGACAGGAACGAAGCGAGCCATTACGACAATATCGATGAACCCGCCCGCTCATGGCTGCTGGACCTGATCGAGCGTCACGCGATCGAAGCGGTCTTTTGCGGGCATGTGCACAATCTCTGGTACAACCAGCTGCAGAACGCGGAATTCTATCTCCTGCCCTCCACCGCGTTCGTCCGGCAGGATTACTCCGAACTCCAGCGCACCACGCCGCCGGGACCGGAAGGCGGCCGCCAGGACGTCGAGAAACTCGGGTACTTCGTGGTCGACGTCTTCGAGCACGGTCACCTCGCACGCTTCGTACGCCTGCAGAACGAGCACACGACCATGGCGCCGGCACTATCGGCCAGCCTCGCCGATCGGTCCTGGCTGCACATCAAGCGCCCCGCCCTTCCCAATCTGGCGGTCGATCCATGCTATCCGTGGGCCGAGGATATTGCCGTTCCCGCCAGCGGCGCACTGGACGCCTTCGACCACAAGATCGTACGCAACGACTACCCCTTCTTCGCGCTCTGCGATATGGGCATCGGCACGATACGTGTACCCATGTCCGACCTCATGCGCGATTCCGGCCATGAAAGGTTCAAGGAACTCGCGCGCATAGGCCTGCGTGCCCACGTCGTGCTGACGGAGTTTCCGTCGGCGCTTCAGCGCGCACGCCTCGACGGCCTGGGGCCGGCACTGAAGGCGGTGGAGCTGGTGGTCGCGCCCGAGCGGCTGGAAAACGCCGCGCGGGCAGTGGCCGACCTGGCGCGCGCCCTGCCCAAGGCCGATCTTCTGATCAGCAAGCTGCGCAGCCCTCGCGACGCCGCGATCGACGGCCTGAAGTATGGCCACCTTATTTTCCACGGCTGGATCACGGCGGAGGCGGACACCGCCGTGGCCGCGCTGGCGAAGCACGGTCCGCGGCCGCCAAATACCGCGTTGATGTTCCGCGTGCGCATGGATGAATCGCCGTTGGAAACAGCCGATAGCCTGAATGCCCTTCAGGCCCGTACGGGGTGCCGGAGCGCGATGCTCGTGCGCTTGAGCACCGACAACCCGGCGGAGCCGCAATTGGATGACGCGGCGGCCACCGCGCAGGTGCTGGAAGCAGCCATCGCGGCCTACCGCTATCCGGACCTGCAGGTCTGCATCGAGGGCCTGGTGGAGTTCGATCGCGGCTTCTTCCTGCGCCGTGGATTGATAGACCGCTCATTCAACCCGCGCCTGGCCGGCACTTCGCTGAAGCACCTGTGCGCGGTATTGAGCGCGCTGGCAATGCCGCTCACCGCCGCCCGCGCCGTGAGGAAGAACGGCGTGCACCGAATCATCATGGAGACCGCCGCGGGACACTGGGAAACCCTGACGGGGCAGCACGGGTCCACCATTTTTGAACAGTCCATCGAAAAAGCAGGGTCAGGAGACAGTACATGCTGGTCGCTACGCGACGGCGAACCGATGGGGACGGTAAATCGCGGCGGTAACGAAGGCGCCGCCGCTTTTCTTATCTCATCGCAAGCCGTCACGTCTGTGCCCAGCCCTTGAAATCTGAATGCTCGGAATGTACGAAAATGATCCTACGAAAAGCCCTGTGCGCCCTATCGATACTGGCCTGCGTACCCTACGCGGCCCAGGCCGCGGAAACCTATCCCAATAAGCCGATCAAGATCGTCGTGCCGTGGGCTGCGGGCGGCGCCGCCGATTTCCTTGCCCGGACCGTCGCCAACGAGATGACGGGCAAGATGAAAGTGCCGGTACTCGTGGAGAATCGGCCGGGCGCGGCGACGAATATCGGCACGCAGGCGGTCGCATCCGCGCCGGGGGATGGCTACACGCTGTTGATGGCGAGCACCAACAACTGCGTGAACGCAACGCTTTTCCAGAATCTCACCTTCGATTTCGCCAAGGACTTCAAGCCCGTCACCAATGTCGGGTTGGCGCCGAATGTCCTGGTCGTGAATCCGGCCGTGCCCGCCAAAACCGTTCGAGAGCTGATCGACCTGGCGAAGAAGGAACCAGGCAAGCTGGCCTACGGTTCGTCAGGCAACGGCAGCGCGGCGCACCTTGCCGCGGAGATGTTCAAGCAGAGCGCCGGCCTGGATCTCATGGGGATTCCCTACAAGGGCGCCGCACCCGCCGTGGCCGACCTGATGGGAGGCCAGGTCCAGATGATGTTCACCGTGATTCCGCCGACGCTGGGCGCCATACGCGGCGGCAAGTTGAACCTGTTGGCCGTTGCGTCGGAAAAGCGGCTGCCGTTGTTTCCGGACGTTCCCACGGTGTCCGAGAGCGGCTTGCCCGGTTTCGTGTCCAGCATCTGGTATGGCCTGGTCGCGCCAGCCAGCACGCCCGACGACATCGTCGCGACACTGCAGAAGACCGTGTCGGCCATCCTGAAGGACCCGGCCATCGCCGATAAGCTCAACCAACAGGGCACGATCCCGGTGGGAGATACATCGGCACACTTCGCGCAGACCATCGCCGCCGACACCACGGCCTATGCCAAGGTCATCGCGGCCGCCGACATCAAGCCGCAGTAACACGGGCGGCGGTGGGCGGAAACCCCGCCTTACCCCGCCTGGTCTTGCCTAATCCCGCCTGATCGCGAAATTGCTCCAGGCCTGCGTGACCGGCATGATCTCCAGATTGTTGATATTGATGTGCGCCGGGCGGCTCAACACCCAGAACACCGTTTCCGCGATATCCTCCGGCTGCAGCGGATGGGCGTCGCGGTAGACCGCGTCGTACTTGGACTGGTCTCCGCCAAAGCGCACCAGCGAAAATTCGCTTTCGCTAAGGCCCGGCTCGATGTTCGTGACCCGCACGCCGGTGCCCAGCAGGTCGCAGCGCAGGTTCAGGGAGAACTGCTTGACGAAGGCCTTGCTCGCCCCGTAGACATGGCTGCCGGGATAAGGCCAATTTCCCGCGACCGAGCCCAGGTTCACGATGCCCGCGCCAGCGCCGTATTCGATCAGCCTGGGCAGCAACAGCCGCGTCGCGTAGAGCATTCCCTGGATGTTCGTCTCGACCATGACGTCCCAGTCGTCCAACGAACATTCCTGGGCGGGTGTGGTGCCCAATGCCAGCCCGGCGTTATTGACCAGCGCGCGCACGCGCCCCATCTCCGCCGGGAGCGAATCGATGGCAAGGCGTACGCTCTCGCGGTCGCGCACGTCCATTTCCACGGTATGCACTTGCGGGCCGAGTTCATCGCGCAGCGCCCGCAGACGGTCCGCGCGGCGGCCGGTGGCGATCACGTTCCAACCGCGGCCGGCGAAGCAGCGCGCCATGGCGGCGCCGAATCCGGACGTCGCGCCCGTGATGAAGACGGTATCTGACTTGCCGTTCGTTTGCATGAATGCTCCTCACGCTGCCAGGACGCTGTACAACCCGATCGTGGCCAGCGCCAGCAACAACCATTGGACGAATATCACTACCCTATCGGCGGCAACGCGGGCGAACAGGATCTCGCCCAACCATAAGCCGGCGTAGGTACAAGGCAGCAGCCACAGCACCCGCGGCGGCGTTTCCGCGCCAAGGTTGCCGGTAGCCACCAGCGCCCCGACGCTGACCAGGTCGATGGCACCGAAAAAAACTACCAGCGTGGCTCGCATGCGGTCGGCGCGTGTGCCCGCATGCGCCATCCAGGCGGCCACCAGCGGCCCGCCCACGGAGAAAGCGGCAAGCAGCGCGCCCGTGGCGCCGCCGACCACCCATGCGCCGGTAGCCCCGCCTCCCACGGGCAGGCGCAGGCGCGCCAGGCCGAGTACCGCCAGCACGCCGATCAGCACATAGACCGCGATCGTCATCGCATGGCTATCGAAACGCGTCAGGCCGAAGAGGCCCGCCGGCACACCGCACACCGCCGCCATCAGAAGCGGGCGCGACAGCCGCCAGTCCACATGCCGCCAGCACTTCGGCAGCAACGCGAGGCTGGCGCAGACTTCCAGGCACAACACGACCGGCACGGCCTCGCGCACGGGCAATAGAAAAGCCAGCCCGACGACAGACAGGGCGGCGAAGCCGAAACCCGTCAGGCCCCGCACGACGCCTGCGACGAAAACAATCGCGCTGGCGCTGGTGAGCAACTCCGTTGCGCTCATATGCCTACCGCGGCCTTCCAGGCCTCGGCCAGCAACTGAACGCCGGGAACGATATCGTCATGGGCGATGGCGCCGTAGCCCAGCCGGAAGTAGCGGGTCGGCGCGGGTTGAGCAAGGAAATGTATTTGTCCGGGTTCGATCAGCACGCCACGGCGGGCCGCCGCGCGTTGCAGCGTCCAGGCATCGAAACCCTCGGGACCCCGCAGCCATAGCGCCGAGCCGCCCGATGTGCCGCTTGGGACGAAGTCAGGCAAAAAGTCGGCAACCGCCTGGCTAATCAGCCGCCACTTGCGCGTCAATGACGACCTGAGCCGGCGCGCGTGCGCATCGAAATAGCCTCGCCCGAGGAACAAAGCCAGTACACGCTGATTGTTGGCTGGCGGATGGCGATAAAGATAACGCCGCAGCGCACGCAGCTCGCGTATCAGCTCCGGATCCGCCACCACGAAGCCCAGCCGCACGCCCGGCATCAGGCTTTTGGTCAGGCTGCCCAGATAAATAACCCGTCCCGAATCGTCCAGGCTCTTGAGCGCGGGATGATTGCGGCCGAGGATGTTCTGCTCGCTCTCGTAATCGTCCTCGATGATGACGAAATCATGCCGTCGTGCCCGCTCCAGCAATTCCATGCGGCGATACATAGGCATGGTTACACCGGTAGGGGACTGATGACTGGGCGTGCAGAACAGCATCGAGCAACCCGCCATCCGGTCGCCGACCACCAGTCCCTGACCGTCCACATCCAGCGGCCGTATCGCGCAGCCCGCCAGCGCGAAAATATTGCGTGCATCCACATAGCCCGGTTCCTCCAGGCCGACGGCCATACCGGGGCGCGTAAGAAGCTGTGTCAGCATGAAGAGCGAATTCTGGGTGCCTATGGTGATCAGCAGCTGGTCCGGGGCGACATGGATGCCCCGCCGCGGCAGGATGCGCTGGGTTATCTGCTCCACCAGCAAGGTGTCGTCCTGCGCCACCTGATCGTCCACCCATGTACGCGCGTGGGCGCCGGACGCCGCCAGCAGCGTGCACTCACGCCACCGGGCCGCCGTCGTCTCGTCGTATTCCACTTGCCCATACACGAAGGGATAGCGGTAGTCCCGCCAGTTGCGCGGCTTGACGATGGCGCGCATCCTGGACGGATGCTGCGTCAGGCGGACTTCCCAGTCCGGCGCGTCGCAGGCCCGCGCGAACAGTTGTCGCGGATCGGTATGCACAGCAGCCTGCCGGCGTTCGCCCAAGGCCTGCGGACTGACGTAGTAACCACGCCGGCTCGAAGGAACCAGGTAGCCTTCCTGCGTCAGCTTTTCGTACACCAGCACGACGGTGTTGCGCGACAAGCCCAGCTCCACGCTCAGTCGGCGGCTGGACGGCATGGGTTCGTGTGCCCGCAGGGAGCCGTCGAACATCGCGTCCAGCAACTTCTCTCGTAGTTGCTCCTGCAGGCCGCGCGCCGGATCGAAGGGCGAGAAACGGATCCCGTCCGCCGTCATATTGACCAAGTCCATCGTCGTCACGCAGTACCCGCGGTGTCGCGCTCCAGGAAGCGACGCACACGATCCGTCGACGGTCGTGTGAAGAATGTGTCGGGGTCGGCTTTCTCGATCAATTTGCCTTGATCCAGAAAAACCACCTGGTCGGAGACCGCGCGGGCGAAGTCCATCTCGTGCGTGACCACCATCATGGTGTAGCCCTCCGTCGAGAGGTCGCGCATGACCGCCAGCACCTCGCCTACGCGTTCCGGATCCAGCGCCGAGGTGGGCTCATCGAACAGCAGCACTTCCGGCTCGATAGCCAGCACGCGGGCGATAGCCACGCGCTGTTTCTGGCCGCCGGACAAAGTATGCGGGTATTGCCCGGCCTTTTCGGCCATGCCCACTTTTTCCAACAGCGCCATGGCGCGCTGGCGCACCTGCGCCTTGGGCAAACCCTGCACGTGCACCGGAACTTCCGTGACGTTTTGCAGCACCGTCAGGTGCGGCCACAGGTTGAAACTCTGGAAGACCATGCCGGTGCGTGCGCGCAGCGCCGCCAGTTCGCGTGACCGCAGCGGCCGCCCCGTGCCGGCGTCCACGCCCATGCGCACGCCGGCGATATGAATCTCTCCACGATCCGGTTGCTCAAGCCAGTTCACGCAGCGGAGCAGCGTGGATTTGCCCGACCCCGATGCGCCCAGGATGCTGACGACCTCACCCTTTTGCACGGTCAGGTCGATATCGCGCAAGACTTCGTAGCCATCGAAGCTCTTGGAAAGATTGCGTATGGAAACCGCTGGAATTTCACCCATGTTCAAATCCTCGCCGCGCGCCCAGCCGCCGTACCGCCCTCACCAGCGCCTCTATGCCTATCGCCAGCAGCCAGTAAAGGGCGACGGCGACAATGAAAGCTTCGACCGGAATGAAGTACCGCGCCTGCACGGCGTTCGCCGCCGACGTCAGCTCGGGTACCGTGATGATGCTCAGGAAGGCGGTGTCCTTGAGGCACAGGATCAACTGGTTGCCCAGGACGCCGCGCGTGCTCAACGTAAGCTGCGGCAGCATGATGCGCAGGAAGGCCTTGCCGCGACGGTATCCATGCGCATAGGCGGCCTCCAGCGAGCCCGGCGGCATCACCAGGCGAGCGCCCCGCAGGATCTCGGCAAAGTACGCTCCGTGGTAAATCGCCAGGCCGGCAAGTCCCGCGTCCCAGGCGCGCAGGCGCAAGCCGAGTGTGGGTAAGCCGTAATACAGCAGATACACGAAGATCAGGAAGGGCATCATGCGCAGCCCGTTGATCCCTGAACGCAGCAGGCGCCGCCACGCGTTATCGCGGCCTTCCAGCAGGAAAAGCATCGCGCAACCCACAATGAAGGCGATCGCGCATGCGGTGACCGCCAGCATCACGGTATTGGCGAAGCCGGCGGCAAAAACGCCGCGCGCCTCCCAGATGATCCGCCAATGAGTCTGCCCGTCGTTCATTACGCTCTTTCCTCTACATCGCCAGACGGCGTGCGCGGCGCTCGGCGAACGCCTGCAGGCGGACCAGCAAGGCAATCAACAGCATGTAAAGGACGGCGGCGGCCAGGATCGGCGGCAAAGGCTCGTAGGTCACCGCCGCGATGCGGTTGGTGACGCGGGTCAGGTCCACCAATCCGATAATGGCGACCGCGGGCGTGCTCTTTACCAGCGAAGACATCTCGTTGACCAGGCCGGGCATACTACTCACCACCATCTGAGGCAGCATGATGCGCCGGAACATCAGCGCGGGCGTCATGCCGCAGGCCAGGGCCGCCTCCTTCTGTTCGCGCGAGAAACCGGCGAAGGCCGACCGCCAGATTTCGGCATTGAAGGCCGACGTATTGATGGTCAAGGTCAGGATAGCCGCCGTTTCACGGCTCACGCCCAGATTGACCGCCGCCAGGCCGATGAACACGAACAGCGCCAGCGTCACCATCGGCGTGGCGCGGGCCAGGCTGATCCAGGTGGCAAGCAGCTGGTCCAGCACGGGTATGCGCGCCAGGCGCAACAATGCCAGTCCCAGTCCCAGGACCACCCCGATGGAGATGGAGACGGCGGAGATCCACGCCGTCACCCAGGCTCCCTCGAACAGCATGCGCCAGGCTTGCGCGTCCACGCCTGCCCCGCCTATTCCATGCCTGCCAGCTTGTGGAACTGATCCACGCTGGTGATCGGCACGGTGGGCAGATCGGGAAAGCTTTCACCGAACCATTTCTTCTGCAGCTCGGCAAGGCGGCCGCTCTGGCGGATCTGATCCATGAACCCGGTCATGAATTTCAGCAGTTGGGGATTGCCCTTGGGTATCGGCCATGCGGCGAACCCGTTCCCCGACACCGCGACGCCCTTCGCAAACACCTTGGGACGCGACCTCACCAGGTCGTTCACGGAGATGACGGCATTGACCACGTAGTCCAGCCGCCCATTGGCCAGGTCGGCGTAGGCCTCGGGATAGGATTGGTACTGCACGACTTCGCCCAGCTTGCCGTTGGTCTTCGCCAGCATCTTCTCCAGCTCGGGCAAACGCGCCAGCAAGGCGCTCCCTGCCTGCACGCCCACGGTCTTGCCGCTCAGGCTGGCGACATCGCCGAGCCGGTTGTCGCCCGCGCGTTTCACGTAGTAGTGCTGGGCCGACGCGAAGGGCGGCGTGAAATCGAACGTCTTCAAGCGGTCGTCCGTGACCAGCGCGCCGGTGAAAGCCAGGTCGTACTGCCCCGCCGATACAGCGGCCAGCAGGCCGGTCCACGGCAGAATGTCCTGCTGGACCTTGAACTTGGTCGCGTATTTGCGCAGGTCCTCGAGCAGCTCGGCGTGAAACCCCGCCGCCTTGCCGTCGACGATGAAGTTGAAGGGCGCGTAATCGTCTTCCGTCGCGACTTTCATGGTGCCCCGCTTCTCGATGTCCGCCAGATCCGCGCGAGCATTCAGGGACACTGCAAACAGGCAGGCGGCCAGCGCACAAGCCGCGCGGCCCAAGGCACGCCGGCGCGCGCCGTCCCCGGCCGCGGCCGAGGCCACTTCACAAGTGTTACGCATGGAATTCCCCTTTTTCGTCGTTGGACTCCGTGTCTGGCCACAGGCGCGCGATTGCGGAACAGCCTTGGACCGACGCAACCATCTTATGGGCAGCTACCGGGTGCCCGATAGGACAGTTGCGCGCAAGGCATTGGCCAGATACATCGCATCGGCGATTGGCATGGTCGTTGCTTTAGTTCACCCGTGGGCTGCGTTGAAGCCTGCCGACCGACGAGGTGCCATTTCGGAGGCTTCAATGATCGATCATTACTTCCATCTCGATCTGCAGCACACCCGCGGCCTGCAGGAGCAGCTGCGTGAAGCGCTGGTGGACGCCATCCTCAAGGGCACCTTCCCCCCGGACGAGGCCCTCCCCTCGTGCCGCGACCTGGGCCGGCAGATAGGCGTGTCGCGCAACACCGTCGCGATCGTTTACGAAAGCCTGGTCGAGAAGGGTTTCCTGCAAAGCCGTCCGCGCAGCGGCTACTATCTGCACGACGATTATCGCGATGGGGGCAAGGCGGGAGAGCCGCCCGCGATCCGCCATGGCGCATCCGTTCCCGGCATTGGCGCACACCATGCACCGTCCTGGAGCAACCGGCTACGCCTGTCGTCCCAGATGCGCCAGGGCGTGCTGCGTCCCAGCAACTGGCGCGACTATGACTATCCCTTCGCCTATGGGCAGGCAGATACGCACCGTTTCCCCATGGCGGCGTGGCGCCGCGCCAGCCGGGCCATCCTGGAGCCCGGGCACAGCGCCGCCTGGCTCAACGACGCGGTCGACCAGGACGACCCGGAGCTGATCGCGCAGTTGCGTACGCGCGTGCTGCCCAAGCGCGGCATCCAGGCTTCGGCCGACGAGATCCTGGTCACCCTGGGATCGCAGAACGCCCTCTACCTGCTGGCGGCGCTCCTGATGGGGCCCGGCGTGCGTGTCGGTATCGAAAATCCAGGCTTCCGCGACGCATGGAACGTGTTCGAGCTGCAGAACGCGGACGTATCGCTGCACGCCGTCGACAATGAAGGCATCGTGCTCGACGAACGCCTGGCGCAATGCGGCTACATTTACGTGACCCCGAGCCACCAGGTGCCCACCGGGGTGACCATGAGCCCAGCCCGGCGCCAGGCGCTGTGGCGGCAGGCCCACCGGTACGACCAGATTCTCATCGAGGACGACTACGAAGCCGACCTCGACCTGTCCAGTCATCCGCCACCGGCCCTGAAGGCCGCCGACGGCCAAGGCCGGGTGATCTATCTCAGCAGTTTTTCCAAATGCCTGGCGCCGGGGCTGCGCTTGGGCTATCTGGTCGCCGACGAAGAACTCATACGCGAATTGCGCGCCCTGCGCCGGCTGATCTGCCGCCACGCGCCGCTGAACAACCAACGGCTGCTCGCGCGTTTCCTTGCCCAGGGTGACTATGACGCTCACTTGCGCCGCTACCGGGTCGAACACGCGCGCAAGCACGAAAAGTTATGCCAGGCGATCGAGCGTCACCTGCCTGACTGCAATTATGCGCAGGCCAACGGGGCTGGCGCCATCTGGCTTGACACCCCGCCGTCGACCAGCACCCAGAAACTCGCCTGGGCGGCCTCGCGCCGCAGCGTGCTCATCGAACCGGGTTTCCCCAATTTTTTCGACGCCGAACCGTCCGATCGCCATTTCCGCCTGGGATTCACGGCGATCGGCATGGACCGCATAGAACCCGGCATCGCCCTGCTCGCCGATACGCTCGCTCGTATCTGACAGCGCTCGGCGCTGGTACCCGGATCGGTTGGAAAGTTTCGCCGGCCCGCGCTATCGCTGGCGCCGGCTGGCTACTTATTCGACCTGCCAGCTCATGACCATATCGATGGTCTTTTGAACATGCGAGAGGGCCAGGCGCTCAGCGGAAGCAGCGTCGCCGGCCGCGATCGCCTGCATGATCTCCGTATGCTCGTGTAAGGCATCGGACGCCCGTTCATACTTGGCTCCAGGCCGAAAAACCTGCGACGTCATATAGATGGTGGGGATCTGGCGAATCACGTACTCGTTCTTGCTGAGCTCAAAGATGCGTGCGTGGAAGTCGACATTGGAGGCGGTGTATTCGCCAATATCCCAAGGCTCCAACGTTTGGCGCTGACGCTGCAGGATAGGTTGCAGCTCGGCGAGCGCGCGGTCAGCGGAACACTGCGCTGCCAGTCGCGCCGCCAGGCCATCCAAAACCTGGCGTACCTGGTAAGCGTGCAGGATCTGTAGCGGCCCGGCATTGATGACGTTCACACCGCGAACCGTGTCCGCCGTAACGAGACCTTCCTGCTCCAGTATGCGCAGCGCTTCACGCAGCGGCGTGCGGCTGATGCGCAGGGTCTCGGCCAGTTCGACCTGGCGCAGAGGGCGCCCCGGCGGATACTGGCCGCTGTAGATCCGGCCGCGAATCACGCGCGCGACCTCTTCGACCAGGCGTGGCCGCTCGCGCCAATCAAAATTCTCTTCCATCCGGTCCATGGGGTATGTCCCAATGTAGATACATATGCGACCCGCTTAGTATCCCAAAAAAACTGGACTCTGGATCCAGAATCCACAAATCCTAGGGGAAACACCGTGAGCCTCCCAACCATGCCGACAGCACGTCATATCAAGTTCGTAGCGGCCGCCGCCGTATTGGGCATATCGTCCGCGATATCGGTGCGCGTCGCGACCGCCGCGGATGCGACCGCCGCGAACGCGGTCGCCGTGAACGCGGTCGCGGACCTGCCGCAAGGGCTGATCAAGATTGTGGTGGGCTTCGCGCCGGGCGGCGCCGCGGATCTCACCGCACGGACGTTCGCCGAGCAGTTATCCAAGGAGGGCGTGAAGGAAGTCATCGTCGACAACCGGCCAGGGGCCTCCACCCGTATCGCCAATAGCTACGTGCAACGGGCCGCCCCGGATGGCTTGACACTGCTATTGGCGACCTCGCCGGCCTTCACCATCTATCCCTATACCTACAAGAACCTGGGCTACGACGGCGAAAAGGACTTTCGCCCGATTGCGCTCCTGGTGAATATTCCCACGGCCATCGTGACCGGGTCGGAGCAGCCCTACAGCAACATGAAGGAGTTCGTCGCATGGGCCAAGGCCAACCCGGCCAAAGCCACGATAGGGTTGGCGGCGCAAGGTAGTTCAGGCCAGTTGGGCTCGATAGCGTTGGGCAAGGACATCGGCGTCGATTTCGCGCCTGTTGTCTATAAGGGAGCTTCGCCCATGCTCGTGGATGTGGTCAGCTCGCGGGTTTCCATGGGCTGGGACGCGGCGGCAAGCATGATGCCCTTGTACCAGGCAGGCAAGATCAAATTCCTCGGGCTGAGCGGTTCCGAGCGTCTGGCGTCCTTGCCCAACGTGCCGACAGTGAAGGAGCAGGGATTCCCGCAGTTCGAAGCGGCGACGAGTTTCTATGCCATCTTCGCGCCGGCCGGCTTGCCCGACAAGACGGCGGCAGCCCTGGAGAAAGTATTCCTGAAGGCCGCCAAGGATCCCGGCCTGGTGAAGCGGCTGGAGGAGAACGGCCTGGTCGTAAAACCGATGGACCATGCGCAACTGGCACAACGGGTACGAACGGAACGGTCGTTCTGGGAACCGGTCGTCAGGCAATCCGGCATTCAGTTCGAATGAATCGGCTCCATTCGTAATTGGCTTCAACAACGCAGCACTTCAGGTAAGCAACCATGGATCTGATGGATCTCAGCGCCCGTGACCTGGCCAGCCGTATCCGGCGCAAAGAGGTCACGCCCGTGGAAGCCGTGCAATCCGCGCTGGCGCGCATGGAGGCCCGCCGGGACTTGAATGCCTTCATCACCGAAACGGCCGACCTTGCGTTAGCCACGGCGCGCGCCGCCGAGGACAAGGTGATGCGGGGCGACGTGCTGCCGCCGCTGCACGGCGTGCCTTACTCGGTCAAGGACCTGACGGCGACGGCCGGGGTGCGAACGACCATGGGCTCGTTCATCCATGAAAACCATGTGCCCGACTATGACGCCGTGGCGGTGGCGCGGGCAAAGGCCGCGGGCGCCATCCTCATTGGCAAGACCACTACCCCGGAGTATGGGCACAAGCCCTACGCCACGGCGCCGATCTTCGGACGCACCTACAACCCCGTCAACCGCGATTACACGCCCGGCGCTTCGAGCAGCGGAGCGGCCGTGGCCGTTGCCGCCGGCATGGGGCCATTGGCTTTGGGCACCGATGGCGGGGGTTCCATCCGTATCCCCGCATCCTGCTGCGGCATAGTCGGAATGAAGCCGACACTGGGCGCGATACCGCATTTGCAGGCGCCGGATCTTTACTCGCCGAATTCCTACGTCGGCCCCATGGCAAGGGATGTCGCGGATACGGCGCTGTTTTTCGACGTCCTGGAAGGTCTCGATCGGGGCGATCCCTACGGGCAAGCCGGAAAGCCCACCCAGCGGCCGGCGCCCCTGTCCCTGAAGGGGCTGCGGGTCGCCTGGTTGCCCACCGCGGGTAACCCGGTCGACCCGGAAGTGGCGGCCATCACCGAACGAGCCGTCCGCGAGCTGGAGCGGGCGGGTGCCATCGTGGAGACGGTGTTCATCGATTTCGTCGCCCTGGAAAAGCACTTCCTCGTAATCCATCGGGCCAGCGCGGCTGGCCGTATCGGCACCAATCTGGAAAAATTCCGCGACAGGATCGATCCGACCTTGGTCGAGGCCGTGCTCCAGGGCCGCGAACTGGGCGCCGTGGCGGTGATGGAAGCAGGGTATGCGCGGACAGAGTATTTTCGGAAGCTCGAACGGATCCTCGCGACGGCCGACGTATTGATCTCGCCGACGCTTTCCGCACCTCCCATGCATATCGACACCAATCTCGATGGCGAAGTGGAAATCGCCGGGCAAGCCGCCGGTACGGTTCGGGCGGCCTGGTATCCCTACACCTATCCGATGAATCTGACGGGTCATCCAGCCCTTTCCATGCCTTGCGGACATAATTCCAAAGGCCTGCCGATCGGGCTGCAGCTCTGCGGCCGGTGGCACGATGACCGCTACCTGCTAGGCGTCGCGCATCTGGTCGAACAAACCCTGGCCGGATAAGAGCGGGGGCAATCAGAGCGCCGCCGCCGGCGCTTCCTTGATGACCTGCCGCAAGGCGGTGGCGAAACGGCGCGCGGTCGTGGACAGCGGACTGTTTGCCGCATGCAGCAACTGAATCTTGTGCGGCAGCACGGGATCCGTGGGGCGCAAAACGAAGTCCCGCTGGAAGTCGGGGTGATACCCGAAGGACTCGATCAACGCTACGCCCACACCTTGCCGGACCAATGCCAGGGCCTCGGGCGTGGCGCGGATTTCGATGTCGGGTTGCAAAGGGGTCTCGCCCGAATTCATGAAACGCGCGGCCAGGCGGCCGAAGGGCGTCTCGGCTTCGTACCCGATCAATAAATGCCCGCGCAGGTCCTCCGCTCGGATGCGTGCGCGGGACGCCAGCGGATGCCCATGCGGGATCGCGCAGCCCAGCCAGCCCGCGCCTATCTCTTCGGCGGCGACGTTGGCATTGCCGGGCGGCGACATGGACGCAATGCCGAAGTCCGCATGGCCCAGGAGGATATGCGGCAACAGCATGTCGAAGGCCAGGGGCCGATAGCGTATCGTCGTGCCGGGATACTTCTCCCGGAACCGCTGGATGGTGCGGGGAATCAGCCACTCGCTGAAGCTGGGACTGCTGACCAGGCTCAGCGTACCCGTCGCACCCGCCCCCAGGCCCGTGGCTAGGGCGTTGAAACGCCCGACGTGATCGAAGATGCGTTCGCACTCCACGAACAGGCGGCGCGCCTCCGGCGTCGGCTGCAAGCGCCCCTTCACCCGCACAAACAAGGGATACCGCAAGCGATTTTCCGCCGACGCCAGGATGCGGCTGACGGCGGGCTGGGTGACGAACAGCATGCGTCCCGCCTCGCTCAGCGAGCCGGTGAGCATCACCGCGTGAAAGACCTCGATCTGCCGCAGGCTCAGCGCGGCGCCCTGGCGAGCTTGTCCAGCCATAGGGAAACGGAAGCGGATAACGGTCCAGGATTGTAGAGCCCGCACGCAGCGTCGTGGCCAGGCGGGGCGATTCCCGCGCGTGCGCGTCACGTGGGTGGCCACCACGCCCGGTCGATGCCGCACGGGTGTGGTTGTTCATCACGCACGCGCATGCGGATTTATTCAGTGCCTATAACAAAAAGCACACCCGGGTTTTCCCTGGCACGAAAAAGAACCGATGAAATCACTAAATTTATCAATGGCTTATAAACCATTGAGCGCGCGATTGCTGCGCCGCACCAGGGCTAACCCTTGCATTTACATGGACCCGGCGACGCTCCATCCTCCATGGCGATAAAGCGATAAACGCTCACCAGGAACCCCTTCATGTCCCGCACCGTTACCGTCGCCGCCGCCCAACTGGGCCCCATCCAGAAGTCGGAAGGCCGCGATGTCGCCGTAGGCCGCATGTTGCGCCTGCTCGAGCGCGCCCATCAGCGTGGCGCCGAGGTCGTCGTGTTCCCCGAACTGGCGCTGACCACTTTCTTCCCGCGCTGGTACACGGAGAACCTGGACGAAGCCGACCACTGGTACGAACAGACCCTGCCTTCCCCGGCAACCCAGCCGCTGTTCGACGCTATCCGTCGCTATGGGCTGACGATCTACCTGGGCTACGCGGAAATCGCGCACGAGCCGGATGAACAGGGCGTGCTGCGCAAGCGCCGCTTCAACACCGCCGTCATCATCGCGCCCAACGGCGAGGTCATCCTGAAGTACCGCAAGGTCCATCTGCCCGGCCATGCCGAATTCGCCACGCACCGCAAGGTGCAGCATCTGGAGAAGCGCTATTTCGAGGTGGGCAACCTGGGCTTTCCCGTCGTGCGCGCCCCGGTCGGCAAGGCCGGCCTGGAAGTGAACCTGGGCATGCTGATCTGCAATGACCGTCGCTGGCCGGAAGCGTGGCGCGTGCTGGGCCTGCAGCAGGTCGAACTGGTTCTGCTGGGCTACAACACGCCAGCCGTGAACCAGGACAATCGCGGCTTCGAGGCGCACCACCTGCGCGTGCTGCATTCGCAGCTCGCCATCCAGTCCGGCTGCTACCAGAACGCCTGCTTCGGCGTGGCGGTGGCCAAGGCCGGCAAGGAAGACGGCTTCGAACTCTTCGGTCATTCCATCATCGTCAATCCGCAAGGCGAGATCATCGCCATGGCCACGACGTGGGACGACGAGCTGATCGTCGCGGACTGCAATCTGGATATGTGCGAGCTGGGGCGGACCACCGTCTTCAACTTCGAGAAACATCGCCGGCCCGAGGCCTACGGCCGCATCGTGGAACAGGTAGGCAGCAGTGCGCCGCCCGTATGGAAACCTACCAAGGGCTGAGGGGACGAAATCCCCGCACGTGCCGTCGCGCATCGAGACCAAGCCCAGGCAGCGAACGAAAAATCAAACGCTACACCGAACATGAATCTGACTGCTCTTCCCGCCACCATCGAACACGAAATGCTCGGCACCCTGCGCGTGCCCGGCTACGAGGACGTGCTGGCCGCCGCTGACCGCATCGGGCCTTACATCCGCCACACCCCGCTGCTGCGCTCGCCCAAGCTGGACGAGCTGGCCGGCGCGCCGGTCTGGCTGAAGCTGGAGAGCCTGCAGGTCACGGGCTCCTTCAAGGCCCGCGGCGCCTTCAACGCCCTGCTCAATCTTGACCCGGCCCAGCGCGCCCGCGGCGTCGTCGCCTATTCGACCGGCAACCATGGCCAGGCCGTCGCGTGGGCCGCGCGCACGCTCGGCATTCCAGCCACTATCGTGATGCCGGTGGATGCGCCCGCGAACAAGGTCGAAAAGGCTCGACGCCACGGCGCCCAGGTCGTGCAGTACGACCGCGAGCGCGAGAGCCGCGAAACCATAGGCATGCGCCTGCTGGGAGAAACCGGCGCCACGCTGGTGCCGCCGGGCGATCATCCGGACGTGCTGGCCGCGCAAGGGACTTTGGCGCTGGAAGCCCTGCGCGATCTGCCGCCGCAAGCGCTGGAGAACCTCGGCCTGTTCGCCACGCCCTGCGGCGGCGGCGGTATGGCCGCGGGCTGTGCGCTGGCCCTGCAGGCCCTGGCGCCGCAAGCCCGCCTGGTGGCCGCCGAGCCCGCCGGCTACGACGACACCGTGCGCTCGCTGGCCAGCGGCAAGCGCGAGGCCAACGCGCCGGGCGCGAAGACGCTGTGCGATGCGCTGATGGCCGCCATTCCGGCCGAACTGCCCTACGCCATCAATGGCCGCCGCCTGGACGCTGCCGTGGCGGTGACCGACGAACAAGTCGCCGCCGCCATCCGGTTCGCACTGGACGAACTGCGCCTGGTGGTCGAGCCCGGCGGCGCCGTCGCACTGGCCGCCTTGCTGGCCGGCCTCATATCGACCCAAGGCAAGGACACGCTCATCGTCCTGTCGGGCGGCAACATCGACCTGCCGCTGTTGACGCGCATCGCGCGGGAGGACATCTGAAACCCTGTTCCCGGATTTGCCGTTAAGTCCGTCTCTTTGGTTTTTCGCAGCACATTGTGTTTTACCGGCGCGCCATTCGTTGGGGGCGCGCCACCCAGAACTTCTATAACAGTCCAAGGAAGGAATTCACCATGCCGTTCTCGTACATGCGCCGCATCGCGCGCGTCCTCACCGCCGGCTGCATTGCCGCCGCCCTGCCCATCGCCGCGCACGCCGCCTACCCGGAGCGCCCGGTCACCATCATCGTGCCGTTCAACACGGGCACCACGCCGGACATCCTGACCCGCCTGCTGGCCTCGGTCCTCAGCAAGGACACCGGCGGCAGTTTCGTGGTGCAGAACAAAGTGGGCGCCTCGGGCATCATCGGCACCCAGTACCTGACCAACCAGCCGGCCGACGGCTATACCCTGGCCTACGCCAACGTGGCGACGCTGGCCATCAACCAGTCCCTGTATGCCAAGCTGCCTTACGATGCCGACAAGCAGCTCGCGCCCGTGGCCCTGACCGGCTCGGTGCAAAACGTACTGGCCGTGCGCCCCAGCCTGGGCGTGAAGAGCGTCAGCGAGCTGATCGCACTGGGCAAGAAAGAACCGGGCAAGCTGGTCTACTCCTCGGGCGGCAACGGCACCACGGGCCACCTGAGCGCCGCAATGTTCGGCACGATGGCGGGCGTGCAGATGATGCACGTGCCCTACAAGGGCGGGGTCGAGGCCGACCTGGCCGTGTTGCGCGGTGAAGCCGACCTGGTGTTCGATAACATCTCGTCGATCGCGACGTTCATCGACCAAGGCAAGGTCATTCCGCTGGCCGTGACCGGCGCGACGCGCGATCCGCTGCTGCCCAACCTGCCCACGCTGGACGAATTGGGCCTGAAAGGCTACCGTGCCGTGGCATGGACAGGCTATGTGGCGCCGGCGGGTGTCGATCCGAAGATCCTGGACTGGCTGAACGCGGCCATCAACAAGGCCTTGGCTGAACCGGAAGTGCAGGCAAAGCTGAAGACCCTGGCCTATGTACCGACCATCAAGCCGCGCCAGGCGCTGTTCGATCTCGCCCATGAGGAACGCCCGGTGTGGGCCAAGGTGATCAAGGACGCGAACGTCCACGTCGATTGATCCAACCGTCGAAACCCTTCAATGGTCGACGCCGGAATCCCGGCGTCGCCTTTCTCCGGATAAAGCCATGACCCGTGCCGCCCAGCCTCATTACGACATCCTGATCCGCGGCGGCACGATCATCGATGGTTCCGGTGCGCCACGCTATACCGCCGACGTGGCCGTCGCGGGCAAGCGCATCGTCGCCATCGGCGACCTCGCCGCCGCCTCGGCCGACGAGGTCGTCGATGCCGCCGGCAAAATCGTCGCCCCGGGCTTTATCGACTCCCACACGCACGACGATCGCTACCTGATCATCGACCCGGGAATGCCGGCCAAGCTGAGCCAGGGCGTGACCACGGTCGTCACCGGCAATTGCGGCCTGAGCCAGGCGCCCTGGCTGCCGGGCAAGCGCAGGGAAGTACCCGCGCCCATCAACCTGCTAAGCACGGACACGGCCGATTTTCCCTACGCCACCTTCCGGGCCTACCTCGAACGGCTGGACAACAGTCCCGCCGCCGTCAACGCCGCATGCCTGGTCGGCCACACGTCGCTGCGCGCCGCCGCCATGGAAGACCTGGACCGCCCCGCCAATGCGGCCGAAATCGCCCACATGCAGGCGCTGCTGCGCGAAGCGATGGAGGCCGGCGCCATCGGCCTGTCCACGGGCACGGCCTACCCCACCGCCATGCCGGCCACCACGGAAGAACTGATGGCCGTGGCGAAAGTGCTGCGGGATTACGGCGGCATTTACACCAGCCACATCCGCGACGAAGCCGACCAGATCTTCGCCGCGCTGGACGAGGCCTTCGCCGTGGGCGCGGCGGGCCAAGCGCCCGTGCTGGTCTCCCACCACAAGCTGATCGGACCCAGGAACCACGGCCGTTCCGTGCAGACCCTGGCCCATATCGCCCAGGCCGCGGCACGCCAGCCCGTGCGGCTGGATGCCTACCCCTACGTCGCCGGCTCGACCATCCTGCGCAAGGACCGCTTGGCCGTATCCAGCCGCATCATCGTCACCAAGTCCGAACCGCTGCCGCAATACGCGGGCTGGGACCTGGACAAGATCGCGGAAGACATGGGCGTGACGCAGGAGGCGGCGGTGGACGCCCTGCAGCCGGCGGGGGCCATCTACTTCATCATGGACGAGGCGGACGTCGAACGCATTCTTGCCTATCCCGGCACGATGATAGGGTCGGACGGCCTTCCGCACGATCCCGCGCCGCACCCCCGCCTGTGGGGAACATTCCCGCGCGTGCTGGGCTACTACTGCCGCGAGATGCAGCTCTTTACGCTGGAAGAGGCCGTGCACAAGATGACCGGGATGACGGCGGGCTACTTCCGCCTGCCCGAGCGCGGCCTGCTGAAGACCGGGCACTATGCCGACATCGTTATCTTCGATGCCGAGACCATCGCCGACACCGCCACCTGGTCATCGCCGACGCGGCAGGCCAAGGGCATAGCCTGCGTGTTCGTCAACGGTGCGCCGGCCTGGCGCGATGGCAAGAGCACGGGATCACGCACCGGCGCCGTCGTGCGGCCCGTGGGTAAGGCGGCTTGAGACGGTAATGACGCGTGCCAGGACCGGCACATGCGCTGTGTGCCGGCGTACGGCAGCCGCCTAGCCGCCGCTCGACGCCTCGAACGCCAGCGCGATCTCCGCGGCGTATTCGCGCAAGACCGGCACCTTGTCGACCATTGTCTCGTAGTCCATGCGAGCCGTCGGCGCCGACACGCACAACCCGATGAATGCATTGCTACGCAGCGGGAGGCGCACCCCCACGCCGACGACGCCCGCATTCCATTCTTCGTTGCAGGATGCCCAACCTTGGGCGCGGATCTCATTGAAATGGGCCCGCAGGCGCGTTTCGCTGGTCAACGTCCTGTTCGTGAACTTGCGGCGGGTCGACGACCGGAACCACTGTGCCAAGGCGTCTTCCGGCATATGCGCCAGATGCAGCTTGCCTATGGACGTGCAATGTAGCGGCCCCCGATTGCCCTGCTCCAGATGCAGGCCGCCCGGCCGCCGAACCGCCGCGGCGTCCACGCAGACCAGCTCGCCATCCACGACCATGCTGATTTGCGCGAATTCCCCCAGCGAAATCGTCAGGGCCTTCAAGAGCGCGTGCGGCTGGTCCGCGTTCAGCGATGTCTGGACGGCGTCGATGCCAAGACGCGTCAGCCGCGCTCCAGGCATGACGCGCTTGGACGAAAGATGCCGCGCCAGCACGTTGCGGTCGATCAGTTGGACGACCAGGCGATGCGTGGTCGGCATGGCCAGGCCCGTCAGCTCCGCGATTTCGGTGACCGAAAGGGGGCGTCGGGAGGCGGCCACGGCCTCCATGATCATCAGTGTCTTGTCTATCGGGGCGTCATCCACGGCGGCGATCCGGCTTCCCAAATTTGAGAAGAGAAATTCCGGATTCCGGGAAATCCGGCTTGTTGCGGTCAGGGGCCGAGCATAGCATCCACCCCGGCGTCGAGAGAGATCGGCGCGGCAAATAATCTTAAGGGGTTCCCATCATGGATTACAACGGCAGCAGTTCCCCGGGCGGCAACGCCATCTCGCCCCACGACAAGGCGCTTATCGCGAAAGCGGCGCGGCGGCTCATTCCGCTGATCATGATCCTGTATGTGGTGGCCTACCTGGACCGGGTCAATATTTCCTTCGCGGCCCTGCAGATGAACGCCGACCTGGGACTGTCCAATGCGGTCTACGGCTTTGGCGCCAGCATGTTCTTCATCAGCTACTTCCTGTTCGAGGTGCCCAGCAACCTGATCCTGGACAAGGTCGGTCCGCGCCGCTGGATCGCACGCATCATGATCACCTGGGGCATCGTGTCCGCATGCATGGCCTTCGTTCAGGGCGAGAAGAGTTTCTACGTGCTGCGTTTCTTGCTGGGCGTGGCGGAGGCAGGCTTCTTCCCGGGCATCGTCATGTACATCAGCTACTGGTTTCCCAAGTCCTACCGGGCGCGCTTCACCAGCATTTTCATGATGTCGATCCCCGTGTCGGGCCTGATCGGCAGCCCGATATCCGGCTACATCCTGGACGGCATGCACGGCGTCGGCGGCCTGGCGGGCTGGAAATGGATGTTCATCATCGAGGCGCTGCCCGCCGTTGTGCTGGGCATCGCCTGCCTTTGGCTCTTGACCGACCGGCCTGCCAAGGCGGCCTGGCTGACGCCGCCCGAACGCGAGCGCCTGGAGGCGATCCTGGCCGAAGAGCGCCGCAACCTGGAGGCCGTACGGAAATACAAGCTGTCCGAGGCATTCACCTCGCCCGGCGTTCTTCTGCTCGCCGGCATCCTGTTCTGCATCGTGTTCGGCGTAACCGGTATTGCCTTTTTCCTGCCGCAGATCATCAAGAGCTTCGGCTTCTCCAACACGGCGGTCGGATTTCTTAGCGTGCTGCCGTTTCTGGCCGGGGTGTGCGCCATGTATCTGTGGGCCCGCCATTCCGACATGAAAAGCGAGAAGATACGCCACCTGGGCGCCGCCCTGGTGCTGGCCGGCGCGGGCTTCATCTTCACCACCTTCGTCCTGGGCAACCACACCGCGGCATTGATCGGGTTGATCGTGTCCGCGGCCGGGGTCTACGCGGCCAACACCATGCTGTGGACGCTGCCCACTTCATTGCTGACCGGCACGGCCGCCGCTGCCGCGGTAGCGCTGATCAATTCCCTGGCGAACCTGAGCGGTGTCCTCGCGCCGCCGCTGCTGGGTTGGAGCCGCGACGTCACGGGAGGCTTCGCCGCCACGGGCGCCATCTTCGCCGGGTTCGTAATACTGGGCGCGCTGCTGACCTGGGCCTTCTCGCGTAGCGAACTGGCCAAGGGCGAGAGCATCGACAAGGAGAAACCTCATGCCATTGCAGCACATCGCCGTTCGGCCTGACGGAGACGTCCGCCTGGCCCCTTACGGCGTGATCTTTCCGGTCACGCCGGGCGACGAACGTATCTCGATACCTTTGGAGCACACGGGAGCTACAGGGCGCGGCGTATTCACGGCCACGGTGATATGCGCACGCTCCAGCCGCGCAGCCGGCCCAATCAGCGGCATGGAGCGACACCCCCATTCCGTGCAGGCCTTCGTCCCGCTGGGCGCATACCGGCTCGTCGCCGTAGCCGCGTCCGGCGGCGAGCCACCCACCGAGCCAGGACAACTGGCCGCCCTTTATATCCCGGCGGGATGGGGGTTCGCCTGGCACCCGGGCGTGTGGCATACCGGCATGATGGGTGACGGCATGGATGCCGCGCTCGTCTCGATGGTCCGCCGCATTCCGGACGGTAGCGATACCGAAACCATCACTCTGCCCTTTTCCTTCAACCCTGCGGAGCCGCACGCTCATGGCAAATAACAATCGTCCGCTGCGCGATCTGGCCGGATACGGAAAATCGCCACCCAGCCCGAAGTGGCCCGCGCAAGCGCGGGTGGCCGTCAATATCGTGATCAACGTCGAGGAAGGCTCCGAACCCTCGGTACTCGACGGCGATGCCGACAGCGAGGTCGGGCTCATCGAGACCGGTGGACGCGCCTTCCCCGGCCGCGACCTCGGCGCCGAGTCAATGTTCGAGTACGGTAGCCGTGCAGGCTTCTGGCGCCTGTGGAAGATCCTGCAACGCTACCGCGCGCCCGCCACATTCTTCGCCTGTTCCTTGGCGCTGGAACGCAACCCCGCCATTGCCGCCGCCATTCGCGACGGCGTCGCGACCGGCGACTACGATGTATGCGGCCATGGCTTGCGCTGGGAGCGCCACCAGACGCTGAGCCAGGAAACCGAAGCCCGCGCCATCCATACAGCCTACGACCAGATCGCCGCCCTGACCGGGGCGCCTCCGGCCGGCTGGTATTGCCGCTATGCGCCCACGGTGCATACGCGGGAAATCGTCGCTGCCCATGGGGGCTTCCTGTACGACAGCGATGCCTATAACGACGACCTGCCCTATTGGGTAACGGTCAAAGACCGACCGCACCTGGTGGTGCCGTATACGCAGGTGATGAACGATGCCAAGTTCCTGCGTGGCGGTTTGAATACCGGCTCCGACTTTTTCGAGGTGCTGCGCGAGCAATTCGATGCGCTATGGGAAGAAGGCGCGACGGAGCCGAAGATGATGTCCATTGGCCTGCACTGCCGCGTCGCCGGGCACCCTTTCCGCGCCACGGCCCTGTCCCGTTTCCTCGCTCATATCACCGCGCGTCCCGATGTGTGGCTGTGCCGGCGTGTGGACATCGCGCGCCACTGGATGGAGCACCATCCCTATCTGCCGACCTGATCTGGCCTGGGGCTTGCCCGACCTTCCCGTCGGAGTGTCCGTACGCACGCCGAGCGCGACTGAGCGGGCAGCGCGACGATTGCCATTCGCATGGCCTGTATCGCCTGTTCATGTGCGTGGACCAGCTGGATGGCTGCCGCCGGCGGCAGCGAAACCAGGAAAAAGAGTATCGAGCACGGCGTGTGGATCAGCCGGTCCTGCGGCGATCGGCTCGCGGTCGTCAGGGACCTGATCGTCGAGGGCGGGCATCGTGAAAGACCTGCGCATCACGGCGCAATGACTCGCCCGCTGGCGACCCGGGACGCCAGGGTTCACGTACCGCCCGTCCGGTCAATTACGAATATCCTGGATGAACCACTCCAGTGGCAGTTCATGCCCGAGCCCTTGCTCTCTGGCCTTGCGGTACACCACGCCGCCGACGGAGGAGAACTGCACGCCCCAGTTGCCCACCGTGTAGTAGAAGGTGATCTGGTCATCCCGCGTGCGGCCGGCGGCCTTGCCGGAGATCACGTCGGTATAGACCGGCCAATCCTGGGTCGGCAGCCGCGATTTCTTCGGCTTGGGTAGACGCTGTTGTTCTTCCTCGGTTCCGGCCACATAGGCGCCCGGACTGCCGGAAATCCCTTTACGGAAGCGCTCGGTCTCCGGCATGGGCAGTTCTTCCTTGCCCTGCTGCACGGCCACGTCGAAACGCTGCACGATAGATGCATCGATCTCGCGCGGCGTGAGCACGACGACGTGCATGCCAGGCTCCAGCCAGTCCGCTTCCAGCACCGGCGTCATGCTGTCCGTGCACGTCGCGACGATGTCCGCGCCGCGCACGGCATCGCGCGGCGTGTCGACGGGGATGATCTCCACGCCGAAACGCGCCGCGCACTCGTGGGCGAAACGTTCGCGGTTATCGCGATTCCGGCTGTAGACACGCACGCGCTGAATGCCTCGTACAGCGAGTATGGCTTCCAGGAAGGTACGCGCCATGCCACCCGAGCCGATGATGCCCAATTCACGCGAATCTTCACGCGACAGCAGCCGCGTGCCTATCCCGGCCGCGCCGCCAACACGCATATGCTGCAGATGGCCGTCATTCATCAAGGCCAGCGGCTCACCGTTGCCGGTGCTGAACAAAAATACCAGCCCGCACCAGGTGCCCGGCGCGATGCAGTACTTCTGCTCGCTGCCGCCGGCGCCCTCGTTGCGCGGCCATACCAGGATGTCCGACTTCAGCCGCACTGCCAGGATGCCGTCACTGGCGCCGTCCACCGTGCCCCAGCGGTAGTAGCCGTCGTCACGGTCGCAGGGCACGTACATATCGATGCGCGGCCGGCCGATCGCCGCGCCGGTCAGCAAGCCGGCGAACGCGCGTTCCTGCGCTTCTATGCATTCGCGCATGGTCAGCACTTTCTCGACGACTTCGTTGTTGATCAGAAGCATGTTTTCTCCAGGAGGCCGCCGCGGTCCGCTATTGCGGCTGGATGCCGGACTTACGGATAACCTCGCCCCAGCGCTGGCTTTCGGCGCGGATGAAGTCCCTGAACTGTTCCGGCGTGGATCCTTTCGGCTCCGCGCCCTCGTCGACCAGCATCTTATGGACGGCCGGCGCGTGCACGAACTTGACGATTTCGTGGTTGAGTTTATCGATGATCGCCCTGGGCGTTCCCTTGGGCGCGAGTACCCCGTACCAGACGCTGGCGGCGTAGCCAGGTACGGTCTCCGCCACGGTAGGCACATCGGGCAGGGCCGGATTGCGCTGTGGCGTGGTCACCGCCACCGCGCGCAGCTGATGGTTCTTGACGAAGGCCAGCCCCGCCGTCATATCGGCGAAGGTCATGGTGACCTCTCCCGTCATGACGGCCTGGATGGCGGGCGCCGTGCCCTTGTACGGCACATGCAGCATGTCGGCGCCGGACAGCACCTTCAACAATTGCGCGGACAGGTGGGCCGTGCCGCCCAGGCCGGATGAAGAAAACGTCAGCTTCCCGGGCTCCTTGCGCGCCAGGTCCAGCAGGTCCTTGACGGTATGGATAGGCGAGTCGTTCTTCACCAGCAGAACCGCCGGTACGTCGGCGATCAGGCTGATGGGCTCCAGGTCCTTCTGCGGGTCGTAATTCAGCTTCTTCATCAGATACGGCGCGACGACCAGCGGCGAAGGCGAATCCAGGATCAAGGTATAGCCGTCCGGAGGCGCGGTCGTCAGGGACTGCGTACCCACCACGCCACCGGCGCCCGGCCGGTTTTCCACCACCACGGATACGCCCAGCTCCCTGGTCAGGTTCTGCGCCACCATGCGCGCCATGATGTCCACGCCACCGCCCGGCTCATAAGGGGAAATCATCCGTATGGGTCGATTGGGATAGGCGCCACCGGAAGCGCCTTCGGCCTGGGCGGCACAACCAGGCCCTATGACCATGCTGACGTTCAGGACGGCGTACAGGGCCAGGCGGCAAGGCAGCTTCATATCGTTGTCTCCGATCACCTTGGGGCAGGCCGATGTCCGCCGACCCGGCCATGTTGTGCTTATTAGTATGCTACGGTATACCATCTTTGGCGCAGCAGCAATGCGGGTTTACTGCGCACGACAGCAGACCTGATGCCCCTGGAAAAGAAAAAGCCCGGCGGTTTCCTGCCGGGCTTCTCTGGGCGGTTGGACGGCTTCCTCACGGGTACCGGCGTTTCTCCGGCGGCGGCGGGAAATACTGATACAGCCACGTCTCGCTAAGCACCTGCTTGTCGCTGATGCGGCGGATAAAGCCTCGCATTTCCACGGGCTCCGTGCTGTCGCTGGTGGGATACCAGTCGAACATGGCGCGGAAGCCCTCCACTTCCGGATGCAGCGCAAAAATCTGGAAGTCCTGGGCACGGCCATGCGACACCGTGATCACGGACTCCAGGCGTTCGTTCCGGTCCATGCCCTGCAAGGGCCCGCCGATGAAATCGATGGCGAAGCGCCGGGCCCAGACCTTGGGATAGTGTTCCCCCGGCGCCCAGCCTTCCGTGAATCCACCCATGCCGGTACGCGTGGCCAGCACGTGTGCCAGCGTCGGCTGCACCGGCGCCAGCGCGGCCCAATGCAGCTTGTAGCCGTAATGCAGCGACTGCCCGGCCTTGACCGGCTCCTTGGGATTCCAGAACGCCACGATGTTGTCCAGCGTCTCGCCCGTGGTGGGCAGTTCCATCAGGTTGATGGCGCCCTCGCCCCAGGCGGTGGTGGGCTCCACCCACAAACTGGGACGGCGGCTGTACCAATCCACGGTGTCCTGATAGGACTTGAAATCATGGTCCGTTTGCAGCAGCCCGAAGCCGCGCGGATTATTGTCCAGATACACGTTGAACTGGATATGCTCGGGATTGTTCAGCGGCCGGCAGATCCACTCGCCATTGCCGCGCCACATCGACAGCCGATCCGAGTCGTGGATCTTGGGATGAATGGTGTCGCACATGCGGCGCTCGTTGGTGCCGCAGCTGAACATGCTCGTCATGGGCGCGATGCCCAGTTGCTTGATGTCCTGGCGCGCGTTCAGATGCGCGTCGATGTCCATGATGACGCGATCGGGCAGGCAATTAATATCGAAGCGGTAGGCGCCGGTGACGCTGGGCGCGTCCATCAACGCGTACAGCACAAAGCGCGTGGCGTCCTGGGCCGGCGTCTCGAACCAGAATTCGACGAAGTCGGGGAATTCTTCGACCGTCCCCACGTAGGTATTCACCGCGACGCCGCGGGCCGACAAGCCATACTGGCCGGTGTTGTCCACCGCGCGGAAGTAGCTGGCGCCCAGGAAGGACACGATGTCGTATTTGTCGATGTTCGGCTGCTTGAACACCTTCAGGCCGGAAAAACCCAGGTCGCCCTTGAGCTGGCTGACATCCACCCCGCTGCTCTGGTAGTTGAACAGCTCGGGGCGGAAATGGACTTCCTTGGCGACGCGGGTCTCGGGGTCGATGCTGTGCATGCGGACCGGCGTCCGGAACCCCATGCCGACGTGGAAGAACTGTACGTCCAGCTGGCCCTTGCGGCCCCACAAAGAATGCGCGGCGTCGTACTGGATGGCATTGAACTGCTGCGGGGTCATGTCCGCCAGCGTGGGCGGCAGGACTTCCCGGGTGTCCACATAAGGCGTGGCCGCCAGCCTTTTGGCGCGATCCTGCAGTCCGTCGAAACTGAAGGGTTTGGCTTCGCCGTCGGCGATGTCCGCGACGGCGCGCGAGGCAAGCAGGAAAGAGGCCGGCAAACCCGTGCAGGCCGCCAAGGCCGTGGAGGCTTTGAGCAGTGATCGTCGGTGCATGGATACCTATGGAAAACGGAGCCAAAGAAAAAGCGTGGCCGGAACCGCGCCACGCCCGTGCACTCACATTGAACCATAGCTGAACGAATATTCCGACAGCCGCGCGCGCCGGAGAAAACTTGCGTGCCGAGAAGTCACGAACCGACACGCTCGGAAAAAAAACCGGCGGTCCGAAGCGCCGCTATCGGGTATCCGACAGGGAGCGTCTCGCGATCGCCGGTGCGGACGAAGGGCGCCGATGGTCCCTTCGATTTCATGCAGGGACGAAAGATCAGGCCATCAGGAAATAGGCGGCACGCGTGGAAAGCTCGAGGGAGGCCGATTTCGGACTGCCGTAGATTTCGATACGCACACCTTTTTCCTTGGCGATGCCGGAATCCTTATTGCCATAGCCGGGACCCCTGAGCGTGACGTCGATCAGATTGCTGTCCACGCCTTTCATGATCAGGTATGCCTTCACGGCGTTGCCGCGCGATCGTGCGGGCTCCTTGAGTATCGGGTTATAGGCCTTGATCTCGATCTCGGTAACGTTCATGTTCTTGACGGCCGCGACCACCCTGTCCAGTTCGCCTCGCAGGCGATCGCTTCCGATGATCTCCTCCACCGAACCGGCCATTCTCCCGATGACGAAGTCGATCGTGTCACGCTTGCCCCGGATATGCGGTTCCGTCGATGCCGCGGAGGCTTCATAGGCGGACAGCGCCTGGGTTGCTTCGCTGGCGGCCGTGGCTTTGGTCGGCGCAGCGTTGTCGGCGAAAGGCGCAAAGGTCGGGACGTTGTGGGATGCGCCTACGGATTGGCTGTACATGGTCATATCTCCTTCAGAGTGACGGGAAATGCGGGCGATATGTTTCTCGCTTCAGGAGGCCGGTTCCGCGGCGCGCGACGGATCTGCTGTGTACCGATGGCTTATCGGACGCATTGACCAGCCCAGATATCAGGCTGGCGGAAGCACCGCGCGCGTGGTCGCCAGCGCTGCCGCGTCCACCTGCGCACTTGCCTTGGGGGTACCCGCCACCTGGATGCGGGCGGCGACGCTCTGACTCAAATGGCCGTCCCTGTGGCTGGGTCCCGGCCCTCTCGGGCTCAAGGTAATCAGGCGCTCGTCCGCGCCATGAAGGACCAGGTACTTCTTGACGGCCTCGATGCGCGGCATGGAGAGCTCCGCGAACCAAGGGTAGTAACCCTTGATGTCGATCTCCGTGACGTTCATGCGGTGGACGGCGGCGACCACCTTGTCCAGCTGTCGACGAACCCGATCGTCGCCAACCAGATCATCCAGGGAATTGCCGACGCGGGTGATGGTAAACACGACCGGCGCGGCATCGCGCCGGAACCGGTCGAGCGTCATGGCCCGCGGGCCGGACGATGGTCCGATAGCCGCAAACGCGTGGACTGCCTGGCTCGCGGAAGCGGGTGCGGACAAGGACGGGGACGCGGATACAGGCGCCGAGACGCGCGGCGAGCCCACCGGGGCCGCCGGAGCCGGAGTGGAGCAGGCAGCGTTCAAACTTGCCGAATATGCCATTGCAAACCTCCATGAAAGTACCAGCAAAAGGGGCCGATACGTTCCGCGGCCATCGCGCCGGTTCCGGGGGTGCCGGCCGCCAGGCCGGCCCATGGCGACCATATCGGACCCCTATGACGGACGCGGCCGATTGCGGCTACGATATCGTCCGACCGCGACGGAGCGCGAGCCCCGCCGCGGCCATGCCTGGCTCGCCGACCGGCGCCCTCCTCAGCTGCATTCTTCCGCCTACGTGCTCCACTTGCCACCCGTCGCCACCGCAAGCACCACGAATCCGCCGACCTTCGTCGTGCTCGATGCCTGCGTCCTGATGTCGTCCATCCTGCGCGGCCTGTTATTGCGCCTGGCGCGCGACGACGTGTTCGCACCCATCTGGAGCGCGCGCATCGGCGAAGAATGGATCCGCAATGCGGCGCGCCTGTGGAAGGTACCGCCGGAGGAAGTGACCAGGCTATGGGATGACATGCAGCGCGAGTTCCCCGACGCCGACGCGGGCAATGTCCAGCCTTACGAAACCGGACTGCGCTACAGCGACCCCAAGGATCTCCACGTCATCGCCGCCGGCCTGGCGAAACGCGCGCGCAGCGCGCTGCAGCGGCCGCCGGCCGTGCTGGTGATGACCTGGAACCTGAAGGATTTCAACCGCTCGGAAATGCGGCGCCTGGGCCTGAATGTTTTTGATCCGGACCGCCTGCTATCGCAGTGGTGGGCGGCGTCGCCGCGTGCCTTGCGGCTGGCGCTGCAAGGCACGGCCGCCGACGTGGCCACCGTCGGCAGGGAACCGGAGCCGCTGTCGGCCACGCTGCACCGCGAGCGCCTTTACCGGCTGCGCGCGCTGGTGGAACGCGACGGTGGCGTCAATGATCGTGATTGCTCGCCGCGAACCCGATCGCATTCAGACGTTCGATGACTTCGGCGATGTGCTCCGGACCGCGCGTCTGCAGCACGAAGTCCACTTCTACATTGCGTACCGGCAAGGCGGTGAACGCGCGCTGGTGATGGACTTCGGTAATGTTGGCGTGGGCATCGGCGATGACCGCGGTCGCGTGCGCCAGGGCGCCCGGCAAGTCGCGCAGGTCCACGCGGATGCGGGCCAGCCGGCCGGCGCGCACCATGCCCCGCTCGATCAGCTCACCCAGCATCAGCGGATCGATATTGCCGCCCGTCAGCACCAGGCCGACGCGCTTGCCGCTGAAACGTTCGTCGTCCTGCGCCCGGTCGCGCAACATGGCGGCCAGCCCGGCGGCGCCGGCGCCTTCCACCACGGTCTTCTCGATTTCCAGCAGCACCACGATGGCATGCTCAATATCGCCTTCGCTGACGAGCTCGATGCGAGACACATGGCGGGCGACGATTTCCTGGGTCAGCTCCCCGGGTGAACGCACGGCGATGCCTTCGGCTATCGTGTATTGGCCGTAAGGCAGGGTCAGGCCGCGCGTCGCCTCGTACATGGAGGGAAAGCGTTCGGTCTGCACGCCGACGATCTCGATATCCGGCTTGATGGCCTTGGCGGCTACCGCGATGCCGGATATCAGGCCGCCCCCGCCTATGGGTACGACCAGCGTGTCCAGGTCCGGACGGGCTTGCAGCATTTCCAGCGCAATCGTCCCCTGCCCCGCGATGACGTCAGGGTCGTCGTAGGGATGGATCATGGTCAGCCCGCGTTCCCGCGCCAGCACATAGCCGTGCGCCTTGGCATCGTCGAAGGTATCGCCCGCCAGGACGACCTCGGCGCCAAAGCGGCGGGTATTGGCCACCTTGACCGTGGGCGTGAAACGCGGCATGACGATGACCGCCGGGATGCCCATGCGCTGCGCGTGGTAGGCCACCCCCTGGGCATGATTGCCCGCCGACACGGCGATAACGCCGCGCGCGCGCTCCGTGGCATCCAGGTTAAGCATCCGGTTCAGCGCGCCGCGCTCCTTGAAGGATGCGGTGAACTGCAGGTTTTCGAACTTCAGCCAGACTTCCGCGCCAAGCATGTCGGACAGCGTGCGGGAGTGCGAAAACGGCGTATTCAGCACCTGCCCTTGCAGACGCTGGTGGGCGGATTGGATGGCGGACAGGTCGATCACGTTATGCTCCAGAGGGATCGGCCGCGCCGGCGCGGCACCGGCCGATGCCCTAGCGCACCGGCAAAAAATTGAAGAACAGCAGGCCTTGGGCGTAATTGATGCCGACGCGCCGGCTGTTTTCCCCCAGCAGGTTGGCGATCAGATCCAGCCTGCCGATGATCGCCCCGAACTCCCGCTCGAAGCTGAGGTTGGTCGCGGTCGCGCTGATTTCATTCGCCAGCAATAAAGGCTGTCCGGCGCCGTCGCGCCGGCTGGCCAGCAGCCAGGCGGCGGCCTCGACGTTACGAGCGGCATTGTAGACGCGCTGGCCGTCCAGCACATCAGAGACATAGAAGCGCGTTTTACCGTTGTGCGAAGCAATGATGGTGTCGGCCAGGCCATAGATGAAGGCGGTGACCCGGTCGCCCTGGAAGCCCGGATCCAGCGAGACCGCGAGCACCTGGATATCGCGCAGGCCGGACAGCGGCGCCGGCGGCGTGCGGTTGTCTATCAGGCCGTGCAGCCGCGTCATCGCCGCGGCCTGGTCGGCCATGCCGCCCTTGCGCCATTCGCGCGGATTGCGGCGGTACAGCTTGTCGGCCAGGGCGTACAGGCTGTTGAGGTTGTCGCGCATTTCCAGGGTGACGGTACGGTTGAAGTCCGTCTGCATGAACTGGTCGGCGGACATGGATTCCCCGTCCGGCCGGCGTCCGTCGCGCGAGGGCGCCCGCGGCGACACACAGGCCGCGAGCATCATGCTCGCCGCCAGTATCGCCAAGGCCGTGCGCCCGCGCCGTCTCATGCCATATATGCCCGTTTGCTCGATGTCGCGTGATGTCGCTCAATGCCGCTTCATGCCGGTCCCCGCCGTCGGCGGGGCGTCGTGCCGGCACTTTACCGTACCTTGAAAAGGAAACGGCACCTTGCGGTGCCGTTTCCTGGGCAAAAACATCCGGAACCGGCGCCAGTCCCCTGCGGAACCAGCGCCTGTTGCCGCCGCTTACTGCTGCGGCTCGGATTGCGCGGCGCCTTCGGTGGCCTCGCCTTGCTGGCCCTGCTGCGCTTCGATACCGCCGATCGCCTTGATGGACAGGCGCAGGCGGCCCTTGTCGTCGGCCTCGATGACCTTGACGCGGACGTTCTGGCCGACCTTCAGCACATCGTTGATGTTGGCGATGCGGTAGTTGGCGATTTCCGAGATGTGCAACAGACCATCGCGGCCCGGCAGCACCTGGACGATGGCGCCGAAATCCAGCAGGCGCAGCACGGTGCCTTCGTAGACCTGGCCGACTTCGACGTCGGCGGTCAGTTCGACGATGCGGCGCTGGGCTTCCTTGGCCTGGGCCTCGTCCACGCTGGCGATCACGATGGTGCCGTCATCCGAGATATCGATCTGCGTGCCGGTTTCTTCGGTCAGCGCGCGGATGGTGGCGCCGCCCTTGCCGATGACGTCGCGGATCTTCTCGGGGTTGATCTTGATCGTCAGCATGCGCGGCGCGAAGGCCGACAGTTCGCCACGCGAAGCGCTCAGCGCGTCACGCATATTGGCCAGGATGTGCAGACGGCCTTCGCGGGCCTGGGCCAGCGCCACCTGCATGATTTCCTTGGTGATGCCCTGGATCTTGATGTCCATCTGCAGCGCGGTCACGCCCTGCTGGGTACCGGCCACCTTGAAGTCCATGTCGCCCAGGTGATCTTCATCGCCCAGGATGTCGGTCAGCACGGCGAACTTGCCTTCTTCCAGGATCAGGCCCATGGCCACGCCGGCCACGTGATCCTTGACCGGCACGCCGGCATCCATCATGGCCAGCGAACCGCCGCACACCGACGCCATGGAAGACGAACCGTTGGATTCCGTGATTTCGGAAACCAGGCGGATGGTGTACTGGAAGTCTTCCGGCGCGGGCAGCAGCTTCAGCAAGGCGCGCTTGGCCAGACGGCCGTGGCCGATCTCGCGGCGCTTGGGCACGCCGATGCGGCCGGTTTCGCCGGTGGCGAAGGGCGGCATGTTGTAGTGCAGCATGAAGCGGTCGCGATATTCGCCCATCAGGGCGTCGATGATCTGCTCGTCCTGCTTGGTGCCCAGCGTGGCGACGACCAGAGCCTGCGTTTCACCGCGGGTGAACAGCGCGCTGCCGTGGGCGCGCGGCAGCACGCCCAGGCGGATGCTGATCGGACGGACGGTACGGGTATCGCGGCCGTCGATACGCGGCTCCCCGTTCAGGATCTGGCCGCGGACGATGCGCGCTTCCAGGTCGAACAGGATGTTGTCCACCGCGACCGGGTCGGGTTGGCCTTCGCCGGTTTCAGCGGCGCGCGAGGCCACCTGGGCCTGCACATCGGCATAGACTTCACGCAGCTTGGTGGTGCGCAGCTGCTTTTCGCGGATCTGGTAGGCCGCGGTCAGGCCGTCCTTGGCGGCGGCGGTGACGGCGGAGATCAGCGCTTCGTTCTTGGGCTCGGGCTTCCAGTCCCATTCCGGCTTGCCGGCGTCGCGCACCAGTTCATGGATGGCGTTGATGACGGCCTGCATCTGCTCGTGGCCGTACACCACCGAGCCCAGCATCACTTCTTCGGACAGCTGGTCGGCTTCGGATTCGACCATCAGCACCGCGGTTTCGGTACCGGCCACGACCAGGTCCAGCTTGGATTGCTTGAGCTGCGACGCGGTGGGGTTCAGCACGTACTGGCCGTCGACATAGCCGACGCGGGCCGCGCCGATCGGGCCGTTGAACGGGATGCCCGAGATGGCCAAGGCGGCCGAGGCGCCGATCATGGCCGCGATGTCGGGATCGATTTCAGGATTGACCGACAGGGTGTGCAGGACCACCTGCACTTCGTTGTAGAAGCCTTCGGGGAACAGCGGACGCAGCGGACGATCGATCAGGCGCGAGGTCAGCGTTTCCTTTTCCGAGGGCTTGCCTTCACGCTTGAAAAACCCGCCCGGGATACGGCCGGCGGCGTAGGCTTTTTCGATGTAGTCGACGGTCAGGGGGAAGAAGTCCTGGCCGGGCTTTGCCTTCTTGGCGGCCACGACGGTCGCCAGCACCACCGTGTCCTCGATGGACACCACAACGGCGCCGGACGCCTGGCGGGCGATCTCTCCGGTTTCCAGTACGACCGTGTGCTGGCCGTATTGGAACGTTTTTGTCACTTTATTGAACATGACGGTTATTCCTTACAAATGAAAAACCGTGGCCGCTGCGACGATGTCGCACCGGCCACGGTTGCGTCATGGGGAACCGGCCCCGTCGATCACTTGCGCAGACCGAGTTTTTCGATCAGAGCGCGATAAGCATCGGGGTTGCGACCCTTCAGGTAGTCGAGCAGTTTGCGGCGGCGGCTGACCATGCGCAGCAGGCCGCGGCGCGAATGGTGGTCCTTGCTATGTTCCTTGAAGTGACCAGTCAGCTCGTTGATACGGGCGGTAAGCAGCGCCACTTGGACTTCGGGGGAGCCGGTATCGCCTTGAGCGCGCTGGAATTGCGCGACGATATCGGACTTCTTGATGTCAGCTACGGACATTTTTATTGACCTCTTCGGACATGCGCCAGGGCCGAGGCGCCGTGGCGTGGGTTGAACAACGGTTGGAAAACACTAGGGTTTGACAGCAAAAACCGGAGGATTATAGCTTATCGGCAGGAATTGTCAGGGAACCCTCCCCAGGCC
>NZ_CBCSCA010000020.1:0-72087 GCF_965137885.1 Bordetella sputigena
GGCCAGGGCCGTGGCCAGCAGGCCGCACNGCGCGGCCGAAGCGCGTCTAGTGCATCGCGACATGATCCAGCGTCCATACGCCGTGCGGCGACCGGCCCACATTGATCTGCCGCACGACTTCCTTCTTGTCGATGTCGATGAAGGTCAGCTTGCGCGCCCAGCGCGAGGTGACCAGCAGGGTCTTGCCGTCGGCCATCAGGTCCATGCAGTCCGGGCCGCCCGGCGCCGGGTATTCCGCCACCACCTTCAGGTTCTTGAAGTCGATGCGGCTGATGGTGTTGGCGGCGCGGTTGCTGACGAAGATGTGCTGGCCATCGCCCTGGATGCGGAAGGCATGGGCGCCGGCGTTGGTCTTGATGCGCGTGATCAGCTTGGGCTTGCCGGGGCTGGTCAGGTCGTACGCTTCGACGTAGCTGTCGCCGGTCAGGGCGACCAGCATGACCTTGTCGCCGGGAACGATGTAGACGTCCGCCGGGGTCTTGCCCACCGGCAGCGTCCAGCGCTTTTCCTGCGTGGCCAGGTCGATGGCCACGACTTCGTCGCTGTCCTGCAGCGATACGTAGGCCGTGGTGCTCTTGCTGTCGATGCCGATATGGCTGGGCGTCTTGCCGGCCGGCACGCGCTTCATCAGCTTGAGGTTGAAGCCGTTGGCGTCCGGGGTGTATCGGTAGATGTCGATGTGGTCGAGGCGGTTGGCCGCCGTGACGAACCACTTCATGTCGGGCGAGAAGCGCAGCTGGTACGGATCGACGATGTCCGTGATGGTGCGTTGGATCTGGCCGGTGCGCGGATCCATCAGCGTGAGCGAATTGCCGACCGAATTGGCCACGATCAAGGACTTCTGGTCCGGCGAGAAATACAGGTGATGCGGTTCCTTGCCGGTAGGCAGGCGGCGGATCTCCTTGTAGGTGACCGGGTCGATCACACTGACGTTGGCATCCAGGGAATTGAGGACGAAGATCGGATCGTTGTGGGTGGGGCGGGCGGCCTGGCCCTGGGCCTGGGCGGGGGCAACGAACGCGAGGCAGGCGGCGAGCACGGCGCCGCAGGCAAAAGACAAACGATTCAAAAGGATCTCGCAGTATCGGGTGAAAGCGCCCTGAATTTTGACATACGCGCCGCGGATTGGAGCGGCCCGCCGCCGGAAAGTTCGCTGCCGGCACGTAAAATATCAAGTTATTCCGCCGGCGCAACACGACCGTGCGGCCAGTCCCATCATCCAGGCCCGCTCGCGGACCTGTCGCGAACAGCGCACACGATGAACTCCCCTGCTCTACCTGAGCCGCTCCAGGTGTCCTGGACGGAGAACGGCGTCGATCGTCACGCGGAATGGCGTTCGGAAAGCGGCGCCCCGCCGCCGCGGCGGGTGGTGCTCGCGGACGACGGCATGAACGCGGATACCGCGTATCGGCTGGCCTGCGAGGGCACCGCGCTGCTGTGGCGCGGCGACTTCCAGAACGCCCGGCAGTTGCTGCAAGCCCTGGCGCGGCGCATCGACCGGCGTCCGGCGGCGAAAAAGCGGGCGGCGGATTTTCCCGAAGCATTCCATCTGCACCGGCAGGCGCGCGCCCAACGGGCCCGCGCGCTGGGCATGCTGCTGATTCCGTTCGACGCCGGGCACGTGGTGCCGCTACGGCGCGCGCCGGACGTGGCACAGGCCTGCCGCGACGTGTACGGCGATGCCGGGCGGCCCTATGTCGCATCGCTGCGCGAATTGCTGGGTGTGGTCGGCGCGCGGCAATGGCGTGAAAAAGGCGTGGAGATCGCCGCCCTGGGCGCGCGCATTTATCCGCATTACGGTGTTTATTCGCCGGTGCGGGGCGAATACCTGGAGCTGGTGGCGCGGGCGCCCCTGCCGGGGCCGGCGGGCCGCGACGTGGACGTGGCCTTTGACATCGGCACGGGCACCGGCGTGGTCGCGGCGCTGCTGGCGCGGCGCGGCGTGCGGCGGGTGGTGGCGACCGACCAGGACCCGCGCGCCCTGGCCTGCGCGCGGGAAAACCTGGACCGCCTGGGGCTGCTGGATCAGGTGCGCCTGGAACGCGTGGATCTGTTCCCGCCAGGACAGGCCCAGCTGGTGGTGTGCAATCCGCCGTGGGTGCCGGCCCGCGCTACCGCACCGGTGGAATATGCGGTCTACGACCCGGATTCGCGCATGCTGCGCGGTTTCCTGGGGGGCCTGGCGGCGCACCTGGCCGACGGCGGCGAAGGCTGGCTGATACTTTCCGACCTGGCGGAACATCTGCGGCTGCGCACGCGTGACGAGCTGCTGCAATGGATAGAAGCGGCGGGGCTGGCCGTGGCGGGGAAGCTGGATACCAGGCCCGTGCATGGCAAGGCGGCCGATCCGGACGATCCCTTGCACGCGGCGCGCGTCAAGGAAGTGACTTCGCTGTGGCGCTTGCGCCGTCGCGACTCCGCCGCCTAGACAGTACTGGCGGCGATCCAAAGGGTCGCCACGATGGAAACCGCCAGGATGCCGGCGCCCACGGTGCGGCGGCGGTTCAGGCCGGTCCACAGCAGCACGCCGGTGATGGACAGCAGCACCATCCCGCCGGCGATGGTATCGGCGATCAGGACCCAGGCCGCCGTAACGCCATTGGCGCGATGCAGGTTCTCCAGGGTGGCGAGCAGGCCCGGCTCCATGCGGCGCACGCTGACCTGCCCCGCTCCGGCCCAGTACTCCGCCTGGACGATGGTCTTGGGCGAACGGAAGGCCACCTGCCAGTGTTCCGGCTGCACGACGGCCTTGTCGCCCCAGGCCACCGGCCTGGCGGGATCGCGCTGGATGCGTTCGGCCGGCTTGGGCAGCTTGAGTTCCGCCTGCAGCCAGGCGGCCATTTCCTGGGGCGTGGCGGGCGCGGGCACGGGCAGCGGCAATTGCACATTGGAGACCTGCGGCGCGCCCGTGTTGATCTTCATGACGGCGCGGTGATTCTGGAAGAATCCCGTCAATCCGAACAGCAGGCCCAGTACGGCCCCCCAGAGGCCGATCCAGCTATGGGCCTTGCGCAGCCATTTCAGGAAGACGCCGCGGCGATGGGCGGCGGCATGGGCGGGATCGGCGCGGCGCGAGGCGGCTGTATCGGGGGTCAGGATGTGGCTCATCGGGTGGAGCGCCTTGCCGGCGCCCGTGGCCGTGATGGCGGGCGCGTCGGGTTGGCGTCTTTTGAAAAATGCTAATGATATTGCATCTCACCTTCATTTCCTCACGGCCATCGAATAAAGCGCGGCCGGCGTGGCTCGGACGCGACGTGCCGGAAATCGGGACAGGATTAAGATGGAGGCCGACCGTCAGCGCGGCCCGCGCAGCCGATAACGATGCATGACGGCAGCCATCACCGTAGGAGGAGTTCATTGTGACCGACGTTTTTGATCCGGCCCCGGCCGCCGCATTGCTGACGCGGACGTGGCGCGAGGGCCGCCAGATAAGCGAGATTCCCGCCGATATCCGCCCGCGCAACCTGGCCGAGGGCTACGCGCTGCAGGAGGCTTTCATCAAGACCTACGCCGCGGAGACGGGCGACCGCGAAGCCGGCTGGAAGCTGGGCGTGGGCAGCGTCGCCGCCATGCAGGCCGCGGGCACGGAGCGGCCGCTGGTCGGCCGCGTGCTGGCCGGCCATCGCTACGACAATGGCGCGACGGTACAGGTACTGTGCCAGGCGCCGATCACCGTGGAGTTCGAAATCGCCTTCATCCTGGGCCGGGATATCGCGCCGGGCGCGGCGCCGGCCGATCCGATGCAGGCCGTGTCGTCGACGCATATCGCTTTCGAGCTGGTGCTGTCGCGCTTCATCAACCGGCGGGCGGTGGGCTGGCCCAGTTTCGTGGGTGATAGCGTGGGCTTCGAGGCCTCCATCCTGGGACCGCAAATCGACGCCGCCGCCATCCAGCGCGGCGTCGCCACGGCGGCGGTGCAGGCCGACGGACAGACGCTGGGCACGGGACTGAGCGGCGATGACGGTATCGACCCGACGCAGATGCTGCGTTATCTGTTCGATCATGCCTGCTATCACGGGCTGACGCTGCGGGCCGGCGACGTGGTCACGACGGGGGCCGTTGCCAAGCCTTTCGATATCGCCCCCGGAAAGACGGACCTGAGCGCGCGTTTCCTGGGACAGACCTTGAGCGCGCAAGTGGCGCCGGGGCGCGCCTGAAGACGCCGCCGGGCCGGAGCGTTCCCGTGCCGGTCCGGCGGTGTTTTAGCTGGCGTGGGGTTGGCGGGGGGCGCCGCGGTCGTAGGGCGCCGGGCTTAGCCCCCTGCCCGCTGCTCCAGCGCGGCCAGGATACGGCGCTTCAGGTCGAGCAGGTCCTCGGCCAGCGACGCGGCCACGGCGGCGGCCGGTTCGGCGGTCGCCAGGCTGACATTCAAGGCATAGATGGCGCCATTGCCCAATACCAGCGGTGTCGAAAGCGCCACTACGCCGGGCTGCCAGGCCGCGACGCAGTAACCCGTCGCACGCACGCCGGCGCACGCTGATTCGATTTCGTCGGCCAGCGACTGGCCGTGGCCGGGCCGCCTTTCCATCATGGCGGCGGTCCACGCCCGTCGCGCCGCGTCCGGCAGCGCGGCCAGGTAGGCGCGGCCCAGCGACGTCAATTCGATAGGCACGCGCTGCCCGGCCACCACGCTGCGCAAGGACACCTTGCGGCTGTAGCGGACCGATTCCAGGTACACCATATCGTCGCCATCGGCCACCGCGATGCCGACGTTGATGCGGCGCGCCTGCGCCAGCTCGCGCATCCATGGCGCGGCCACTTTCATGATGGGCGAACCGCTGCGCATCGCATGCGCCAGGCTGAGCACCGGCGCCCCCAGGCGATACGCGCGCAGCGCCGGCTCATATTCCAGGAAACCCGTCCGCACCAGCGTCTGCGACAGGCGGCTGACGGTGGCGCGTGACAGGCCGGTGCGTTCGGCCAGCTCGCCATTGCCCAATACTTCCAGGCCGGGACGAAAAGCGCGCAGCAAGGCGATGCCGCGCTCCAGGGAACGGTTGGCGGGCGATCGCCCTCGCGCCGACCGCGCCGGCGCGGAAGCGGGCCGGGCGGAGGGCGATGGGGCGGATTTGGGCTGACGGGAAGGCGGCATGAGGCATCCGGGGCCAGGCCGCAAGCATTTCCATCAGGTGGAAATGCTTGCGAGCTGCGCGCGACATTGTCACCTAAACTGGCCGCATCGCAAAAGACGATCGCGCCCGCCCCGCGCGCCCGGNCCCCGGCCGCGCCTGGTCAGCCGCGACCCGAGCCGCCGTGCCTGGCAGTCGGCACAGGGCCAGCCGAGCCAGGCCTGCCGCACCCGGCCGGCCGCATCCGGCCGGCAACACCTGACCGGCCACATCCACGTTGCTTACAGGCGGGCGCGTTTTGGAGACACTCATGACTTCCTGCTTGTCCATTTCCCGGCGCGGCGCGCTTGCGTTCGCCGCCAGCTGCCTTGCCTTGTTCGGCCTGGCATCCCCCGCCGCGCGCGCGGCCTATCCCGAACGCCCCATCCGTCTGATCGTGCCCTTTCCTCCGGGCGGCGGCACCGACCTGGTGGGCCGCCAGTTGGCCGAGGGCATGACGCAGGACCTGGGCCAGACGGTGGTCGTGGAAAACCGCGGCGGCGGCAGCACCATCATCGGCACCGAAGCGGTCGCCAAGGCGCAGGCCGACGGCTACACGCTGCTGCTGGCCACCTTCGCCCACGCCGTCAACCCGGCGCTGCACAAGAAGCTGCCCTACTCCACCTTCGAGGCCTTTGCGCCGGTGGCGCTGATCGGCCGCTCGCCCAACGTGCTGGTGGTGTCGCCGAAGGCGCCGTTCAAAACGGTGCAGGAGCTGCTGGCCTATGCGCGCTCGCATCCCGGCAAGCTGACCTTCGGTTCCTACGGCAACGGCACCTCCGCCCACCTGGCCGGCGAGATGTTCAAGAGCCTGGCCAAGGTCGATATCGTGCACGTGCCCTACCGCGGGTCCGGCCCGGCGCTGACCGACCTGATGGGCGGCCAGATCGACATGATGTTTTCCACGGTTTCCAGTGTGGCGCAGCTGGTGAAGAACGGCCAATTGCGCGCGCTGGCCGTGACGTCGGCGCAGCGCTCGCCCTCGCACCCGGACTGGCCGACCGTGGCCGAGGCCGGCGTGCCGGGCTACGTGGTGGAAAGCTGGTACGGCATCTATGCCCCCGCCGGCACGCCGCCCGATGTGATCGCCCGGCTGAATGCCGCGCTGAAGGTCGCCGTGCAAGGCCCCGGCTTCCGCCGCAATGTGGAGGAAGAAGGGCTGGTGATCAATGTCGGCGAGCCGGCGCAGCTGGACACCTTCGTTCGCGGTGAAGCGCGGCGCTGGGACAAGATCATCAAGGACGCCGGCATCGCCGAACAATAGCGCCTTTCCCCTTATTCAACCCGACTATGAGCCGCGGCTCGCACAGAAGAGATCATGTCGAATCCCACCCTACAAATGCAGGTCGATGACGGCATCGCCGTCATCACGCTGAACCGCCCGGAAGTCCGCAACGCCATCGACGATGAGATGCGCCAGGACTTCATCGCCATGCTCGACCAGGTGACGCGCGACAACGCCATCCGCGCGCTGGTGCTGACCGGCGCCGGCAAGGCCTTCTGCGCCGGCGGCGACATCCGCGGCATGCGCGAGCGCATGGCGGCGCCGGCCGGCCAGGTCGCCTTCAACGGCTGGAGCCGCCAGCAGCGCACCCACCACGCAATATCCGCCCTGCACAACCTGACCAAGCCCACCATCGCCGCGGTGAACGGCGCCGCGACAGGGCTGGGATGCGACCTGGCCCTGTGCTGCGATTTCGTGATGGCGGCCGACAGCGCGACCTTCGCCATGACCTATATCCTGCGCGGCCTGATACCCGATGGCGGCGGCATGTATTTCCTGCCGCGCCGCGTCGGCCTGCAACGGGCCAAGGAGCTGATCTACAGCGGCCGCACCGTAACGGCGGAAGAAGCCCACGCCCTGGGCATGGCCGACCGCGTCGCCCCGGCCGATGAGTTGCTGCGGCAGGCTTGCGATTGGGCGCGCGCGCTCAGCGCCGGATCGAGCGCCGCGCTGGCCCTGAGCAAGGCCATCCTGAACCAGACCTTCGAACTGACCGCGGAACAGGTCTTCCAGATGGGCAGCCAGGCCCAGGCCATTTGCTACACCACCGAACAACACCAGGCATCGGTGCAGGCCTTCCTGGATAAATCCGCGAAAAAGAGCTGAGGCAGGCTGACCCATGAACGCCATCCATACCCTGCTCCATCCGCGCAGCATCGCCGTCATCGGCGCCTCCGCGGACGCCAGCAAGACCGCCGGCCGCCCCGTCGCCTATCTGCAGAAGCACGGCTACGGCGGCACGATCTATCCCGTCAACCCGCGCGCCGACCAGGTCGGTGGATTGACCTGCTATCCCGACATCGACAGCCTGCCGGGCGTGCCGGACGTCGGCCTGGTGCTGGTGGCGCCGGACCGCGCCATCGAGGCCGTGGGCGCGCTGTCGCGGCGCGGTACGCCGGCCGCCATCGTGCTGGCCAGCGGCTTCGGCGAAACCGGCGAAAGCGGCGCGCGCCGCCAGCAGGCGCTGAAGGAAGCCGCGGGCGGCATGCGGCTGCTGGGGCCGAACACGATCGGCCTGGTCAACCTGACCGATCGCATCATGCTGTGCGCCAGCGGCGCGCTGGAAATGGACGCGTTGCAGGGTGGCGGCATCGCCGTGGTGTCGCAAAGCGGCGGCATCCTGGGTTCGCTGCTGTCGCGCGCGGCGGCGGCCGGCCTGGGTTTCTCCAAACTCGTTTCCACCGGCAACGAGGTCGACCTGGAAGCGGCCGACTTCGTCGACCATCTGGCCGACGATCCGGCCACGCAGGTCATTGCGTTGTACATGGAAGGCCTGCGCAATCCCGAAAAATTCCGCCAGGCCGCGTTGAAGGCAGCCCGCGCCGGCAAGCCGGTCGTCGTCTACAAGGTCGGCCGCTCCGAATCCGGGGCGCGCTCCGCGGCTTCGCATACCGGCGCGCTGGCCGGCGAGGACCGCGTCTACGACGCGCTGTTCAACCAGGTGGGCGCCATCCGCGCCCAGACCTTCGCCGACCTGCTCGATATCCCGGCCGCGCTGGCCACGCGCCGGCCGCTGCGCGGCAAGCGCATCGCCATCCTGACGTCGACCGGCGGCGCCGGCACGCTGGTGGCCGACAGCCTGGGCGTGGCCGGGTTCGAAACCCCGCCGCCCGGCCCCGAGACCGCGGCGCGGCTGCGCGATCTGCAAAAAAATGACCAGATCGTTCTGGACCGCAACCCCATCGATGTCACGTTGGCGGGACTGCAGCCGGAGCTGCTGCGCAGTACCATCGCCACGCTGCTCGATAGCCCCGATTACGATGCGGTCATCACCATCGTCGGATCGTCCGCGCTGGCGCAGCCGGCGCTGGCGGCGGGCGCCATCGCCGCATCGCTGGACCAGAGCGACAAGCCGGTGCTGGCGTACGTGAGCCCCTACGCGCCGGCGGTGCTGGCCAACGTCAATCGTGCCGGCGCACCGGCGTTTACGGCGCCGGAAAGCTTCGCGGCGGTGCTGTCGGCCATGCTGGCGCGCACGGCGCGCGAGAACGCCGGGTCAGTCGCCGCCGACGCGGGCACCGGGAGCGGCGCAGCGGCCCAGGGCGCCGCGGCCGCCACTGGCGGCGCGAGTGCCGCGAACGCGGCGAACGCCGGAGGCGATGCGGCGGCGCATGCCGCCGGCGGCGCGCCGGGTGTCAACCCCGCCGGCCTGCCCTCCGGCTCCCTGAACGAAGCCCAGGCGCGCGCCCTGTTCGCCAGCTACGGCGTCCCGTCGGTCGGCGAACGCGCCGTGGCGGACGCGGCCGAGGGCCAGCGCGAGGCGCGGACCTTCGACCGCCCCGTGGTGCTCAAGGTCCTGTCCAGCCGCATCACGCACAAGACCGAAGCCGGCGGCGTCGCGGTCGGCGTCGCGCCGCAGGCCGTCGGCGAGGCGATCGAGGCCATGGCGGCGCGCGTGCGGCAGCGCACCGGCATCGAGCCGGAAGGCTATCTGCTGCAGGAGATGGCGGCCGGCGTGGAAATGATCGTGGGCGTGCATCGGGATCCGCAGCTGGGGCCGACCCTGCTGGTGGGACTGGGCGGTGTCACCGCCGAACTGTTCCAGGACACCGCGCTGCGCCTGCTGCCGGTGGACCGCGCCACCGTGCGCGACATGCTGCGCTCGCTCAAGTCCTGGTCGCTGCTGGACGGCTATCGCGGCCGGCCCAAGGCCGACGTCCAGGCCCTGGAAGACGCGGTGTTGAATTTCGCGGCCATGGCGGTGCAACTGGGCGACCGCTTGGTGGAAGCGGAAATCAACCCGCTGTTCGTCCAGGAAGAAGGCCGCGGCGTGCGCGCCGCCGATGGCGTCGCTATCCTGAAGTAAACGCGTCTTCAACGCCCGGACCACGGCGGCCACGCCGCCGGCCGCCTCGGGCCGGGCGCCCGCGGCCAGGCGCGGCCTGCTCGGTGCGCCCGGCCGGGCGCGGCGTGCTGGGCGCGGCGTGCCAGGCGCCCCGGCTAGCCAGGGGCGCCGATACCATCCGTCAAACTCTTGGTGTACCTTACGGCAGAGCCGCGCGGATTTTCCGCGCGGCTCATTGTCCCAGGAGCACATGACGCATGAAGCCCGGCATACTGGCCATCGACATCGGCGGAACCGGCCTCAAGGCCGCCGTCATCAACGACAAAGGTCAGATGCTGGCCGAGCGCGTCCGCGTGCCCACCCCCCATCCCTGCCCGCCCAAGGTCCTGCTGGAAAACCTCAAGCGCATGGTGGCGGGGCTGCCCGAATTCGACCGCATCTCCATCGGCTTCCCCGGCGTGGTGCGCGAAGGCAGAGTCCTGACGGCGCCGAACCTGGACACCAGCCTGTGGGCCGGCTTCGCGCTGCGCCAGGCGATCTCGCGCACCTTCGGCAACAAGCCCGCCCATCTCCTGAACGACGCCGACATGCAGGGCCTGGGCCTGGTCAGCGGCCGCGGCCTGGAATTCGTGATGACGCTGGGTACCGGCGTGGGAACGGCGCTGTTCCGCGACGGCGAACTCATGCCGCATATGGAGCTGGCCCACCATCCCATACATAAAGACAAAACCTACGACGAATACCTGGGCGAAGCCAAACGCAAAACGCTAGGCAAAAAACAATGGAACCGACGGGTCCGGCGGGCGATCGAACTGATCGAAGTACTGTTCATGCCGGATCGCATCTACATCGGCGGCGGCAATGCCGCGCGCCTGGATTTCCCCGCCGATAGCCATATCAAGATCGGCTCCAACGACGCCGGCCTGGAAGGCGGCGCCGCCCTGTGGCGCAAGGCGCGCCGCCCATGAGCGGGTCCCCATGAACAGCCCTTGAGCACACCACCGCGACGGCCCCGCGCCAGGCCGCCGACGCGCAAGACGCCCCTGGTCCACCGGCGGCCATACGGGCATGACGATTGCTCCCGAAGCCGGTTTGTCCGCGTTTCCGCCAGAGAGAGGTCTCATGAATACCCCACCGTCCCCCGATCCCGCGCGCAGTGACGAAAAGCTGGACCTGCTGTGCATCGATACGTTGCGCACCCTGGCCATGGACGCGGTCCAGAAAGCCAATTCCGGCCATCCCGGCACTCCCATGGCGCTGGCGCCCGTCGCCTATACGCTATGGCACGATTTCCTGCGCTACGACCCCGCGCATCCCGACTGGCCCAACCGCGACCGCTTCGTGCTGTCGGCCGGCCATGCCTCCATGCTGCTGTACGGCCTGCTGCATCTGGGCGGCGTGATCGAGATCGATGCCGACGGCAAGCCCAGCGGCAAGCCGGCCGTCAGCCTGGATGACATCAAACAGTTCCGCCAGCTCGATTCCAAAACGCCCGGCCATCCCGAATACCGCATGACCACCGGCGTGGAAACCACCACCGGCCCGCTGGGCCAGGGCTGCGCCAACAGCGTGGGCATGGCCATCGCCCAGCGCCACCTGGCGCAGCGCTTCAACGCGCCGGGACGCGAGGTCTTCGACTACAACGTCTACGTGATCTGCGGCGACGGCGACATGATGGAAGGCGTATCGGGCGAGGCGGCCTCCATCGCCGGCCACCTGGGCCTGTCCAACCTGTGCTGGATCTACGACAACAACACCATCAGCATCGAAGGCCATACCGACCTGGCCTTCAGCGAGAACGTCGCCGCGCGCTTCGCCGCCTATGGCTGGAACACGCTGCACGTCACCGACGCCAACGACCGCATGGCGCTGGCCGCCGCGCTGCGCCAGTTCCAGGCCACCACCGACCGCCCCACGCTGATCGTGGTCGACAGCGTGATCGGCTTCGGCGCCCCCAACAAGCACAACACCGCCGCCGCCCACGGCGAAGCGCTGGGCGAAGAAGAAGTGCGCCTGACCAAGAAGGCCTATGGCTGGCCGGAGGACGCGCAGTTCCTGGTGCCCGACGAAGTCCGCGACCGCCTGCGCGACGCCCTGGCCGCGCGCGCCCAGCCGGCCTACGCGCAATGGAACAAAACCCTGGAGCAGTTGAAGGCCCAGGACCCCGCCAAGCATGAAGAGCTGCACCGCATGCGCCAGGGCCAGCTGCCCGAGGGCTGGGACAGCGAAGCGCCGGTCTTCCCGCCGGACGCCAAGGGCCTGGCGACCCGCGACTCCGGCGGCAAGGCCTTGAACGCCTTCGCCAAGCACATTCCCCTGCTGATGGGCGGCGCCGCCGACCTGGCGCCGTCCACCAAGACCAAGTTGACCTTCGACGGCGCCGGCAGCTTCGAGCGTGACGACTATGGCGGCCGCAATATGCACTTCGGCGTGCGCGAGCACGCCATGGGGGCCATCGCCAACGGCATGGCGCTGTCGCACGTGCGTCCCTATACCGCCACTTTCCTGATCTTCAGCGATTACATGAAGCCGCCGATCCGGCTGGCGGCGCTGATGGAATTGCCGGTGATCTTCGTTTTCACCCACGACTCCATCGGCGTGGGCGAAGACGGCCCCACCCACCAGCCGGTGGAACAGATGGCGCAGTTGCGCGGCATCCCGGGCATGCGCGTGCTGCGTCCCTGCGACGCCAATGAAACCGTGGAGGCCTGGAAGGTCGCGCTGCAGCAGACCAACCGCCCCACCGCGCTGGTGTTGACCCGCCAGCCCCTGCCCACCCTCGACCGCTCGAAGTATGCCCCCGCCGCCGACCTGCGGCGTGGCGCCTACGTCCTGGCCGACTGCGCCCCGCAACAGCCGCAAGTCATCCTGATGGCGACCGGCAGCGAAGTCTCCCTGTGCCTGCAGGCCTATGATCAACTGCGCGCCGACGGCGTCGCGGCGCGCGTGGTATCCATGCCCAGCTGGGATCTGTTCGAAGAGCAGGACCAGGCCTATCGCGACAGCGTGCTGCCGCCGGACGTGACCGCCCGCGTGGCCGTCGAGCAGGCCGGCTACATGGGCTGGGACCGCTACGTCGGCGCGAAAGGCAAAACCATTGCCATGCGCACCTTCGGCGCTTCCGCGCCCATCGCCAAGCTGCAGGCGAAATTCGGCTTCACGGTGGAAAATGTGGTTCGCGCCGCGCGCGAGCAGGTTCAAGAGAAAAGGAGTACGCAATGAACCAAACGACAAAAAACCCGCTGGTCCGGCTGGCGGAAGCCGGACAGGCCATATGGCTGGACTTCCTTAGCCGTGAATTCCTGGCGCAGGGCGGACTCGAAAAACTGGTGCGCGAAGACAGCCTGACCGGCGTCACATCCAACCCCTCCATCTTCGAAAAAGCAATGGGCCATGGGGAATCCTACGACGAGCAGCTGCACGCCATCCTGTACCAGGCCGACGCCGAACCGGGCGACGTGTACGAACAATTGGCGGTGCGCGATATCCAGAACGCCGCCGACGCGCTGCGGCCGGTGTACGACCGCCTGAACGGCAAGGACGGCTACGTCAGCCTGGAAGTCTCGCCCTACCTGGCCTACGACACCGAAGGCACGCTGAACGAAGCGCGCCGCCTGTGGCGGGCCGTGGACCGTCCCAACCTGATGATCAAGGTGCCCGGCACCCCGCAAGGCGTGCCGGCCATCCGCCAGTTGATCGAAGACGGGATCAACGTCAACGTCACGCTGCTGTTCTCGCGCGACGCCTATCGCGCCGTCGCCCTGGCCTATATCGAAGGCCTGGAAGCCCGCGCCAAGGCGGGCAAGCCGGTCGACAGGCTGGCCAGCGTGGCCAGCTTCTTCATCAGCCGCATCGATACCCGCATCGACAAGAACATCGACGAAGCCCTGAAAAAGCCGGGCGCCGATGCCGAGCGCCTGAACGCGCTCAAGGGCAAGATCGCCATCGCCAACGCCAAGCTGGCCTACCAGGACTACCTTGGACTGATAGGCGAGGATCGCTGGAAGGCGCTGGCGCAGAAAGGCGCGCACCCGCAGCGCCTGCTGTGGGCCTCCACGGGCACCAAGAATCCCGCTTATCCCGCTACCCTCTATATCGACGAACTGATCGGGCCGGACACCGTCAACACCATGCCGTCCGGCACCATGGATGCCTTCCGTGAAAGCGGCACCGTCGAGACCACGCTCACGCGCGACGTCGACGAAGCGCGCCGGCAGTTGGAAGACGCGCAGAAACTGGGACTGGACCTGGACGGGGTCACCCGCGAACTGGTGGAAGACGGCACCAAGCAATTTTCCGACGCTTTCGACGCCCTTCTCGGCGCGGTGGCGGCCAAACGCTTGAGCTATCTGGGCGAGCAGATCAATGGCGTGGCCTACGAACTGCCCAAGCCGCTGGCCGAAGCCGTCGACAAATGCCTGGACCGCGCGCGCGCCGACGGCTGGGCGCGCCGCCTGTGGCGGCACGACGGGTCCATGTGGACCGGTCAGCAGGAAGACCGCTGGGTGGGCTGGCTGGCCGCCGGCCAGGGCAAGCAGGTCGATGCCCAGGCCGTCGCCGCCTTGGCGCGCGACCTGCAGGCCGAACGCTACACGCACGCCGTGCTGCTCGGCATGGGCGGCTCCAGCCTGGGGCCGGAAGTGCTGGCGCAGACGATGGGCGAATCGGGCCAGGGCCTGGCCCTGCACGCGCTGGATTCCACCAATCCGGAAGAAATCTGCGCCGTGGAACGCGGCATCGACATCGCGCGCACGCTGTTCATCGTGTCCAGTAAATCGGGCTCCACGCTGGAGCCGGAAATTCTCAACGCGCACTTCCACGCCGCCACCGCGGCGGCGGTGGGCCAGGAAAACGCCGGCAAGCATTTCATCGCCATCACCGATCCGGGTTCGAAGCTGGAAGCGGCCGCCAGGCAGGCCGGCTATCGCGCCATCTTCCACGGCGATCCGACCATTGGCGGCCGTTATTCGGTGCTGTCGGTGTTCGGCCTGGTGCCGCTGGGCGTCATGGGCCATAACGTCGCGCACTTCCTGGAAACCACGCAGCCCATGGTGCGCGCCTGCGGGCCGTCGTCGCCGCCGGCGGTCAACCCGGGCGTGCGCCTGGGCGCCATCCTGGGCGAAGCCGCCCGCGCCGGCCGCGACAAGGTCACCATCTTCGCCTCGCCGGCGGTCGCCAGCATCGGCTCCTGGCTGGAACAGCTGCTGGCCGAGTCCACCGGCAAGCACGGCAAGGGCATCGTGCCGGTGGACCTGGAACCCATAGGCGCGCCGGACGTCTACGGCCAGGATCGCCTGTTCGCCTATCTGCGCTGCGCCGAGGACGACACCGCGCAGCTCGACGCCAAGGTGCAGGCCCTGGCCGCGGCAGGGCAGCCGGTCATCCGCATCACGCTGCCGCGCCCGGCCGCCATCGGCCAGGAATTCTTCCGCTGGGAAGTGGCCACCGCCATTGCCGGCGCGGTCATCGGCATCGATCCTTTCGACCAGCCCGACGTCGAAGCCAGCAAGGTCAAGACGCGCGCCCTGACCGACGCCTACGAGAAAACCGGCCAGCTGCCGGCCGAAACGCCCATCGCCGAAGACGGCGAGCTGGCCTTCTACGGCGACAAGTCGCTGGCGGCGGACGGCACCGTCGAAGGCGTGCTGGGCGCCCACCTGGCGCGTCTGGACCAGGGTGACTATGCCGCCGTGCTGGCCTACGTCGCGCGCAACGCCGCGCACGAACGGCAGATCGCCAGCCTGCGCGCCACGGTGCGCGACCGCCGCAAGGTCGCCACGGTCGGCGGCTTCGGGCCGCGCTTCCTGCATTCCACCGGCCAGGCCTACAAGGGCGGCCCGAACAGCGGCGTCTTCCTGCAGATCACCGCCGACCCGGCGCGCGATCTGCCCATCCCGGGGCGCAGGATCAGCTTCGGCACGGTGCAGGCGGCGCAGGCTTCCGGCGACCTGCAGGTGCTGGCCGAGCGCGGCCGGCGCTATCTGCGCGTGCACATCAAGGGCGGCGACGTCGAAAGCGGCCTGGCCCGCCTGGCCAAGGCCGTCAAGCAGGTGACAAACTGATCCGGGGCGAGCAGGCCCTGGTTTTCCGGACCGGGCGCGGCCAGCCGCCGCGCCGGTTTATTTTCGCGGAGATTTTGCTATGCAACTCGGATTGATTGGACTCGGGCGCATGGGCGCCAACATCGCGCGCCGCCTGATGCGGAACAAGCACGAAGTCATCGTGTACAACCGCAGCCTGGACAAGGTGAAAGAGCTGCAGTCCGAAGGCGCGACCGGGGTCGACAATGTGGAAGCCCTGATCTCCAAGCTGGCCAAGCCGCGCGCGGTCTGGGTCATGCTGCCGGCGGGCGCGGTCACCGAGCACATGATCGATACGCTGGCGGGCCTGATGGAGCCGGGCGACATCATCATCGACGGCGGCAACACCATGTACAAGGACGACATCCGCCGCGCCAAGGCCCTGGCCGCGCGCCAGATCGAGTACGTGGACGTCGGCACCTCCGGCGGCATCTGGGGCCTGGAGCGCGGCTACTGCATGATGATCGGCGGCGAAGACAAGGTGGTGAAGCACCTGGACCCGATCTTTTCCTGCCTGGCGCCAGGACTGGGCGACATTCCCCGTACGCCGGGCCGCGAAGGCCGCGATCCGCGCGCCGAACAGGGCTACATCCATGCCGGTCCGGCCGGCTCGGGCCACTTCGTCAAGATGGTCCACAACGGTATCGAGTACGGCATCATGCAGGCCTACGCCGAAGGCTTCGACATCCTGAAGACCAAGGGCTCGGAGCAGTTGCCGGAAGACCAGCGACTGAACATCGAAGTGGCCGACGTCGCGGAAGTCTGGCGCCGCGGCAGCGTGGTGTCGTCGTGGCTGCTGGACCTGACCGCCATCGCGCTGGCCAAGGACCCCAAGCTGGCGGGCTTTTCCGGCGACGTGGCCGATAGCGGCGAAGGCCGCTGGACCATCGATGCCGCCGTCGAGCAGGCCGTGCCCGCCCCGGTGCTGGCCAGCGCCCTGTTCGCCCGCTTCCGTTCGCGTCAGGACGCCACCTTCGGCGACAAGATGCTGTCGGCCATGCGCTTCGGCTTCGGCGGCCACGTCGAGGAGAAAAAATAATGACGGCCGCGCAATCGACAAACCGCTCTCCGCGGTCGCAGATGGCGCCGCCGGCTACCCTTTTTCTGTTTGGCGCCCATGGCGACCTGGTCAAGCGGCTGCTGGTGCCGTCGCTGTACAACCTGACGCGCGACGGCCTGGTGGGTGACGCGCTGCACATCGTCGGCGTCGACCACAACAAGGTCAGCGACGAGGAATACCGCGGCAAGCTGGCCGACTTCATGCAGGAAATGTCGGCCAAGCGCGGCAAGACCGAAGGCGGCGAGCCGGCGCTGGACGGCCAGCTCTGGGATCGCCTGGCGCAGCGCATCACCTACCTGGAAGGCGACTTCCTGGATGACGGCACCTACCAGGCCATCAGGCAACGCATCGAAGCCTCCGGCACGCGCAACGCCGTGTTCTACCTGGCGACCGCGCCGCGCTTTTTCTGCGAGGTCATCACGCGGCTGGCGCACGCCGGCCTGCTCGAGGAAGGCGACGACCAGTTCCGCCGCGTCATCGTCGAAAAACCCTTCGGCTCCGATCTGAAGACCGCGCAGGACCTGAACGCCGGCATCCTGGCGGTGATGGATGAAAAACAGGTCTACCGCATCGACCACTACCTGGGCAAGGAGACGGTACAGAACATCCTGGTCAGCCGCTTCTCCAACGGGCTGTTCGAAGCGTTCTGGAACAATCACTACGTCGACCACGTGCAGATCACCGCCGCCGAAACAGTGGGCGTGGAGCAGCGCGGCAACTTCTACGAACGTACCGGCGCGCTGCGCGACATGGTGCCCAATCACCTGTTCCAGCTGCTGGCCATGGTGGCCATGGAGCCGCCCGCGGCCTTCGGCGCGGATGCCGTGCGCAGCGAAAAAGCCAAGGTGGTCGCGGCCATCCGGCCGCAGTCGCCGGAAGAGGCGCGGCGCAATTCGGTGCGCGGCCAGTACTCCAGCGGCGAGATCGGCGGCACGCGCGTGCCCGGCTATCGCGAGGAAAACCGCGTGGCCCCGGACAGCTGCACGGAAACCTTCGTCGCGCTCAAGCTGTGGGTGGACAACTGGCGCTGGGCCGGCGTGCCCTTCTATCTGCGCACCGGCAAACGGCTGGGCGTGCGCAATACGCAGATCGCCATCTGCTTCAAGCCCGCGCCGATGTCGCCCTTCCGCGATACGCACGTGCACCGCATGCGGCCCAACTACCTGATCATCCAGATCCAGCCGGACGAGGGCATGTGGTTCGACTTCCAGGCCAAGAAGCCCGGCACCACGCTGGAGATCGACAACATCCAGATGGGGTTCGCGTATTCGGATTTCTTCAAGATGCAGCCATCCACGGGCTATGAGACGCTGCTGTACGACTGCATGACCGGCGACCAGACGCTGTTCCAGCGGGCGGACAACATCGAAAACGGCTGGCGCGCGGTGCAGCCTTTCCTGGATGCCTGGCAGGACTGCAAGGACGTGCATATGTATCCGGCGGGCACGGACGGCCCCGATGCCGCCGACGAACTGCTGCGGCGGGACGGGCGGGCATGGCACAGCCTGAAGTAGGCGCGGGCGCCGCGGACGGCGATCCGCGTGGCGCTGGCGCCGCGGCATCCTCGACGCGGCCCGGCATCCGCTTGCTGGTGTCGGACGTCGACGGCACGCTGGTCCGTCCGGACAAGCAGATCAGCGCCGCCACCCTCGCCGCCATCCGCGCGTTGCGCGGCGCCGGCATCGCCTTCACCCTGGTCAGCAGCCGTCCGCCGCGCGGCATGCTGCCGCTGATCCGGATGCTGGATCTGGACACGCCCACCGCGGCATTCAATGGCGGCGCCATCGTCGACACCGGCGGCCGTACGATCGAATCGCATCCGCTGTCTGTCGAGAACGCGCGTATCGCGCTGGACATGTTCTCCGCCCAGCCGGTGGAAACCTGGGTATTCGCCGACGACAAATGGCTGCTGCGCGATCCGGACGGTCCCTACGTGCCGTTGGAGCGGCACACGCTGGGCTTCGATGGCACGCTGGTCGACAGCTTCGACCCCTATCTGGACCGCATCGGCAAGATCGTCGCGGCCAGCGCGGATGGTGCGGGCCTGGTCCGGCTGGAGCAGGAAATCAACCCGCGCATCGCGCCCGGCGCGCATGCCTCGCGGTCGCAGGTGTACTACCTGGACGTCAATCACGCCCGTGCCAACAAGGGCGATGCGGTGGAGGCCCTGGCGCGTCACATGGGCGTGTCGCTGGCCGAGACCGCCGTCATCGGCGACGGCGACAACGACGTGCCCATGTTCCAGCGGGCGGGCTTTTCCATCGCCATGGGGCAGGCGTCGGCCCAAGTGCGGGCGCAGGCCACGGTAACCACCGCCAGCAATGCCGACGATGGCCTGGCGGCGGCGGTGCACCGTTTCATTCTTCCCGCGGCATAAGCCGGCGCGCGCTATGGACGGCGCGCCTCATGACGCCAAGGAGCTAGCGATGGACAAAGAACAGAGCTGCATATTCGAGAACACCGATAGCCTGGTCGAGCACCTGGCCGACTGGCTGACCGCGCGCATCGCGGCCACCGGAGGACGCTTCGCGCTGGCCCTGTCGGGCGGCAGCACCCCGAAACCCTTGTACGAGCTGCTGGCCGAACCGGCGCGCGGCCGGCGCATCGACTGGTCGCGCGTGCATCTGTTCTGGGGGGACGAGCGTTTCGTGCCGTACGACGATCCCCAAAGCAATTACCGCATGGCCCGCCTGGCGATGATCGATCATGTACCGATTCCGCCGGAAAACGTGCATCCCGTGCCTGCGGACGGCACGCCGGAGTCCGCCGCCGCGCGCTATGCGGACACGCTGCGCGACTACTACGGATCGGCGCAATTGGAAGCCGGCCGGCCGCTGTTCGATGTAAATCTGCTCGGCATCGGCGACGACGGCCATACGGCCTCGCTGTTTCCCGGCACGCCGCATATCGAGGAGACCCGCGACTGGACGATCGCGGTGGTCGGCGTCAAGGCCGAACCCCGCATATCGCTGACCCTGCCGGCGCTGGACAGCGCCGCCGCCGTGGTGTTCCTGGCGGCGGGAGACAAGAAACGCACCGCCGTCAGCCGGGCGCGGGCACATGACCCGGGAGTACCCTCCGGCCGCGTTCGGCCGCAGGGGGAGCTGCTGTGGTATCTGGATCGGGACGCGGCGGGACAATAGCCGGCGTCGCCGATGCAAGGCGTCCGCCGCGGCGGTTCGCCTGGGCTGCCCCCTGGCCGCCCTGCCCGAGCGCCGCCCCGCCGTCTCGCGGCCAACCTGCCCTCACGCCGACAATTGGCGCATCTCCGCGTACAGATCAGCCTTACCCTCGAAGCCGATGCCAGGCAGATCCGGCATGACGATGTGGCTGTTTTCCACGCGTACGCCATCCGGGAAGCCGCCATAGGGCTGGAACAGATCCGGATATGACTCGTTCCCGCCCAGCCCCAGCCCGGCGGCGATGTTCAAGGACATCTGGTGTCCGCCGTGCGGGATGCAGCGGCTGGGCGACCAGCCGTAGCTTTTCAGCATGTCCAGCGTGCGCAGGTACTCGACCAGTCCATAGCTGAGCGCGCAGTCGAATTGCAGCCAGTCGCGGTCGGGCCGCATGCCGCCGTAGCGGATCAGGTTGCGGGCGTCCTGCATGGAGAACAGGTTCTCGCCGGTGGCCATGGGCTTTTCGTAGTGATGCGCCAATTCGGCCTGCAGTTCGTAGTCCAGGGGATCGCCGGCTTCTTCGTACCAGAACAGGTCGTACCGGGAGAGCGCCTTGGCATAGGCCACGGCGGTCTTCAGGTCGAAGCGGCCGTTGGCGTCGACGCACAGGCGCTGGCCGTCCTGCAGCACGTCGAGCACGGCGTCGATGCGGCGCAGGTCCTCGTCCAGCGATGCGCCGCCTATCTTCATCTTGACCACGGAATAGCCGCGGTCCAGATAGCCGCGCATTTCGTCCTGCAGGCTTTCCAGGCCCTTGCCGGGGTAGTAATAGCCGCCCGCCGCGTAGACGAATACCTTGCGATCGGGTTTGCCGTCGCCGTAGCGCTCCGCCAGCAACTGGAACAGGGGCTTGCCGGCGATCTTGGCGACCGCGTCCCAGATTGCCATGTCCAGGGTGCCCATGGCCACGGAACGCTCGCCGTGGCCGCCCGGCTTTTCGTTGATGAACATGCGGTCCCAGATCTTGTGCGGGTCCAGGTTCTGGCCCGAGGCGTCCAGCAGCGTGTCGGGCTCGGCGGAAAGCACGCGCGGGATGAAGCGCTCGCGCATCAGCATGCCTTGGCCATAGCGGCCGTTGGAATTGAAGCCGTAGCCGACGACGGGCTTGCCATCGCGAATCACGTCGGTGATGACCGCGGCCAGGCTCAGCGTCATTTTGCTGAAGTCGATATAGGCGTTGCGGATGGGCGAGCTGATGGGCTTGGTCTGTTCGCGGATTTCGACGATTTTCACGGGAGTCTCCTGTCGTTGGCGCACTGCCCGGCCGGGGCTGCGGGTCCCGACAGGTTAACCAAGCGCCCGGCGGTTTTTATTCACCTGGCGGAATATTGTTGTTAACTTTCAGTGAATACCGCACGCCACGCCCACAGCGGGTCTCGTCGCCCGGCCCGGCCTATGCCGGATAAGCGCGGCGCCCCGCCGCAATCCCATCCATGAAAACCGATACCGCTTCCGAACTGATGTTTTTCGTCCTGTTGGCCAAGCACGGCAATCTGTCGGCAACCGCGCGCGAGCTCGACATGACGCCGCCGGCCGCCACCAAGCGGCTGGCCCAGCTGGAACAGCGTCTGGGCGTGCGCCTGGTGAACCGCACGACGCGGCGCACCAGCCTGACCAGCGAAGGCGAGACCTATCTGCGCCACGCCAGCCGCATCCTGGCCGATATCCGCGAGATGGAGGACCAGGTCACCAGCAGCCGCGCCGAACCCCGCGGAGTGCTGCGGGTGAACGCCACCCTGGGTTTCGGCCGCACCGTGATCGCACCCCTGGTATCGGACTACGCCAGGCTGCATCCGGATGTCGAAGTCCGGCTGGAGGTCACGGACCGCCCGGTGGACCTGGTGGAACAAGGCCTGGACCTGGCGGTGCGCTTCGGCGCGCTGCCGGACAGCCGGCTCAGCGCGCGCCGGCTGCAGACCAATCGCCGCTTCCTGTGCGCCTCGCCCGCCTACCTGGCCCGGCATGGCGTGCCGCAGCGGCCCGCCGACCTGGCGGCGCACCGCTGCATCATCCACCGGCAGAACGACGAAGCCTATGGCGTGTGGCGTTTCACCCGCAATCGCGAAACGCAGGCGATCAAGGTCGGCGGCACGCTGGCCAGCAACGATGGGGACATCGTGCTGGGCTGGGCGCTGGACGGCCACGGAATCCTGATCCGCTCGGAGTGGGACGTGGCGAAATACCTGGAAACCGGCCGGCTGCGCCGCCTGCTGCCCGCGTACACCCTGCCTTCGGCCGACCTGTTCGTGTACTACCCCGGCCGCCGGCATCTGTCGGCGCGGGTGCGCACCTTCATAGACTTTCTTGCGACGCGCTTTCAGGCCACGGGTCGTCCGCCGGCGCCGGCCGGCGGTCGTACGGCAAAGCCTGCGTAACGCGGAATTCCAGGGCCCATACCCAGGGATTCACCGCCCAGGCCCGCGCGCCGTTGGTTTCGCACCATGCCAGCGCGAATATCGACTTCAAGGGCATGCCGGGCAGGAAGCCGCCACGCAGGCTCTCGCCTTCGGCGCAGCCTTCCGCGATGACGTCGGCTTCGCTGATGTCCTGCAAGCGCTGGATACGGACGCCGACCAGGGTGGCTTCCGCGAAGGCGGCACCGGCATCGTCGTACATCCGTATGGTCTGGCCCGGTTCACCATATGGGCACACCATGCGCCGCACCCGCCGGCGCGAAGGCGGAGGCAATGGGTCTTCCACCGCCATCCATTTGCCGGCCGGGCCGATTTCCCGCAGCCAGCTGACAGTGTTGTCCGGCGGCTGCGGCTTGAGTATGCGACGCGCCTGGACCTTCCTGCCGGCCAGGACATCCTCGATGACGTTGCGATCGAATCTTAGCGGTTGCGCTTTCATCGCGGCGGTCGTGAAATCCTGAGTTAGACGAAGTCGTGCAATTATGCGCCCTGCCGGCGTTGCTCGCGCAAAAGGGGCGCTTCCAGCCTAGCAGAAGACCGGCGAAGCGGAAGATGGCGCCGACGCGCGCAGCCAAATATACCGATCATGCGATATGACCTGACCAGCCTGGATTTGTTCATCGCCGTCGCCGAGGACAAGAACCTGACCAAGGCGGCGCAACGCAAGCACCTGGCCGTATCGGCCATCAGCAAACGCATCGCCGAACTGGAGGCGCGGGCGGGCTCGCCCCTGCTGGTGCGCTATGCGCGCGGCGTCGACCTGACGCCCGCGGGCCAGTCCCTGTTGCACTATGCGCGCCAGATGCGGCACACGCTGGCCCTGATGGACGAAGAACTGGCGGGCTATGCCGCGGGGGTGAAGGGGCACGTGCGCATCCACGCGATCACGTCGGCCCTGGCGCAGTTCCTGCCCGGGGATATCGAACGCTTCGCCAACGACTACCCGCAGATCAAGTTCGACATCGAGGAGCGCGTGGGCACGGCGGTGGTGCGGGCGGTCGCCGATGGCCACGCCGATCTGGGCATCTTCGCCGAACAGACGCCGGCGCATGGCCTGCAGGTGTTCCCCTACCGGCGGGACGAACTGGTGGTCGTCGTGCCGGCGACGCATGTACTGGCCCGGCGGCAGAAGGTGCGCTTCGACACCGTCCTGGACCACGAATTGGTCGGACCGCATCTGGATAGCTCGGTACATGCTTTACTGACGGCGGAAGCCAAGAAGCGCGGCAAGCCGCTGCGGCCGCGCATACGCATCAGCGGCTTCGATTGCATGTGCAAGCTGGTGGAAGCGCAGTTGGGGATTGCGGTGCTGCCGCGGGCGGTGGCCGCGCCGTACCTGCGCGGCGGAAAATTGCGCGCGCTGACCCTGGCGGAGCCGTGGGCCCGCCGCAGCCTGCTGATCGGCGTGCGCGCTTTGGAAACGCTGCCGCCGACGGCGCGCTCGCTGGTGGGGTATTTGCGGGGGTAGAGCGCCCGACTGGCGAGCGACGCCATATCGGCCTGTCCGGCGTCGGCCCGTCATCGTTCTCCCGCGGGAAACGCTCGTTTGGCGAAGGATCAATTTTCCCGGCGGCGCGCGGCGCTTACGATCCACGCATGAACCGCCCCGATCCCGCACTGCTCGACCGCCTGGCCGTCAACGGGCAGGACTATGCCTATGTCGCGCTGCGCCGCATCCTGCCGGCGGACCGCCTGTCCGCCCTGCCCTACTCGATCCGCCTGCTGATCGAGAACGTCGCCCGCTGCCAGCCGGAGGCGCTGCCCGCGGTACTGGCCCGCGCCGAAGGGCGCGGCCCGTCCTGCGAGGTGCCCTTCTACCCCAACCGGCTGATGTTCCACGACACGACCTGCCTGCCCGCGCTGGCCGATTTCGCGGGCATGCGCGACGCGGTCGCGGAGCTGGGCGGCGATCCGGCGCGGGTCAATCCGCTGATTCCCGCTGTCCTGACGATCGACCATTCGGTCATCGTGGAACACTATGACGAACCGGACGCGGTTCAGGCGAACCTGGACATCGACTTCCGGCGCAATGGCGAGCGCTATCGCTTCATCCGCTGGGCCGAGCAGAGCCTGGACAACTTCAAGGTCATTCCGCCCGGCACCGGCATCATCCACCAGATGAATATGGAAGCCCTGGCCGAGGTCGTGTGCACGGCGCGCACGCAGGACGGCCAGGCCCTGCTGCATCCGGACGATATGGTGGCCACCGATAGCCACACGCCGATGATCAACGGTATCGGCGTGCTGGCCTGGGGGATAGGCGGCCTGGAGAGCCAGGCGGCGCTGCTGGGCGAACCGGTACCCATCGCCTATCCCGAGGTGGTCGGCATACGTCTGAGCGGCCGGCTGGCGCAGGGGGTCACCGCCACCGACCTGGCGCTGACACTGGCGCAGCGACTGCGCGCGCATGGCGTGGTGGGCAAATTCGTCGAATTCTGCGGGCCTGGATTGTCGACACTGGGCTGGGCGGCGCGCGCCACGGTGGCCAATATGGCGCCGGAGTACGGCGCCACGATCATGTTCTTTCCCTTCGATGACGAAGCCATGGATTTCCTGGCGCTGTCGGGGCGCACGGAGGCGCAGCGCGAACGCGCGCGGGTCTATCTGCGGGCCCAGGGGCTGTGGCGGCGCGACGGCTTGCCGGAGCCCTGCTTCGATACCGTGATTCCGCTGGACCTGGCATCCGTCCAGCGCAGCGTGGCGGGGCCGCACCAGCCGCACGAACGCCAGCCGCTGGCGCGCGCCGGCGTGTCCTTTACCGAACGGCTGGGCGCGCCGGCGCCGAAGGCGGCTGACCGGCCCGCGGACCCATCGGCCACGGCGAACGCGCCGACGGACGGCGCGGTACTGGTGGCGGCCATCACCAGCTGCACCAATACGGCCAATCCCCTGCTGATGCTGCAGGCGGGCCTGCTGGCGCGCCGCGCGCGCGAGCGCGGCTTGCAACGCAAGCCCTGGGTCAAGACATCGCTATCGCCGGGGTCGCGCACGGTGGGCGATTACCTGGCAGACGCCGGCCTGTTGCGCGACCTGGAAGCCTTGGGCTTCGGCCTGGTCGGCTACGGCTGCATGACCTGTATCGGCAACTCCGGCGGCCTGGCCGCCGCGGGGGAAACCATGGTGGACCAGGGCCTGCGCGGCGTGGCGGTACTGTCCGGCAATCGCAACTTCGAAGGCCGCGTCAATCCCAGGCTGCCCGCCGGCTACCTGGCCTCGCCGGCGCTGGTCGTGGCCTATGCCATAGCGGGGAACATCCATCTCGACCTGGAGCGGGACCCGCTGGGCCTCGACGCATACGGCCAGCCGGTCTGGCTGCGCGACCTCATGCCCACCGACGAAGACGTCGCGGCGCTGGCCGGCCGCGTGCTGCGGCCCGAACTGTTCCGGCAACGCGTGGCCACCATCTGGGCCGGCACACCGCAATGGCGGGCACTGTCCGCGCCAGCCAGCGTGCGCTATGCCTGGGATCCCGGCTCGACCTATCTGCGCCGCCCGCGCTATCTGCAATCCGTCACGCCCACCGCCGCGCCGCTGGCCGCGTTGCGCGACGCCCGGGCCTTGATGGTGTTCGGCGACAACGTAACGACCGACCATATCTCGCCGGCCGGGACCATACCCGCCTCCAGCGCGGCCGGACAGTGGCTGCTGGCCCGTGGCGAAGCGCGGGAAGACCTGAATCAATATTCCACGCGCCGCAGCAACCACGAGGTCATGCTGCGCGGCGCCTATACCAACAAGGCGGTGCGCAACCGCCTTGTCGGCGATAAGGGCGGCGAAGGCGCCTGGGCCTGGGATGCGGATCGCCGCGAGATCCTGCCCGTCTACGAGGCCGCGGCCACCTATGCGGCGCGCGGCATCCCGCTGCTGGTCTTCGCCGGCTGGAACTACGGCGCCGGCTCCAGCCGCGACTGGGCGGCCAAGGCGCAGGCGCTGCTGGGCGTGCGCGCGGTGGTGGCGCGCAGTTTCGAGCGGATTCACCGCAGCAATCTGATCGGCATGGGCGTGCTGCCGCTGACCTTCACAGGCGACGCGCATGCGGAGCTGCTGCGCCTGGACGGCAGCGAGCGTTTCGACCTGCTGGGCCTGGACCAGCTGAAGTTGGGCGACAACCTGCTGACGCTGCGCATCCGGCGCGCGGGCGCCGCGCCGGTCGCTGCCCCGGTCGATGCACAGGGTGATACGCCGTCCCCTCCGCCGCCGCACGATCTGCCGGTCTCCCTGCGCCTGGACGCGGAACAGGAGATTCGCTATCTGACGCATGGCGGCGTGCTGCCCTACGTGGTGCGCAAGATGGCCTTCGGGGAGACGCGCGCATGAAGGCCGATGTCTATGCGGGCTGCCGCACCTCCCGCGAGCGGAATGCGCGCGGGCGCGGCATCACAGCCTGGCATCGCGATCCGGGCACCGGAACGCTGCGTCTGGTGCAGGAGGTCGATGGCCTGTTCAATCCTTCCTATCTGGCGCTGGGCCGCGCGCGGACATCAGGGCATGGCCGCGTGCTGTACGCCGTGCATGGCGACGCCAGCGAGATCAGCGCCTTCCGCATCGATCCGGGCTCCGGCCGATTGGGCTTCCTGAACCGGCAAAGCACCGAAGGCCGCAACCCCGTACACCTGGCCGTGGCGCCCGACGGACGGCACATCGTCGTATCCAACCATGCGACCGGCACGCTGGCGGTGCTGCCGCTGGCCGAGGACGGCCAACTGCTGCCGGTCAGCCAGCTTGTCGCTCTGCCAGGCGACCCCGGCCCGCACCGTATCGAGCAGAAGCACGCCAAGCCGCACTTCAATCCCTACGCCCCCGGCGGCCGGCACGTGATCGTCCCCGACAAGGGGCTGGACCGTATTTTCAGCTTCCGCTTCCTGGATGGCAGGCTGACGCCGGCGGCGGCGCCTTTCGTGGCGACGCGCGAAGGCGCCGGCCCGCGCCATATCGCCTTCCATCCCGCCGCGCCCTGGGCCTATGCGGTGAATGAGCTGGACTCCACCGTGACGGCATATCGCCATGACGCGGCCACGGGCGGCCTGGCGCCGTTCCAGGTGCTGTCGACACTGCCGGACAGCTACACGGGCAACAGCCGCGCCGCCGCGATCGCCGTCGATGCGACGGGCCGCCATCTATATGCCTCGAACCGCGGCGCCGACAGCATCGCCCTGTTCACCATCGACGCCGCCAGCGGGCGCCTGCGTTTCGTGCGCGCCTACGCCACCGGCGGCCGCACGCCGCGCTTCTTTACCCTGGATCCGACTGGCCGCCATCTATACGCGGCCAACGAAGACAGCGACACCATCATGGCATTCCAGGTCGACCCCGACACCGGCGCACTGGCCGATGCCGGCGTCGCCGCGGCGACGGGCAGCCCCGTCTGCATGGTATTTGGCGATTGAGCCGCGCCCAGCGTCGGCGCCGGCCCCTACCGCCCGTGGCGATGACTCGCCACGGGCCCGACGATGTCCCGCATTGAATTAGAAAACACGAGGAGACCCGAGATGAAATACCCGACCCCACGCCTGCGTGCCGCACTGGGCATCGCCGCGCTGCTTTCCGTGCCGCTCGCCGTCCAGGCGGCGGATCCGTATCCCGCCATGCCGATCCGCCTGATCGTGCCCTACACCGCCGGCGGCGGCGTGGACCTGATCGCGCACCTGATGGCCGAGCGCCTGCACGACACGCTGGGCCAATCGATCATCGTCGAAAACAAGCCGGGCGCCAGCGGCATGATAGGCGCCAACTATGTTTCCAAGGCCAAGCCGGACGGCTATACCATCCTGCTGTCGGCAGCGGGCGAGATCGTGGTGAACCCATCGCTGTACAAGGAAAAGATGATGTTCAACCCGGAGCGCGAGCTGGCCTCCGTGACGCTGGTCGCCCGGATTCCCAACGTGCTGGTGGTAAACCCCTCCGTTCCGGTGAAAACGCCGGCCGAACTATTGGCCTACGCAAAATCGCAACCGGGCAAGCTGACGTTCTCTTCCAGCGGGATAGGCAATCTGCAGCATGTCTCGGGTGAGCTGCTCGATCGCATGGCGGACATCGACGTTCGCCATATTCCCTACAAGGGCGCCGCGCAGCAGATCGCCGACGTGGTGGCGCGGCACGTGACGATGACGTTCACCAGCGTGGCGGCGGCGATGCCCTTCATCAAGAGCGGCCAGGTGCGTCCCATCGCGGTGACCTCGTCGCATCGCGTCGAAGCCTTGCCCGACGTACCGGCACTGTCGGAAACGCCGCGGCTTGCGGGCTATGAGGTCGTCAACTGGTTCGGCCTGTTCGCCCCGGGCGCGACGCCGGCGCCCATCCTCGACAAGCTCAATGGCGCGGCGCTGCAAGCCATGAAAGATCCACGCCTGCTGCAAGCGCTGAAGGACCAGGGCGCCGAACCCGCGCCATCGTCGCGCGGCGACTTCGACACCTTCCGGCGCGCGGAAACAGCGAAGTTCGCCAAAGTCATCCAGGAAACCGGCATCACGCTGCAGGAGTGAATCCCGCGGGCTGCGGCGCCTGACCGTTCTCCGCCACCCATTCCTCCAGCTTGCGCAGCCAGATCGCATCGACGCGCTTCGCGTTGCCGTCGGAATGGCCCGCCGCATGCGGCGTGGCAATGACGTTGGGCATATGCCAGAGCGGCGAGCCGGCATCCAGCGGCTCGTGTTCGTAGACGTCCAGATAGGCGCCGCCCAGGTGCCCGCCGCGCAAGGCCTCGATCAGGTCGGCTTCCACGACGACCTCGCCGCGCGCCACGTTGATCAGGTGCGCGCCGGCGGGCAGCATGGCCAGCGCCTTGCCATCGATCAGGCCGCGCGTACGGTCGCTCAAGGGGCAGGCCAGGATCAGCCAATCCGCCCGCGGCAAAAGCTTGCCGATATCCTCGAACGCCACCGTCTCGGTATCGGCGTCCACCGGCTCGGCGCTGCTGCGCACCACCGCGACGTTCACGCCCAACAGCCGCAGCACGGCGCCCAGGCGCTGGCCTATGCCGCCCCAGCCGACGATCACCGCCGTCTGCCCCGACAGGTCGCGCGGCACCTCCAGTTCGGTGGCCGACAGCCAGCGGCCCTGGCGCTGGGCATCCCGCAGCACGTGCAGGCGGCGGTTCAATGTCAGCAGACCGGCCAATGCCGTCTGCATGACCGGCTCGGAGTTCGCGCCAGCCGATGGGGTGACCGCCACGCCACGCGCCTTCAGTTCCGGAAAGATCGGCCGGTCCAGACCCGCCGAATGCACGTGCACCCAGCGCAGGCCGGGCGATGCGCGCAGCGATTCGTAGAAGGCCTGCAAGGACTCCATCATCACGTGCTTGGTCGACGCGCCGGTCACTTCGCGCGAGATGAAAGCGATGTCCACGTCGTCATGCGCATGGCCCAGCGTCGGCTCGGCGATGCGCAATTCGTAGGGACGGCCATTCATCACCTGTGCGATAGGCTCGCGCAAACGTTCGGCGGTACCGCGGGAAAGCAAGATACGTATCGTCATGATGGCTAGGGTTATGGCACCTATCGTTACCTGGAATGGCTCCCCACCCGCCTATTCTTACGCCGGCTGCGGAGCGGCCGCATCAGTACGCCGATGCGTGCGGGGTTCGCGCGACACGCGGCCCATGGCGCGCCGGCGCCGACATTATCGCCCGATTATCCCGGGATCCACGACATGTCCTACCTCATAGGAGTTCAAACAGGAGTGATAGCAATGAAGATACGCAACCATGCGCTTGCCGCCGCGCTCTCCGGCATGCTGACGGCCGTGGCGGCCGGGCCGGCGTCGGCCCAGGGCCTGGGCCTGAAAGGGGCGCTGGACGGCCTGGGCGGTTTCGGCGGAGGATCGACGCCCGATGCCGGCGGATTGACGTCCGCCAGCCTGGGCAATGCCGCCGGCATCCTGGAGTACTGCGTCAAGAACAAATACCTGCCCGATGGCAACGCCAGTTCCCTGAAGGACCGCCTGCTCGGCAAGCTGGGCGGCGCGAACGGCCAACCCGCGCAGAAGGACAGCGGCTATCTGTCGGGCGCCATGGGCATACTGCAGACAGGCTCCGGCAATAGCGTCGACCTTAGCGGCGGCGGCCTGAAGAAGACCATCGCCCAGCAGGCCTGCGACGTGGTATTGCAGCAGGCCAAGTCCTTCCTGTAAGGACCCGCGCCGAGCAACGATGACGGGCCGGACAAGCCGGCGGCATCAACGCCCGCGCGTCAACTCTTTACCCGCCCCCCGCGGCATGCGCGCCGTCACGGGTATGGAAGCGGCGGAAAACAGTCCCAGCACCAGGAACGCCGGCCAGAAATCCGTCCACACGATCTGCGCATGGCCCTGCACATAATGGGAAAGTTGCAACACAATTCCCGCCACGGTCACGCCCAGTCCCAGCGACATCTGCTGGATCACGCTGGCCACGCTGGTCGCGCGCCCGACGTCGCCGCTATCGATTTCCGCATAGGCCAGCGCGTTCAAGGCGGTGAATTGCAGCGACGGGAAAATGCCGCCGAACAAAACGATGACCCAGATTGCCGCGCGCGACATCTCGGGATGGAACACGCCATAGCTGGCCAGCGCCAGCCCGGACAAGGCGGCATTCGCCATCAGCACGGGACGGAAGCCGAAGCGCCGCAGCAGCGGCTGCGCCAGGGTTTTCATGAACAGCGCGCCGAAGGCCGACGCGCACGTGATGGTGCCGGCCTCGAACGGCGTCATGCCCAGGCCCTCCTGCAGCGCCAGCGGCAGCAGGAAAGGCACCGCGCCCAGGCCGATGCGGAACAGCGAGCCGCCCATCACGCTGGTGTGGAAAGTCGGGATGCGCAGAAACCGCAAGTCCAGCAAAGGGTTCTTCGCACGCCGCGCATACAGCACGTACAAGCCCGAGAGCACGATCCCCAGCGCGCACATGACCGCCGTCGCGCGGTCGCTGACGACGTCGCTGCCGACCAGCGACATGCCCAGCATGAATAGCGATGCGCCGCCCGCCGACAGCACGAAGCCGGGCCAATCCAGATGCCCCGGCTCGGTGTCGCGCACGTCGTCGATATAGCGGTTGGTCAGATAGATGCCCAGCAGGCCGATGGGCACGTTGATGAAGAACATCAGGCGCCAGTGCAGATAGGTGGTGATGAAGCCGCCCAGCAGCGGCCCCACCACGGGCCCCAGCAGCGCGGGCACGGTCAGGTAGTTCACGGCGCGCACGAAATCGGCGCGCGCCACCGAACGGAAGATGATGATGCGCCCCACCGGGACCATCATGGCGCCGCCCACGCCTTGCACGAAGCGCGCCAGCACGAAGGTGAACAGGGAATCGGCGGCGGCGCACAGCAGCGAGCCCACCACGAACACGCCGATGGCGGCGCGAAATACGCTGCGCGGGCCGAAGCGATCGGCGACCCAGCCGCAGATGGGGATGAAGACACCCAGGCCGACGACATAGCTCGTCACGGCCAGCTTCAAGGTGATCGGATCTTCGCCCAGGTCGCGCGCCAATGACGGCAGCGCCGTCACCAGCACCGTCGCGTCGACGTTTTCCATGAACAACGCGCAAGCCACGATGAGCGGGACAATGAACGCACCGATGGCAAGCGGCATGGCGAAAAAACGGACGAAGGGTCGGCAATGGAGCGAGATTATGACATCCCATTCAACGCCAAATATTCAGCCTTTCGTCAGCAACCGAGCGTGGCGTCCCGGCTGATGCCCCCGTCGCGGGCCCATCGTGCCGCGGGCCGCGCCCCTACCGCGCACGTCGCGTCATGCCCCGCGGCAACACCGCCTCATACCCCGGAAGATACGCCGCGATGCAGATGATCGCGCGTGAAAGGCGCGTCCTGCCCCGACAACGCCAGGGCCAGGGCGACCACCACATCATGGGTACGTACCTTGGGCGCGACCGAGTAGCTGGCGGCCGCGGACAAGAGGAAAGCCAGCGCGACCGCGCCCATGCGCAATCCCAGGCGCCCGACGGGCCAGCGCGCCAGCACGACGCCGGACACCATCGCCCCCACCGCCAGGCCCAGTATGACTTCCGAAACCGAATGCGCGCCCAGCGCCAGCCGCGAGATGCCCACCAGCACCGCGAACGCCGCGCCCGTCCACGCCAGCCACGTCGCCATGCGGCGCGAATGGCGGTTGCCCAGCGCGTAGCCCAGCACCGGATAGACCGCCGCCGATACCATGGAATGGCCGCTGAAACCGGTGAAGTCGATGGCCGCCCAACCTATGCCCCAGCCCAGGAAGGCCAGCTTGGATACCAGTACGGCGGCCCCGGCGATACCGAATGCCCACAGCCAGTTGAACAACGGCGGCCGTTGCGACATCGCGAGGAACAACATCGCGATCAGCGCCGCCGGCAACACCAGCCGCGACTCGCCCATCGCCGAAACCAAGGTCCAGAAACCGTGCATGCCAACTCCGCGGATACCCATGATTCAAGCCTTCCATGGGAGCATATCGCGGGCGGATTGGCTATCCCCCATCTTGCCCACGGGTCCGCCTGCCCGATCGGCCTCCGCCGCGCCCGGCGCGGCGCCAGCCTCGTGGCCAGGCCTTGAATCCCGGCATTACCAGCCCGCCTTGTAGCGGGCATACAGGGCGATCACGTCGCGCACGTACTGCTGGGTCTCGGCATAGGGAGGGATGCCATCGTATTTCTGCACCGCGCCCTGTCCCGCGTTGTAGGCCGCCAGCGCCAGATCCAGCCGTCCCGGATATTGGTCGATCAGGCTGCGCAGATGGCGCGAGCCGGCCCGCACATTGGTCGCCGGATCCACCAGCGCGCGTTCGATGTCAGGATCGGCCAGCAAGGCCGCGGCCGTGCCGGGCATCAGCTGCATCAGCCCCAGCGCGCCCTTGGGCGAGCGGGCGTCCTTGCGGAATCCCGATTCGATGGCGATGACCGCGCCCAGCAAGGCGCTGTCCAGGCCGTAATCGGCCGCCGCCTTGGCGATGACGCCACGATAATCGTCCAGGCCGCGATGCGTGCTGAGCGCGGCGACGCGCGCCGCGTCGGCCTGCACCGCCGCGGCGGTGGCCGGCGCGCCGGCCGGCCCGCTGACCCGCAGGCGCGGCGCGCACGTCGCGCAACGGGCGGCCGCGCGCGCCTGTGCCCGCTGGTAGTACTTGGCCATGCCCTTGTCCACGGTCATGCTGCGCCAGTTGCCGAAGGGATCCTTGTAGCGGTAGGTCTCGCCCGCCCAGGCCCGTCCCGAGCCTGCCGCCAGCGCCAGTAGCAGAGCCATGGCGGCCGGGAACAGCCATCGTGGCCCATCGTTTTCCGCGCTGGTTCGCCATTGTGTCGTCATGGTGATCTGCGTGTGCGGTGGCCTGCCGCGCTGCCGCGGCCCCTGTACGCAGGCGCGCCGTCACCCGTCGCGCCGCCCGGTCTCTCCCCCGGCCCCCGATATTGGGGCACGGCGGCGCGCGCTGTCTTCTCCCTGGACGCCTTAGTACATCGAGGGGAGCATTAATGCGCATGGCGGGGCGGGCCGCCCTGGACGCCACATCGGATGCGGCAGACCCGCCGCGCGGCGTAAGGCGGTTCGCGGGGGGACGCCGCGCGCGGGGCGGCATCCGCGGCCCGCGCGGCCACGCCTTACGCCCGCCGCAGGAAACCGACGTCACGGGTGCCGAAATTGCGCAGATGGGGGAACACGTCATCCAGGGCGCCATTGCCGGCGCCGAACCAGGCGCCCAGCGTCGCGCCGAACTCCTCGACGGAAGTACTGGGTAGCAGTCGCCCATGATCGACGTATCCGGGACCCTGTATATCCCATTCCGGCTGCGTCCCGTAGAAGCGGCCACCGCGCACCGCGCCGCCCAGGACGAAGTGATGGCCGCCCCAGCCGTGATCCGAGCCGTCGCCGTTGGATACCAGGGTGCGGCCGAATTCGGAGGCGGTGAAGGTGGTGACACGGTCTTCGATGCCCAGCGCCGCCATGGCCTGCTGAAAGTCCGCGAGCGCGCCGCCGAGCTCGCGCAGCAGGCCGGGGTGCGTGCCGTTCAGACCATCATGGTTGTCATAGCCGTTCTGCGACACGAAGAACACCTGGCGCTTGACGCCCAGCGCCTGCCGCGCGGCAATCATGCGGGCGACGATCTTCAACTGCGCCCCCAGCGGCGTGCCGAAACCGCCCGGTACGGACACGCCGTCCAGCGCCGCGCGCAGTTGCGCATCGGCGCGGATGGAGCGCGCGAGCGTGGCGGCGATCTGCTGCTGGAACAGATGCGGCCCGGGACGGGTCAGCAGCGTACGCAGCAGGTCGGTACAGGCCGTGGACCCGTAGGTGTCCCGCTGCAGCAGTTCGATGGGCGTCGAGCCCGCCGGGCTGACGCGGTAGGCGGACACGTGGCGGCCCGACAGCAGCAGCGCCGTACCGCCCGCCGTGACGTTGGCGAAGGTGCTGTTGCCGTTGCCGGCGGCGAACAGGTCCGCCAGGCGGCCCGCCCAACCCGAGGCCGCGCCCTCCGGCGCCAGGCCTTGCCAATACGATTGCTGGTCGTTGTGGGAAAACAGCTTGGGGGGCATGGGCACGCGCCCGCCTATGTATTCGGCCTTGGTGGTGGGCACCACCATGGGCCCTACGTTCAACTGCACCGCCAGGACGCCGCGCTCGAACAGGGGCGTGAGCGGCGCAAGCGCCGGCGCCAGGGCGTAGACGCGGCCGCCGGCACCGTCGCCCGCCGCGCCGCCATCCTTGCGCGCCGCGGCGCGCAGCACCGTGCCGTCCAGCTTGTCGCGCGCCAGCGCGATATCGGATCGCGTGCGGAAGTAGCGACCATGGCTGTCGACGTCATAGGGCACGACGGTGTTGTAGGGATCATTGCCGCCGTACAGGAAGACGCAGACCAGGGCCTTGTAATCGTCGTCCGCGCCGGGCGCGGCCTGCGCGGCGGCCTCGCCCGCCGCGGCCAGGCGCACGGCCAGCGGCAGCGCCGCGCCCGCGACACCGGCCGCGCCGATCGCCGATACGCGGCGCACGAACTCGCGGCGAGAAGCGGACGTCGTCATCGCTGCACCAGATAGTCGGGCGTGGCCGCCACCAGCGTAATCGCGGCGCGCACGCGGTCCAGCGGGCGCTCGGCGGGGATGGACGCCACCGCGCGCGCGATCTCGCCGGCGGTGCCGCGATCGTAGGCATCGCCGGCCATCAATAGCACGATGCGATCGACCAGGGCCCGCGTGTCGCCCGCCACCGCGACCTCCGCGGCGTAGGCGGTCTGCAGATCTTCCCAGCCGCGATCGACATAGATCGCGACGAAATTCAAATAACCCGCCACGCTGGTTTCATCGGTGATCTGTAGTTCGGGCGCCACCATGCCGCGCTCCGCGACCGGACTGCCCGGCGGGGTATAGCGGGGACGAAAGAAGTTGAACACCGATGCCGACCGCATGGGACTCTGCGCCAGCCGTATGGTGTTGTCGGTGGTATCCGGCATGGCCCACTTGCCGTTGGTCGAGCTCGCTCCGAAGGCGCGCGCCCAGGCGGCGAAGCGCACGATGGGCTCACGCACCTTGCCCCAGGTCGGCGACGCCAGATCGGGGAAGCGGGCCTCCGGATCCAGCAGCACCGCCCTGACCACCGCGCGCAGATTGCCGCGCCGGCCGCGGCCGTCGTCGGCGAACACCGCCGCCACGCGGCCTACATAGGCCGGGCTGGGATTGCTGGTGACCAGCCGCTGGATCAGCTGCGTGCCGATGAACGGACCCACGTTGGGATGGTTGCACAGCACGTCCAGCGCCTTGTTCATCGATGCCACGCCGCCGGTCCCCGCGGGGATCACCGCGCCCAGAAAGCGCTTTTCCGTCATGGAGTGCAAGGCGGGATTCAGCGCCATGGGGCGGCGATGGAACGCCACGTTCTCTTCGCTGCCGTTCAGGTCCCAGCCGGTGAACACCTTGGCCAGGCCGCGCACATCGTCATTGTTATATGTTTCGATCGGCTTGCCGTTGTCCAGCCTGATCGTGCCATCGGCATTCAGCTGGTACAGGCCGATGGTGAACAGCTGCATGACCTCGCGCGCATAGTTCTCGTCAGGCTCACGGCCGGTGCGCGGATCTTCCTTGCGGTTGCCGCGATACGTCAGCATGCATCCCATCGAGACATTCAGCGTGACGGCGCCCAGCAGCGTACGGAAATCACCCAGGCCATGTTCCGCCAGCGTGTCCATGAATGACGCCGCGCCGAACAGCGGCCAATTCGTCGTGATCGCCGACACGCCCACCACGAAGATCTCCGATAGCGCAAAGGCTGCCCGGGTGCGGACCTGATCGGGCGCGGCGATGAATTTGCGCCACAGCGTGGACTCCAGCGGCGCATTGATACCGTTGCCCTTGTTGGCCTCGTTATCGGCACGTATCGAAAGCAGCCAGTCGAAGTGCGTCTGCGAAGGCGGCATGTCCAGCTGCTCGTCCAGCCATGCCGCATAGCCCATGCGCACCACGCGATCGATTTCCGCGGGTGTGGGGCCGAAAGTGGCCTGCGCCAGGAAACGCGATGCCTGCCCGGGCGTGGGCCTGGGATAGTCATCACCCAAGGAGGCGGGATCGGCGCGCGGCGGCCGGGTCGTCGTCACGGACATGGCGGCATGGGAGCTGCAATGCAATTACCTTAGACGCATCGCAGCATGCCCACAATTCCGGCGCTTGGCGTAGAGGCCCGCTGGCGCTCCTCCAAACGAACTAAGCCGGGACGGCCGCGTTCATCCCCATAGGCGCCGGTCCGCCGTCGGCACGGCACCGGCCGGACCGGGCAGTCCGGCCGCCACATCTTGCCTCAGCCGTGACAGTTCGTCGTCGATGCGCGCGGCGTCTTCGGCCAGATCCTCCTCCAGGGAAGGCCGCAGCACGCTGTCGAGACGGCCGACCGCATCGCGCCACGCCTGCACCAGGGCCGCGCAGTCCCGGGCATGGGGGCCATCCGGTGGAAGCGCCGGCCGCATGCGCTCGACGAGCACGACCGCGCGGCGCAGATGTTCCACGGTGTCCGCAAGGGCGCGGCGCAGCGGCGAAATTGCTTCCAGGCCGGCGATGGGCGCGGCCTTCAACGCGTTGGCGTAGGCCAGCGCGGACCCGTCGTCGATCCGGCGCGCCACATCCGACGGCGATACCAGGCCGTAGTGGACCCTGGCCGGGACATCGTTGGCGGGATCGAACAGCAGCGGCGCCATGGGCAGCAACACGGCGGATTCGGCGTGCAGGATGCGGTCGATGCGATCGACGTCCAGGCGGCTTTGTATCATCGCCGGCCCCGTCCATAACAAATCGGCGTCGATACCGTCATCCCGCAGCCAGCGCATCACGGCATTCCGCATGGCGTCATCCAGGAATGCGCTGAGGTCGGTCCGCTCCGCATCCTTGAACCAGGCCCGCACCCGCGCCGGCGGGACGGTGCCGGACAGGACCGCCTCGCGGGCCCAGGCCTGGTCGAATCCCTGCATCATGACGCGGCTCAGCATGATCTGCTCCGCTACCGGAATCCGCTCGCGTTGCCATGCGGAGAACAATTCCCGCGCGGGGCGTGATGACCACATCAGGCGCGCCGACCCATCCGGCCCGGTATCGACGCTCACGCGCCAGCCGTCCAGGCGGGCGTGGCTCCTGGTCTTCCCAAGGTGCCAATAGGGGTCCAGGCGCCGCCGCGATGCTTCCATCAACGCCGCGAGCGGGGAATCATGGCCCCATTGCTGCGGGCGCAGATAGTACTGGGAGTAATCGCGCGCGACGACCATGCCTTGCCGCTCGACGGTGTTCTCGCGGTAGAACGCAGCGACGGAAGCGATCTCGTCCCTCAGGACCTCGCTGTCGACGACGCCCGCGGACGCCAGCAGCAGCATGGCGTGCTGCGAGGCGACCGCGGCCTCGGCCAGGCGCGGGATCACCTCGGGATGCACCAGGGCGCCGGGACAATGGGTGGCACGATTCACCGCCGTCGACGCCAGCAGGCAGGTTGTACGAGTTGCCGTTTTCGGCGCGGGCGTCTTCTCCGTAGCGCGCAAACGCGCATCCAGACCCGTCCAGGCCATCAAGGTATCCAGCGATACGCGCTTGTGCTGCAACAGGCCCAGGGCGATGGGCGAGAACAGCGCGATCAAGGTCAGATCCCAATAGTCGCGCGTGCCGCCGGCCGCGTAATTCTGCGGTCCGGGCTCGAGCTGCGCCGACGTCGCGGGCGGAACGTCGCGCGCGCAGGCCTGCGCCCATTGCGCGAAATCCTCGTACGGAATCAGGCCGCTTTCAAGGCCATCGCCCAGCAGGCATGGCAAGGCCTCCAGGCGCGCCTGCGCGTCGATAACGCGCATGCCGCGTTCCGCCAACTGCCGAAACGGCAGAAAGAAGCCGCGCTTGTCGAGCGCGGGATTGCGATCCAGCCGCGATTTGACGAACCGCAGCAAGGACAGGCTGGGTTCCGGCTCGTACCTGGGTTCGCCTTCGCCCCGGTCGCAGGAAACATGGTCGCGCCACAAGCCGCGCGTATCGATAAGCTGAAGTCTGAGCGCGTCGGCGTAAGGCAGGCTGGATGCGCCCGGCTCCGTTGGCCGCCGTGGCCTGAGTTCGCTCAGCAGTTCGTCGCCGCCTATGGCGTGAATCAGCTCGCTGGGGATAGGCCCATAACGCCCGGCGGGATACGAGGTTTCATGTGGCGGCTCCGGACAGGGCCGCAGCAGTTCCGCCAGCGCCATGGCGCCGGTATCGCCCAAGGCGCCTGGCGCGCCGCTCAACAACGAAAGGGCAAAAGCCTGCAGAGTCGCCTGGTCGAAAGCGGCGTCGCGCACCTGCCTGACCGATTGCATCAGTCCCTGGTCGAGCCCCGGGTTGCACGGACCGGCCGGTGCGTCAGGAGGAATCGGCGCCATCGAGGAACACGATGGCGCATGGACCGCGGAAGAGTCGAGGATGTCCGGCATGAGGTTTCCATACATTGGAAAAGCCCATTAGGAACATGCCCCGGCGACGGTTCCCACCGCCACGCCCCCGTTCGGAGACGGCGGAGTTCGGACATAGGGCGCGTTGGACGGAGCAAGGACTACACGCGGAAAACGCCGTCGCCCACATGAGGACCATAAGGACCATAAGGACCATAGGCACCATAAGCACCGGGTCCGCCAGTCAAGGCCCGCATGCTCCGGCCCAACTGTTCACGCAAATGCAGGAACGCGTTTTCGAATCCTCGGGGATCCCGACCGATGTCGTCTTCCAGCGTATGCGCGAGCATGCCCTCCAGCCGCGTCGCGGCATCCTGCCACGCCTGCCGCAAGGCCTCGCAGCGGTGGGCATGTTCGCTGCCCGGCGCGGTCAGGCTTCGCACTGTTTCCAGGGCATGCAGGGCGCTACGCAGGCCGGCAAGCACACTGGCGATGGCGGCACGCGGGGCCGAAATCCCCGCGCTCGCCGGCACCGCCGGCGACGCCTCCGTGGAAAATGGCAAGCAGCGTTGATCGGCCAGCTTTCGCCACAGTTCGTCCAGGGACATCAGGCCGTGGTAAACGAGCCGCGGGACGCCGGCGTCGGCATTGAAGATATCCGCCAGCACATCGGCGCTCAAAGGCGGATCGCCGTAAAGCAGATCGTCGATCTGGGCAGGACCGAGCCCGGTACGGATCATGGCCGGGACCAGGGCCAGCGTCGCGCCGCTCACTCGCGGATCGCGCAGCCAGCGCCCCACGGCCGCCTTCATCCCGTCGTCCAGCAATCCCGCGAGGTCCTCGATGGCTCCGTGGCCCGACCATGCCGACAGCCTTTCGTAGCGCTCCTTAGCAGGCAGCGCCGCATCGTAATCGACCATCCCATCGAGGCGGGCAAGCGGCGCCGGGCTATCCCGGTCCATGCCCCACGATACGAGGTCGCGCGCGGCTGCTTCGTCGAAACCCTGCATCATCAATCTGGCGATCCAGACGCGATCATCGATGTCGATGAGCCTGGTCCGCCAGGACGCGTAAAGCGCGGCCGCGGGCACGGCGCGCCAGTCCAGGAATGGGTCGCCATTGCTCCGGCGAGACACCGCCATCGTCCAGGACGTCAGCCGGGGATGATGCTTGACGGCCTCGAAGTATCTTTGCGCCAGCAGCAGATGCTCGGCATGGAGGCGTCCCAGCTCCTGGATGCTCTCCCACTGGGCGCGCAACCGGGGCTCGGGACCGAAATAAAAGGCGAAGCGCTGTTCGGCCAGCGCGGCGTCGCTGCTGGCCGGCGACTCCAGCGCCATTATGGTGGTGCGATACAGAATGGTCATGGACTCCATGACCTCTTCCATCGCGTGCCACTCGACGGTGCCGGCGGCGGACAACATGCAAGCGATGCCGCCGAGCGGCACGTAGCCATAGGCGAGATAAGGGATCACGTCCGGCGCTTCGATCGCGTCGGGCCGCGACGGCAATTCGTCTTCCCGGATCGACGCCAGCAGATGCGCAACGCGCGTGGCACAACCAGGCAAGGGGCCGTCGACGAAGGCATCGCCCGGAGCATGGACGCCGCGCGTGCGCGCGTCGATGCCTACCCACGCACACAGTGCCTCCAGCATGCCCGGCCCGCGCCCCAGCAGATTGCGCGCCAACGGCGAGAACAATGCGCCTAGCGTGATCTCCCAATACGCTCGCGGCGAAGCCGGATCCACGACACCGTCCGCGACCCCGGCCGCGCCCGAAGGCGCCAGCGACAGTTCGGCGGCGCAGGTGGCAACCCACTGCCGGAAGCAATGGAACGGGACCAGTCCTCGCTCCAGGCTTATGCCTATTCCATCGAGCGTGGGCAAGCCCGGCTTGCCGGCGACGCAGTCCAGGAGGCCCAAGCGCGCCAGCTCCCGGAATGGCTGGAGCAAGGCGGCAGGAAGCGCCTCCGCATCGGTACGCAGGCTGCGATCCAGAAAACGCAACAGCGCGGCGCCCGGCGCCGGCGTAAACCATGTGCCATCCGCCAGGCGCCGTGCCATCTGGCCGGACCATAGCGCGACCACGGCGGGCGGATGCCTGGGCTCCGCTATCCAGCTCACCGCCGGGATGGCGGGCAGGTTGCGATACAGGCTGCGCGCGGGCGGCACTTCCAGCACTGTGGCGCAGGGGTCGATGGTCTCGAGCCGTCGGCCCAGGGCTCGGCGGTCCTCCAGCAACCGTTCCGCCTTGTGCACGGCGTCCATGTCCCGCGCGGGCTCGGCCGCGGAATGGAGCAGCGGCCGCAGGAACCGCGCCAGCGCCTGGTGCAAGGGGTCCGCCGCGAGCGGCGCGTCCGCGCCGGCCCATGCGCCCCTGCCCGCCACCCCCGCGTCTTTCAAGATGGCAATGGCGAATGCCTCCAGCGCCAGACGATCGTAAGCCACATCGCGCAGCGCCCAGACCGCATGCGTCAGTCCCCGCTCCAGATCGATTCTGGCAACGTCGTCATCCGTGGCGGATGGCGCCTGTAGCGCCAAAGCGGAGGACTCTGCCGCGTCCATGGCGCCGTCGGTCGGACTTGGGGTGATTTTCATACGAGCTCCCGTCGCTGGAGGAAAGCCCATAAGGAACATCGCGCGCCGGGGGTTCCCATCCGGAGGCACAAGCCTTGCCCGCGTCGCGCCTGTCATCTCATCCTTGGGAGCAGGCATGAAAGACGAGGCACCCCGCTACGCCCGGGCAGAAGTCCTACATACTTTGGGGCGGTCGCTCTGGAAATACCGCAAACGCGCCGGGGCGGCCCTGGCGCTGCTGATCCTGGCGAAGGCCTTCGCGGTGGCCGTCCCTGTCGCCCTGAAAATGGTGGTGGACCAGCTGAGCCTGCCCGGACCGGAATTGGTGTTGCCCGTATTCCTGCTCATCGGCTATACGCTGCTGCGCTTTGCCGGCGGGCTGTTCACGGAACTGCGCGACATTGTCTTCTCCCCCGTCGCCCAGGCCACGGTGGCGGACTTCAATCTGCGCATCTTTGAACATCTGCACCGGCTGGGCGCGCGCTTTCATGCCAATCGCCAGACCGGCACGCTGGCGCGCGACGTCGAGCGCGGCACCAATGGCATCGGCTTCCTGATGGGCACCGCGCTGTTCACACTGCTGCCCACATTGGTGGAAATCGGATCGGTGGTGGTGATCCTGGTCGGCGCCTACGACCTGCGGTTCGCTGGCATCGTCGCCGCGACATTCGTCGTCTACGCCACCGTCACCTATGTGCTGACCAAGCGGCGCATCTTCTACCAGCGCATGATCAACGAGCTGGACTCGGCCGCGGGTGGACGCATGGTCGACAGCCTGCTCAACTACGAGTCGGTCAAGGTCTACACCAACGAGGCCGCCGAATCCCGGCGCCTGCGCGAACTGCTGGACCGCTGGCGCGCCGTGGGCATCGATAACCAACGCGCGCTGTCGACGCTGCATATTTCGCAGAGCGCGGTGATCGCATTGGGGGTGGGCGCGGTGATGCTGCTGGCGGGCGTGCAGGTCACCGGTCGCGCGATGACGGTGGGCGACCTCGTGCTGGTGAACGCGTACATCATCCAGATATGCCTGCCGCTCAATACGCTGGGACTGGTGTTCCGCCAGACCAAGGAGGCGATGATCAACGCGGAACAGGTCTGCTCCCTGCTGCGGCTGCCGCCGGAAAGCGATCCCGCGGTCGCGGCGCCGGCCTTCCAGCCGTCACGCGGCGAGCTGCGCTTCGAGAACGTCAACTTCAGCTACGAACCGGGCAGGCAGATACTCTGGGACGTCAGCCTGCATATTCCGCCGGGCGGCACATTGGCCGTGGTGGGCGGCAGCGGCTCCGGCAAATCGACACTGGGCCGCCTGCTCTTCCGCTTCTACGAGCCGGAGTCCGGCCGCATCACCGTGGACGGCGTCGATATTCGCACGGTGGACCCCACCAGCCTGCGCCGCTACCTGGGCATCGTGCCCCAGGATACGATGCTCTTCAACGACACCATCGCGTACAACATCGGCTACGGCCGGCAGGGCGCATCGCTGGCGGACATTATCGAGGCGGCCAAGGGCGCGCGCCTGCACGACTTCGTGCAAAGCCTGCCGGCGCAATACGACACGGTGGTCGGCGAACGCGGCGTCAAGCTGTCGGGCGGCGAACGGCAGCGCATCGCCATCGCCCGGGCCATCCTCAAGAATCCTCCCATCGTGCTATTCGACGAAGCGACATCCGCGCTGGATACGCGCACCGAACGCGCGATCCAGACCGAGCTCGACCGGATATCCCAAGGCCGCACCACCCTGATCATCGCGCATCGCCTGTCCACCGTGGTCGATGCCGATGAGATCGTCGTGCTGGAACACGGCCGCATCGTCGAACGCGGCAAGCATGCGGAGCTGCTGGCCCTGGATGGCATGTATGCGCAGATGTGGACCTTGCAGCGGCAGCAGAACGAATTGGAGAAGACCGGTTCGCGACAGTCCATGCAGCCCGTCAACCTGGCGGCGCTGGTCGCCGGCGTCCTGGATGGCATACGCCAGGTCATCGACGAAAAAGGCATCCATCTCTACACCGAACTGAGCATGGAGAACGCGCGGGTGACGGGCGACCCCGGCGTGCTGCAGCAGACCGTCTGGGACATGTGCCTGAACGCCATCGCGGCCACGCCGGCCGGCGGCCGCATCGAACTGAGCCTGCGCCGCGCGCAGGATAGCGCGCGGCTGGCTGTCACCGACGGGCGGCTGCCGCCCGCCGACGCCGCGGCGCTCGACGTCGCGGATCAGATGAACGCCGTGCTGGCCGACCGGCCTCCGCTGGACGCCACGCATGCACGGGCCGACATCGAGAAATTCGGCGGACGCTTCGGCAGCGATACATCGCCCATGGGTCCCGGCCGGACCTACTGGCTGGAGATGCCGCTGCGCGCGCCCAGCGCGCCCGCGCTGCCGTTCGTCGGGCCGGTGCAACAGGCATCGCTGCACGGCGCGCGCATATTCCTGGTGGACGACAGCGAAGAAGAGCGCGCCCGCGTGGGCGGCGCCCTGCAACGCGCGGGCGCCACCGTGCGGCATTTCAAGACCGGCGGCGCGCTGCTCGACGTGCTGCGGGACGCGCCCGCGGACGCCTGGCCGGATGCGCTGCTATGCGACGTCACGCTCGACGATATGGACGGGTACGCGATGGTGGGCGCGGTGCGACAGCTCGAGGCCGCGCGCGGCGTCGGCCTGGCCAACCGGATTCCCGCCATCGCGATATCCGGGCACTCCGCATCGGAAGGAAGGCTGCGCGCATTGATGGCGGGATATCAGACCCATTGCGCGCGACCCGCCGATGTCGATGCTTTGGTCAACACGACCGCGAAGCTCATGAGCGAGAAGTTCCATCGCTTGTAAGGGCTGCCCAACGGTGGCGCGACCTCGCGTTCTCATCCTTGAACCGTTACAGGAGAACCGTTACACGCGTGCGGACATACCGGCACGTAGCTTGCAGTCCAGCGCTGCCCGAGCAGAGGATGAGCCTGGAATTCACACGTGGATCAATACGTGTGACTCGTAGCTTAGTTCTCGAATGAGCGGCCAACACGTCGACCGGTATGGAGAGAACTATGCGAAGAATCGCCATCGTGAGTGAACACGCATCGCCATTGGCGCTTGCGGGCAGCGTCGATAGCGGCGGACAGAACATCTACGTCGCGCAGATCGCCAGACACTTCGCGCGGCTGGGCCACCAGGTGGACGTATTCACGCGAGCCGACAGCCAGCGGCTGCCGGCGGAGGTGACCTGGGAAGACAACGTCCGGGTCATCCACGTTCCCGCCGGGCCGGCGCGCGACATCCCCAAGGAACAGCTGCTGCCCTACATGGACGCCTTCGGCGATTTCCTGCTGCGCTACTTCCGCGGCCAGCCGCGGCGCTACGACATCGTGCACGCCAACTTCTTCATGTCGGCGCTGGCCGCGCTGCCGGCCGCGCGCGCATGCGGCATTCCCATCGCGGTCACTTTTCATGCGCTTGGCCGCGTGCGCCGCAGGTTCCAGAAAGAAGCCGATCTGTTCCCGGAATGCCGCTTCGACATCGAGGACGACATCATCGCGCGCGCCGACCGCATCATCGCGGAATGCCCGCAGGACAAGCGGGACATGGTGGAGCTGTACGGCGCCGATCCCGGCCGCATGTCCATCGTGCCCTGCGGCTACGACCCCGCCGAGATGATGCCCATGGACCGGACGCGCGCGCGCGCCGAACTCGGATGGAACGACAACCGCTTCACGCTGCTGCAGCTCGGCCGCATGGTCCCGCGCAAGGGCGTCGACAACGTGATACGCGCCTTGAGCCGCCTGCGGCATCGCCACGGCGTCGATGCCCGCCTGTGCGTGGTGGGCGGCAATAGCGCCACGCCTTCGGAAGACGCCACGCCCGAGCTGGCCCGCCTGCGCGCCATCGCGCGCGAAGAAGGCGTGCTGCGGCACGTGGAGTTCACCGGCCGGCGCGATCGGCTGCAGCTCCGCGCCTATTACTGCGCCAGCGATGTCTTCGTGACCACGCCGTGGTACGAGCCCTTCGGCATCACGCCATTGGAAGCGATGGCCTGCGCGCGGCCGGTGGTGGGTTCCGATACCGGGGGCATCCGGTTTTCGGTGCGGCACGGCGAGACCGGCTGGCTGGTCCCGCCCAAGGACCCGGATGCGCTGGCCGACCGCCTGGCCATGCTGGCGCGCGACAGCCTGCTGCGCCATCGCATGGGCGAAGCCGGCCTGCAACGGGCGCGCAAGCACTTCACCTGGCAAGGCGTCAGCCGCCAACTGCTGGACGTCTTCGAAGAAATCATGGCGCCGGCCACCGTGCCCGACGTCGTCCCGGCGCCCGCGGAAGCCGCGGCTCGCGCCATTGCCTGAGGAGCAGATTGAATGCGTGATACCGATACATCGACCCTGTCCGGCCGCGTGGCCATCGTCACCGGCGGCGGCAGCGGCCTGGGCAAGGCCATCTGCGAAGCCCTGGCCGCGGACGGCGTCGACGTCGTGGTGGCGGACTACGACGTCGACGCCGCCGAACGTGTCGCCCGGTCGCTGCCGGGCGAACGCGGGCTGGCCTTGCATCTGGACGTCGGCAACGAGCAGCAGGTGCGCGATGCGCTGCGGCAGACGGCCGAACGCTACGGCCGGCTCGACATCCTGATCAACAATGCGGGGGTCGATGTGACGGCGCCGCTGGAAGAACTCAGCGTGGCCGCCTGGGAGCGGGTGGTCCGCACCAACCTGACGGGTCCGTTCATGGTCTGCAAGTACGGCATGGAGCACCTGGGCAAGGGCGGCCACATCGTCAATATCGCGTCGACCGCGGCCCGGCGCGCCTGGCCCAATGCGTCGGTGTACCACTCCACCAAGTACGGCCTCATGGGCCTGTCCCATGCCCTGCATGCCGAACTGCGCCCCAAGGGCATCAAGGTGTCCGCGGTCATCGCCGGCGGCATGCGCACGCCTTTCCTGCTGGATCGCTTTCCCGATATCGACGCCGGCACGCTGCAGGATCCGGCCAATGTGGCGCGGGCGGTGCGCTTCGTGTTGACCCAGCCGGAAGAGACCGTCATCCCGGAAGTGATGGTACTGCCCATGCGCGAGACCTCCTGGCCATGAAGCCCGCCATCTTCCTGGACAAGGACGGCACGCTGCTGGTCGACGTTCCCTATAACGTCGATCCGTCGCGGATGGTGTGGGCGCCCGGCGCGCGCGAAGGCGTTACGCTGCTGGGCCAGCTGGGCCATCCGCTGATCGTCGTCAGCAACCAGTCCGGCGTGGCGATGGGCCGCTTCGACGAAGCGGCCCTGGATCCCATGCGCCGGCGCCTGGAAGCCATGTTCCGCACCCAGGGAGCGCAACTGGCGGACTTCTACTACTGCCCGCACCATCCGGACGGCACGCAGCCCGCATATGCCGTGTCGTGCATCTGCCGCAAGCCCATGCCCGGACTCTTGCGCCGGGCGGCGGCCGACCACGGCATCGATCTGCACGCTTCATGGTTCGTGGGCGACATCCTCAACGACGTCGAGGCCGGGGCCCGCGCGGGCTGTCACACGGTACTGCTGGACAACGGCCATGAAACCGAGTGGGTGCGCGGACGCTGGCGCACGCCGGACGAAACGCTGCCCGACATGTTCATGGCGGCGCGCCTGATCGCCCAGAAACTGCGCTGCGCGCCGCTGCGCGGGAAGGAGACGGCATGACCGCTTCATCGAGCTTCGACGGCGGCACGGCGTCCGCCGCCGCGGCGCAAGGCTGGCATGAGGCCCGCAATCTGCTTTGCATACGTCTCGACAACATGGGCGACGTGCTGATGACCACCCCGGCCCTGCGCGCGCTTAAAGCCGCGCGACCGGATCGGCGCCTGACGCTGCTGGCGTCGCGCTCGGGCGCGGCAATCGCGCCCCACGTGTCCGAAATCGACGACTTGATCGTCTACGAGGCGGCCTGGGTCAAGACCGCCGGCAGCCCGCCCGCGACCTTCCACGCGACGGTGGAGCGGCTGCGCGAGCGCCGCTTCGACGGCGCGGTCATCTTTACGGTCTATAGCCAGAGCGCCCTGCCCGCGGCCCTGATGTGCCATGCCGCCGGCATTCCGCGCGTACTGGCCTATAGCCGCGAAAACCCGTATCACCTGATCAGCGACTGGGCGCGGGAAATCGAGCCCCTGCCCGAGCCGCGTCACGAAGTGCGGCGCCAGCTGGACCTGGTCTCGACCATCGGGGCGCACGCGGCCGACACGCACCTGTCGTTCAAAGTCCACGACGCGGACCACGCGGGCCTGGACCGGGCGCTGCGGTCGCATGGCGTATCGCTGCCGCATGGCTGGGTGCTCGCCCACTGCGGCGCGACCGCCGAATCCCGCCGCTATCCGGCTGCCTTGTTCGCGCAAGCCATCGACATGCTGGCCGGCGCCGGCGAATGCGTGATCCTGACCGGATCGCCCGACGAGAAAGCGCTGGTGGACGAAGTCGTGGCGCGCAGCTGCGATCCGCGCCGGCTGGTGAACCTGGCGGGGGCGCTGACGCTGGGTGAATTCGGCGCGCTGATTGCGCGCGCCGGCTTGCTGGTGTCCAACAACAGCGGTCCGGTGCATATCGCCGCCGCCCTGGGTACGCCCATCGTGGATCTCTATGCGCTGACCAATCCGCAACATACCCCGTGGGAAGTGCCGCATCGCCTGCTGTACCGCGACGTTCCCTGCAAGTACTGCTATCGCAGCGTTTGTCCGCTGGGCCATCACGCCTGCCTCAGCGCGGTCGACCCGTCGCAGGTGGCGCAGGCGGCATTCGAACTGCTGGAAAGCCAGGCGGGCACACGGCCGCCCATCATGATCAAGGCTGCCTGAAGCAAAGCAGGCAGCCCGCGACAACGCACAGGCAACGAAAAGGACAACGTCATGTACACATTGGGCATCAACGCCGCCTTCCACGATTGTTCCGCCACGCTGGTACGCGATGGCGAGGTGCTGGCGGCCGCGGAAGAAGAACGCTTCACCCGCATCAAGCACGGCAAGCGTCCCGTGCCCTTCACCGCATGGCAACTGCCCTATCACGCCATCGACTACTGCCTGGCCCACGCCGGCATCACGCTGTACGACGTCGATCACGTGGCCTATTCCTTCGACCCGGCCTTGCTCGCGAGCGGCCGCTCGCTGCCCGAAACCATCACGCTGCCGCTGGAGCCTTCGCGGCAACCGCGCGGACCGGACGGCCAGTCGCCCTGGGATCCGCTGTTCCTGTCCTATATCGTGAACGCGCCGCGGCAGCTGATAGGCGGCGCCCCGCATCACTTGCGCACGCGCTTCGAGGGGCTGACGCTGGAACAGTTGCTGGGCCGCTGGCAGTATGTGGAGCACCATCTGTCGCACGAGGCCAGCGCCTTCCTGGCGGCCCCCTGCGAGGAGTGCGCCGTGCTGACCATGGACGGCCGCGGCGAGCGGGCCACCACCAGCTATGGCTATTTCTCGAACGGACGCTATCGGCGCATCAAGCAGATCGATCTGCCGCACTCGCTGGGACTGCTTTACGAGGACGTCACCGACTACCTGGGCTTTCTGCGGTCCTCGGACGAATACAAGGTGATGGCGCTGGCCTCCTACGGCAAGCCCGAATACGTGGACCTGTTCCGCAAGATCGTACGGCTGGACAAGGAAGGCGGCTACGCGATCGAGCCGGTGAACCTGACCAGCCAGTTCGGTCCGGCGCGCAAGCGCGGCACGCCCTTCGAGCAGCGCCACATGAATATCGCGCATTCGCTGCAGCAGGTGCTGGAAGACACCGCCCTGCACATGAGCAAATGGCTGCACGAACAGACCGGGGCGCGGCATCTGAGCATGGCCGGCGGCGTGGCGTTGAACTGCGTGATGAACGCGCGCATCGCGGCGGAGGGCCCGTTCGACTCCGTATGGGTGCAGCCGGCCGCGGGCGATGCCGGTACCTCGCTGGGCGCGGCGCTATGGGTGGACTACGAACGCCGCGAGTCGCCGGGCCGGCGCTGGACCATGCAGCACGCCTATCTGGGCCCCGAGTATGCCGACGAAGACATCGAGCGCCTGCTCGACCGCTCGCGCCTGGCGTACCGGCGGCTGGACAATGTGGCGGAAGAAGCCGCGGAACTGCTGGCCCAGGAAAAAATCCTGGGCTGGTTCCAGGGTCGCATGGAATTCGGCCCGCGCGCGCTGGGGGCGCGCTCCATCCTGGCATCGCCGCGCGATAGCGCCATGCAGGCACGGCTGAACGGCCTGAAGGACCGCGAGGATTTCCGCCCGGTGGCGCCCGTCGTCATGGAAGAGCGCGCGCACGAATGGTTCGACGCGCGCGGCGAAACGGGCATCTGCGCGCCCTTCATGCTGTTCGTCTACGACGTGCTGCCGCATCGCGAACGGCAGATACCCGCGGTCAAGCACATCGACGGCACGGCGCGCGTGCAAACGGTCCGCCGCGATCAGCACGCGCTGTACTACGACCTGCTGGCCGCCTTCGAACGCCGCACCGGCGTGCCCGTGCTGGTGAACACCTCGTTCAACACGCGCGGCCTGCCGGTGGTCTGCTCGCCGCGCGACGCGCTGGAATCGTTCTGGACGTCGCCGCTGGATGCGCTGGTGATCGGCAGCTATGTGGTGGAGAAGCCGGTCTGAACGGTGCCCGCCGGCACAACCGCAAAACACCAGACCGACCAGGACCAATGATCAGGATGAACCGATGATTGCTCAATCCCGACCGCGGATCTCCGTGGTGGTCCCGACCTACCGCCGCCCCGATCTGCTCGAACGTTGCCTGGGCGCCCTGCTGCGCCAGACGCTGAACCCGAACGATTACGAGATCATCGTCTGCGACGACGGCCCCAGCGATGCCGCTTATCAAGTGGTGCGCAAAATGATGCCCGTGGCCGGCGGGCCGGCGGTGCATTACGTTCCCGTCACGGGCACGCAGGGACCGGCGGGGGCGCGCAACGCCGGATGGCGGCGCGCGCGGGCGGAGCTGATTGCGTTTACCGATGACGATACGGTGCCCGACCCCGCCTGGCTGGCCGCCGGCCTCGCGGCTTTCGCGCCCGATGTGGATGCGCTGTCGGGCCGCATCATCATGCCGCTGCCGCCCAATCCCACGGACTACGAGCTGGACGCCAGCCGCCTGCAGGATGCCGAGTTCGCCACGGCGAATGTCTTCCTGCGGCGTGGCGCCCTGGAACGGGTGGGCGGCTTCGACCCGCGCTTCCAGCTGGCCTGGCGCGAGGACTCGGACCTGCATTTTTCCCTGATGGAACACGGCCTGCGCATCGCGCGCGCGCCGCAGGCCATTGTCGTGCATCCGATCCGCCCGGGCGCCTTCGGCGTCGGCATAGGCATGCAGCGCAAAATTGTGTTCGATACCCTGCTGTACAAGAAGCATCCGCGCTTGTATCGGGAGCGGATCCGGCCGCATCCGCCGTGGTTCTATCTTTCCGTGACCGCCATGCTGCTGCTGGCGGTCGCCGCCCTCGCCGTGGGCTGGTTCGCGGCGGGCTGCGCCGCATTGCTGGCCTGGCTGGCGTTGACGGGCTGGTTCAGCCTGCGCCGCCTGCGCGGTACGCGGCGCACGCCCGACCATATCGCGGAGATCTTCATGACGTCCGCCGCGATTCCACCGCTGTCGATTTTCTGGCGCATCGTCGGGTCGCTGCGCTACAAGGCGGGCTTTCCATGATGGACGATCTCTGGCATCCACGGCCACGCCGCATCGCCGTTTTCCGCGCGCTGCAGCTCGGCGACATGCTGTGCGCCATCCCGGCGCTGCGCGCCCTGCGCCAGCACTGCCCGGAGGCCCACATTACCTTGATCGGGCTCGACAATGCGCGGCCGTTCGTGCGGCGCTATTACCGCTACTTCAACGAGCTGCTGCCCTTTCCCGGTATTCCGGGCTTTCCGGAACAGGCGGCGCGGCCCGAAGCGCTGCCGGCGTTCTATCGCGAAGCGCAGGCGCGCGAGTTCGACCTTGCCGTGCAGATGCACGGCAGCGGCACGATGTCGCTACCCATCGTACGTTCGCTGGGCGCGCGCGCGCATGCTGGCTTCGTGCCGCATGCCGGCATGGCGCGGCCGGGCCGCCTCATGCCCTGGCCGGACGACCTGCCCGAACCGTTGCGCTATACCGCGCTGATGCAATTCATGGGCGTGCCGGTGCATGGCGACGCATTGGAAATGCCCTTGACCGCGGAAGACCACGCGGACGCCGGGCGCATCGCCGCCGAAGCCGGCTTCGCGCCGGAACGCACCATCTTCATCCACCCGGGCGCGCGGCTGCGATCACGCCGCTGGCCCGCTGCCCGTTACGGCGCGGTGGCGGCCAGGCTGGCCGGGCTGGCCGGGCTGGGCTGGCGTGTCGCCGTAACGGGCAGCGCCGGAGAGCGCGCGCTGACGACGGAAGTCCTGCGAGCGGCGGGGCCGCACGCCGTCGACCTGACGGCCCGTACGTCGCTGGGCGGCCTGGCCGCGCTGCTGTCGCGCGCGCCGCTGCTGGTATGCAACGACACCGGCGTGTCGCACATCGCCGCCGCGGTGGGCACGCCCAGCGTGATCGTGGCCTGCGGCAGCGACACAAGGCGCTGGGCGCCGCTGGACCAGGCGCGCCACACCGTCCTGGCCGACTATCCGTCCTGCCGCCCCTGCGCGCACGAAACCTGCCCTATCGGCCACGTCTGCGCCCTGAATGTATCGGTCGACGCGGTCATGCGCGCCGTCGACGAAAAGCTCAGCCTGTTGGAAGCAAGGACCAGCCATGCCGCGTAGTTCCGACCCGTCGCGCCCACTGCGCATCCTGACCTGGCACGTGCACGGCAACTACCTGTACGCGCTGACGCGCGTGCCTCACGAATTCATCGTGCCGGTGCGCGCGGGCAGCCCGCCCGGCTACGGCGCGCTGGGCAACCGCATCCCGTGGGGCGCGCACGTGCGCGAGATCGACGCCGACGCGATCCGCGACGCGCAATTCGATTGCGTGGTGTACCAATCGCGCGCCATCTACGAGGAACGCGAACGGCTGTTGTCGCCGGCGCAGCTTGCGCTGCCCTGCGCCTACATCGAACACGATCCGCCCATGCCGCATCCCACGGACACCGGGCACGGATTCCGGCATGAGCGCGGCATCCTGGTACACGTCACGCACTACAACCGCGCGGCCTGGAACAACGGCACGGTGCGCACGGCCGTCATCGAGCATGGCGTTCCCGCGCCGCGCATCGATCCGCAAGCCGGCAGCGTGGCGCGCGGCATCACCGTCATCAATCACCTGCGCCGGCGCGGCCGCCGCATGGGCGCGGACCTGTTCGAGCAGGCGCGCGAACAGGTGCCGCTGGACCTGATCGGCATGGACTCGCCATCCATGGGCGGACTGGGCGAGATCCCCAATATGGAGGTGGGCGCCTTCGTATCGCGCTACCGCTTCTTCTACAGCCCTATCCGCTACACCAGCCTGGGCCTGGCCCTGATCGAGGCCATGATGGCCGGTTTGCCGGTGGTGGGCTTCGCGGCCACCGAGCTGGCGCGGGTCATCGTCAATGGCCGCAACGGCTATATCGATACCGATCCGGAGCAGCTCATCGATGTTATGAAGGCCCTGATAGATGAACCGCGCCTGGCCGCCGACTGGGGCGCGGAAGCAAGAAAAACGGCACTGGAGCGCTACGGCATGGACCGCTTCGTGGGGGATTGGACAGCCCTGTTCGCAAGGCTAATGGGAGATACGCAATGATCCAGGCTCGTTCTCGTCCTTTGCGCGTGCTCGTTTCGGGCGGCGCCGGCTTCATCGGCTCGCATCTGTGCGCGCGGCTGCTCGACAAGGGGCATACCGTCATCTGCCTGGACAATTTCTATACCGGCCAGGTGCAGCACGTCGAGCCCATGAAGACCAATCCCCGTTTCACCCTGGTCACCCATGACGTCGTCGATCCCTTCGAGACCGAGGTCGACCGCATCTACAACCTGGCCTGCCCTGCTTCGCCCATCCATTACCAGAACCAGCCGGTGCATACGCTGCGCACCTGCGTGCTGGGCGCGATGAACATGCTGGAGCTCGCTCGCAGGACGCGCGCGCGCATCCTGCAGGCATCGACCAGCGAGGTCTACGGCGACCCGCAGGTGCATCCACAGCGCGAAAGCTACTGGGGCCACGTCAATCCGATCGGAATACGATCCTGCTATGACGAAGGCAAACGCTGCGCGGAGACCCTGTTCCACGACTACGCGCGCGTGTATGGCGTGAAGATAAAGATCGCGCGCATCTTCAACACCTATGGTCCGAGCATGGCGCCGAACGACGGCCGTATCGTTTCGAACTTCATCCTGCAGGCATTGCAAGGGCAACCCATCACGATCTACGGCGACGGCAGCCAGACGCGCGCGTTCTGCTATGTCGACGATATGGTGGACGCCCTGGAACGTCTGATGGAAAGCCCGGATGATGTGACCGGCCCGATCAATCTGGGCAATCCGCAGGAGCTGACGGTGCTGGACATCGCCCAGCGCATCCAGCGACTGGCGGGTACCCACGTGCCGCTGGACTTCCAGCCGCTGCCGCCCGACGATCCGACCCAGCGCTGCCCCGATATCGGCCTGGCGGCGCGGGAGCTCGGCTGGGCGCCCAGCGTGCCGGTGGATGAGGGGCTGCGTCACACGATCCGCTATTTCAGCCAGTTCGTGAACGCCGATATCGTGCGGGCGCCGGCGCGTGCCGATGTCCCGCTGTAGGCGCGCGACGCGCGGGAGGCCATGGTGCAACCCATCGATGATCCTGGATCGATCGCGGCGATATCGCCGCATCTGGACGACGCGGTTGCCGGCTGCGGCGCCGTGCTGGCAGGCGCGCCCGGCAGCACCGTCATCACCGTGTTCGCCGGGGTGCCGGACGCGTCGGCGCCGCTGACGGACTGGGACCGCCGCTGCGGTTTCGGCGACGGCACCTCGGCCATGAAGTGGCGCCTGGCGGAGGACGACAAGGCCCTGCATCTGCTCAAGGCCCATCCCGTGCGGATGCCTTTCCTGGATGACCAGTACCTGCGCGCCATGGCGCGCGCCACGCCCAAGGTGGATAAGGTGGCGCAAGCCCTGGACACCGCGCTGGAGAAAGCCGGCGCCCGCACGGTGCTGTTTCCGCTGGGCCTCTTCCATTCCGACCACACGCTGGTGTCCGACGCCGTCCTGCACATGTTCACCGCCCGGCCCGCCCGGCGCTGGATCGCCTACGAAGACGCGCTGTACCGCACCAAGCCGGGGCTGCTCCACGCCAGGCTGGTGCAGTTCTATACCCGCGGCATCAGTTTGACGCCCGTGGCGTTCGCCAATACGAACGCGCACCGCAAGGCGACCGCCATGTCGGCCTATGGCAGCCAGATGCCGGAACTGGGCATCACGCGCAACGAAGGCGACACGACGGCGCCCGAGCGGTATTGGCTATTGAGCGAATCGATCAAGCAGGCCCCCGAATCCGTAGGGGCGGCAGGGGGAAACCCAGGTACCGGGCAGCCGACCGGGGAGCGGCCAGCCGAGGGGCAGCGCACCAGCGCTGGCCCGGCGCGGCCGGCCACGACACCGCCACGGCCATGAACGCAACATCCTCCCGCGTGTCCATCGTCGTCCTGACGTACGAGCGGCGCGAAGAGCTGCTCGGCAACTTGGGCCGATTGCTCCGGCGGCACCCCGGCATTCCGGTCATCGTGGTGGACAACGGCTCGCGCGATGGCACCGCGGATGCCGTGACCGCGGCGTTTCCCTCCGTGACACTGGTGCGAGCGCCCGGCAACCTGGGCGCCGCCGGCCGCAATCTTGGCGTCGCGGCCGCCACCACGCCCTATGTCGCCTTCTGCGATGACGACACCTGCTGGGAAAGCGGCGCCCTGGCGGAAGCCGAGCGCCTGCTCGACGCCGCGCCGCGCGCCGGCATTATCAGCGCCTGCGTGCGCGTCGGCCCTGAAGGCAGACCGGACCCGACGTGCGAGATCATGGCGCGCAGCCCGCTGGGTCCGGGTCCCCTGGGTACCATGCGTCTGCTGGGCTTCATGGCCGGCGCCTGTATCGTCAGGCGCCAGGCCTATCTGCAGGCCGGCGGCTACGAGCCTCGCTACTTCATCGGCGGCGAAGAAGCGCTGCTGACGCTGGACCTCGCGACGCTGGGATGGGACATGCTCTATGCCGGGCATATTGCTACGTGGCATCACCCATCGCCCAACCGTGACCGGCCGGGCCGGGTGCGCCTGCTCAGCCGCAACGCCATCTGGACGGCGTGGCTGCGCCTGCCCGCGCGTGCCGCCTTGGCCGAAACGCGCGCCGTGCTGCGCGCCTGCCGCCCGCGTGGCGAGGCCTTCCGCGTGCTGCGCGCGGCGCTGGCCGGCACGCCCTGGATCCTGCGCCGCCGCAAGTGCATACCGGAAGAAGTGGAACGCCAGCGCCGGTTGGTCGCGGGCGGACCGGTAAGCGCTGAGGACGCCGTACTCATCCATGATGCGCAATTCTTGCCAACAGGACGCACGGACGGACAGGCACGGGGCCTGCGCTAAGGCCAGATCCACCACCGCGATATGCCAGGAGCATCCCATGACGACGCAGCGCGACACAGAGCGGCGCCCCGCCGAAAAGGCCGCCACCGACCACAGCGGCGACGCACAAGATCACGCAGTTTTACGTCCCGACACAGGACCCCGTTCAGAGCCACCCGCGCGCTCGCTGCAGAACCGCCCGATCGATCCTAACTCCACGGCGGAAAAGACATTTCCCCCGGGCGTCGACGCGGCCGACGTCAGGGATCCGGGCCGGCAGACCCCCGGAGCGCCGCCCGTGGACAATCGTTCGGGCCAGAAACGTTAGATTCGAAGCGATCCCGGGCACGGTGCTTGCTTTGATGCCGCGCCGCGCCATTGCGGCCCCCCGTGAACCAGGAGAATAGTATGAATAAGGCGGAAATCCCTCTCGCGCAACGCGATGCCCTGACCCTGATGCTGGACGATCACGCCACGATCAAGAAGCTCTTCAAGGACTTCGGGAAAACGGCCGATCCGGAAATCCGCGAGTCGATCGCCCACGAAGCCTGCATGACTCTGACCGTCCTGGCTCAGATCGAAGAAGAATTGTTCTATCCCTACGTCCGTGCTCAGAATCCGGCCGCCTTCGGCCGCCTGCTGGACAAGGCCGTCGTCGAACACGGCGTGGCACGCAACCTGATCGCGCAGATCCAGGGCATGACCAGCGACGATCCGTTGTTCCACGCCCGCGTATCAGTGCTGGGCGACTACATCAGCCACCACATCGAAGAAGAGGAAGGCGAACTCTTTCCCAAGCTGGTGGTGTTGAACGTCGACCTGCGCGGCATTGCCAAGAAAATGCAGCAACGCAAGGAAGAAATCGCCACCGTGGCACATCTAGCCTGACCACACGTCGGCGGGGATCGGAATGCAATGAAGATCTTGACGAAGGAAACCCCCCACTCCCGGGCGACGCTATGGCTGGCGCCCACCATGCAGGGGGGCTTCCGCTGGGAAGTCGAAGTCGTCGACACGGGTAAGACGACGGTGCCCCAGGTGATTCAATCCCAGTTCGTATTCCGTACGCCCACCGATGCCGCGTTGGACGGTATCCGCGCCCTGGAAGAGATGGCCGTGCCGCCGTAAAGGCACGCGGCGGCTCTGGTGAAGAATGAAGCGCGCCGCTGAAACGGCGCGCTTTTTTTGCTTTGGGCCGCCTCAAAGGGAAATAAAGCCCCCTTTTGGGGGCAGCGAGCCGGCTTACCGGCGCGGCGTGAGGTCGTCGCCGGCATGCACTAGGGCCGAGGAGCGCCTTTGTCCCCCGGCAACAGGGTAGGCGGCGCTTCGCGCGATGCCGGCGATACGGTGCCCGGCATGGCGGAATCGGCGCCGGGCGCGCGCGCTTCCGGGCTTGCCTTGCCGCTGGCCGCGAGGCTCTTGCGCAGCGCCATGCCGGCGTCCAGATGCGCCTTCAGGTTGGGCAAGGTCTGCTGCGCGAAGGCCTTGATCTCCGGATCCTTGCCGTGTTCGGCGGCATCGACGAACAGCCCGACCGCTTCCTGATGCGCGGCGACAGCGATGTCGTCGGCGTATTGCCGGTCGAAACTGGCGCCGGTCCGCGCCTGCAGGGAATCCATGACGGCCTGCTGACGGGTCGACAGGCCGGACGGCAAGGCGACATTCCGGGACGCCGCCAGCGCCTGGAGCTGCTTCGCTACGTCGGCGTGCTCCCGCAGCATCGTGCGCGCGTAGCCCTTGACCTCATCATGTTCGGCCTTGCGCAGCGCCAGCTGACTGGCGGCGATTTCGAACGCGCCGGCCTGCGCCGCGCTCGCCATGAAGGCCGCATCGCCACGATCCGATTCCTGGGCATGGACGCCGCCGTTCCATGCCATGAAGCACATTGACAAGCTGATGGCCGGTAACCAGTATTTCACGGCTGTCTCCTTCGACGCCCAAGGCTGGACGACGCGCGCAACCCGTGTGCCCATCCAGGGGCATCGCGCTGAACCACCGTTGCGGTTCTACGCCCGGCGCCAGGAAGGCTGAACGGGAGGATGAACGTCACGTCGCGCGGCGTGGCGCGGCAAAGGCCATGAAACAGAGATTGCTTAGTTGAACAGGCTGCCTGCCTGTTTGAGCAGCTCGCTCTTGTACAGCATGCCCACCACCTGGCGTCCTTCTCGATCGCTCAACACGGGAGTGCGTTCGGCGGGCGACTCGACCACCGTCTGCCATACGTCCAATAGCCGTTGATCGGCATAGACAACCGGAAAGTCCATGGTCGCCATGCGCGCCAGCGTGGCCTCGCGGCCTTCGCCCGCATTGACCCGTGCCATCAGGTCATTCACCCAGACCGCGCCGGCGAAGCGCCCGGCCTCATCGACCAGGAAGACGAACCGGTTGCGCTGCGCCAGGCCGATCCGCAATGCCTCGTCCAGCGACGCCGATAGCGGGGCGACCAGCCCGACGGGGCGCATCACGCCCCTTGCCGTCGCGTCCACCAGCAGGGTGCGCCGCAGATCGCGCGCGCGATGCCGCGCGATGACTTCGTAGGTGCCCGTCAGGCGGAACAGCATGGAAACGGCATAGGCCGCCACCGTCGCGATCATCAGCGGGAAGACGAAGGTAGGCTCGCTCGTCATCTCGAAAACCATCAGGGTAGACATCAGCGGCGCCTGCGTCGTGGCGGCGAGCGAGGCCGCCATGCCCAGCACGCCCAGCAGCACGACGCCGTCCTGGATGCCGAAGACCTGCGCGGCCAGGGGCGCGCAGACGGCGCCGGTCAAGGCGCCGATCAAGAGCGACGGCGTGAACAAGCCGCCGATGGCGCCCGACCCCACCGTGGCCGCGGTGGCGATCACCTTCAATACCAGCAGTATCAGGAGCGGCGTGGCCATCGCGTGGCCATCCAGCAGCCGGGCGATGGGCGCGAAACCGTTGCCGGTGACGTCCGGCGCGGCCAGCGTAATGATGCCCACCAGCAGGCCGCCCAGGCTCATGCGCCAGGCCAACGAAGAAAAGAGGTGCGCGAACAGCTTGCGTGCCAGCCGCATGCACCAGAGAAATGCGGAGCCGACCGCGCCTGCCGTCAGCCCCAGCGCGACCACGGCCAGCACGGCGCTGCCCGTCACGTCGAAGGCATAGGCCGGCAAGTCATACAAGGGATTGAACTGGCCCAGCATGCTGGTCAGCCAGGCCGAGGCGACCGCGGCGGTGAACAGGTAGCCGATGCGTCGCAATTCGAGCGAACCGAAGGCGATCTCGGCGACGAAGATGGCCGCGGCCAGGGGCGTGTGATACACGGCGGTAAGGCCGCCGGTGGCCGCCATCGCCACCGCCAGCCGGAAATCGGCGCCGCGCAGGCCGGGCAGCACGCGCTTGCAAAAGGCGGAGCCTAAGGTGGCCGACAACTGCACCATGGCCCCCTCCTTGCCGATGGAGCCGCCGGACACGATGGAGAAGAACGAGGACAGGCAGCGCAACACCGAAGGCAGCACCGGAATGCTGGCCATCTTGCCATCGATGGTTTCCAGGTATTCGGACACGACGCCAGCGCGCTTTTCGCGCCGCTGCGCCTGCACCAGGATAAGCGCGGCGATGGCGCCGCCCAGCGTCGGCAAGGCGACGCGCGCGTACCAGGGCAGGCCGGCGAAGACCTCCGTGATGTCGGCGGTGGAGTCGAACAAGCGCTCCGTCGCGTGGTCCAGGCTCCAGCGAAAGGCGTGCGCGGCCAGCGCGCCGAGCAGGCCGGTCACGATGGCCAGCGCGATGCCGCGCAGATAGTCGGCGACGGATCGTTCATCCCTGTCCAGGCTGCTCAAGACCGGCTCCTCAATACGGTGCGGAAGGCCTTCATCATGGGCGACCAGACCGCCCGGCGCCGGCTCAATAGCGAGATATCGCGCTTCAGCGGCAGCGCGGCATCCAGCGGCAAGGCCGCCACGCCGGTGTCGCCGGCATCCTCCAGCAGGGAGTCGGGCGCCACGGTCAGCAAATCGGTGCCGGCGACCAGTTTCAGGGCGCCCGCTGAAATGAAGTCGACCTCCAGCGCGGCGCGCGGCAAGGGCTGGTCGGCGCGCGCGAAAGATGCATCCAGGCGCTGGCGCGCCACCGACGTACGCTTGGGAAGTATCCAGCGCTGGTCGGCAAGATCCACCAGGCCCAGCGCCGATCGTTTGAATAGCGGATTGCGGCGGCTGGCGACCAGGCGCAGCAAATCGTGGCCCATGGCGTCCTGGCGCAGCACGCCGCCGCGGGCGCCGTCGGCCGGCGCGACGGCCAGGTCCAGGTCGCCGCGCTCGACCAGATCCGGCAGTTCATCGGATAGCCCCAGCGTCAGGACGACGCGCAACGCCGGCTGCTTCGGCAGCAGCACTTGCAGCGCCGGCATCACGACCGTGTCCATGGTGGCGGCGGTGGCGCCCAGCCGCAATAGCCCGCCGCCGCCGCTGCGCAGCCCCTGCGCATGCCGCACGGCGTCCTCGTACTGATTGACCACCTTGCGCGCATGCTCGGCGAAAGCCAGTCCCGCGGACGTGGGCCGGATGGCGCGGCCCGCCCGGTCGAACAGCGCGAGGCCGGTTTCATCCTCCAGGCGCTTGAGCGATTTGGACAAGGCAGGCTGGGTGACGGCGCAGGCGGACGCCGCGCGCCCCAGATGGCCGTGGGCGACTACCGCCAGAAAATACGAGAGATCCCGGAGCGAAAGATCCATGAATTTCAGTTATGTGATTCATAACCATCAGGAATCCGGAGTGTAGCGCGGCGTTGAACGCCGGTCCATTCGGCCGCGGCGCCTGGGGTACGTCTGCGTTGAGTCCAGGACGGGCCTGGTGTGAACCTGCGCCTGGGATGGGCCTGGACCCGGGATGAGCCCGGACCCGGGATGGGCGTGGGAGGGGCGTGGGATGGGCGCGGCGAGCCGTCGTTGCCACTAGAATCGCCGCATGAACGATGATGTGCACGTCCTCCACGCCGTGACGCTGGCGCCAGCGGATTGGCGCTTCCAGGCCGGCGCGGACGAAGCGCTGGTCGCGGCGGCCGCGCGCGCCGGTATCCGGCTGCCGGCGTCCTGCCGCAACGGCACCTGCCGCACCTGCATGTGCTTTCTGGTCGAGGGGGAAGTCGCCTATCCCGGCGGTAGGCCGGGCCTGACGGCGGAAGAAATGTCGGAGGGCTGGATACTGCCCTGCGTGGGCAGGGCGCGCGGCGACCTGCGTATCGAGGTGCCCGATGCCGAGCGCATGGAACCCGCCGCCCCGCGCCCCATCATGATCGGGCCGCGGCGTTGAACCCACGCCACGGCTGATCAGCCCGCCGCGATGCGGTAGTGGCTTTCATTGAATTCGACGGAGGCCTTGCCGTCCACCGCGCTTTCATCTTGCTGAACGACCGTCGTCACGCGCGCGGCGCGCGACTCGGTTCGCGGCAGGACGCGCGCCGGTTCCGAAGCCACGCTTTGCGGGAGCGCCTGATTGGAAACACCAAGCAGAGTCAATTCCGCGCCGATCAATCCTTTGAAAAACTCATTCATTACCGCTGCTCCTTATCCTTGCCTACCGGCGCGAAGCTGCCCGGTACCTATGGATCGACAGCTTAGGTGAAGCCGGGTTCCCACGAAAGGCAAATACTTCTATGGCATCGATTAAACGCTGCTATGCCCAGCCATCGGCACGACCGCGAAACGCCGGTACCGCGGACCCACGCCAGCGGCTAGACTAGCGCCAGCCCACGTCGCGCGCGATCCGCCCTATGCGCGACGGCGGCTGCCAACCGGCGCCGTGCGCACCGCCAGCCGATACAGGCAAACGCCGGCACAGGCGTCGAAAACAAAACAATCCGGAGAAGACACATGGGATCGACCTTGAAAGCGGCTGCCGCCGCGCTGGCGCTATGCGCCGCTACCCTCTGCCACGCGCAGGACAACTGGCCCGCCAAACCCATCACGATGATCGTGCCCTTCCCTCCAGGCGGGGTCGCCGATACCGTGGCACGCCCCGTCGCCGACGCCATGAGCCGCACGCTGAAGCAGACCGTGGTGGTGGAGAACCGCGCCGGCGCCGGCGGCGGATTGGGCATGGGCGTGGTGGCGCGCGCCGAACCGGACGGCTACACGGTACTGATGGCGCTGTCTTCCATTTCCATCATCCCCGAGGCCGACCGCATACTGGGCCGCTCGCCGATGTACCAGCTGCGCCAGTTCAAGCCTGTCGCGCGTTTCACCGCGGATCCCACCGTACTGGTGGTGCGTGCCGACAGCCCGTGGAAGACCGCGCGCGAGTTCATCGACGATCTGCGCCGGCCCGACGCCACGCCCGTCAGCTACGGATCGTCGGGCAACTACGGCACCATGCACGTGCCAATGGAAATGCTGCGCAGCGCCGCGGACATCAAGGTGCTGCACGTGCCCTACGGCGGCGCCGGTCCCGCCATCGTCGCGCTACTGGGTGGCCAGGTACAGGCGGTATCGACCGGGCCCGCTTCGGTCCTGCAATACATCCAGGCAGGCAAGGTCAGGGCCCTGGCCACGTGGGGCGACACGCGTCTGGCGGCGCTGCCCGATGTGCCCACGCTGAAGGAGCTGGGCTATGACGTCACGTTCGCGCAGTGGTCGGGGCTGTTCGTGCCGGCGGCCACTCCGGAACCCATCGTCGGCAAACTGCGCGCGGCGGCCGAAGCGGCGGCGAAGGACGCGAAGGTGCGGGATACCATCCAGCAGGCGGGCAGCCCGGTGTTGTACCTGGATGCCCCGCAGTTCCAGCAATACTGGGACGCCGACGCCGCGAAGATGACCGAAGCGGTCCGCAAGATCGGCAAGGTGGAATAGCGGCGCGCGAGGCGACCGGCCGGCGCGGTCGATCACGCGCCGGACGGCTCGCTGTCAGCTCACTGAATAGCCCCGCCCCGTCATGCAGGCGGACATCGCGCGGTTATAGGAATCCACCATCACACCGGTGGTCCATTGGTTGGGGTGTACCGGATCGTAGCCGCTCTGGTTCATCGCCCAACCCTGGCATTCGCTGCGGTCGCGCGTCTGCTGGGCCTGGCTCTGTCCGCGTGCGGGGTAGGCGATCAGGCTGCTGGGCGGCGCGGGCGGCGGCGTGTAGACCGGCGGCGGCGGCGGGGAATAGACCACGGGCGGGGCCGCATAGACCGGCGCGGAATAGACGGGCGCGGTATAGACGACGGGTGGCGCCGCATACACGGGCGCCGCATATACCGGTGCGGTATATACGACCGCGGGACGCGAGTTCGCGGCGATAATGGCGCCGGCGGCGCCCAGCGCGAGCGCGCCGCCCACCCACCAGCCCGCCGACGAACCGCGCCAGCCGCCATGGTAATAACCATATCCATGGGCCATGGCGGGCGACGAAACGCCGGCGGCCGTCGCCAGCGCCAAGGCCGCGACGGCAGTTCGCAAAGTCAAGATCTTCATCTGTTGCTCCATATCCCCCGCGCGCGATGCGGCGGCGGAAATACGATCGCTACTCTACCCACTTCGACTCGCTCGTGGCGAGCAAATTCCATGCGGACGGCGTCCACCCGGTTTCAGGGCGTTTCCGATGTTGGCGGGCGGGCATGGACGTTTAAATTTAATCCGGGTAAAATTAGTTGGTGGCCTTGCACTCTCCCTGGGCTCCACACGCTCCGCCGGTTTTCTTGCAGCTCGCGGATTTCCGATTCCTTCCTGCAGAAGCGGCCGTCGCCGCTCCGATCGACCATGACGCTTACCGTCCATACCCCATGCACCGCCTTCGCCGGACACCGGCGGCTGGCGGCGGGCCCGCTCGCCGACGTCGCGCTGGCCGTCAAGGCGGCGCTCGAAGAGGCCGCCCTGCAACATGCCAATGTACTGACCTTCGACGACACGACCGGACGCGTGGTCGATATCGACACGCGCGGCACGCGCGACGATGTGCTGGAACGGCTGGCGCGTGCCCACGCCGCCATGGAAGCCGCCACGGCCTCGGGCGCCGCCGCGTCGCGGCCCCAGGCCCAGGCCGGCGCGCGGAAGGCTACCGCGCCAGGCGCACCCGCGGCGGGAGTATCCGCGCCGGGGGCATCCGCGCCGGGGGCATCCACGCCGGGGGCATCCACGCCGGACGCCGCGGCGCCGCGCGGGCGCGGGCGCGGGCGGCCGCGGCTCGGCGTGATCGCGCGCGAGGTCACCCTGTTGCCGCGCCATTGGGAGTGGCTGAACGCCCAGCCCGGCGGCGCATCCGTCGCCTTGCGCAAGCTGGTCGAAGCGGGCATGCGCGATCATGGCTTGCGCGAGCGCGACAGGCGCGAAGCGGCCTATCGATTCATGTCGGCCATGGCCGGCGACATGGCGGGTTTCGAGGAAGCCACGCGCGCCCTGTTCGCGGGCGATGCACCGGCCATGACGAAATGCATGGCATCCTGGCCCGCCGATGTCCGCGAGCACGCCCTGCGCCTGGCCCGCGGCGGATAAGCGCTGGCAGCGCTCGGGCGAAGCCGCCGGTAAGCGCAAAGGGTTAAGCGCCAAGCCAAAAGCATCAAAGAAACAAAGCAACGAAGCGATAAAGCGATAAAGCGATGAGCAACTGGAGAGTCGATGAGTTCTTCCCACGATAACGTCAGCATGGCGCTGTTCTGCGATTTCGAGAACGTGGCGCTGGGGGTACGCGAGCTGGCCCCCGCCGCCAGCCATGAAAAATTCGATATCCGCCTGGTGCTGGAACGCCTGCTGCTCAAAGGCAGCATCGTTATCAAGAAGGCGTATTGCGACTGGGACCGCTACAAGTCGTTCAAGGCCGCCATGCACGAGGCGAATTTCGAGCTGATCGAAATCCCCCACGTACGGCAATCGGGCAAGAATTCCGCCGATATACGCCTGGTGGTGGACGCGCTGGACCTTTGCTATACCAAGTCGCACGTCGACACTTTCGTGATCATCAGCGGCGACGCCGACTTTTCTCCGCTGGTGTCGAAGCTGCGCGAAAACGCCAAGCATGTGATCGGGGTCGGCGTGAAGCATTCCACCTCGGACCTGCTGATCGCCAACTGCGACGAGTTCATCTTCTATGACGACCTGGTGCGCGAAAGCGCCCGTACGTCGTCGCGTGGCGTCGCGCGCGAAAGCGCGGGCGGGCGGCGCGGCGGCGACGACCGGCGCCGCAAGGAAGACACCGAGGCACGCAAGACGCAGGCCATCGACATCGCGGTAGAGACCTTCGAAGCGCTGATGGCCGAACGCGGCGATACCGGCAAGATCTGGGCTTCGGCGCTGAAGGACGCCATCAAGCGCCGCAAGCCGGATTTCAACGAGTCGTACTACGGCTTCCGGGCTTTCGGCAATCTGCTGGAAGAAGCGCAATCGCGCGGACTGCTGGACGTGGGGCGGGATGAGAAGTCCGGCACCTACGTTTATCGCGCCAGCATCGCGGGCCAAGGCCCCCGAGGGCTGGCGGAGGCCGCGGTGAACGAAGGCAGGTTCGCGGCGACGTCCGCATCGGCCACGTCCGCCGCCACGCCATCGGCGGCGGCCGCGGAAGCCGAGGCGCCGGTGCTGCGCGATAAGCCCACGCGGTCCAGCCGGCGGCGCACGCGCACGACCGCGGCGGCCGACAGGAGCGTCGCCGATAGGGACGCGACGCCGCACGACCCCATGGAGGAGTCCGCGCACGAGTCCACGCGTGCATCCATGGAGGAGTCCACGCGCGAGCCCACGCAGGAACCTATGCGGGAGCCCTCGCGGGAGCCCATGCCGGCGGCCGCGCAAGCGCCCGGGCTGGAGCCCTCACAACAGTCGCCGCGGGAGCCGGCGCAACGGCCCGCGCGACGAAGGCCCGCGCGCGCATCCTCGCGAACCGCCGCTCGCGAGCCCGTGCAGGAGCCCTTGCAAGCGCCCCTGCAGGAACCCTTGCCGCTACCTGCCGCGGAAGCATCGGAGCCCGCCGCCAACGCGTCATCCGGCGGTGTGACGCCTGACGACGCACCCGGGCCCAAGGCCAGGGCTCCCCGCAAAACCGCCGCCCGGCCGCGGCGCGCGCGCAAGACGACGCCCTCCACGAGCGAAACCTGAGCTAGACTGCCGCTTGGCCCATCCAGCCGGATGGGATCTTCCCAAGACGGCTTCTCCCAGGTGATACCCATGAAGAAACCCGCAAGCAATACCAAGAACTCGGCGAAGAAAAGCAGCCTAGAGAAGCGCCGCCTGGCGCCTCTGGCCACGCCGTCGGACATCTCCTCCGACGGTACCCGCGATATCGCCGGCGCCATGAACCGCCTGCTGGCGGATGTGTTCGCGCTGTATCTGAAGACCAAGAACTTCCACTGGCACGTCAGCGGCCCGCACTTCCGCGACTATCACCTGCTGCTGGATGAACAGGCCACCGAAATCTTCGCCATGACCGATCCGATCGCGGAGCGCATCCGCAAGCTGGGCGGCTCCACGCTGAAGTCCATCGGCCATATCGCCCGCACCCAGCGCCTGCTGGACAACGATGCCGAGTATGTGCAGCCGCTGGACATGCTGGCCGAACTGCAGGACGACAACAAGAACCTGACCAGCTTCATGCGCGAAGTGCATGATCTGTGCGACGAGCACCGCGACATCGCCACCGCCAGCCTGATCGAGAACTGGATCGACGAGACCGAACAGCGCACCTGGTTCCTGTTCGAGACCAGCCGCCGCGGCGACGGCACCGGTCACTGAGCATACGGGTCCGGCGACCCGGCGGCGACGCGGCGGGCCGGTTCGATCCCGAGGACGAACCCGCGCCGGCGCGCCAGCCGGCCTCATTCGCCGCCGTCGTCCTCCAACGCCCGCGCCCGCGCCAGCAACATGTCGCGGTCGCGGGCGTTGCGCGTCAGGGCGGCGGCTTGCTCGAAGGCCGCGCGCGCCAGCGCCTTGCGGCCCAGCCTGGCGAGCAGATCGCCGCGCACGCTGGACAGCCACGGATACGTTTGCAAGGCGGGATCGCCCGCCAGGGCCTCGACCAGCGGCAACGCGGCGGCCGGCCCCAGGGCCATGCCGATCGCGACGGCGCGGTTCAAGGCCACTACCGGCGATGGCGCGCATTGCATCAGGGCGTCATACAGCGACACCACGCGGGTCCAGTCCGTATCGGCCGCCGTCGGCGCGCGGGCGTGGCAGGCGGCCAGCGCCGCCTGCAGCACGTACGGTCCGTACGTGCTGTACGTGCCGTACTGCGCGGAGGACCGGGAAGCCCCCGACGCTTCCGGGGTCCCGGAGGACCCGGCGGCCGCGGGCGCCGGCGGAATCCGCGGAGACCGATGCGCGCTCCCCGCGCACAGCATCTCCGCGCGCGCCAGCGCATCCAGGCCGCCGCGGACCAGTTCGCCATCCCAGCGGCCACGGTCCTGGTCGGCCAGCAACACCGGCGCGCCTTGCGCGTCCACGCGCGCGGGCAGGCGCGAGGCCTGCAGCTCCATCAAGGCCACCAGGCCATGGACTTCGCTTTCGTCGGGCGCCAGGCCCGCCAGCACGCGTCCCAGGCGGATCGCCTCGCGGCATAGCGCCGGCCGCATCCAGTCGTCGCCGGCGGTCGCCGCATAGCCTTCATTGAAAACCAGATAGATCACTTCCAATACCGAAGCCAGCCGTTCGGCGCGCTGATGGGCGGGCGGCACCTCGAAAGGCACGCCGGCCTTGGTCAGCGTGCGCTTGGCGCGCACGATGCGCTGCGCAATGGTGGGCTCGGCAACCAGGAAGGCGCGGGCGATCTCGTCCGTGGTCAAGCCGCACAGGAGCCGCAGCGTCAGCGCCACGCGGGCGTCCCTGGACAGCACCGGATGGCAGGCGATGAAGATCAGGCGCAGCAGATCGTCGCCGATGTCGTCCTGGCGAGCCGCGTCCAGGGCGTCGACGAAGTCCGGCTCCACGCTGGCCTGCAGGGCATCCATGTCGTGGGCCAGCGCTTCATGCTTGCGCGCATGCAAGGCATCCTGGCGCAGACGGTCCAGGGCGCGATGCTTGGCCGTCGTCATCAGCCAGGCGCCGGGATTGTCGGGCACGCCGGTGCGCGGCCAATGCTCCAGCGCCGCCACCAGCGCGTCCTGCGCGTAGTCTTCGGCCAGGCCGACGTCGCGCACCAGCCGCGCGACGCCCGCGATCACCTTGGCGGCCTCCTGGCGCCATACGGTTTCGATGGCGGCCTGATAGTGCACGATGGCCTTACTCGTAGCAGGGCGCGGCGCGGCGGACCTCTACGGTGCACCACGCAGCGGCGGGACACGCGGCGGCGATGGCCAGGGCCTCTTCGCGCGTGTCGCAGTCCAGCAGGAAAAAACCGCCAACCATTTCCTTGGCCTCGGCGAAAGGCCCGTCGGTCAGGCGCTGGCGGCCTTCGCGTATCTGCAGGCGGGTACCTTCGCGGTCGTCCGCCAGCGATTCGCAGGCGAGCAGCTTGCCGCGCGCCTGCAGGTCCGCCGCGAAGCCGCGCATCTGGTCGTAGACCTGGCGGCCTTCGGCTTCCGAGCGCTGGGCGCGCTGGCCGCGCGGCTCGACGATAAGCAGCATGTAGGACATCAGGATCTCCTCCGGACAGACGCGATGGCGTCGGGGCATTGTATCTGCTCGCTCGCGCCGCTCCCGCGGGAAGACGGAAAGCCCTGGTGATGGCGCCCTTCATGCGCCGGCGCGGCGGGCCGGCCGTGCCGCCGTGGCCGCGCGGGCGCTTCGTTAAGGCGGATCAGCGGCCGATATGTCGGCCTATTTCGCCTTTGTTGCGGCACGTTTCCTGCCCACAATAATGCAGGTTCACGCCCGTCCGGGCGGTCCGCCACATGGGTCATGATCATGATACTCAGCCGTATTTCGCGGGATGCGCCCTATCCGCCGCCCTCCCCGCTCATGTCGCGGGGATTCCTGCGCTTGCTCGCCGGACTCGGAGGCTGCGTGCTGGCCGGCGCCGTGCTGGGCTGGCCCGGCGATGCGCGGGCGGATAGCCGGGCCGACGCATCGCCGTCGGGAAACCTGTCGGCGCTGCGGCAAAAGCTGGTGCCGGGCAATGTGCAGCAATGCCGCTCGCTGCTGCAACGCAAGCCGCAACTGGACCCTTATGCGCCGAAATCCTCCAGCGCGTGGGAAGGCTATTGTTCCTGCGTGGGCCAGGCCTATGTGGGCAATATGCCGGACAACGTGGTGCTGGCGTTCGCTTCCGGCAAGCTGCCGCAGGATCGTGGCGATCAGGCCGCGCGCATGCGCGCGGCGGCCGTCAGCCTGGATGCCGCGCGGGCGCGCTGCGCGGCGGGCCGTTGACGCCACGCCGCGGGCCGCGGGGCCCCGGCCGATAGTCCGGCATCGATGCCGCCATGCCGACGGGCCTGGACCAGGCCGGATCAATATGCGGGCCGGCGGTTCGCGCCCAGGCAGGCGCTATTGACGGCCTTCCAGCAACTTCACCAATGCATGCAGGACGCGATTGACGGGCGTGGCGATCGCGCGCTCGCGTCCCTTGCGTTCGATGTACCCGTTCAGGTAATCGATTTCCGTCGCCTTGCCGCGCATCAGATCCTGGGCGGTGGAAGAGAACTGGGTCGGCATGGTGTCGACGATCTTCAGGATGGCCGCCCAGCTGTCGCCGGGGACCTGGACGCCTTCCGCCTGGGCCACGGCCAGGCACTCGTGCACGACGTCGCGCATCACCTGCTGGATGCCTTGCCCTTCGTACAGTTCGCCGTAAGGCATGCGGGCAATTGCCGACAGGGCGTTATAGGCGCAGTTGACGATGAGCTTGGCCCATAGCGCGCCGATGACGTTGTCGGAAATCTCCACCGGCACACCGGCGGCCGCGCATTCGTCGGCAAAGCGGCGGCTGCCGGCCGACGGACCGATGACCAGTTCGCCGCGTCCATGATGCTTGACGTGGCCGGGGCCGGCCATTTCCGTGGCGACGTAGACGACGGCTGGGACGACGGTCCGCGGGATCAGGGCCTGCAGGCGCTCGGCGTTGTCGACGCCGTTCTGCAGGCTCAGCACCAGCGTATCCGCGCCCAGATGGGGCGCCAGCGCGCGCCCCGCGCTTTCGGTGTCGGCGGATTTGACGCAGAAAAGCACGATGTCGGCGCCCTCCGCCATATCGGGACCGGTGCCGGCCCGCATGGGGACGTGTTCCTGGAAAGTCCTGGCTTCCAGGAACAGGCCCTGGGCGCGGACGGCTTCGACATGCGCCGGCCGGCCGATCAGCGCGACGTCGTGCCCCGCGCGGGCCAGCATGGCCCCGAAGTAACAGCCGACCGCGCCGGCTCCCATGACCGCGACTTTCATGCTTTATCTCCTTTGATGCCAGCCGCCCGCCAGGGCGAAATCCACGCCATGCCGGCCAGCGGCGGCGCGGGACCGTTGCTTGCAAACGCGACGCCGATCGCGATCGCGCCGCGCCCGCGCCACTGTCGCCGTAGCTGCCGTGCCGTGCAACGCCGCGTCGTGCCGTGATGCCGTGATGGTAGATACTAACCGTCTTTGATCAACGCAGTCCCGCGCGGCCGGTCGGCCTTGCCTGCCTATCGCCGCCCGCTGCATGGAGGTCCATCGTTGCCCGTCGATCCACGCCTAACATCCTTGCGCCGCATGAAGACCTGGGCCCTGGCGTCGCTGCTCGCGACGCTGGCCGGCGTGGCGCTCAGCTACGCCATGGGCGGCCAGGGCATCTGGACCTGGGTGCGCGCCTTCTGTGAAGCGGCGACGATAGGCGCGCTGGCCGACTGGTTCGCCGTGGTGGCGTTGTTTCGCCGTCCGCTGGGGCTGCCGATCCCGCACACCGCCATCATTCCATCCAACAAGGCGCGCATCGCCGACAATCTGTCGGTCTTCGTGCGGGATCACTTCCTCGACCCCGTGTCGCTGCTGGAGCGGCTGCGCGTGTTCGACCCGGCGACACGGCTGGGGCAGTGGCTGAGCGACCCGCGCCAGGCCCGCGTGGTGGCGGCGACGGCGCGGGTCTGGGCGCTGCGCGCCATGGACCTGCTGGACGAGCAGGCGGTGCGCGAAGGCATACACGGCTTCGTGGTGGGCAAGCTGCGCGAATGGAATGCGGCGCAGACCGCGGGCGAGCTGTTCGATCTGCTGGCGCGCGACGGACGCCATCACGCGCTGCTGGACGAGGCGCTGAACCGCCTGGCGGCATATCTGCAGGGGGAACAGGTCAAGGACCGCGCATCGGCGCTGATGGTCAAATACGCGCGCAAGGAATGGCCGCGCATGGCCAAGGCCCTGAACCTGGTCAGGCCGGTCGACGATATCGCCGACACGCTGGCCGACCGGCTGGCGCGCGCGCTGCTGGATGAATTGCGCGACGTACTGGCGCAGCCGGATCATCCGCTGCGGCGCGATTACGAAGCCTGGCTGGGCGCTTACGTCGCACGGCTGCGCGACGATCCGCAATTGCAGGCGCAGGTGGAGCAGATCAAGGAACGCATCATTGCCCACGAACAGGTGCGCGCCTATGTGCAAGGCATCTGGGATGAAGTGCGGGAGGCGCTGCGGCGCGATCTTTCCGGCGGCGATTCCGCCCTGGGGCGGCATCTGGAGCAGACGCTGACGGCGCTGGGGCGCAATCTGGCGGCCGAGCCGGCCTTGCGGGATGCCATCAACCAGCATGTGCTGGACGGCGCGGAACGCCTGGCGGCGGGCTTGCGCCAGGGCATCACCGAGCATATCGCGCAGACGGTGCGCAACTGGGATGAGCGCCAGTTCGTCGATGAGCTGGAGTTGAGCATAGGGCGGGATCTGCAGTACATCCGCTTCAACGGCATGCTGGTGGGCGGCTTGATCGGCCTGGCCCTGCATGCGTGCGTCTGGCTGGCGCGGGCGGCGGGCGTCTTCGCCCCCGGATAGGCCGGGGCCGCCGCGCGCGGCTTTGGCGAGCGGGCCATGGCGCTCATCGCACAACGGCCGCGGGCGGCCGGGTGCATCGTGCAAGCCGTGGCGGGACGGAGTCGCGCGGCCACGCAAACCATGGAAGTGTCAGCAAGGCGGCGTTAAGCTGTGGCGGCAGGCCCGACGACATCGGCCGCGCTTTCATCGGCCTGGGCCATGCCGTCGCCACGCAGGCCGGCACGCCAGCCGGCAATTCGCAGGAAACCGCCATGACCCATCCCTGCCC
>NZ_CBCSCA010000021.1:0-38640 GCF_965137885.1 Bordetella sputigena
CCGCCCCCTCCGCCGCAACCGCAGGCGCAGCCGAAGCCGGACGACACGCCCGATCCTGAGATCGCGCTGCAAGAGGCGCGCAAGAAGAAAGAACAGGAAGAAAAGGACCGCCAAGCCGCGTTGGCCGAGCAGGCTCGCCTGGAAAAGGAACGTCAGCAGGCCGCGCTGGAAGAAAAGCAGCGCCTGGAGAAACAACGCCAGGATGCCGAAAAGGCCGCCGCCGCTAAGGCCGCGGCGGAAAAAGCGGCTGCCGATAAGGCCGCGGCTGAAAAGGCTGCCGCTGACAAGGCTGCCGCCGAAAAAGCCGCTGCCGAAAAAGCGGCGGCGGAAAAGGCCGCCGCCGACAAGAAGGCCAAGGAAGACGCCGCCAAGAAGGCGGCGGCCGAAAAAGCCGCCGCTGACAAGGCGGCCGCCGAGAAAGCCGCCGCCGACAAGGCCGCCGCGGAAAAGGCAGCCGCCGAGAAGGCCGCCGCCGCCAAGAAGGCCGCCGCCGACCGGGCGCTTAAGGAAGCCTTCCGCAACGACGCGCTGGGCGCGGCCGGTATACCCGGCGGCACGGCCGACCGCAACCAGGCGGGCGGCGGGCGCGACGATGGCTATGGCGCCAAGGTGCGGGCCTGCATCCAGCCGGGCGTGTCATATCCGACGCCCCCGCGGGCAGGGTCGGCCAACCCCACCGTGCAATACCGGGTACAGTTGAACTCCAGCGGCGCCGTTACCTCGGTGAACCTGACCTCGTCGTCCGGCAATACCGGTTTCGACCGGGCGGTCGAAACCGGTATCCGCCGCTGCAACCCTTTCCCGAAACCTTCGACCGGAAGGTACGAACCGGTGATCGATGTTATTTACCGCATGTATGACTGACAGGAGATTGCTTACCATGACTCCAGCCCATCGCCGACCCTCGATCCAGGCTGCGCTGAGGACCTACGGTTTCGGCCTGTTGGTGTTGCTCGCAATCCTGCTGGCAGGCCGCCCGGCGCACGCCCAGTTGCGCGTGGACATTTCAGGGACGGGTGCGACCCAGTACCCCGTGGCCATCGCCGACTTCGCCGGCGACGCCACCCGGGGTCACGCCCTGGCGGAAGTGATCCGCGCCGACCTGAACCGCACCGGGCAGTTCCGCCTGATCGACGGCTCGAACGCCGGCCTGACAGTGGACAGCACGGTCGGCTATGACGATTGGCGCGGCAAGGGAGCCGACTTCCTGGCCTACGGCAGCATCAACCAGACGCCGGACGGCCGTTACGACGTCCGCTACCGCCTGGCCGATACGGTCAAGCGCGGACAGCTGGACGGCGTGGCCTTTTCGGGTTCCGAACAGGAACTGCGCCGTGTCGCGCACCAGATCGCCGACCGTGTCTACGAAAAAATTACGGGGGTGCGCGGCGTGTTTTCGACCCGGATCGCCTATGTGCTGAAGCAGGGCAGCACCTACGAACTGCAGGTTGCCGATGCCGACGGCCAGAATCCCCAGGTGGCGCTGCGCTCGCGTGAACCGATTATTTCGCCGCGCTGGTCGCCGGACGGCACGCGCCTGGCCTATGTCAGCTTCGAATCCGGCAAGCCGGTGGTTTATGTCCACACCCTGGCCACCAGCGCCCGCGTTCCGGTCGCCAACTACAAGGGCAACAACAGTGCTCCGGCCTGGTCGCCGGACGGCAGCATGCTGGCCATCGTGCTGACCCGGGACGGACTGTCGCAGATTTACACTATCAGCGCGGACGGCTCCAACCTGCGCCGGGTGACCCGTTCGCCCGGTATCGACACCGAGCCGACTTTCACGCCGGACGGCGGTTCCATCATATTTACCAGCGACCGCAGCGGCGGACCGCAGATTTACCAGGTGAGCATCGGTGGCGGCGAGCCCCGACGACTGACGTTTAATGGTAGTTACAACGTCTCACCGCGTATTTCGCCCGATGGTTCGACGCTCGTGTACGTTGCAAGACGCGACGGGTCATTTCGCATCGCTTCGCTAAATTTGTCCAGCGGCACCGAAACTTTGCTGACTAATGGCAACGATGATCAATCTCCCAGTTTTGCGCCGAATGGAATGCAAGTACTATACGCGGCTATCCAAGGCGGACGTAATGTTCTTGCAGTGGTATCGAGCGACGGCCGCGTGCGGCAGACGCTTTCTGTACTAAACGGACAGATCAACGAACCGACTTGGGGCCCGTTTACCCGCTAACACGTGTGACTCACTTATCAACAAAGGAACCATCATGAAGTCGCGCATTGCCAAAAGCCTAACCGTTGCAGCGCTTGTAGCAACTTTGGCCGCTTGCAGCTCCGTCCCCCTGGATGACAAGGGAGGCCAGGGCACTGGCTCGGCGGGCACCGCCGGCGGCGGCGCCGGTCCGGTCATGGACCCGTTCAACCCCAGCAGCCCCCTGGCCCAGCAGAAGAGCGTGTTCTTCGACTTTGACAGCTACACGGTCAACGACCAGTACCAGCAACTGGTGCAGATGCACTCGAGCTACCTGACTGGCCATCCGACCCAGAAGATCCGCATCGAAGGCAACACCGATCCGCGCGGCAGCTCCGAATACAACCTGGCGCTGGGCAACCGTCGTAGCGACGCCGTGGCCAAGCTGATGAAGCTGAATGGCGTTAACGCCAATCAGATCGAAACGATCAGCTTCGGCAAGGAACACGCGACCGGCTCGGACGAAGCCAGCTGGGCGCAGGATCGCCGCGCGGACATCAACTACCAGCGTTGATCCGGACGGCCGCGACGTTCAGCTGATCGAAAGCTGATCTTTTTTGCCGTACAACATGCGTCGGGACGGTCTGTTGGCCGCCCGGCGCTTGTTTTTATCTTGACCCAGGAATTCTCATGAACGACCGAGTCCCGTCTTTGCGTCTCCTGGTGGCCGCCGCCGGCATGGCTTTCGCCGCCCTGTCCTCGCCCGCCCACGCCTTCGCGGATGACGATGCCCGCAAGGCGATCCTGGAGCTGCGCCAGCAACTCCAGCAGATGAGGCAAATCAGCGAAAATTCGCGCATGCAGCTGGCCGATCAGATACAGTCGCTTCAGCAGCAGGTGACGGAACTGCGCAACCAGGTCGAACAGGCCGTGCACCAGGCGGTGCCGCGCGCGCCGGCCAATGGCAGCCAGTCCGATACGGGTGGCGCGACGGCCGGCGATCCGCAGGAACAGTCCACCTATGACGGCGCCATCGATCGTTTCCGCAACGGGCAGTACAAGGAAGCCGCCGAGGCCCTGACCGCCTTCCTGGCGCTGTATCCCAACAGTCAGCTGGCGCCCACCGCGCAGTTTTATCTGGGCAGCAGCCGCTACGCGACCAAGGACTACAAGGGCGCGATCGACCAACTGAGCACCATGGTCAAGAACGCGCCCGACAATGCGCGCGCGCCCGATGCGCTGCTGGTCATCGCGGGCAGCCAGATCGAGATGAACAATCGCGCCGGCGCCAAGGCCACCTTGCAGCGGATCGTCAAGGACTATCCCAATACGCAGGCGGCCGACACGGCGAAGAACCGCCTGCAACTGCTGCAATAGCGCGTGGCGCGCGCGGCGGCAGGCGCGAGCGCCGACATGGGCGTGCGAGCGGTCTCCGGCGATCCGGTAGCAGCCTACCGGGGCATACTGCGGCGGCGCGCGCTGCTTTTATTCGTCCTGGCCGCTTTGATTCTGGCGGCGATGCTGGGCGATTTCCTGATCGGCGGCAGCAGCCTTTCGGCCGCCACCCTGCTGAATACCCTGCTGCATCCCGATGGCGCGGCGCCGGTGGACCGCGTCATCGTGTGGACCCTGCGCCTGCCGCATGCCGCGTCCGCCGTGCTGGTGGGCATGGCGCTGGGCCTGGCCGGCGCCGAGATGCAGACCGTCCTGAATAATCCCCTGGCCAGCCCCGATACCCTGGGCGTTTCTTCCGCCGCTGCCCTGGGCGCGTCGGTAGCGATCGTGTTCGGCGGCTGGCTGTTGCCCTGGATCGCGCCGGACTGGGCCATCGCGGCCTGCGCTTTCGTGTTTGCCGCGGCCGGGGCGCTTCTGCTGGATACCGTGGCGCGCCGCGGCGGCATGCGGGCCAGCGGCGTGGTGCTGTTCGGCATCGCGATGGTCTTCCTGTGCAACGCGGTGGTGTCCGCCATCCAGTTCGTGGCCAGCGCCCAGGCCTTGCAGAACCTGGTGTTCTGGACCATGGGCAGCCTGGGGCGGATCGGCTGGATGCAGCTGGGCGTGCTGGCGCTGGCCCTGGCCGCCGTACTGCCATTTTCCTTGCGCGCCGCCTGGCGGCTGACGGCGCTGCGCCTGGGCGCCGAACGCGCCGCCAGCTTCGGCGTGGACGTGCGCCGCCTGCGGCTGGGGGCGCTGGCGCGTATCAGCCTGCTGTCGGGACTGGCGGTTTCACTGGCGGGGGTTATCGGGTTCATCGGGCTGGTGGCGCCTCATATCGCGCGCCGGCTGTTCGGCGAGGACCACCGCTTTTACCTGGCCGGCAGCGCGCTGGTCGGCGCGGTCGTGCTATCGCTGGCTTCGATTCTGTCCAAGTGCCTGGTGCCGGGACTGGTGCTGCCGATCGGCATCGTGACGGCACTGGCGGGACTGCCGGTCTTCGTGGCCGTCGTTTTGCGGCGGCAATTGCCGTGACGGGCGACTTGTCGATGGCTGGCGAAGCGGGCGGCGGTCTGTCGATCCAGGGCGTACGGGCGGGCTACGCCGAGCGGGATGTCCTGCGCGGACTATCGCTGCAGCCGCTGCCGCCAGGACGGATCACCGCCGTGCTGGGGCCGAACGGCTGCGGCAAATCCACCTTGCTGAAAGCGCTCGCGGGGCTGATGCCCTTGCGCCAGGGCGCCATTGCGTGGGATGGATGCGACCTGGCGGCCCTGCCGCCGGACCAGCGTTCGGCGCTGGTGGCGTACATGCCACAGGACCTGCCGAATGCCGTGCACCTGCGCGTGCTGGAAGCGGTCGTGGCGGCGGCGCGCGCGCGCTCGGGACGGCTGGGCGGGCGGGCGGATGTCGAGACGGCGCAGGCGCTGCTGACGCGCTTGGATATCGGGCACCTGGCGATGCGGCACCTGGATGAACTGTCCGGCGGCCAACGCCAATTGGCGGGACTGGCGCTGGCGCTGGTGCTGCAACCGCGCGTGCTGCTGCTGGACGAGCCTTTGTCGGCGCTCGATCTGCGGCATCAATTCGAGGTGATGGAATTGCTCGGCCGGGAGACGCGCGAACGGCGGCTGGTCACGCTGATGGCGACCCACGATCTGGCCATCGCGCTGCGGCACGCGGAACATGCGATCCTGCTGCGCGACGGCGTAAGCGCCGCGGAGGGCGAACCGGCGGACGTGCTGGGGCCGGACACGCTGTCCAGTGTGTATGGCGTGCGCGGCCGGGTCGGGCGCACGGACACGGGCACGCCCTATGTCGTCATCGAAGGTGTGGGGTAGCCGCCCATCGGCGGCGTCGGCTGCCGGCCATTGGCGTCCACGACCGATACGGCATGGGCGGCGCGGGCCCGCCTTTCAATACACGTCATCCCCTGCCCAACCGGGCTGGGGCCGCCGGGACATCGGCCTGGCGGCGGGGCCGCTGCCCAGCAGGCGGTCCAGGCACTTGAAGCGACGCAGCGCCGGCAGGCCGAAGGGATTGATCACGCTGCCCGCATCCAGCTCCAGCGATACCTGCTTGCCGGAAAGGTTGAAGTCCAGCTTGTAGCGATCGCTGCGCACCGTCTGCAGGGTTCCCATATCGAGCAGGCGAAACAGCGCCCATGGTCCGCTGACGGCGCGCCCGTCGCGCCCGCCGGGGTCCGCGGGCTCATAGCTGATGCGCCCGGACTGCGTGGCGCCGCCGTCGGGCCAGGCGAAGCTGACGGGCACGGCGGGACCGTGCGCGTAGCTCAGGCTCTGGTTTCCCAGCGTCAGATTGAAGCGGGTGAAGTAGGAATCCAGGAATAGCGGCAGCAGTTGGAAGCGAATCACCATGGTCTTGCCGCCGTCCGGAAAGAAGGCCTGCCGTATCGTCGCGGCATCCTGGAATACCTGCAGCGCGGCGCGCGAGAATCCCAGGCGCACGGCATTCGGCCGCCAGCGCCATGGCGTAACGCTCATGTCGATATAGGTCAGCAGGTTGGCCTGGAAGAAGGTGGCGAGCAGGCCGGCCGGTCCGAACAGCCGGTTGAAGTCGTCCTGCGTCATGTCCTGGCTCGAACGCGGATCGATCGGATAGCGGTTGTCGACGGCGGCATGGCAGAACGGCGCTACGTCGGCACGCCATAGTTCGTCGATGCGGCGCCGGATGTCGTCCACCGCCACCGCCCTGCCGTCGTTCGCCAGTTGCTGCAGCATGTCGCGCAGCGGCGGCGGTTGTCCTTCGGCGGCGTCCTGCAAGGACGCAATCGCGTCGGCCGGCGGCGCCGGAATGCCGTGCTGGCGGGCCGCATCCACGCCATCCAGGAACTGCGCCACGCCTTCGATGCCGGACTGGATACGCGCGATGGGGGGCGCGGCGCCATTCTGCCCCTGGAACAGTTGATGGAGCGCGCCGAAATGGCGATCGACCGGCGTCGGCGGCGAGCCCTTGCCCGCCAGATCGGTCTGCACCGCGACGGCTTGCAGGAAGCGCCGCAAGGGGGAATCCGCGCCGGCCAGCACATGCATTTCGGCGGCGCCATCGCGGGCGTCGGGCGGCATGGCGCCGACCCGCACATCGTTCAGCAGCGCGTCCCAGGCTTCGATGTAGCGCGAGAAATACGTCCGGTCCAGAAGCTCGCGCAAGCGCTCGGCATTGGCGGCCGAGCCCGGGCGACGCAGCACCCATCTATCTCGTTCGCTGCCGGCGATCAGCTTGTCGCGGGCGGCCGGGTACAAGTGATAGCCGGACAAGGTGTACATGCCCGGCACGCCTTCGGACAAGGGAAGTCCGCTGGGACGATGCAATACCAGCGGCGTGTCCATGCCTTCCAGCTGTGCCACCGACAAGGGCTCGGGCACCGCCTCGGCCAGATCCGACTGGAGCATGTCGTACAGGCGGTCGGCCAGGGGCCGTGCGCTGAGCTCGGCGCGCACGCGCGACACCAGCGCCCTGTCCAGCGGAGCGCTGGCTTCGAAATCCGGCACATCCAGCAGGGCGCGCGCATGCGACAGCAATGTCGTTCGCCCCGCGTCGGTCAGAGGCAGAACGCGCGCATCCCGCGCCACCCATGCCAGTACTGTGGAGGCGTCGAAATGTTCGGCGTCGCCCAGCATCAGATAGGTGCGCAAGGCGCGGAATCGCGGCATGTCGCCTTGCGCCGCGTCGGTCATCGCCTCGCGGGCGCGAGCCTGGATGAAGGGCAACAAGGCTTGCCGGAGCAGCGCGCGATATTCGGCCCGCGCCGCGTCCACCAGCCGGTCGCCCTGATACAGGCCGACCCGCCGCACCAGGGCGGCCTCGGCCAGCGACCGTGGCAGCGATAGCGCCGGTCGACTGGCCGCGTCCAGCAAGGCCAGCATCCGCGGCAAATCATCGGCCGTGGCGCCCGCGCCGACGCTGGCGGCAAGCGTGGACAGTCGTACCGTATCGGCATGCACCGCCCGCATCATCGCGCGGTTACGGTCGTAGCCCGCGAGCAGAACGAGCACGATGGCCACCACCGCGAACGTCAGCGCCGCCGGCGTCAAATAACGCGACACCCGCCGCCGGGCGCGCGCCGCCGCGCGGTCGGCCAGGCCGGCTTCGCGGAAGACGACGTCGCGCAGCAGGCCGGCGATGAAGTATCCGTGCGGTTGGGCGGCGCCGCGCGGGCGTGAAGGGGCGGCGCCGCGCACCGCCGCGGCCAGTGGGCTCGCCGAAATAGGCCGTTCCTGGCCGTCCCGCGCCGCGCTGGTGAAGTACACGCCGCGCAGCCAGAATGCCGCCCCCTGGAAAGAGCGGCCGAATACGTGGCCCAGCATGCCGTGCAGCGACTCGTTCAGCGATTCGAATTGCGATGGGAAGCCATAAATGGCGCCGGCCTGGACGTCATCGCCCGCGGTGGCCGCGAGATGAACGACGCGGTCCTGCAGGCGACGGACCAAGGCGACGAACTCCGACCTGAAAGCCGCCAGTGGCGCGTCATCGCCGCGTGGCGTGGTACCGGCGAACGTGACCCCCCAGGGCTGCTCGGCCCCGGCGCGGTCGAGATGGGTGAAGAAGGTATCGAAACCGGCCAGTCGATCGCATTGCGTGATGACGAAATACACGGGGAAAGGCCGCCGGAAACAGCGCTGCATATCGCGCAGGCGGGCGCGGATATCGTGCGCGCGCGCCATGGCGACGTGCTCGCCGTCCAGCAGGTCCGGCACGCTGACGGCAATGATGACGCCGTTCACCGGGCATTGCCGCCGGGCCTGCCGCACCCGCTTCAACAGACGTTGCCAGATCGCCGCCTGGACGCCGGCAGCCGTTTCGTCGACCGCCGCGGCGCCGGCCGCTGGATCGCCGGCCACCGGGATACCGTCCGCCTCGATCAACAGGGCGCGGTCGCCCAGCCAGAAACGGCAAGGGTCGCCGGGCTTCCATTCGGCTTCCGGCACCGGCGCCCCCAGCCCCAGCCGCGATGCCGCGAGCAGCATGGTCTTGCCGCCGCCAGCGCTGCCCAGCGTCAGGTACCACGGCAAGCGATATAGGCTATGGCGGCGCAGCCGCCACATTGGCCCGTCCTTGCGCAGCACCCGCAAGGTCGATCGGAAGAGTCCGTCCAGCCGTTCGCGCGCCGCCACCAGCGGGCCGTCGTCATAGGAAGCCTGGGCGGGTTCCGGGGGAGCGGGCTGCCAGGTTATGCGCAGGCGATCCAGCCGCCGGACCAGCGCGACCACGCCGTAGGCGAAGATCCACAGCAGGCACAAGGCCACGGTAAGCCAGGCGCGCGCCATGGGAGAGGCGAAAGGCGCATAGCCCGCATACGAGAAACGCGGCGACTGCTGTACGACGAAGGCGATGCCCAGCAGCACCAGCACGGCCAACGCGACGCGGCGAAAAGTCAGACCGCCGAAAAGATTCTTGAGCATGATGCGCGGTTCTTGAAATGAATGTGCGGGCCCGGCCTGATGGCGAGCGAACGGCGCTACAGCGAAGCGCCCGGTGCGAGCAAGGTGATCACGACGCGCCGGTTGCGCGCCTGGCCCGCGGGCGTGTCGTTGGACGCCACGGGCTCGCTGCTGCCTTTGCCCTGCGCCAGGAATCGTTCCGGCTGGTCCGTTTCCTGCCGCAGCAGTTCCACCACTTGGGTGGCGCGGGCCAGGGAAAGGGCCCAGTTGGAAGGCGCGCCCGGTGCCGGCCGCTGATCGTCCGTATGCCCGACCACCACGACTTGGCCGGGTATGACGCGCAGGGCGTCGCCGATGCGGCGGATCAAGGGCAGCTCGGCGGCCGGTAGACGTGCGCTGCCCGACGCGAACAGGGCGTCGGTACCGAGGGTCAGCACCACCCGGTCGACACGATGATCGATGCGCAGCCGCTGCGCGGCGACGTCGGCGGCGAGCATCTGGTCCAGTTCCGGCGCGAACAAGGGCGGCGGCGGGGCCGGCGGCGCGCGCGGGGGCGCGTCACGCTCCGGCGGGAGCACGATGGGAACCTTCACCCGCACGGCCGCGCGCGCCAGCGCAACGGTTTCGGCCTGCTGCCGCAGGTGCAGCTCCAGCCAGCCATAGAAAGAAACCAGGGCGAAGAACACGCCCGCCACCACCCACCAGACGGGCCGAAACAATCCGGACCGGCGATTGCAGGCCTTGTCGCCGCGCCAGCGGGGCGACAGAACGGCGTCCGGCGCGCCTCGCACATTGCGGATCAGGCCGCGCAGCTTCTGGCGGACCTGGCCCAGCGCGGCGATGCCCTGCGGCGATAGGCGATAGCGGCCCTGCATGCCCAGCGCCAGCATGACGGATAACAGTTCCAAGGCATCGATATTGGCGGTCGGATCGCGCGAGAGTTCATGCAGGATAGTGAAGAACCGCTCGCCGCCGGAGGATTCGCCGTGGAAGATGACCAGCAGGCTGCGCGTCGACCACGCTTCGCCGCCCCACGGCGTGGCGGCGATGGCTTCGTCAAGGTAGGTGCAAAGGCAATAGCGGGCGGCGGCCACGATCTCGGTCGGCATGTGCGAGCAGGCGTCGACGAAGTTGCGCACCATCACCGCCAGCCGGCGCCGCAGGTCCTCCAGCGGCAGCGGGGGCGGTTGGCGGCCGTGGCGGAACAACATGCCCAGCTCCAACAGGGGATGGGCGGCTTCGACCAGGGGATTCAGTGCGTGGCGCGGCAGGAATATCGGCGCGGCGGCGTATGCCAGGTCGATGGCGGCCGCGCTATCGTGCGCCAACACCAATGGCGTGGGCCCGGCCGGCGGCCTGGCGTCGGCGTCGGCGTCGGACACGGGCATGCCGGAGGAATAATCCACCATCCTCATTGCCGTATGGCCCACAACTCAAGGCGCAGCCCGGGAAAGTCGCCAGCCACGTGCAGGGCGATGCCGGCGGAAACCGGCAGGTCCGCCCATAGTTCATCGCCCGCGTCCAGGGCGAAATAACAGCGGTTGGCGTGAAACGGCAATTGCCGCGGCGCGACGGGCAGCGTGCGCAAGGCGATGCCCGGCAGTTGCAAGGTGACCAGATCGTGGATCTTCTCGACCGGGCCGACCTTGAGCTTGGCGGGCAGGCTGGCCCACAACGCGTCGGCGGGCAGGTCCGCGCCTGCCGCCAGCACGAAGCTGGCGGTGCGCAGCAGGCCCACATCCGGGATACGCCCCACGCGCATCCCGAACTGACCTTCCTCCAGCGGGATAGGAATGGCCTGCGGCTCGATCACCGCGGAGAGCGCGCGCCGCAGATATTCCATGAGCGGCTGGAAGCAGGCGTCCAGGCCATCGTGCCGATACGGCGGCAGCTTGGGCGGGCGCCTGTCGCCCTGGCTGAAGCAGGCCAGCTCGCCCGCCAGCCGGAGCATCTCGCGATACAGATGCTCCGGATGCAGGCCGCCCGCCGACGCCAGGTGCGCGAACAAGGGCTCGGCCCGATTGACCAGCTGCAGCAGCAGGAATTCGGCGATCTCCGCCGCGCCGTGGGTATTCGGCCGCACCAGGCGATTGGCCAGGGCCGCGCCGCGCTGTCCCAGCAGCCCGACCAGTTCGTCCATGAAGCGCGTCAAGCGCGGCGCGGCGCGGCAATCGATGACGGGCGGGCAGTAGGCCCGATCCAGCACCACCGTACCGTCGGAGCGGCGCTCCAGGATGCGCACCACGCCCAGCACCGCATGGCCTTCGGCGACCTCCTGCTCGAATGCCAGGCGCAGGCGCAGCCTTCCGACCTGCACCAAGGCATCCTGGTCCGCGTCGGCGTTGCTGTCGTGGACAGTGCACTCGGCGATACGGTAGCGCGCGTGCGCGGCTTCGGCGTCATCGCCCGCCGCCTCTGGCGTGCCGGGCCGCGCTAGGGGCAGCGCCAGCACCGCCAGCGCATCGCGCGCGTCCTCCGGGACGTCGCGCGCCATCGGCGGATCATCGTCCAGCGGCAGGCAGAACGGCGTGCCGTCCGGCATGATGCCCTCGCACGCCAGCAGCGCCAGCTTGCCCAGGGCCAATTGGTGTTCATCCACCTCCAGCTTCGAAAATCCCCAGCACCTCGGCGCCCGGCCCAGACGCCCGTCGATGTAATTGCGCCAGTAGCGATCGTGCTGCTGCAGGTGCTGCTGCTGCAGCAGCATGCCTTCGGACCAGACGATCTTATTGTTCCAGTACATCGCTCCCCTCCTTCCAGGAACCCAAATCATTCTTGCCGTCGCGCTCGGCCACCGTCAGGCTGCCCGCCCCCAGCGTCACGACCCAATCGCTGTCACCGTTCTCCGGAAGGCTGACCACGGACCGCCAACGGGCGCGGTAAATATCGCGATAGGCGACGAGCACGGCCAGGTAGCGCGCGCCCGGCACGAACGCCGGACTCAATGCGAGCCGCTGGCCGGGGCGGACGGCCAGCACTGAACGGGACAGCAGATCTTTCCCCAGGATCCGCTTATCGTTGTCGTACAGATCGAAAAATCCCGCCTGGCAGAAATCGTCGGCCTGGGCCAGTTCGTAGAGGCGGACGATCACGGGAGACGGCCGCCCGTCGCCGTCGGGATTGAGGTCCGGGGCGGCTTGCAGCCGCAGATGGATGTCGCGATCGGCGACCTCGGCGGTGCCGCATGCCGCCAGGCATGCCAGCAGGCAACTGGTGGTCAGCAGGCGGGCGGCAAGTCGTCGGCACTCATGCATCGGCGTCCAGGCGCCATGCCGATGCCGGGCCCGCCTGCGTGGGCAGCCTGCAGGCGTAATGCTCCGGTGAAACGGCGTCGCGCGCCCCCGCCGGGCAATATCCCGGCGTAGGCCGGCGCGGTATGCGCAGGCCCAGCGGATCGGCGTCCGCCAGCACGGCCAGGCGGCGGTCCAGCGCGGGATCGCCGGCCAATAGGTCGACGCGGGCCAGCGCGTCCAGCGCGCCCGCGCGGGTATTGAAGGTGTTCCAGAAATTGTCGTTCATCTGCTCATCCTCGAAGCGGCCGGCGCGATGGCTCGCGGCGACGCCGAATTGATCCCTCGCTGCGTCATCCAAAACTCCATGGTGAGGAGCTTGATACGCTCGCCGCGCGAGACCGGTACGATCGATACCCATAAGGAATCCGATGCCTGAAGAAAGGATCGCATCATCCGGCGGTCTGGACACCGGGAAAAATCGTATGCTCAGGGCACCATGGTGCGCACGCAGCCCGGCACGACGATGGAGATGACGCCGGCCCACTGGCACATGCAGCGCGAGTTGTTGTCCAGCGCCGGCAGGCCGCCCACCAGCACGGTGGGCGCGCCCGGCAGCCAGGGCGCTTCGACGATGGGAATGCACGGCATGGGCGTCAGCACGCCCATCGCGGCGGCGGTCGCCGCTTCCACCTCCGGGTTGGCCAGCGACATGCACATCAGAAAGGGCGGGATATTGAGGATGGGCTTGTTGTCCTCGATGTTGGCGGCGGGCCGGCCTTCGATGAGAACGCGCGACTCGGGCTCCACGATCAGCGTGGACGGCGCGGTGCCGAAGGTACACATCAGCTCGGCGCCGAGTACGACGGGCAAGGCCATATCAGTTTCGCTTCACGGATTTGCCGTCGTCGGCTTTCTTGGGGTGATCGGGCATGGTGGTGGAGCCCCCCGGCCCGCTGCCGGCGGCGCCGCCCGAGTTCAGCAGCACCATCGGTCCGGATATCTGCACGCCGGCCGGCGTGACGGACACGAAGCTATCGCCGACTTTCAGCGACACCATCGCGGTGGCCTCCAGCACCAGGGTCGCATCGGCCTTGACGTGCACGAGCTCGCTCTTGACCACGTACTTTTCGCCCGCTTCATGCACGATGCCCAGGCTGGCGTTCAGCGACACGTCGCGTGCCCGGGTCATCTGTTTTTCGCCCACGGTAATGTGCTGCGACTTTGCCTCGACCAGTTGCGCGTTTTCTATGATGGTGTGCGAGTCGTGCCCGATATACGCCAGGCTGTCGCGCTCGATGTAGTTGTCCTGGTTGCCGTCGGTATAAAGCAGGATCTGCAGCTTTTCATCGTTGAAGCGCAGTTCGTTGCGCTTGCCGGCGTTCTCGTTGCCCGTTCCGTGCGTGTAGATGGCCGACACCGCCGCGGCGTCGGGCAAGGCATACGGCGGCTTGTTCTTGCCGTTGTAGAGGCCGCCCGTGACCACCGGCTTATCGGGATCCCCGTTCAGGAACTCCACCAGTACCTCCTGGCCCTTGCGGGGCAGAAACACCGCGCCCCAGCGGTCGCCGGCCCATGCCTGGGCCACGCGTACCCAGCAGCGCTGCATCTCCTGGTTCGCTTTCGGCGGGTTGAACTGCTCCCAGTGGAACTGGACCTTGACGCGGCCGTAGCTGTCGGTCGCAAGCTCGTCGCCCTCCGGCGCCAGGACCATCGCGGTCTGCGGACCGATGGACGGCACGGCGGCGCGGCAACGCTGGCGATAGGGGCTGGTACGCGGGATGGCACGGAAGCGGCAATCGAAGTTCATAAGCTTGCGACCGTCCGCGGCCGCGCCGAGCTTGAAGCCGGCGTCGTCTTCGCCCCCGCCACGGGCGGGAAAGTATCCATCGCTCATCCAGTACTTAACGTCCGTGACCAGATAGGCGCGGTTCTGCTCGCCGCTTGGGTGTCCGGACAGATTGAACCACGCGCCGGGGCACATGCCCGCCGCGCTGGCACGGCCGGTCGCCCGGGCGGCGCCGACGGTGTGCGCGTCGAGCCGGTTACGCGCATAACGATTGGCATTGCCGTCGTCGACATACCATAGCGCCGGTTCCTGCACGACGTAAGCCCTGTTCTTGTCCTCATCGCTGTTGGCATTGCCGCGCAGGCCTTGGCTGGTGCTACGCGCCACGTTCATGAAATCGAAGGAATTGGTCTCGCCGCGGCCCGGCACGACGCGGCGATCGGCCTTCCAGACATAGATGCTTTCCTCGCGGACATCCGTGCCGTCACTGCGGCGGCCCGGATGAAAGGGAATGGTCCCGTACCGCGGGATGGCCTCGTGCTGCTGCGAATCATCCATGAGGACCAGCGTATCGGTGCCCCCCTTGTGTTCGAAGTAGTAATAGATACCTTCGCGCTGCCATAAGCGGCTCAGGAAGTCGAGATCCGTCTCCCGGTACTGGACGCAGTGCTCCCATCTGGGATAAGACGCGATGCAAGCATCGCGGAAAGGCACCCCCTGGTCGTCCAGCACCATCCTGGTGATCTCCAGCACCGTCTTGTCGTGAAAGAAGCGGCAATGGGATGAGCGCGTCAGACGCCATAGGCGGGGCCGCACGATGGCGCGGTACAAGATCCTGCCCGGAAGGTGCCGTGGCGCCAGCTTGCCCATCTCGACGGTCGAGCATTGCGCGACCAGGCCATTGAAGGTGCGATCACCGTTGCGGCCTTTGAGCGACACCCATACCGGGCTCCCCAGGAACTTCGCCTCCAAGGGCGTGGTCACCGGGCAAGAAAACAGGATCTTGAACTTGAAGAGGCGGCCCAGGCGTTCGCGTCCGACGAAAGCGTGCAGGAAAGTGCCGTCCGGCAGCGCCGACCCGCTGATCCGCAGCACCCGCCCCAGGGGTTCATACCCCATTCGTGGCCTCCGCCCCGGCTCCGCTCAACGCGAAGGTGAAGGCGCCCGGCGCCGCATCCACGCGGATTGCCTCGACCTGCCGTCCTTGCCGGCGCCATTCCAGCATGGCCTTGCCGATATCCGGCAGGACCTCATGCGTCAGTATCGAATCCACGAGCCGCGCGCCGCTCTGCCGCTCGTTGCAGCGCGCCGCGATTTCGTCCGGCACCGCATCGGAGTACGTGAATGCCAAGCCATCGTCCTTGCGCAGACGCGCCGCCAGACGGTCCAGTTGCAAGCGCACGATCTTCCTGATGTCGTCCAACGCCAGGGGGTAATACGGGATGGTCGTCATCCGTCCCAGCAAGGCCGGCGGGAATACGCGCAGCAGCGGCGCGCGCAGCGCGCCCAGGACGTCCTCGGGCGCGGGCCGGCGTCCCGTGTCCTGTCCATCAACGGGCACGCACCCGGCGTCTTGGCCATCGTCCGCGCACAAGGCTTCGATGACATCCGAACCGGTGTTGGTCGTCAGCAGGATCAGGCAGTTGCGGAAATCGATGACACGGCCTTCGCCGTCCTCCATCCACCCTTTGTCGAAGACTTGATAGAAGACTTCGTGCACGTCCGGATGGGCCTTTTCCACTTCGTCCAACAACACCACGCTGTAGGGCCGGCGCCGCACGGCTTCGGTGAGAACCCCGCCTTCGCCGTAGCCGACATAACCCGGGGGCGCGCCTTTCAAAGTGGAAACGGTATGCGCCTCCTGATATTCGCTCATGTTCAGGGTGATCACGTTGTGCTCGCCGCCGTACAGCACGTCGGCCAGCGCAAGCGCGGTTTCGGTCTTGCCCACGCCCGATGGGCCGGCCAGCAGGAACACCCCGACGGGCCGGCCGGGCCGGTCCAGACCCGCGCGAGCCGTCTGTATGCGCCGCGCAATGCACGCCGTTGCCTGCGCCTGACCCACGATGCGGCTATCCAGCGTTCCATCGAGCTCCAACAAGCCGTCGATCTCATCGTTCAGCATGCGGCCCACCGGGATTCCCGTCCACTCCTGGACCACCGCCGCCACGGCATGCCGGTCCACGCGGGCGATAGCCAGCGGTTGCGCGTCCTGGCATGCCGCCAGCGACGCCTCGAGCCGCGCCAGGTCAGCCAGCGCGGCCGCCTGCGCATCGCCGGCAAGTTCCGCCACTCCGGCACGGTGGCCGGCGATCGCGGCGACCAGCGTTTTCTCTTCCTCCCAGCGGGCTTCGAGCGTCTTCAGCGCTTGCTCTTCGCGCACCAGATCCGCGGCGAGGGGCCCCAGCCGGTCTTCGTCCGCCAGGCCCATCGCGGCCTCGCGTTCGAGCAAGGCGAGTTCGGCGCGCAGCGCGTCGATACCGGCACGGCGGCGGTCGACCGCGGCCGGCGTGGCATGCCGGCTGACCGCTACCCGCGCACATACCGTATCCAGCAGGCTGACGGCCTTGTCGGGCAATTGGCGATCGGGGATATACCGATGGCTGAGCCGGACGGCGGCGCGCAGGGCGTCATCCAGCACCTGCACGCCGTGATGCGACTCCATGGGCCCCACCAGGCTGCGCAACATGCGCAGCGCCTTGGCTTCGTCGGGTTCGTCGACGGCCACGGGCTGGAAGCGCCGTGTCAGCGCGGGGTCTTTTTCGATGTAGCGCTTGTATTCGGACCAGGTGGTCGCCGCGATTGTGCGTAGCGTACCGCGCGCCAGGGCTGGCTTGAGCAGATTGGCCGCATCGCCCGTCCCCGCGGCGCCGCCCGCCCCCACCAGCGTATGGGCTTCGTCGACGAACAGAACGACCGGCTTGTCCGACGCCTGCACCTGGTCGATGACCTGGCGCAGGCGCTGCTCGAATTCCCCCTTCATGCTGGCGCCCGCCTGCAGCAAGCCCACGTCCAGGGTGCGCAGCGCGACGTCGCGCAGCGCCGGCGGAACGTTGCCCACCGCGATGCGTTGCGCCAGCCCCTCCACCACCGCCGTCTTCCCGACACCGGCCTCTCCGGTCAGGATGGGATTGTTCTGGCGCCGCCGCAGCAGGATGTCGATGACCTGGCGGATTTCGTCGTCGCGACCGACGATGGGATCCAGTTTGCCGGCGCGCGCCAGCGCGGTGAGATCCACCGTATAGCGATTCAGCGCCTGCTGCTGCCCATTGCCCGCCGGCGGCGCGGCATCCCCCGCGGCCATGTCCGCGGCCCTGGTGGCCGGCCCGTCGTCGTCTTCGGGCGAGCCGCGCAGCCAGGTGTCGAAGGACGCGCTCAGCGCCGTCGCGTCGATCGCCGCGAACTGCCGCGAGATGCCGGCCAGCGCGCGGCGCAGCGACGGCGTGCGCAGCATGCCCAGCAGCAGGTGAGCGGTCCGCACGCGCGCGGCGCCGTATTGCAGCGATGCGTACATCCATCCTTGCTGGACGGCTTCTTCCACCTGGCTGGAAAGATCCAGTATCTTCCCGCCCCCCGGCGGCAGGCGATCCAGGGCCTCGGTCAGGTCGCGCGCCAGGGCGGCCGGGTCGATGCGGCAATGACGAACGATGCGATGCAGGTCCGAATCCTGCCCTTGCATGATCTGGTGCAGCCAATGCTCCAGCTCGACATGGGCGTGCCCGCGCAGCTTGCAGAAGGTCGTGGCGCTTTCGATGGCGCGGTATCCGAGCGCGGACAGTTTGCTGAATAATGCGGCGCGGCTGATTTCCGCCATGATGGTTTATCCTTTAGCGCTTATCGTTGAAGTGCCTGCGCGGTTGAATGCGCAAGGTCGGAGACTTTCCGGGTTTGCCGCCCGCCCCAAGCCAGCTCGTATAGGCCAGGCGGGCATTGCCGTCGAACCTCATGCAGGCGGCGGCCTCGGGCGCCACCCGCAGTTCCAGATCCCAGTGCAACAGCCCGCCCGTGTACAGCTCGACCCACTCGATGAGCCGCCGGTGACTGTCCGTACCGGGAAGCAGACGCCGCATATCGCGCTTGCCTATCGGTCCCGCGACCAAGCGGAACTTGCTCTGCCTGTCCCAGATGCGGGCGCCCAGCACCAGGCCGGTGCCGAGGGCGGGCGTACGGCGCCGCAGCCGCGCGCGGTCTTCGCGGTCCAGCGGCATCCACAGGCCGATGAACTGCCGTATGGCCACCTGCACGCCGAAGTAGCGCGACAGCAATAGGCCCAGGCCGCTGGCGTGCCGGGTGCGCGTCGCCAGCAGACCGCAGAACTGGAGTTGATCGATATCGGCCATGCCGCCGTGCCGGGTCGACGCCGGTACGGCCAGGCCGCACAGGCTGCCGACATACCGCCGATAGCCGGTCCGTGCATCCCCGCGCCCCAATCCGAGCACCGGCTGGCTCGCCGCCCAAGCCCGATAGAACAGACTGAGCTGGCGATGATGGAACATGTCGAGAAAGCCGGAGATCGTCGTATCCCCTTCGTGCGCCATGCGGTTATGCGCGTACTCCGTGAAGTACAGGGGCATCGGGCTGTTCGTGCCGAACAGGCCAAGGACATTCACCGTCAGCCGCGCTGGCCGCCCATCGGCGGCGGGCAGATAGCCGGCCAGCTCGCTCGCCACGAACTTCAGCGCAGGCGTCTGGGCCAGTCGGACCGCGTCATCGCGAGGACGCAGCGAGCAGCCCGGCCGCGGCCGGTCGGGATGCGCCGACTCGATGAGCCGCAATGCCTGCAGGAACTCGAAGCGCGCGACGTGCAGCGCCAGCGCGCCTCCGGCGCCTAGATCGTGTGGCACAGGCCCGTCCTTCCCGGCCAACGCATGATTACGCCGCGGGTAAGCGTGCGCACGACGGTTTCAGTAAAGTGGTTGATCGACACATAGCCGGAAAAAAAAGCCTGCAGCACGGCGGAGAACAGGAAGGCGCCGCCCCCTTGGAAGGCGCCGTCATCCAGCGTCAGGGCGATCTCCAGCCCGCGGCCGAAGCAGGCCGGCCCAGGCAAGGGCAGACGGCGCGTGATCCCGCGCGCGGCGACGGCGACAACACCCGATATCTGCCGCTTTCCCACGATGTCGGCGTCATGACAATAGAGGTCCAGCAGTTCACGGATGCCCCCGCCGCTTCCGCCGCCCTCCCGCATCAGCGAGCCATAACTCAACGCGAGATGGTTCAGCAGCCGCCAGGTCCCCGCGCCCTCCGTCATGCCAGGCCGCGGTTCGCTCGGGCCGGCGACACAGCGCACGCAGTGCACGGGCAATTCGTCATCGAAGAAGAAATCCGTCTGTCCCACACCCAAGGCCATCGACAAGGGCAGGTCGCGGTTGGTGCAGAGCGCATCCACGCCGAGCTGCCGCAGGTCCGCGGCGTAGGGAGCCGCGTGCATGTCGACGATGGAGATGAAGACGTCGCTGCCCAGATAGCGGGAACGGGGGCCGTCGCGCGATTCTCTTTCCGTGGTGCGCCGGGGCTCCCGGCGCAGCTGGAAGAAAGCGCCGCGGCCGTTGTCGCGATGCAGCTGCGGATCGCGAACGCGGAAAAAGGGTTCGAATACGCGCGGCGGCGCATCGGAGGACGCATAGCCGCGCACCGATTCAACCCCGTAGATCTCGAAATCGATAGGCCGGCTGCGATCCGGGACGACATGGAATTCGAACCTGCCGGGATCCAGCGCCACGCGATCGGCGCGATGCGGGAATAAGTTGATGGCGGGCGTGCAATTCAGGCAGAAGTTCGATGCATCGATGGCCTTGCCCAGCCGCGGATCGTACTGGTCGAGCAGCAGACTGACGTCGAACTGGCCGGCGCCGCAGCTACGCACCGCCTGCGCCAGGCCGCGCAATTCGACGAAGAGATAGCGCTCGGGAAAGGCAAAGTATTCCTGCAACAGGCGATAGCCGCGGAACGCCTGCCGCGAAGGCGGCAGCAAAGCCTCGTCTTCGGAAAAACCGAGAGGCGCGATGCAGTCCGGGCCCAGCCGGACCGTCCAGGACGCCGCCGCCGTGCCGCCGGAAGCGCCTGCCGGCGCGACGCCCCCCTGTAGCACATGGCCGACCAGGAGTTCATAAAGCCTTGCCGGCAAGGCGTCGGCGCCGCGCAGGAACAAAGGCAGGCGATCCAGGTCCGGCGGCGCTCCGCCGGCCATGCCATGCATCTGGAATCGCAGCCGCAGCATAGCCTCGGGGCGCCTTCCGAGATCCGTGCGCGCCCCGCCCATATAAGGCGTGTATTCCGCCTCCGTCAAGCGCAGCGGCCATAGCGTGACGGCGTGCGCGGTCCGATACTCGCAGCGCGTCGTGCCGTGCTGGTCCAGATGGCTCTTCAGTACGCTGAAGCGCGGTACGCAATAGCCCTTCGCCAGACCGGGGTGTCCCCAGTCCGGCATGAACTGCGCCACGATCATCGACGGGGTCGGCGCCAGATAATGGGGGTACACCATCTCGGCGAGATGCCCCGTAAAACGAGGGAACTCCGCGTCGATCTTCAGCCGCGTCCGCGCGGCGATGAAACTGAAACCTTCAAGCAGGCGCTCGATATAGGGATCGGCGCATTCGAAACTATCCAGGCCCAGACGGCCGGCGATCTTGGGATAGGCGGCCGCGAACTCGCCGCCCATCTCGCGCAGGAACTGCAGTTCCTCGTTGTAGTATTGCAGCAGGGTCGGATTCATGGCTGCCTGTCCTGGTGCCGCATGCTCACGGCCACTTTGCCGTCTTCAAGATCCAGTTCCGTCATCAGATATAGGCGTTCCGGATACGGTTGCGCCCAGAGGTCGCCTTCGATAAGAAAGGCCAGCATATTGCCGCGCATGCCGTCCGGCGTCGCGACGGGAGCCACGCGCAAGGTATCCGCGATGATCCGCGGCTCGAAGCGCCGCAGCGCGAGCGCGATCTCCTCCGCATAGGCCTCGCGGTCCACATCGGACGCGACTCTGCCGGCGAACTCCGATAGTCCGACATTCAGTACCGAAGAAGCGGTCCGCGGATGGGCTTGGGCGTTGTTGTCGTACAGCCTCCTGGCGTTCAACAGATAGCCGACGTCGCGCAGGACGCCTTCGCGCAGCTGGCGCAACGATATGACGCGGCGATCCCGCGATTCCGATGGGCTGCGCGGGTCCATATCGGTCAGGCGATCCAGCAGCGCTGGCTGGAGGCGGTTCTTGCTGACGAGCTCGGCCATGGTCCATGTTGAACGTATGCAGGCGTCCGACGCATGCGCATGCATGTCGCGGACGCCCGCAAGGCAATGGCGAGGGCGACCGGAGTCGCACTCGCCCGCCGGCTTTAGGAGGCGCTGGTGCTCAGCACGCCCTTGAACCGGTCATAGATGACGACCGTACCGGCGCCCAGAGAACCGTTGGTCGGATCCTGCTTCTTGGTTTCGGTCTTGAGCGTCGACCAGTACAGCGAGAAGACGTCGGGCTCTTCGTCCAGCGCGCCTTCGCGCACGCCGTGCACGGCGCAATTGCCCACCGTCCAGATAATGCGCTTGACCGGCTTCTTGGTCTGCGGGTCGATCATCCAGCTGACGATCTCGACATCGACGGGGTCCGAATCTTCCAGCAGGCGCAAGCCGGGGCTGGACGAGGTCCAGTGGGACACGATCTGGATATCGTCATACATCGGTACGCCGACGGGCGACAAGCCCGTTCCGTTGCGGCCGCGCGTGTGCTGCTGGGTCGGGTTGATCGGCCTTTGCACCAGATCGATATGATCCTGCGCGCCTTCTATCTTGCTTTCGCCTTTAAACTTATCGCCGATTTTCGCGGTCCAAACATACTGGGGTGACGACATTTTTTTCTACTCCGAAAAAAAATTTTGACGATGGCGTACTGCGCCATCGATCCTGGTGACGGGCGTGTCAGGCCCGCCGGTTTACTTCCCTTGGACGGAGGGAAGCTTGCTGACCAACCGCAGCGAAACGGTCAGCCCTTCAAGTTGGTAATGCGGTTTCAGATAAAACTTCGCGCTGTAGTAGCCAGGGCTGCCTTCAATCTCTTCGACCGTGACGGCGACGTCGCTCAATGGCTTCATCGACTTCACCAGGTCGGACGAAAGATTCGGCGTGCCGTCGACATACTCCATCGCCCACTTGAGCAGCCAACGCTCCATTTCCGTGCGGCTCTTGAATGAGCCGATCTTGTCGCGGACGATGCATTTCAGGTAATGCGCGAAGCGATTGCAGGCGAACAGATACGGCAAACGGGCGGCCAGGTTCGCATTGGCGGTCGCCTCGGGATCGTCATACTCCGTGGGGCTGTGCAGCGATTGCGCGCCGATGAACGCGGCCGTACCGGTGTTCTTCATATGCACCAGCGGCAGAAAGCCGTTCTTCGACAGTTCGGCCTCGCGCCTGTCGCTGATGGCGACCTCGGTCGGGCAGACGATGTCGACGCCGCCGTCATCGGTGGGGAAGACATGCACGGGCAAGCCTTCCACCGCGCCACCGGATTCGACGCCGCGGATCCGCGAGCACCAGCCATAGAGCGAGAATGACCGGTTGATGTTCACCGCCATGGCGTAGGCGGCGTTGGCCCACGTGTAGTTGTCCGGGTTGCCGCCACCGGTATCCTCTTCGAAGGCGAACTCCTCGACGGGATTGGTCTTGGCGCCGTAGGGCGCGCGGGCGAGAAAACGCGGCAGGGTCAACCCGATGTAGCGGGCATCCTCCGATTCGCGCAAGGCACGCCACGAGGCATGCTCCGGCGTCTGGAACAGCTTGGAGATATCGCGCGGATTGGCAAGGTCACGCCAGGACTCCAGCAGCATCACCGACGGAGATGCACCCGCCAGGAATGGCGCATGGGCAGCGGAACACACGCGGCCGATCTGCGTCAGCAGGTCTACGTCCTGGGTGCTGTTGTCGAAGTAGTAGTCCCCGACGATGGCGCCATAGGGCTCGCCGCCGAACTGGCCGTACTCCTCTTCATAGACCTTTTTGAACAGCGGACTCTGGTCCCACGCGAAACCCTTGTATTTCTTCAGCGTCTTGTAGAGTTCGCTCTTGGAAACGTTCAGCACGCGGATCTTGAGCCGTTCGCCCGTCTCGGTGTTGCTGACCAGGTAGTGCAGGCCGCGCCAGGCGCCTTCCAGGTTGCGATACTCCGCGCAGTTCAATATGGCATTGATCTGGGCGGTCAACTTCCGGTCGATTTCGGCGATCATCGCCTCCACCGTGCCCATGACGTCGTCGGACACCAGTTTCGCTTCCTCCAGCGCGTACGTGGCCAGGGTCGTGACGGCGTCCTCGACGGCCTGCCGCGCTTCGTCGTTCTTGGGCTTGAACTCGCGCAGAAGCAGCGAAGCAAAATCGCTGGTTCCGGTTTCGGTTTGTTCGCCGGCTTCGGCCAACGCTGTCTGTTCACTCATTCATCTGTCCTCGATTGGTGGGTGGGTCACGCCTGCGGGGGCGAGTCGGCTTCGGCGGCATCCGCGGAAGCGGCGGGCTCGGCCGGCCTGGCATTCGCCGCCAGCGTCTGCATCAACGCGGGATCCGCCAGCAGCCTGGCGACCAGATCCTCGGCCGATACCTTGCCGTCCATGTAGGTAAGCAGGTTGGACAGGTGCGCGCGAGTCTCCAGCAAGCGTCGCAGGGGTTCGACCTTGCGAGCGATTTCGGCGGGCGAAAAGTCGTCCATCTTCTGGAATGTGATGTCCACGCCCAGATTCCCTTCACCGGTCAACGCGTTCGGCACGGTGGCGGCCACGCGCGGCTGGATCGCCGCCATGCGGTCATCGAAATTCTCGCTGTCGATCTCCAGGAATTTGCGGTCGGCGATAGGCTCCGGCTTTTGCAAGGACTGGCCGGACAGGTCGGACATCACGCCCATGACGAAGGGGATGTGAACCTTCTTGTTGGCCCCATTGATTTCGACGTCGTACTCGATCTGGACCCGCGGCGGGCGCGATCGGGCGATCGACTTTTGACTGTTTTCCTTGGTCATCCGGACATATCTCCGTTAAAGGTTAAATAGGCTTCCTGTTGGACATCGGCATCGGCGGGACCGCCCTGATCCCTGATACCGAGCAGGACGCTGATTTCCGCAAGCCCTTGCGGGGAGAGCTCTGACATGAGCTCGATAAAATTCATGTTGACGAGCCGCCTGGCGCGCTGGAGCAGCATGGGGACCGGGCTGCCCGGCTCATTCATGGCGTAGTAATCGCAAATGCGATCGATCTGCCGCACCACGTCGTCGCGGTCCTCTATCGTTTCGCGCGAGAGACCCGTGCTGCCATCGGCCGCGGCTCCGCCGTCCATATCCGGCGACGGCGCTTCATCCATGCCGGCAAGCGCCGCATATCCCGGATGACTGTCCAGTTGTTCGCGTATCGCGCCGGCCGCGTGCCGCAGCAGCCGGTTGAGCTTTTCGACGCCGGCCCCCGCGTACCGCACGTGCTCGCCGACCATCGCGTCGATGCGATCGAGACGGCCGCAGGCAGCTTCGATAATGTCCGCCAGCGTTGCCAGCCCGGTGGCATCGGCATCATGGAAGACAGCGGCCAGCACAGCCATCGTCCTGCTGTCCTCGCCCGCGCGCGGCTTCAGTTCGCCGCTGGCGATCTCGATGTCACGCAGGCATACGCAGCCATCCGCCGAGCGCGCCAGCGCATGCAGCCTGACCTGGCGCAGCAGCGCGTCATCGCTCAGCGAAGCAAGTATGTTCAGCCGCTCGGTGGGATCGTTGTCGTCGTCCGGATCCAGCAAGGGATGCACGGCATCCCAATGGCGCTCGATGCTGGTCTCGATCAAGGCCAGGCCGTCTTCCAGGCCGGCGAAGCCATGCAAGCCCATCAGGATGCGCGCCAGCCACACCGCCAGCCGCAGATCGCGGGATCGCGACAAAAGATTCAGCGCAAGCGCCTTGGCCGCTTTCCAATCGGGATCCGCGGCATCGATGCGCATGCCGCCGTATTCGACTTCCGCCGTGCCTTGCATGACCCGCGCCAGCTCGACGTAGTCGGGATCGCATTGCAGATCCAGGCCGCACGGATACCCGGGCGATATATCGCGAAGATACGGCTCGAGGTCCATGGTCGTGAATTTCTGTCGGACGTGGCCCGCATCGTTCGCAAGAGCCTGATGTGCTTGCGCTGATAGTGCAGACCCGGGCTGCGAGACACGCTCGCTGGAGGCGTCTTCATCAGGAAGAACATCATTGACGGACACGATAATGTCTCTCTTGAGAGCAGCTTATTGGCTTGTGACTGGAGCTGCATCGATACGAGGCGGTTCACCTCTATCCAGCGATGCGGACTGCGCGAGGCACATCCGGTTGGATGCACGCCGACGAACGAGACTCTACGTGCGGCGCAAACGCGCAAGAATCCGAGAAATCTGAGCGATGCGAAAAGAGTCGGCCGCCGCCGTCGCCGCGGCCTCTTTCACGAGATGCTGTTGCGCGGGCACGACTTTGAGAATTTCCTGCACGCGCGAACGCCGCCATGTCGATATGTTCGTCCATGGGCAACAACGCCGGCGCCGACGAAGCGCCGAACGACACAGGAGCAAACGTGATGGAAGGACGAACCACTGTCAGCGGTGAAGAACTGGATCAAGTGCGTATGCGGCTGGCGCGCAACGAAGTTCTGGGCATGCGCAACTATGTGGAGGACAGGCTCGATTACCGGCAAGCGGGCGCCGAACGCCTGCGCGAGGTTTGCGACGTCGCGGCACACGAAGCCGAACGCGTTCTCGACGCCATGTGCTCCGTCCTTATGCACAGCAGGCTGACCATCAATTTTTCCGCGGCGAAGTTTTTCCTGGAGTTGAACCGCAGCGACACCTACAGCAACTGCTTCGAGCGCGCCGTCGCCAACCGGCAGGATCCGCGCTATCTGCAGGAACGGAACGACGTGGAGAAGAGGCTGCTCGATTACAACGGGAACATTGCGCACTATGCCCACGGCGCGACCCAGGATCCGGCACTGAAGCGTTATGGTGATGCGCGCACGGTCAGAAGGGATATCCGCCACTACGCCACGCACTCGCCCATCTGGCACATGATGCGGCCACGCTACGCGGCACTGGACTTCGGGCACTGCACGCAAGGGGGCGCCAGCCTGGGCGATTACGGCAAGAGCTTTTTCGTGCTGCGCGGCCACATGAAGACGGCCGCGACGTATACGGCCAGCGATTCATTTTCCCTGATTCATGACTTGAAGCGGCGGCGTACGCAATACGGTGGAAAGGCCCCCACCACCCACCAGGCGTCGGCCCGCTTTCATGAGATGGAAAAGCTTATGTATTACGCGCATCCCGGCATGCTGCGCCAGATCCATGCATACGGCACGCGTCGCAAGGCGCGCGGTACGGAGAAAGCAATCGACTGGCACCTGCCGGGGCACAGGACGCTTAATTACATCGAAGCGCAGTTGCATACCGACGTGCTGTTCAGCCGCGATGTGGAGTACGTGTTCCTGTGCGCCGCGGAAATCAATGGCGCCCACGGCCCGTCGTACAACCGCCACGAAGTCCACAAGCATGCCGGAATTTTCGCGCGCAAGCACAAGCTGATGCTCCGCTATCAATAGAGAAGGCCTTCGGCCTGAGGGCCGGCATGGCAGGCTAGAATCGAGGCGCCCGCGATTCTGGCCACTTCAGGCCGTCCCTCTTACGCCATGCCCGCCGATTTTCCCTACGCGATCCATATTCCCCAGCCCGCCGAAGCAGATCTGGCCCACGCCGTGCACGGCGATGGCCCGCCGCTTTTGCTGGTGCATGGATCGCTGTGCGACCTGCGCTATTGGAAGGCCCAGGCGCCCGCCCTTTCGCGCGACTTCCGGGTGTTTTCCGTGAGCCTGCCGGGATACTGGCCGGCGCCCGCGGACGCCGAACTGACGCGCTTTTCCGTGGCAGACCACGCCGATGCCCTGGCGGCTTTCATCGACCGGCATTGCGGCGGACGCGCGCACGTCGTGGGACATTCGCGCGGTGGACGCATCGCATTCCAGCTGGCCCGCCGGTATCCGGACAAGGTGGACGCGCTGGTGCTCGCGGATCCGGGCTTGATGCTGGACGAGCATGATGACCGTCGCGACGATTTCCGCCGCCGGGCGCTGGATTGCATCCGCGCGGGCAAGGTCGAACAGGGCCTGGCCTTATTCATCGACACAGTCAGCGGCGAGGATACCTGGCGCCGCATGGTGCCGTGGTTCAAGGATATGGCGATCGCCAATGCCCACACGCTCGCGGCGCAGGCGCATGAACCCGCCTATCTGTTGACGCATGCCGAGGCGCGCGCGGTGGACCAGCCCGCCTTGCTGATAGGGGGCGCGCTGAGCCCGCCCCCGTATCCCGCCGTGCTCGACGCCTTGCAGGACTGGCTGCCGAATGCGCAGTCGCTGCGGATAGCGGGCTCTTCCCACGGCATGAATCTCGGGAACCCGCGCGCCTTCAACGAAGCGGTGCGCCGCTTCCTGGCGGCCTAGGCGCCCGAAGAACCGGTCTCCGGGCCTACCCGCGTGGTGATCGGCGGGCCATCCGCGTTCCTGCGGTGAAATACGGGCATGGCGCCCTGCCCCGATGCGGCCGTGCGCTCCAGGCTCTCATCGCGCGCCGGAGGCACCGGGACCTCCGGCCCCTTGGCGGGAATCGCCGATGGCCGCGGTTCGACCGTCCGCTGCGGATGCGACACGGATCGCGAACGCGGCGGCGGCGTCGGCGCGCCGTCCGGGCGTTGACCGCCGCCGGACGACAAGGACGGCATGGAACCGCCCATGCCGGGTACCCGGGACCGCGGCGTGGGCACAGGTTTGCGCGGCGGACGATCGAGCGCCTGCGGCGCCGGATCAACGTCCCGGCTGGCAGCGTTGCGCGGAGTCAGCATGCCGTTGAGCAGGGCGTCGAGCTGCCTGGAACGGCGGGGCAGCGGAGGCGGCATTCCGGCCGTGGCCTCGTTGCCGCCCTTGATACCGCCGCCCCTGCCGGGCTTGAGACGCACCCCATACGTGTAGGAGACGGGGCTGTCGCCCGCCGGCGGGCTGGTGCCGGAACCCCGCGCCGGATTGGGCAGGGAGCGAGTCGATATATCGCCTGGCGAGCGACGCTCGCCCATTGCGCCGGACCAGGGCGCGGAACTGGCCGCGCCCGCGCCTCCCGGGGCGCCGAACGTCCCCAGTTCGAGCCTGCCTATGCTGGCGCGGGGCCCGCCTCCGGCACGCGCGGCGACCAGCGGCACGTTGCGGGTGCGGGTATGCATGAGCCGTCCGATCAGGCGGCTGATGGAACGGGCGGCGCGCGTGACGCCGCCCCTGCAAGCGCGGAATACGCGTCCGCCTAGCCGGCCGCGCGGCGTCTCGATGCCGCCCATGCCAGCCGCGCCAAGGGCGGCTGGCGATGCGCTGGTTAACTGTATAGCCATTTGATGAATCTCCAAGGCCCCGCCATGACAGGGCGTAAAAGACACCGCGGCGCGCGGATCGCGCACGCCGGGCGCATGCCCGCGCGCGAACCGCGGCCACGGCCACGCCGCGCGGGTGCGCCCACTGTATCGTCGCGGGCCTTTGCGGTCTGTCAGGGCCGGCCGCGCGCGGCTGGGCGCACCCCGCGTCCGGCGACGGAAACGCCGCCGGGCAAGGTTCCTGCAACGGCGATCCGTCGTAGGACTGGTTGACCGTATGTAAGACTAATTAACCCGCAGGTGATGGGCAAAGCGTCGGCCGCGGCGCGGCGCCATGATGACGGACTGTCCGCGCATGTCTCCGTGGTAAAACACCGGCGGCGCCCGGACGGCGCGCGAGCCACACCGATCCCCATACGGAGCGATGCATGACCACCCTTTCCGCCACCGTGTGGCAGACACTGCAGGAAGAGTTCTCCGACATCGCCGATGCGCAGGCCTATACCCGCATCGTCACCCGCCTGGTCATCGCGGTGCTCCTGGGCGGCTTGATCGGCTACGAGCGCGAACGCAGCGGCAAGGCGGCGGGTCTGCGCACCCATATGCTGGTGGCACTGGGCGCCGCGCTGTTCGTACTGGCGCCGCTCCAGGGCGGCATGGAGGTCAACGATCTGAGCCGCGTCCTGCAGGGCGTGATCGCCGGCATCGGCTTTCTGGGGGCCGGCGCCATTATTAAATCGAGCGCGGAAGGCGAAGTCCGGGGACTGACCACGGCGGCCAGTATCTGGCTGACGGCGGCGATCGGCATCGCCGCGGGGATGGGCAAGGAAGTCGTTGCTATCGTCAGCGCGCTGCTGGCGCTGGTGATCCTGGATTCGCTGCATCGGCTGGAGCGGCGCATCAACGGCAGCGCGTCCCATCCGCCGCCGGGATCGGACGGCCAGGCCTGAGCATCGTCCGCGAACCGCCGCAATGGCGACCGGGCCACGCAGGCCGCGGCGAACAGGCCCACCGCGCGAGCGGCGCCGGCCCAAGCCGCGCTATCCGGCCACCTGTCCGGCGACGATCTCGCCCAACACCCGCATGGCATCCTCCAGCGTGTCGTCCCACGGGTGGCCGTAGTTCAGCCGCAGGCAATCACGGAATTCGCCGCGCGGCGAGAAAATCGGCCCGGGCGCGACACTGATGCGCCGCGCCAAGGCGGCCCGGTAGACCGCCAGCGCATCGGCGCCTGGCGGCAGCTGCACCCACAGAAAATAGCCGCCCTGCGGCCTGGACGCCCGCGTGCCCTCGGGAAAGTAGCGCGCAAGCGCCGCCATCATCATCTGCTGCTGGCCCGCCAGCGTCAGGCGCAGCTGGCGCAAATGGCGGTCGTAGCCGCCATGGTCCAGGTATTCGGCCAGGGCCAGCTGGTTCGGGCTGGGAGAAGCGAGCGTCGTCATCAGCTTCTGGCGCTCGACATCCCGCGCATAGCGGCCCGCGGCGACCCAGCCCACGCGATAACCGGGCGCCAGGCATTTCGAAAAAGACGCGCAATGCAGCACCAGGCCTTCGCGGTCATAGGCCTTGGCCGGCAGCGGCCGCGCGCGCCCGAAATACAGCTCGCCGTAGACGTCGTCCTCAATCAGCGGAATGCCATGCCGGGCGAGCAGCGCGACCAGCGCTTGCTTGCCGGTGTCCGGCATCAGGCTGCCGGTGGGATTCTGAAAGTTGGACATGATCCAGCAAGCCCGCGGGCGATGCCGTTCGATGGCCTGGGCCAGGGCGTCCAGCTGGATGCCGGTGCGCGGGCTGGTGGGCACCTCCACCGCATGCAGCTTCATCCGCTCCAGCGCCTGCAGGGTGGCATAGAAGGCCGGCGATTCGATAAGCACGGTGTCGCCCGGCCGGGTCACCGCCAGCAGCGCCAGCTGCAGCGCTTCCATCGCGCCATTGGTGATCACCAGATCGTCGCCCTGCACGTCCATGCCGTCTATCAGATAGCGCACGGCGATCTGCCGGCGCAGGGCGGCATTGCCGGTGAACATGTCGGCGATGCTGCTGCGCGGGTGCATGCGCCGCAGGCCGGCCTTCAGGGACGACGCCAGGCGCATCAGCGGGAACAGCGTGGGCGCGGGGAAGGCCGACCCGAAGGGCACCGTATCGGGGTCGCGCACGGATCCGAGGACATCGAACACCAGCGCGGCGACATCGACCTGCGCCGCGCCGCCGTCCGGACGGGAGATCTCCGGCTCGGGCGGCGGACGCCGGGTGGGGCTGACGTAATAGCCCGAGCGGTCGCGCGCCTGGATGTAGCCGCGCGCCTCCAGCAGGTAGTACGCCTGGAATATGGTGGACACGCTGACACGGCGCGCCGCGCTGGCCTGACGTACCGATGGCAGCCGGTCGCCGGCGCGCAGCGTGCCCGCGGTGATGGACCTGACGATATCGGCCGCTACCGCCTCGTAGCGTTTGAGTCGCACCGCTGCGCTGGATGGTGGGTCTGCCATGGGTAGTAAGGTAACAACTGCCATGCCTTGCGGCGACAAAGTGCGTCCAAACGGTTCGCGCCCGCCCGGGATTTGACCATATCCGACCCCGCGCCAGCGGCCTCGCCCGCGGGGAATCGCCGCCATGGGCACGACACTTGCTGACGGGGCGCCCGCCGCGATACATGAAGTAACGTGCGGTACTATTTCTCCGGCCGGACGGCGCCGTCGCCGTCATAAGGCGAAGCTTTTTTCCGGAACTCCATGCAACTGTCCCACAAAAACGACGATATGCCGATGCATCTGGGCATAGCGATCCTTAGCGTGCTGATTTTCGCCATCGATATCGTGACGCCGCTGGGCGTCGCGATCTGGGTGTTCTACATGCTGCCCGTGGTGCTCAGCGTGTTCCAGCGGCACAAGTACGTGCCGCTGCTGGTCGCCATGCTGGAACTGGTGTTCATCGTGGCGGGGACTTTCCTGCCGCTGGGCGGCAATGTCCCGCTGCAGAACCTGATAAACCGCACCTTTGGCGTGGTGACGCTGTTCGCCACCGCCGTGCTGGGCATGCAGGTCATCATCGCCCGCCTGAATTCGCAGCGCCTGATCTGGCTGCAGCAGGGCGAAAGCGCGCTGGCGCAGGACCTGCTGGGCGAACAAAGCGTGCAGGACATCGGGCAGAACGCCTTGCGCGCGCTGGCCAAGGTCACGAACGCCCAGGTGGGTGCGATGTACCGCTTGCATCGCGGCGCCCTGACCTGGGTCGGAGGCTATGCGCGCGAACAAGCCGAAGCGCCTGCCGCCACGCCGGGACGCGGCATGGCGCTGGAAGTCGCGAACCAGGGCATGGCCATGGTCGTGCGGGACCTGCCCGCCGACTACACCCGGGTTTCCTCCGGCATCGGCGACGCGGCGCCGCGCGTGTTGCTGATCGCGCCGGTCACGGCCGACGGCCGCGTCCAGGGCGTGGTGGAACTGGGCTTCCTGCAGGACGACGGCGATTTCGAACGCGAGCTGGAGCTGCTGCGCGCCGGCGGCGAAGTCATCGGCGTCGCCTTGCGTTCGGCTCTTTATCGCGAACACTTGAAAGAACTGCTGGAAGAAACGCAGCGCCAGAGCGAGGAACTGCAGACCCAGCAGGAAGAACTGCGCGTCTCCAATGAAGAACTGGAAGAACAGGGCCGCGCGCTGCGCGAATCGCAAAGCCGGCTGGAGCAGCAGCAGAGCGACCTGATGCAAAGCAACGCGCGGCTGGAAGAACATACGCAGCGGCTGGAACAACAGAAACGCGAACTGCAACAGGCCCGCGCCACGCTGGAAACCAATGCGCGCGAGCTGTCCCGCGCCAGCCGGTACAAGTCGGAATTCCTGGCGAATATGTCGCATGAATTGCGCACGCCGCTGAACAGTTCGCTGATCCTGTCGCAGATGCTGGCCGATCCCAAGTCGGCCACCCTGGCGCCCGGGGAAATCCAGCGCTACGCCCGCACCATCCACGCTTCCAATGCGGATCTGCTGACACTCATCAACGACATCCTGGACCTGTCCAAGATCGAGGCCGGGCATGTGGACATGGCGCCGGAAACCGTATCGGCCGCCGGCGTGCTGGAGCCGCTGCGGCAGATGTTCGAGCCCATTGCCGCCGGCAAGCAGCTGGGCTTCCGCATCGACATCCACGAAAGCGCGCCGGCCACGTATGTGACCGACGCCGCGAAGCTGCAACAGGTGTTGAAGAACCTGCTGGCCAACGCCTTCAAGTTCACGGAACAGGGCGAAGTCGTGCTCTCGGTGCGCGGCGCGGCGGACGGCCGCGTGGCGTTCGCCGTCAGCGATACCGGGATCGGCATCCCGCCGCACCAGCAGGAAATCATTTTCGAGGCATTCCGCCAGGCCGACGGCACCACCAGCCGCAAGTACGGCGGCACCGGCCTGGGCCTGTCCATTTCGCGCGAGCTGACCCGGCTGCTGGGCGGCGAGCTGCGCGTGGAGAGCGAGGCCGGCAAGGGCAGCACATTCACCGCTGAGATCGCCGCCGACCTGCGCGAACACCTGGCAAGCGCCGAACAGGAAGCCGGGACGACCGCCGAAACGGCGATGGACCTGATTGGCGGCGGGGCCGCGGAAGACGATGCGGCCGCCGCGTCGGGCCGCGCCGGCGTCGGCGCCGCGTCGCCCGGCGACATCGCGGGAGCCGTCACGCGCGCCGCCTACGCGGGCTTCGACCGCGCGCAAGCCGGCGAGGCCGCGCCCCGCGCCGTGCCCGCCCATGCCGACGGGGGCGCACGCACACTGGGCCCCCCGCCCAACATCGGGGTATTCAGGCCGGCGCGCGGCGATATCGAAGAACGGCACCACGAACGCATGGTCATGGTGATCGAGGACGACGAGCGCTTCGCCGATATCCTGTACGAACTGGCGCACGAACTGGGCTTCGATTGCGTACTGGTGTCGCATGGCGCCGAAGCGATGCGCCTGGCGCGCGAGCTGCGCCCCAGCGGCATCCTGCTGGACGTGGGCCTGCCTGACCAGTCGGGCCTGAGCGTACTGGACCAGCTCAAGCAGGACCCGGCCACCCGCCATATTCCCATCCACGTCGTCTCGGTCGCCGACCACATACAGACCGCGCTGGAGCTGGGCGCCGTCGGGTATGCGCTGAAACCGGTGGCCCGGGAAGAGCTGGTGGAAGCCTTCAAGCGGGTCGAGGAAAAGCTGCAGCGGCGCGCCAGCCGCTTGCTGGTGGTGGAGGACGACCCCGATCTGCGCGCCAGCATTTCGCTGCTGCTGCAGGCCGACGATATCGAGATCACCACCGCGGGCACGGTGGCCGAGGCCCTGGAGCACCTGGCCGCGCGCACCTTCGACTGCATGGTCATGGACCTGATGCTGCCCGACGCATCGGGCTATGACTTGCTGGAACAGATGGGCGCCGGCCGCAAATACGCCTTCCCGCCGGTGATCGTGTATACCGGCCGCGCGCTGACGCGCGACGAGGAACAGCGCCTGCGCCGCTATTCGCGCTCCATCATCATCAAGGGCGCGAAATCGCCGGAGCGGCTGGTGGACGAGGTCACGCTGTTCCTGCACCGGGTGGAAGCGACGCTGCCGCCGGACCAGCAGAAACTCCTGATGCAGGCACGCCAGCGCGACATGGTATTCGAAGGCCGCCGCATCCTGCTGGTGGAAGACGACGTGCGGAATATCTTCGCGCTGTCCAGCGTGCTGGAGCCCCTGGGCGCGAAATTGCTGGTAGCCCGCAACGGCCGCGAGGCGCTGGACGCGCTCGCCAAGGACGCGCACGTCGACATCGTGCTGATGGACCTGATGATGCCGGAAATGGACGGCCTGACCGCGACGCGGGAAATCCGCAAGCGGCCGGAACTGCGCGATCTGCCCATCATCGCCCTGACCGCCAAGGCCATGACGGATGACCGCCGCAATTGCCTGGAAGCGGGCGCCAACGACTATATCTCCAAGCCCATCGACGTGGACAAGCTGATTTCGCTATGCCGAGTGTGGATGCCCAAGTAGGCGGCCACGCCGCCATGGACGCGCTGTTCGACCTGGAGCTGAAGCTGCTGCTCGAAGGAGTCTACCTGCGCTACCAGCACGATTTCCGCGGCTATGCCGTGGCGTCGATGCGCCGGCGCGTCAAGCAGGCCATGATGCACTTCGGCTGCGACACCGTCAGCCAGTTGCAGGACATGGTCCTGCACCAGCCCGAGATCTTCGCCCGCATGCTGCAGTACTTCACGGTGCAGGTCAGCGAAATGTTCCGCGACCCGGACTATTTCAGGGCGGTGCGCGAACACGTGGCGCCGGTGCTCAAGACCTATCCATCGGTGAAGATCTGGGTGGCCGGCTGCAGCAGCGGAGAGGAGGTCTGGTCGCTGGCCATCCTGCTGGACGAAGAAGACCTGCTGCCGCGCACTCTGATCTACGCCACCGACATCAATACCGAGGCGCTGCGCCAGGCCGAAAGCGGCATCTATCCCGTCGACCGCATCGCGCAATTCAGCCGCAACTACCGGGAAAGCGGCGGCACCCGCTCGCTATCGGATTACTACACCTCCAATCTGCACGACGCGCGCTTCGACCGCCGGCTGCGCGAACACATCGTATTCGCCGATCACAGCCTGGCTACCGACAGCGTGTTCTCGGAGGTGCATTTCATCTCTTGCCGCAACGTGCTGATCTACTTCAACCGGGAACTGCAGGATCGCGCGGCGCAGCTGTTCCATGAATCGCTGATACGGCGCGGGTTCCTGGGGCTGGGAACGCGCGAAAGCCTGCGCTTTTCCTCGCAGTCCGGGCGGTTCGCGGAAGTAGCGCCGCGCCAGCGCATCTACCAACGCCTATGACAACCGCCGCCACTTTCCTCTCCCCCCCGATCGAGCTGGTCGCCATCGGCGCTTCCGCGGGCGGCGTGGATGCCATCGGCACCGTGCTGGATGCCCTGCCCGCCGATTTTCCGGCGGCTATCGCCATCGTGCTGCACCTGCCGCCCGACCGGAACAGCCTGCTGCCCGAGCTGTTCGCCGCGCGCTGCGTCCTGCCCGTCAAGGAAGTGGAAGACAAGGAATTCATCGTGCCCGGCGTGGTCTATATCGCGGCCCCCGACTACCACATGCTGGTGGAGCCGGACCGCTCATTCGCGCTGTCGCAGGACGAAGCGGTGAATTTCTCGCGGCCGTCCATCGACCTGCTGCTGGAATCCGCCGCCATCGCCTATCGCGAGCGCCTCCTGGGCATCGTGCTGACAGGTGCCAGTCCGGACGGCGCCGCGGGCCTGCAGCGCGTGCGGGCGCTGGGCGGACAGGCCTGGGTGCAGGACCCCGACAACGCGGACTCGCCCGCCATGCCGGCCAGCGCCATCGCGCAAGCCGGCGCGGACCGCATCATGGACAAGGCCACGCTGGCGCGCGCGCTGGCGGGCCTAGGCAAAGACCCTAGAAAAAACGGAAATCGCCCGTGACTGAAAGCGTCAACATCCTGGTCGTCGACGACATCGCCCAGAACCTCGTGGCGGTCGAGGCCCTGCTGGCCAGACCGGGCATCCACATCCTGCAGGCGCGCTCCGGCGTGGAAGCGTTGGAGCTGTTGCTGGCGCACGAAGTGGCCTTGGCGTTGATCGATGTGCAGATGCCGCAGATGAACGGCTTCGAGCTGGCGGAGCTGATCCGCGGCAGCGAGCGCACGCGCAGCGTGCCGCTGATCTTCCTGACCGCCGGCACCAAGGAGCGCGAAGCCCATTTCCGCGGCTACGAGGCCGGCGCCGTGGACTTCCTGTACAAGCCGCTGGACGCCGACGTGCTGATCAGCAAGGTGAACGTCTTCGTCGAACTGCACAATCAGAAGAAGCTGCTGGCGCGCCAGCTGGAAGAACTGCGCCAGGCCCTGACCCTGAACGAAATGTTCACGGCGGTGCTGGGGCACGATCTGCGCAATCCGCTTTCCGCCGTGCTGCATGGATCGGAGCTGCTGCTGCGCGGCTCCAGCGACCCCAAGGTGCTTACCAATGCGCAACGCATTCGCTTCAGCGCGGGCCGCATGGCGCGCATGGTGGAGCAGTTGCTGGACGTCGCCCGCATTCGTTCGAACGGGCTGGTGCTGCAACCGGTACGCAGCGACTACGCCGGCGTGTGCCGCGCCATCGTCGACGAAATCGCCGATCCCGCGCAGCGCGAGCGCGTACAGCTGCATGTCGAAGGCGACTGCCACGGCGACATCGACGTGGACCGCTTTTCGCAGGTGGTATCGAATCTGCTGGGGAACGCCCTGCAGCACGGCGATCCCGCGCATCCGGTGCTGGTGCGGATCGACGGTACGGCGCCGCCACGCATCGTGGTACAGGTCGCCAACCAGGGCGTCATCCCCGCCGAGCAGCTACCCAATCTGTTCAATCCCTTCCATGCCAGCCTGGAAAGCCGCGCATCGAAGAACGGCCTGGGCCTGGGGCTTTATATCGTGAAGAAGTTCATCGACGCGCATGGCGGCACGGTCGACGTGCGCTCCACGCGCGCCGACGGCACCGTGTTCGAGATCGTCATGCCGCGCGCGAGCGGCGCCGGCGCAAAGTGAACAAACGCTTGAGCCCCAGCCACTGCTGGGCCAGGAAGGTTTCGCCGTAATCGCGGCCGCCGGCATCGGGCAACTGGTCGGCGATTCCGGTGGGGCCGAACTTGCCGTCGAAGCGGGCCGTGCGGAACAGGATGTCCCAGATCGGGAAGATCACGGCATAGTTGCTGCCCACCACCTTGCCGGTGGGCGTGGTTTCGTAGGCGATGCCGTGGTGCTCGCGATGAAAGCGCGGGCTGACCAGCAGGCGTTCGCCCCAGCGGCCGAAATGCAGCCGCAGATTGGCGTGGGAAAAGCTTTCGACCAGCTGCAGAATGGCCACGATGGCGACGAACTGCGCCGGCGGCACGCCGATCAGCTGGGAAACCACGACGATCACGATATCGTGCAGGACATCGTCCAGCAGATGATTGCGGTTGTCGCTCCACATGGTCATCTGCCGCTGGCTGTGGTGCACGGCGTGCAGCGCCCACATCCATTCGACATTGTGCTGGGCGCGGTGATACAGGTATTCGACCAGATCGAAGACGAGCAGATAGATCGCCAGGCTGACCAGGGGATTGTCCGTCACGCCGGGCCATAGCTGGTCCAGTTGCAGCGTCGACAGGCCCCACACGTGCAGGGTGCCGAAGATGCCGTCCCAGAAGGGATCGATGGCGAAGAAAAGCGCGACGCGGAACAGCCCCAGGCGGTGTATCACCGTATACAGGATGTCCAAACGCACGGCGCGGCGGTCGGTCACCTTTTCGACCGGCCGCCAGCGCTGCAGCGGGCCGATCACGCAGATCAGCACCGCGATCTGCAACAGGCCGGCAATCAGCCACAGGGTGGCGTCGTAGGCGTCTTCGATGACGCCGGACAGGCCCAGTTTGTACAGCACGGGCTGGATGACGGACTCGAACAGCCCTTCCTGGGCCATGCCGATAAGATGATTGAACGTATCCATCGCGAGTAAAGCAGCTAAGGTAAACCTATCCTATTGACGATGCGCCGCGATCCAGGCGCGATAGGCGGGGTGCTGGTCCAGCGTGGCGAAGCAATAGCCCTTGGCCCGCAGGCCGGTGATCAGGGGCTCGAGCACGGCCGGCGCCCACGGATCCTGGCGCGACCAGATGCCCAGGTGGGCCATCAGGATATCGCCCGGCTTGATATTGGCCAAGGCGCGGGACAACAGCTGTTGGTTGGGGTATTTATCGCTGGGCAATTCATCGCCCAGGAAACCGGCCGATGCCCAGCCGACGTGACGATAGCCGCACTGCTGCGCCGCCTTGATCAGGGCCGGCGAGGTACGCCCGCCCGGCGCGCGGAACAGCGGCAGCATGGCATGCCCGGTCATTTCCTTGAAGCGCGCGGCGGAGCGCTGCAGTTCGTCGCAATACTGCCGGGCGGTCAGGACTTCTTTTTTTCCGGCATTGGGGCCGAAGTCGGGCCGCATTTCGAACTTGTCGCCGGGCAGGTCCTTGAGCCAATGGACGTGGTCATAGGTGTGCGAACCGAACACGTCGCCATCGGCCACGCGGGCCCGCCACCAGGGCGCCCAGTGATCGTCCAGGGAGCTGCCGCTGGTTTGCGTGCGCTCGTTGGCCAGGAAGAAGCTGGCCCTGACGTCGTGGCGCTTCAGCACGTCGGCGATCAGCGGGGCGACGCCCATGTGGCCGGTATCGAATGTCAGATAGACGGGCTTGGCGCACAGCGCGGCGGGGGCGG
>NZ_CBCSCA010000022.1:0-36597 GCF_965137885.1 Bordetella sputigena
AAGGACTCCAAGGTCATCGTCGCCATCAACAAGGATGCCGAAGCGCCGATATTCGGCGTGGCCGACTATGGCCTGGTCGGCGATCTGTTCACGGTGGTGCCGGAGCTGGTCAAGGCGCTTTAATATAGAAAATCAGCCCCGACAAGACGGCCGTCCTCTGGGGCGGCCGTTTTGTTTTGCGCGGGAATAGGAGACGACATGACCTACCACGTGCCCCTCGCGGACATCCGTTTCACCCTGAAGGAGCTGGCCGGCCTCGATCAGGTGCTGGCCCTGCCCGGCTATGAGGAGGTCGGCGCCGATATTGCCGACGCGGTGCTGCGCGAAAACGCCCGCTTCGTGGAGCAGGCGGTGGCGCCCTTGAATCGCACCGGCGATCGCCAGCCCGCCGCCTGGAAGGACGGCGCCGTCGTCACCCCGCCCGGCTATGCGGCCGCCTATCGCGACTATGCGCAGGGTGGCTGGCAGGGGTTGCTGCATCCCGTCGAGCGCGGCGGGCAGGGCCTGCCCAAGCTGATCGCCGCAACCGCGAACGAAAACATCAATTCCGCCTGCCTGGCTTTCTCGCTGTGTCCGCTGCTGACCGACGGCGTCATCGAGGCCTTGCTGACGGTGGGTAGCGACACGCTGCGCGACGCCTACGTGCCCAATCTGGTGTCCGGCAAGTGGACCGGTACGATGAACCTGACCGAACCGCAGGCGGGTTCGGACCTGGCGCAAGTCGCCACGCGCGCGGTGCCTCAGCCCGACGGCAGCTACCGGCTCACCGGGCAGAAGATATTCATCACCTACGGCGAGCACGACATGGCCGAGAATATCGTGCATCTGGTGCTGGCGCGTACGCCGGATGCGCCGCCCGGGGTCAAGGGCATATCGCTGTTCGTCGTGCCCAAATTCCTGCCCGACGCGGATGGCGCGCCCGGCAAACGCAACGATGTCTGGTGCGCTTCGCTGGAACACAAGCTGGGCATCCATGGCAGCCCGACCGCCGTGCTGATGTACGGCGCGGGCAAGGGCGACGTGGGCGAGGGCGCGGTGGGCTTTCTGGTGGGCCAGGAAAACCGCGGCCTGGAGTACATGTTCATCATGATGAACGCCGCGCGCTTCGCCGTCGGCCAGCAGGGCGTGGCGCTGGCCGAGCGCGCCACGCAGCAGGCCGTGGCCTACGCGCGCGAACGGGTCCAGGGCCGCGCCGTGGAAGGTTCGAGCGGACCGGTGACCATCGCGCATCATCCCGACGTGCAGCGCATGCTGCTGACCATGCGGGCGTTGACCGAAGGCGGCCGCGCGCTGTCCTACGTGACGGCGGCGGCATTCGACGTGGCGCGCCATCATCCGGACGCCGAAACGCGTGAAAGGAATCGCGCCTTCTACGAATTCCTGGTGCCGGTCGTCAAGGGCTTCTGCACGGAATCCGCGGTAGAGGTCGCCTCGCTGGGCGTGCAGGTGCATGGCGGCATGGGCTATATCGAGGAAACCGGCGCCGCCCAGCATTATCGCGACGCGCGCATCCTGCCGATCTATGAAGGGACGACGGCCATCCAGGCCAACGACCTGATCGGCCGCAAGCTGTTGCGCGACAGTGGCGCCACGGCCCGCCATATTCTGCGGGCGATACGTGAAACCCTGGATGAGCTGCAGGCGGCGCAAGCGGATGTCAGTACTGAAGACGCCAAAGCGCTGGCGCTGATGCATGCCAATCTGGGGCAGGCGATGCAGGCTCAGCAGCAGGCGCTCGAGTTCATGGCGCGTACAGCCATGCGCAACGTGCGGGCGATTTTCGCCGGCAGCGTGCCGTTCCTGATGCTGACCGGCGTGCTGCTGGGCGGATGGCAAATGGCGCGCGCGGCGCTGGCCTGTCATCGCCATCTGCGCCAGGACGATGGCGGTATGGCGGAGTGGTCGCCCGAGTTCCTGCGCAATAAGCTGGCGACAGCGATCTTCTACGGGGCGCACATCCTCCCGCGAGCCGCGGCGCTGTCCGCGGCAGTGCAGGCGGGCGATGTCGCCGACGCTTGCGCCGCTTACGCCGATATTTCATAAGGTTATATGGATTTCAGCTTTTAGGTCTCGCGGTTTGGTGCAAGAATCACGCATCGGGAAAGCGCCGCGGGCAAGACGGCTGCAACCCAAAACGCCGCCGGGTATCGCCATGCGACCGGCGTTCATCATCCCTGGAAATAGGATCGAATATGGGACAACTACGCTTGGGCGATGACGCCCCCGATTTCGAACAAAATTCCTCCGTCGGCCCCATTCGCTTTCATGAATACCTGGGCAATAGCTGGGGCGTTCTTTTCTCGCATCCCGCGGACTTCACGCCGGTGTGCACGACCGAGCTGGGCTACACCGCCAAACTGGCGGACGAGTTCGCCAAGCGCAACGTGAAGGTGCTGGCGCTGTCGGTGGATCCCGTGGACTCGCATAACAAGTGGATCGACGATATCAACGACACGCAAGGCACCAAGGTCAACTTCCCCATCATCGCGGATGACGACCGCAAGGTGGCCGAGCTGTACGACATGATTCACCCGAACGCCAGCGCCACGGTGACGGTGCGCTCGGTGTTCATCATCGATCCCGCCAAGAAGGTGCGCCTGATCATTACCTATCCGGCCAGCACCGGCCGCAATTTCAACGAGATCCTGCGCGTGATCGACTCGCTGCAGCTGACGGACAGCCATAGCGTGGCCACGCCGGTGAACTGGCAGGACGGCGATGACGTCATCATCGTTCCTTCCTTGAAGGACGAAGAAGTCATCAAGCAGAAGTTCCCCAAAGGCTATAAGGCAGTGCGGCCTTATCTGCGCATCACGCCTCAGCCGAACAAGTAAGTCAGGTCCCGCGGGGCACGAACACCCGGTCGCGCACCCATTTGGTGGCGATCCATTTTTCGCCTTCCAGCACCGGCGCGCCGGCATGCAGGGAAGCAGGATCGCCGTGCCCCGCGGCATCGCCGTATTCGAAGTACAAAGCGTTTCCTCTTTGCGGAACCACCGACCATCCGGCGTCGGGAAATGTGGTTTCGCCGCCCGCCGGCACGTCGTTCAGATACATGATGAAGGTGCATACGCGCTGGCCGCCGCGGGCGATGGACGCGCGGTTGGCGTCGTTGACCGGCATCAGGAAGTCGAAGTGCGGCGTGCTTTCCGCGCCGACGGGATAGTGCAGGATCTGCAGTCCCTCGCCGTGTTCCACCGGCCTGTCGATGACACGGGCAATCCGCCGCTCGATTTTCTCGATCAATGCCGTTTCGGCTGGCCGGAAAAACATGCCCCAGCTGCTGCGGTGATCCTTCACCACATCCAGGCCCGTAATCGGATCCACCACCCGCGAAGGCCGCAGCCGCGGCCGCGCGGCTGAGATCAGCTGCGCGCACTCCTCTTCCGCCAGTACGTTGGACAACAGCGTCGCCGCCGGCCGTGCCATGCGCGCCAGCACGCGTACCTGGCCATCCGCGACCCGCATCGTGGATGCTTCATGCAGGCGCCGGCGCGCCGCGGAAGGCGCCTCGGTCTCCAGCACCAGCTTGTCATCGGGCATGGGTGCGCCATGCCGCAAGGCATGTGCTACCGCGCTGACCATGGCGTTGGCGAAGTCGGCCTGAGTGCCGTTCGAGATCAGTTCGCGGACGATGTCCCGTTCTTCCGCGCCGCGGCCCAGGTTGTGCGCGATCCAGTCGCGCACGGGGTTGGAGAACTTCACGGTAATAGCCATGGCCGCGATCTTATGTCGCGCATTGTGAACCGTGCTTGACCGTGCGCTGTCTGCCGCCTGAATGGATTGTGGCAGTGTCTTCTACGCGTACCAATTGTGTAACGGCCGCGCAATTTCGGTATGGGGTAATGCCGCACCCAAACAATCCCGTCGGCCACGTGCGTATCCAACCGGATATGCGACTGCGTCAGGCCGCGGGTCAATCAATCTGACATTGGTGAACATGGATCGGCGCGAATTTATCAAATGGGGCAGCTTCCTTACCGTTTCCGTCGTCACGACGGGCACGCTTACCGCATGCGGCGGGGGCAATGACGACGATGGCGGTAATGGTGATCAGAACGGCAACAATCCGCCGCCCGACGACGGCAATCCGCCGCCACCCGCCACTTCCTTCGCGCACGGTGTCGCCTCCGGGGACCCGAAGCCGGACAGCATCATCCTGTGGACGCGCGTGGACGGCGCCAACGGCGCCGATCCAGTGAAACTGACGGTGCAGGTCGCGACCGACGACGGCTTTTCCAAGTTGCTGGTGAACGACGCGATAGAGGCCGACCCTTCGTTCGACTACACCGTGCGGCACAAGGTCGTCGGGCTGGATCCGTCGACGACTTACTTCTATCGCTTCGTCATGGGCAGCGCCAACAGCACGGTGGGCAGGACCAAGACCGCGCCGGCGGCAGGCGCCGGGGTCGCGCAGCTGAAGTTCGGCTTCATCTCCTGTCAGGACTGGAACGCCAACCACTGGGCTGCGTTCGGCGAAATGCTGAACGAGGACCTGGACTTCGTCATCCACCTGGGCGACTACATCTATGAAACGCTGCCCGCGCGCGTGTTGGCCGGCCAGACCGAAAAAGCCCACGCGGCGCTGACGCTGCCCAATGGCACGAAGATGGATGACGGCTCGGTCTACGCCACCACCACCGCCGACTATCGCAGCCTGTACAAAAGCTATCGCTCCGATCCGCGCCTGCAGGCCCTGCACGCGCGCTTTCCCGTCATCGCGATCTGGGACGATCATGAGTTCTCCGACGACGCCTGGCAGGATCACCAGACCTACACGCCCACCGACGACCAGACCGAACACGTGGCGCGCCGCCGCAGCGCCAATCAGGCATGGTTCGAATACATGCCCGCCGATGTCACGCTGGATCTGAACAATCCCTCTTTCGAGAACATCCAGATCTATCGTTCGTTCACCTTCGGTTCGCTGGCCACGCTGGTCATGACCGACGAGCGCCTGTACCGCGACGACCACGTCATCCCGGAATCGGCCACCGGCGGTTTCCTCGGCAGCCGCTATCTGGTGTCGCGCGATACGCTGGCCGCCGCCGAGCAGGCCAAGATCGGCGCGGGCGGCACGCAGTCGATGCTGGGCGCGACCCAGCTGGCCTGGTGGAAAGACCAGATGCTGAGCAGCAAGCCCAAGACCGCCTGGCGCCTCTGGGGCAACGAGGTGTCCCTGCTGCGCATGCAGGTCGACGGCCAGGAGGCGGTGGTGCAGCTGGTGACCGACGCCATTGTGGCGACGGATCCGGGCGATCTGGCGCCGCTGCGCAATAGCGCCATCCTGCCGGCGGTGCGCCAGGACATCCAGGCAATCAAGACGTCGGGCACGCTGCCGGGCGCCTTCGCCGCCATCCATGCCTTGTTCGACCATGCCTTCGGCGTGGACGCGGTGAATGCTTCCGTCGCCGCGATCAATGCGATGCTGCCGCCGGTTTCCTTTCTGAACGTGATCCTGTTCGACGCCGACCAGTGGGATGGCTACAACAGCGAGCGCAAGGACATGATGGCCTTCCTGAAGAACAACGCCATCTCCAACGTGGTTGCCCTGACCGGCGACATCCATGCGTTCTTTTCGGGTCCGGTGATGGACGACTTCGATGCGGCCACCCCGGTGCCGGTGATGGTCGACCTGGTGACCGCCGGCGTGTCCAGCACGTCGCTGTTCCGGTTCTACGTGGACGAGATCCACAGCGTGCCATCGCTGGCCGGTTTGCAGCCGCTGGTCTACCAGAACGTGACCAACAAGTTGAACGGCACGATGTCCACCTTCAATTCCTGGCTGAAGTATGTCGATACCGATGCCCAGGGCTATGCGGTGGTGACGTTGACGGCCGACCAGCTGAGCTGCGATTTCCGCAAGATGAAGCCGCTGGTCAACGGCGAGCTGCCGGCCGCGCCCGCGGTGGCCGGCACGGTCACGGTGACCGTGGACACGGGCGTCGCCGCGGTCAACGTCGCCACCTGAATCCCATCATTCCCCTCACGCCGCACATACAGGGAACAGACTCATGATCCTATCGAAGCAAACCCGCCGCGCGCCTTTCTACGCCTCCTTGACGGTGATCGCGGCTTCGCTCGCGCTGGCCGGCTGTGGCGGCGGCGACGATGATACGTCCAGTTCGTCGGCCGCGCCCCCCAGCAATGACCCGCCCGTCGCCATGACCATGCAGGGCGTGGTCACCGGCTCCAGCTACAAGCCGGGCAGCCAGACCAACCCGACCGTGGACCCGGCCTACTTCCAGAATGCCAAGGTCTGTATCGACGCCAACGGCAACGGCAAGTGCGATGCGGATGAAAACCCCGTGGCTACCGATGCCAACGGCGCCTTTTCGCTGCAGGCGGCCGCGGTGGCGCCCTTGCTGGCCGACATCGGCACCGACGCCGTCAATACGGCCACCGGCGCGAAGGTCGCCCGGCGCATGGCGCTGCGCGTCTCGGCCGAACAGATCCAGGACCAGGGCGCGGCGAAGATCGTGATCAGCCCGATGTCCAGCGAGATCCAGCGCATGGTGGAAGACGACAGCAGCAACTATGCGGCCGAGAAAGCCAACCTGGCGGCACGCCTGAATGTGCAGCCCGCCGACGTCATCGTCGACGTGCACGGCACGCAGGGCGCCACGCGTACGTCCCTGCTATATGAGACCAACCAGCTCGGCAATCGCTACACCTACGCCACCACCAAGCTGGACCGCGGCGACCTGTACCCGGACGCGCTGGCGGTCGCCGGCGGCGATCCGGAACTGACCAACAAGATCAACGTGACGCCGGATACGGCCACCACGCCGGAGACGCGCAAGCCCATTACCTTCCTGCAGGCGCAGCAGGCCGCGTTCAATGTCGAGGGCATCCCGCGCTACGACCACCTGTTCGTGCTGTTCCTGGAAAACAAGGGCTCGAACACGATCCTGAACCAGCCGTTCGCGCCCAAGATCGCCAAATACCTGAAAGAGAACAACCAGCTTTCGAACTATTTCTCGACCGGCCAGCCCAGCGAGCCCAACTATACGGCGGTGGGCGGCGGCGACGATTTCGGCATCACCGATGATTCGCAGTGGAATTGCAGCGCCACCGGCGCGAACGCGCCCAAGGATCCGCTGCCCACGCACGACAAGCCGGGCCTGGTGTCCTCGCCGTTCAATGCCACCGCCAACTGCGATGGGACCAACCACAACATCACCGCGCCCAATCTGTTCACGGCGCTGGAAAACGCCGGCATGAACTGGCGCGTGTATGGCGAAACCATGAACCCGGGCCAGGACCCGCGTACGGACAGTGTCGCCGACGCCGCCATCACCGGCATCGATAACGCCTATCCGAACGGCATCGGCAACGACCCGACGCCCATACCTTCCGGCGGCACGGTTCCGTTGCCGGGCAATATGTACCGCACCAAGCATCATCCGGCCATGCCTTACCAGGACGCGCGCCTGCTGCCGGATTTCTTTTTCAGCAATCGCACCTTGGGCGGCGGACAGTTCGACGCCAACATGAAGAACGGCACCAAATATGTGGTGCCGGCCAACTACGAAGTCGATCAGTTCGGCAAGGACCTGGAAAGCGGCGACGTCGGCGCCTTGAACTTCCTGATTCCCGACCAGTGCGACGACATGCACAGCACGACGGAAAAAACCAGCAGCGGCGCGCTGACGACCGACTGCGCCGGCTCGGCCATCATCACCCGCGGCGACAACTACGTCGACTACATCATCAAGAAGATCCAGGCTTCGACGGTGTGGAAGAATACCCGGCAGCGCTCGGCCATCGTCATCATGTTCGACGAAGCCACGGCCACCAGCGGCTTCAATTCCTGCTGCGGCTGGAACGTCAGCAACAGCACGGTATCCCAGCCGCTGAAGCAGAATCCCGACGGTACGTACACACCCGACGCATCGGTGGTGAATTACACCGAGGGCAACCATGGTCATGGCAATTCGATCTTCCTGATCGTGACCAACCAGCCCAAGGCGCCCAAGGGCGTGGTGGACAGCGATGCGTACAGCCATTTTTCCTTCGTGCGGACCATGCAGGACATGTTCCAGCTGGCGGACCCGGCCGTCGACGGCAGCTATATGAACCGTTCCAAGTACACGGAAAAGTTCATCGCCGAGCATCTGCAGATGCTGCCCGAATTCGCCAATAGCGGCGATACGCACTTCGACGCGGTGCGCCCCATGAATCACGCTTTCGTGATCCCGGCCGGCTATCGCCAGAAGCAATCCACCGACGCCGCGACGCCGCCGCAGGTCGGTCCGGACAAGACGCAGATCAGTGTCTGGGCGGTGAAGTAATGCGCAAGCGTTTTCTGGCCGCGACCGGCCTGCTGGCGATGGCGGCCGCGGCCGGCCTGGCGGCCGGCGCGGATCATGCGGAGAGCGGCGCGTCCGCGTCGGCCGGGACGGACGCGCCCTGGCATAACCCGGTGATACGGCAAAAGCCGCTCAGCCTGGCGGCACAGGTCGGGCAGAAGCTGTTCTTCGACCGCGCCATGTCCGGGTCGCGCAAGATCTCCTGCGCGACTTGCCATGATCCCGGCTTCGCCTATGGTCCGCCCAACAACCTGGCCGCCCAGTTGGGCGGCGCGGCCCTGACCCGCCGCGGGGTGCGCGCCGTGCCTTCGCTGCGCTACAAGGACAAGACGCCGCCATACTCGGACCTGCTGGACAATCCCGACGCCATCAGCGTGCCCGGCCCCGGCGGCGGGTTCGATTGGGATGGGCGCGCGGCCAGCCATGCCGACCAGGCGCGGGGCCCGCTGCTGGACCCCGTCGAAATGGCCAATGCGTCGGCGGCGCAGGTGGTGGCCAAGGTAAAGGCGGCGGACTATGCGCCGCTGTTCCGCCAGGCCTTCGGCGATCATGCCTTCGACGACACCGGCGCGGCGTTCCGCGACGTGACGGCGGCGCTGCAGGCCTTCCAGCTGGAGGACATCAGCTTCCGGCCCTACAACAGCAAGTTCGACATGTATACGTCGAACAAGAAGGGCGGACAGCTGACCGTCGCCGAGCTGCGCGGGCTGAAGGTCTTCGCCGATCCCAACACGGGCAATTGCGCGTCCTGCCATTACCAGGGCGCGGGCTTCCGCGGCAGCAGCGCCTTGTTCACCGATTTTTCGTACGAGGCCATAGGCGTGCCGCGCAACGACCTGCATGCCACCGCGCCGGGGCCCAATCGCAACGATATTCCGGCCAACGACAAGGATGTCCGGCGTTTCGATGTGGGGCTATGCGGCCCACAGCGTACGGATCACACGCTGGAGGAAGACGGCAAGCCCAGCCGCTTCTGCGGCATGTTCAAGGCGCCGACGCTGCGCAACGTAGCGCTGCGGCAGGCGTTCTTCCATAACGGCGTGATCCATTCCCTGGAGCAGGCGATCCGGTTCTACAACACCCGGGACACGAATCCGGAGCTCTGGTACCCGACGGTGGGCGGCAAGGCGCTGAAGCCGGGGGATCCCGGCTACGACCCGGACTACCCGACGTACGGCCTGATTACCGTCCAGTACGCCAAGGGAACGGGGAGGGTGGAGAAGTACAACGACCTGCCCCGGCAATATTGGGCCAATATTGATACCCAGATGCCGCTGGACGGGCGGGCGGCCGGTTCCAAGCCACCCATGTCGGAGCAGGACGTCCACGACCTGATCTGCTTCCTGAACACGCTGACCGACGACTACCGGCCCGGCGCGGCGCCCAGCCCCGCGCAGAGGGCTTGCGTCGATTAGGGCCAGTAGCAGGTATCCCTCACGCGCGACTCCAGCAGGCCGCACGGCGCGGCCCGTCTGGAAGCGCGGTGCTCGCCTCGCGGTGGAAATGCCCGGTGGAGACGCGCTGACACGTTCGATGCGGGAGGCCGGCCCGCCCATATCCCTATCCCGGAAATATACAAACAAGCACATTGTCGTTTGCCCGCGGGGTCATCGCCCGCACAATGCCGCTACCCCGTGTGCAAACCCCGGGCGCCCCACGGGACCACGCCGTAAGGCTACAGCGCGGAAACGACAATATGAAAGAACACGACATTCAAAAGCGGCGGTTCCTGAAGCGCTCGATAGGCATGGCCTCGACGCTGGCCGCGCTGCAACTGTTACCGGCGGCGGTCCGCGCGCAGGGGCGTCCCGTGGAACTGCTGAACGTTTCCTACGACCCCACCCGCGAGCTCTACGCCCAGTACAACCCGCTGTTCGCCAGGTACTGGAAAGCCAGGACCGGCCAGGATGTCTCCATCCGCAACTCCCATGGCGGTTCGAGCAAGCAGGCCCGCAGCGTCATCGACGGCGTGGACGCGGACGTCGTCACGCTGGGCCTGGCGCCCGACGTCGAAGCGCTGGTCACGCATGGCGGCCTGGTCAAGGCCGGCTGGGAAAGCCGCTTGCCCGATAACGCTTCGCCGTATACCTCCACCATCATCCTGCTGGTTCGCAAGGGCAATCCGAAGGGCATCAAGGACTGGGATGACCTGGTCAAGCCCGGCGTATCCGTGATCACCCCGAATCCGAAAACCTCGGCCGGGGCGCGCTGGAATTATCTGGCGGCATGGGAGTATGCGCGCCGCCGGTCCGGCGATGCCGGCGCCAAGGCCTTTGTCGAAAAGCTCTACCGCAATGTGCCCGTGCTGGACTCGGGCGCCCGCGGCTCCACCATCACCTTCGCCCAGCGCGGCGTCGGCGACGTGCTGATTTCCTGGGAGAACGATGCCTTCCTGGCGCGGAAAGAGTTCGGCGCCGGTGAGCTGGAAATCGTCGTGCCCAGCCTGAGCGTGCTGTGCGAGCCTACGGTGGCCGTGGTCGACAGGAATGTCGACCGCAAGGGCACGCGCGAGGTGGCCGAGGCTTATTTGCAGTACCTGTATTCCGACGAAGCGCAGGACCTGATCGCCCGCAACTACTACCGGCCGACCAGTGAAAAGGCCAAGGCGAAGTACGCGTCGCAATTCGCCAGGCTGGACCTGTTCACCATACGCGATGTCGGTGGCTGGCCCGCGGTGGACAGGCTGCATTTCGCGGATAACGCGATATTCGATCAGATCTATGTCAAGCAGTAGTCGCGCGGCCTCCACAGGGCTGGCCCTGCGCGCGGTCGGGCGGGGCCGGCCTTTCGACGTCCATGCGTATGCCCGCGCCGATACTCGTGTCCACGCCGACCGCGCGCGTCCCGGCACGCCTGAAGCCGGCCGGCCTGCCCAGTCGGGCCGGCGCGGCGTACGGACGCCGCCCGTATTGCCCGGGCTGAAGCTGACGCTGGGGCTGACGCTCGCCTATCTTGGAATACTGGTGCTGCTGCCGCTGGCCGCGCTGGTGATCAAGGCCGCGGGCCTGAGCTGGGATGCCTTCGTCGCCGCCGTCATGTCGCCGCGCGTAGTGGCGGCGTACCGCGTCACCTTCGGCGCCTCGCTGATCGCCGCCCTGGTCAATCTGGTGTTCGGATTGCTGGTCGCGTGGGTGCTGGTGCGCTATCGCTTTCCCGGCAAGCGCCTGCTGGACGCCCTGGTGGATCTGCCATTCGCGCTGCCGACGGCGGTGGCCGGTATCGCTCTGGCCGCGCTGCTCGGCCCGCACGGCTGGATCGGCAGCCTGCTGGCGCCGCTGGGCATCAAGATCGCCTATACGCCCGCCGGCATTGTCGTCGCGCTGATCTTCATCGGCATTCCCTTCGTGGTCCGTACCGTGCAGCCGGTGCTGGAGGATGTCGAGGTCGCGCTGGAGGAAGCCGCCTCCAGCCTGGGCGCCACGCCCGTGCAGGTTTTCGTCCGCGTGCTCCTGCCGGCCATCACGCCCGCGCTGCTGACCGGCTTCGCCATGGCTTTCGCGCGGGCGATAGGGGAGTACGGCTCGGTTATTTTCATCGCCGGCAATATGCCCATGGTGTCGGAGATCGCGCCCCTGCTGATACTCGTCAAGCTGGAGCAGTTCGACTACGCCGGCGCCGCGGCCATCGGCGCGGTGCTGCTCGGCTTGTCGTTCGCCATGTTGCTTGCCATCAACGGCTTGCAGGCCTGGCGCCGCCGCGCCCACGGGGGCACGCCATGACGGTGCGGCATAGGCATACGGGCGCCGTGCATACGGGCGGTGGGCACACGGGCGCCGGGCACACGGGCGCCGGGCACACGAGCCGCGCGCCGCGCGCCGCCAGCGCTGGCCGCGGCCTGCTCATCGCCGCGGCGGTCGGCTTCCTGCTGCTGTTCCTGGTGCTGCCGCTATGCACCGTCTTCGTCGAGGCCTTGCGCAAGGGCGTGGGCGCCGGCGCCGCCGCGCTGGTGGAGCCGGACACCGTATCGGCCATCCTGCTGACGCTGCTAACCGCGGCCATCTGCGTGCCGGTGAACATGGCCTTCGGCATCGTGGCGGCATGGGCGATCGCCAAGCATGAGTTCCGCGGCAAGTCGATGCTGGTGACCTTGATAGACCTGCCGTTCTCCGTCTCGCCCGTGGTGGCGGGCCTGTCGTACATGCTGGTGGTGGGCGCGCAGGGCTGGATAGGTCCGTGGCTGATGGCGCACGACCTGAAGATCGCCTTCGCCGTGCCGGGCATCGTGCTGGTCACCACCTTCGTCACGCTGCCGCTGGTGGCGCGCGAACTGATTCCGCTGATGGAGGCCCAGGGCAGCGAGGAAGAAGAAGCCGCCATCGTGCTGGGCGCGCGCGGCTGGCAGGCGTTCTGGCACGTGACCCTGCCCAACGTCCGCTGGGGGCTGCTGTACGGCGTGATTCTCTGCAACGCGCGGGCCATGGGCGAGTTCGGGGCGGTGTCCGTGATCTCCGGACATATTCGCGGCCTGACCAACACCATCCCGCTGCAGGTGGAGATTCTGTACAACGAATACCAGATCCAGGCGGGATTCGCCGTGGCCTCGTTGCTGGCCGTGCTGGCCCTGGTCACGCTGGCCGTCAAAACCGTGGTGCAATGGCGGCACACGCACGCCCTGGCGCGGCAGGACGATGCCGGCGCGGCGCCCGCGGCGGGATGGGACGGGCCGCGCGCCCCGGTTGTGCGAGCCGCCACAGGCGCCTGAGCCGGCGCAATGGATCAAGGAAAAAGACATGGATATCGAAATCAAATCGGTCAACAAGCGCTTCGGCAATTTCCAGGCGCTGCGCGATGTCGATCTGCACATCGACTCCGGCGAGCTGGTGGCCTTGCTGGGACCCTCGGGCTGCGGCAAGACGACCCTGCTGCGCATCATCGCCGGGCTGGAAACGCCGGACAGCGGCAGCATTTATTTCTTCGGCGAGGACAGCACGGGCGTGCATGTGCGCGAACGGCAGGTTGGATTCGTCTTCCAGCATTACGCGCTGTTCCGCCACATGACGGTGTTCGAGAACGTCGCCTTCGGCCTGCGCATCAAGCCGCGCGGCCAGCGTCCCAGCGAAGCCGCCATCAAGGAAAAAGTCCACGCGCTGTTGAATCTGGTGCAGCTGGACTGGCTGGCCGACCGCTATCCCGGGCAGCTGTCGGGCGGCCAGCGCCAGCGCATCGCGCTGGCCCGCGCGCTGGCGGTGGAGCCGCGCGTGCTCTTGCTGGACGAACCCTTCGGCGCGCTGGACGCCAAGGTGCGCAAGGAACTGCGGCGCTGGCTGCGCCGCCTGCACGACGAGCTGCACGTGGCCAGCGTCTTCGTCACGCACGACCAGGAAGAGGCCCTGGAAGTGGCCGATCGCGTGGTGGTGATGAATGCCGGCCGCATCGAACAAGTGGGTACGCCGCGCGAGGTCTGGACGCATCCGGCCACGCCCTTCGTCTACGGCTTCCTGGGCGACGTCAATCAGATAGAGGGCCATGCCGCCGGCGGGCTATGGCGCGCCAACGGCGTGTCGCTGCCCGCGCCGGCCTTCGACGGGACCGACGAACAGCGCGCCGTGGCCTACGTGCGGCCGCATGAGCTGGACATCCTGCCTTACGCCGCGGCGGGCGAGGGCATCACGGTCAAGCTCAATCATGCCTACCTGGCCGGACCCAGCGCATTCCTGGAGTTACAGCGCGAAGACGGCGCCCTGCTGGAAGCGCAGCTGTCCGAAGAGGAATACCACGGCCTGGACCTGCGCGAAGGCGCAATGCTGCTGGCGCGCCCGCGCCGCGGCCGCATCTTTCCCGCGAGCAAGTAGACCTTATGCCCGATCCCGTGATCCCGTCCCGTCCGCACGCCGCCATCGCGGCGCGCTGGTCCGAGCTGCTGCAGCGCCTGGCCGATATCGCCGCGCGCTATCCCGACGCGGCGCTGGCCTCTTCGCTGGCCGCGGAAGACATGGTGCTGACGCATGCCATCCATACCGGTGGCGCGCCGCTCGGGATCTTCACCCTGGATACCGGCCGCCTGCATGCCGAGACACTGTCCATGCTGGACGTCATCGAGCGCCGCTACGGCCGCCGGCCGACGGTATATCGGCCCGTGCAGGAATCCGTCGAGACGCACGTGGCGGCGCATGGCGCTTTTGCTTTCTACGAAAGCAGGGAACTGCGCCAGGCCTGTTGCCATATCCGCAAGGTCGAGCCGTTGAAACGAGCCCTGGCCGGACGCGGCGCATGGATCACCGGCCAGCGGCGTGCGCAGGCGGCCACGCGCGGCAGCCTGCCGGAAGAAGAACAGGACCCGGTTTTCGGCTTGTACAAGTTCAACCCGCTGGCCGGCTGGAGCGAAGACGACGTCTGGACCGCCATCCGCGCGCTCGATATTCCCTACAACCCTCTGCATGACCGAGGCTATCCCTCCATCGGCTGCGAGCCCTGTACGCGCGCCATCCGGCCCGGCGAAGACGTGCGCGCCGGCCGCTGGTGGTGGGAGTCGTCCGACAGCAAGGAATGCGGGCTGCACGCGGGCAACCACGCCGATGCGCGGGTCGTTCAATTCGCCGGCCGCCAGGCCGGCGGAAGCGCGGGCGGCGAAGCCTGAAGCAGGCGCGGGTCCGTTACCGAAGCATCGTTTTACCGAAGACACTCGAGATCCCTATGTCCACCGTTCACACCCGCAGCCATCTGGATTGGCTGGAGTCCGAAGCGATTTTCATCCTGCGCGAGGTCGCGGCCGAGTGCGAAAAACCGGTTCTGCTGTTCTCCGGCGGCAAGGATTCCTGCGTGCTGCTGCGGTTGGCCGAGAAGGCTTTCCGTCCGGCGCGCTTTCCCTTTCCGCTGATGCACATCGACACGGGCCACAATTTCCCGGAGGTCATCCGGTTCCGTGACGCGCGCGCGGCCGAACTGGGCGAAACCCTGATCGTGCGCAGCGTGGAAGATTCGATCGCGCGCGGATCGGTGGTGTTGCGCAAGGAAACGGATTCCCGCAATGCCGCCCAGGCCGTGACGCTGCTGGAAGCCATCGCGGAGTTCGGTTTCGACGCCTGCATCGGTGGCGCGCGGCGCGATGAGGAAAAAGCCCGCGCCAAGGAGCGCATCTTTTCCTTCCGCGACGAATTCGGCCAGTGGGACCCCAAGAGCCAGCGTCCGGAGGTCTGGAGCCTGTACAACACCCGTGTCCATCGCGGCGAAAACATGCGCGTGTTCCCGATTTCCAACTGGACCGAGCTGGACGTGTGGCAGTACATCGCGCGGGAAAACCTGGCGCTGCCATCCATCTACTATGCCCATCAGCGCGAAGTCGTACGCCGCCAGGGCCTGCTGGTGCCCATTACGCCGCTCACGCCGCCGCAGGCCGACGAGCGGATAGAGACGCTGTCGGTGCGCTTTCGCACCGTGGGCGACATTTCGTGCACCTGCCCGGTGGCGTCCGACGCGGCCGACAACCAGGCCATCATCGCCGAAACGGCGCTCAGCGATATCACCGAACGCGGCGCCACCCGCATGGACGACCAGACTTCCGAGGCCTCGATGGAACGCCGCAAAAAGGAAGGCTACTTCTGAGCGGCCTTGGCAGCCCGGACGGAACACACCACTATGAACGCAATCAACGACTCTTTCCTGCCCAGCGGCGAGACGGCCGTTATCCGCCTGATCACGGCGGGTTCCGTGGACGACGGCAAATCCACGCTGATCGGACGCCTGCTGTACGACAGCAAGAGCGTCTTCGCCGATCAGCTCGACGCCATCGCGCGTGCCAAATACAGGCGCGTGGAAGGCGACGGCATCGATTTCGCATTGCTGACGGATGGCCTGGAGGCCGAGCGCGAGCAGGGCATCACCATCGACGTCGCGTACCGCTATTTCGCCACGCCGCGCCGCAAGTTCATCGTTGCCGACGCGCCGGGGCATGAACAGTACACGCGCAATATGGTGACCGGCGCATCCACGGCCGACGTCGCCATCATCCTGATAGACGCCACGCGCGCCGCCGACGGCAAGCTGCTGCCGCAGACCAAACGGCACAGTACGATCGCGCGTCTGCTGGGCATCCGGCACATCATCGTCGCGGTGAACAAAATGGATCTGGTGGCGTGGGACCACGCGGTGTTCGAGCGTATCCGCGATGCCTATGCGGATCTGGCCCGGCGGATCGGCATCGCGGATTTCCACGCGCTGCCGCTGTCGGCGCTGACCGGCGACAACGTCGTGGCGCCGTCCGCGCACACGCCCTGGTATGACGGTCCGCCCTTGCTGTCCTTGCTGGAGTCGCTGGATCCCGCGATTGAGGCGGCCGACGCGCCCTTGCGCTTTCCGGTGCAATGGGTGGTGCGCCATGACGGCAGCAGCGCGCAGGACTTCCGCGGCTACGCGGGCCGCGTCGCCAGCGGTACGCTGCGCGCGGGCGACGAAGTCCTGGTGCAGCCATCCGGCGTGACCGCGCGCGTGGCCGGGATACGCGCGCACGATAGCGCGCTGGCCAGCGCCGCGGCCGGCGATTCGGTGATCGTCGTGCTGGACCGCGATGTCGATGTGTCGCGCGGCGACGTGCTGTCGCATGCCGGCGCGGCGGCGCGCACCGGCAAGGAGTTCGAGGCGGAGGTCTGCTGGCTCGACACGCAGCCCTTGAATCCGGCGCGCCGCTATCTGCTCAAGCAAGGCACCCGCTTGACCACGGCGAAGATACGCGAGGTCGCGACGCGTCGCGACATCCATGAGTTGCGTGAGATCGATGGCGACGTCGGCACGTTGTCGATGAACGATATTGGCAAGGTGCGCATCGCCACGCGTGATCCGCTGACGCTGGATCGCTACGACGATATCGCCGCCACCGGCGCCTTCATCCTGATCGACGAATCCACGCATCAAACGGCTGCCGCGGGTATGTTGCGTTGAGCTTGCGGGTCGCCCCGCGGTGGGCCGGCAGCGACCCGCCGGCGGCCCGCTTTTACCACGCCGATCGCCCGGAGAGCCTTATTTCATGCGGGTTTTGCGGCAAAGCCACAATCCCGGAAATTGCCGCCAGCGGCCGCTTGAGTTGGGGTAAAGTGGGACGTCGCCGAAAAAAAAGGCGGTAGGTGCTTGTCAGAAAATACTGTATGGATGTACAGTACTATTCATGGCACGTACCGATCATTCCGTTTTTGCCGGTTCTGGGTCCCCGGCTGCCGCCCCCGCCGCCTTGCGCGGTCGGGGTGCGGTTACTAATGTTCGGCACCGCTTCCAGCGCGACGACCGCAGCGCCGCCGATCCGGCGGACGAGCCCGCGCTGGCCTATGCCCGACAGGACCCTGACGCCGTGGCGGGTATTGCCGCCGGCGGCCGCCCCACGGCGGGCTCGCCTACGGCAATCGCCGCCATCCCGGTCCGCCTGGTCACCTCCGCCGCTCCGCAAACGCCGCCGGGCACCACCGTGGCGGTGGAGCAGGCCCGCAAGCTGATCTCCCGCAACGATTCCCCGGACGTGCCGTTCGACCGGGCCATCAACACATACCGGGGTTGCGAGCACGGCTGCATCTACTGCTATGCGCGTCCCACCCATGCCTACCTGGGGTATTCGCCGGGGCTGGACTTCGAAACCCGCCTGGTGGCCAAGGCCAATGCCGTGGATGCCCTGCGGGCGGAACTCGCCCGGCCGGGTTACCGCGTCGAACCGGTCAATGTCGGTTCGGCTACCGACGTCTATCAACCCATCGAGCGCTCATGGCGGCTGACGCGCGGCGTGCTGGAACTGCTGCTGGAAACCGGCCATCCCCTGACCATCGTCACCAAGAACGCGCTGATCGAGCGCGACCTGGATCTGCTGCAGGCGCTGGCGCGCCGCAATCTGGTGGCCGTGTATATCAGCGTCACTTCGCTGGATGCGGATATCTCCCGCACCCTGGAGCCGCGCGCGTCGGCGCCCTGGCGGCGGCTGCAATCCGTGCGCAAGCTGGCCGACGCCGGCGTGCCCGTGGGCGTCCTGGCGGCGCCGGTGATTCCCTTCATCACGGACGAATTCCTGGAGCGCATCGTGCAGGAAGCCGCCCGGGCCGGCGCCTATTACGCCAGCTATACCGTGGTGCGGCTGCCCTGGGAGGTCAAGCCGGTCTTCGAGGAATGGCTGCAGGCGCATTTTCCCGATCGCGCCGAGCGCGTGCTCCATCGGATCGAAGACATGCGCGAAGGCAAGCGCAACGATCCCCGGTTCGGCACGCGCATGCGGGGAACCGGCATCTGGGCCGATCTGCTGCGCCAGCGCTTCGATATGGCGGTGCGCAAAGCCGGCCTGAACCGGCAGCGGCTGCAACTGGATACCAAGCAATTCGTTCCTCCGGCCCCGTTCGTTTCCGGGCCGGGGCCTACCCGTGGACCTGCGCCGGTCAGGCAATTGGGTCTATTCGATTAAGTTGTCTCCAAGGAGCACTCCATGAACCTGGCAGCCGAACCGCAGTTCCCGACCAAATGGCCTTTCCCGCCCGTGCCGCCCAGCCGGCGCGGTCTGAGGCGCCTGGCCCAGCTGTCGCGGCAGGTTTTGTCCCCATTTGGACGGCACCGCGGGCCCGTCGTGGCCGATGCCGCCGCCAGCATTGCCGGTGCGTCCGCGGCCGGGACCGTGGCAGGGCAGGGGGTTACCGTGCGGCAGATGGTGGTCGACGTGTTGCTGGTCGCCATGTGGGGCGCCATGATTCCCGGCCTGATGTGGCTGGGCGCCGCCGCCGGCTTCTGATCCGGGCTTGTTGGGCAGTTTCCCACGCCGGTTTACCTAAGGCACTGATTTCATGTAGAATGCCGGGTTTGCCAAGTGTCATCCTCTGCCTGCGGCGCATTCTATCTCCTCTATAACAAACCGCACTGCATGATGGTTTCGGAGTTCTCATGAACCTTATCGCTGTCCTGGAACAGGAAGAAATCACTCGCCTGACCGCCGACAAGACGCTGCCGTCTTTCGCGCCGGGCGACACCGTGGTCGTCAACGTCAACGTCGTCGAAGGTACCCGCAAGCGTGTGCAGGCTTTCGAAGGCGTCGTGATCGCCAAGCGCAACCGCGGTCTGAATTCGGCCTTCATCGTCCGGAAGATCTCGTCCGGCCAAGCCGTGGAACGTACGTTCCAGCTGTATTCGCCGCAGATCGCTTCCATCGAAGTCAAGCGTCGCGGTGACGTCCGTCGCGCCAAGCTGTACTACCTGCGCGATCGCTCGGGCAAGTCGGCTCGTATCAAGGAAAAGCTCGTCAGCCGTCAGGCTGCCGCGCAATCGGCTCAGGCTGCCGAATCCGCGTCCTGATCGCGGGGGTACCGCCGGCCGGTCCGCCAGCCGGACCCTCGTCAGAAAGGCACCCCCAGCGGGTGCCTTTTTGTTTCCGGATCCCGTCCACCGTCTCTGATCCATCCGCACATGCCTGACCAGCCTGACCAGCCTGACCAGCCTGACTCGCCGCGTCCGCGCCGCCCCATCGTCCGCCCCGCCTTCGACGCGGCGGTGCAACCTTGGGTCGCCGCCAACGAAGGCTTGAAGGCCGTTCCGCCGCAGGCCCTGGCGGTGGACGAACTGCGTCGCGTGCTCCAGCATCCGCGCGGCTTGCCGGCGCAGTTGCCCTTGAACGGCGACACGCGCTACGCCGGCAGGGAGGGCGCGCCCGTGCTGGCGGCGGTGCTGGTCCCGCTGGTGATGCGCGAACCAGGCGTGACCGTCATGCTGACGCAGCGCACCGCGCATTTGCACGACCACGCGGGGCAGATCAGCTTCCCCGGCGGGCGTATCGAAGAAAGCGATGCCAGTCCCATCGCGGCTGCCCTGCGCGAAGCCCAGGAAGAAACCGGCCTGGCGCCGGAATGGGTGGACGTACTGGGTACGATGCCGCCCTACATGACGGCGACCGGCTTTTCCATCACGCCCGTGGTGTCCCTGGTCCGGCCGGGCTTCGACGTGGTCCCGGATCCCTTTGAAGTGGCCGAGATCTTCGAAGTCCCGCTGGCATTCATTATGGACCCGGCCAACCACAGACTGCATAGCGTCGAGCTGCCGGACGGGCGCGTGCGCCGGTACTACTCCATGCCCTGGGGCAAGTACTTCATCTGGGGCGCCACCGCCGCCATGCTGCGCAATCTGTACCACGTGCTGTGCGACCCGAACGCGCGTGACACCGCGCCGGAATAATCAATAACGCGGCGCCGCGGCGTTCTCGTGCAGGATGCGGACATACAGCGCGTGGCGCGAACGGTCGATCAGTCCCTGTTCCAGCGCCTGCAGTACCCCGCAGCCGGGTTCATGCTGGTGCGTGCAGTTGTAGAACCGGCATTGCGCCGCGTAGGGGGCGAACTCCGGAAAGCCGCGTTCGATTTCCTCACGCGACAGGTGCTGCAGGCCGAAAGCCTGGAAACCCGGCGAATCGATCAGGTCGCCGCCCTCGGGCAGGTGATAGAGACGCGTGCTGGTGGTGGTGTGCCGCCCCATGTCCAGCGCAGTGGAGTGCTCGCGCGTGGCGGCATTGGCGCCGGGTATCAGGTCATTGAGCAAGGTCGATTTGCCCATGCCGCTCTGGCCCAGCAGCAGGCTGACGTGTCCGGCCATCTCGGGGAACAGGGTCCGCCGGGTGGCTTCGGCGTCCAAAGCGCTGACTTCCAGCACGGGGACGCCCAGCCGGGCCAGCGGCGCCAGCCGTGCCCTGGCTTCATCCAGCCCCGCGCGCAGATCGACCTTGTTCAGCACGATGCGTGGCGCAATGCCGGCGCTCCAGGCACCCGCCAGCGCGCGGCCGGCCAGATCGTCCGAAAACGTCGGTACGACGGCGACCACGATGAAGAGCTTGTCCACGTTGGCGGCGAACTGCTTGGCCCGCATATCGTCGGAGCGGTAGAGCAGATTGCTGCGCGGCAGGATTTCCTCGATGGCGCCCTCGTCGCGGCCTTGCGGCGCGATGCGCACGCGGTCGCCGACCGCGGCGCCAGCCTTCTTTCCGCGCGGATAGCATTGCCGCGACGTGCCGTCGGCCATTTCGACGATGTAATGGCGGCCGTGGGCGGCCACGATACGGCCATCGAGCAGGCCCTGCGCGTCCGTGGCGGCGTCGCTCGCCGCTTCCGCTCCCTTGGGCCGCGGCTTGTCCGGCCGGGCGGCCGGCAGGCTGTCCTGGCGCCCGGGCCGGGCAGGGCGCTCGCGCCGGCTCATCGGGCGGCCATGCCCAGGTGCCGGATGCGCACCGCCGCCGGCGGATGGCTGTCGTAGAAAGCGGAATGGACGGGATCCGGCGTCAGGGTGGCGGCGTTATCGTCGTACAGCTTGACCAGCGCCGACACCAGTTGCCTGGCCGAGCTTTGGCGCGCGGCGTAATCGTCCGCCTGGAATTCGTCCCGCCGCGAATACCAGCTGGCGATGGGGGTGAACAGGAAGGTGAACACCGGCACGACCAGGAAGAACAGCAGCAGCGCCATCGCGTCGTTGCGGCCGTCCAGGCGCGGCAGCACGCCCAGCTGTTCGTAGAACCAGGGCTGGCGCGCCAGCCATCCCAGCAGCGCGAAGAATCCCAGCGCGACGGCGAAACTGATCGCGATGCGCCGGGTGATGTGGCGGCGCGCGAAGTGGCCGAGCTCGTGCGCCAGCACGGCTTCGATCTCGTCGCCATTCAGACGCGCAAGCAGCGTGTCGAAGAACACGATGCGCCGCGATTTGCCGAAGCCGGTGAAATAGGCGTTGCCGTGGCCGGAGCGGCGTGACCCGTCCATGACGAACAGTCCGTTGATGGCGAAGCCGCAGCGCTGCACCAATTGGCCGATACGCTTGGACAGGTCCTGGTCCGCCAGCGGCGTGAACTTGTTGAACAGCGGCGCGATGACCATGGGAAACAGCAGCAGCGTCAACAGGCTGAAGGCCACCCACAGTCCCCAGGCCCAGATCCACCACAGCGATCCGGCCTTGCCCATCAGCCACAGAATCGCGGCGACCAGCGGCAGCCCGATCACGGCGGTCAACGCCAGGCCCTTGATCGCGTCTGAAACGAACAGCGCCGGCGTCATGCGATTGAAGCCGAAGCGGGCCTCCAGCTTGAACTGGCGCCACACGGTGAAGGGCAATTCCAGCGCGCCCAGCAGCAGGCCCGTGATGACCAGCAGCAGCATCTGGTGCAGGAAATCGTTGTCGGTGAGCCACCCGGCAAGCAGGTCGATGGCCTGCAGGCCGCCCAGCAAGGTCAGGCCGACCAGCACCGCGGCATCGAATACCCGTTCGACGATGCCCAGCCGCACGCGCGCCACCGTGTAGTCGGCGGCGCGCTGGTGGCTGGCCAGGCCGATGCGATCGGCGAATTCGGGCGGCACGCGATCCCGGTGGCGGGCGACGTGGCGGATCTGCCGCGTGGACAGCCAGAGCCTGACGCTGATATCGACCAGCAGCAGCGCAACGAACAACAGAGTCAGCATGGGGAATCCGGGGCGGGGAAACCGATATGAGAAAATCGGGTTTTCAAAAGGCGAATTATATGGCTCTGAACGACAACCGCCTGGTCTGGCTCGACATGGAAATGACCGGCCTCGATCCGGAAAAGGAACGCATTATCGAAGTGGCGGTGGTCGTGACCGAACCCGACCTGACCGTTGTGGCGGAAGGACCGGCGCTGGCGATACACCAGCCCGACAGCCTGCTGGACGCCATGGACAGCTGGAACAAGGCCACCCACGGCAAAAGCGGCCTGATCGAGAAGGTCAAGGCGTCCACCATTACCGAAGCCCAGGCCGAGGATATCCTGATCGCCTTCCTGTCGCAGCACGTGCCCGCCGGCAAGTCGCCGCTATGCGGCAATACCATCAGCCAGGACCGGCGTTTCATGTTCCGCTACATGCCGCGGCTGGAACAATTCTTCCATTACCGCAATCTGGACGTCAGCACGCTGAAGGAACTGGCGCGCCGCTGGCGGCCGGACGTTTACAAGAGCTTCGAAAAGAAAAGCCGGCACGAAGCGCTCGCCGACATCCATGATTCCATCGACGAGCTCAAGCATTACCGCGAGCATTTCCTGAAGGTCTGACCCAGCGGACGGCGGCCAACGCGTGGCCGCCTGCCCGCCGACCGGTCCGTTTTCGGAATGGCTCGCTGGACGGCTTGCCGAACGGCTCGCCGATTGGCTCGCCGATTGGCTAGCGCCCGCCGAAGCGCTGCAACGCTTCCCCGGCCAACGGCCGGAAATGCGGCTCGCCATGGCCGGCAAGGCTGGCCAGATGCGATTCCGATGCATCGAACAAGGCCCAATACAGGCGCCGGCACAGGGCGCGCGCCGCATGTCCCGGCCAGTCGGGCGCCAGCATGTCGGCCGGCAGTTGCGGGTCGTGCAAGACGATCCGGCGCCAGCGATGCAGCAGCAGTACACGCGCCGCGAAGGCCGCCGCCGGCGCGCCGCCCGTATCGGCATTCCCCTCCGCCGAGGTCTTTTCCAGTGTTTTTTCCAGCGGCCCGAACTGCTGGATGAACTCGCGATACTGCCCGGCCAGTTCCTGCAGGTTCCAGCACTGCTCGGCCAGCGCGGCCAGGGGCAGGGCGCCCACGTCGGGCAGATCGCGCGCGGCCAGCACCAGCGCCTTGTCCGGTATGCCCAGCGATTCCAGGATGCTGCCCGCCGCGCCCGGACGGGCGCGCGGATGGGCAAAGACGCCCGGCGCCACCATGCCATAGCCTTCCCACTCCAGGGCGCGCCGCAATTCGGTGCGTTCAGCCAGGCCATTGCTGGTCATGCGCGGGATCAGCACGAGCGTCCACTCGCCGTTCCAGGCGGGTTCATCGGACTGGTAGATGCGCAGCGCGGCGTGGGCGGTATTGCGCGCGCCCTGCGGCGACAGCCGGTACAGGCTGCGGCGGCCGTGCCTTTCCGCATGCAGCCAGCCCTCGGCCACCAGCCGGAAAACGCTGGTGCGCAGCAGGCGTTCATTGATGCCCAGCGGGCGCAGCAGGGCGATCAGGTCGCCCAGCCAGATCGCGCCGCCATGCGGCTCGATCGCATCGCCCAGCAGGCTGACGCATAGCGACTTGGCGCGCGGCGGATCTGCCTTGATGAGCTTGGCGGTAAGGCGTTCCAGCGCGGACGCGGCAAGGGCCATGGCGGGCGGAGGAGACTATAGGGATGACCGCGACATGATACATAAATCAGAAGTGATACAGAAATGCGTTTGACAGACGAAATTCTGTATTAAATAATCATCGTGCAGCCTATCGACGTATAGCCACGCCGCCCCCTGGCGGCACGCGCTCAAAAGAATCGTCTGGCGCCCGCCGCATCGCGGCGGCGCAGGCAGGAGACAGACCATGGACGTGCACGCGCCCGAACCCTCGGCGATTGCGGCCGCCGGCGCCATCGAGCCGGCGGAAGAGGCCTTTCAGCAACGCATCGACGCCGGCGTGCGCATCGAAGCGCGCGACGCCATGCCGGACGCATACCGGCGCACCCTGATCCGGCAGATATCCCAGCATGCCCATTCGGAGATCGTCGGCATGCTGCCGGAAGGCAACTGGATATCGCGCGCCCCGACGCTGCAGCGCAAGGCCATCCTGCTGGCCAAGGTGCAGGACGAATGCGGGCATGGGCTGTATCTCTATAGCGCGGCCGAAACCCTGGGCACCTCTCGCGACGAAATGATCGCCGACCTGCACAGCGGCAAGGCCAAGTATTCGACCATCTTCAACTATCCCACCCTGAGCTGGGCCGACATCGGCATGATCGGCTGGCTGGTGGACGGCTCGGCCATCATCAACCAGATTCCGCTGTGCCGCTGTTCATACGGACCCTATGCCCGCGCCATGGTGCGGATATGCAAGGAAGAATCCTTCCACCAGCGCCAGGGCTATGACCTGCTTATCCAGATGTGCCTGCACGGCACGCCGGAACAGAAGGCCATGTGCCAGGACGCGCTGAACCGCTGGTGGTGGCCCGCCTTGATGATGTTCGGTCCGCCGGACGCGGAATCGACCAATAGCGCCCGTTCGATGCGCTGGCGCATCAAGCTGTTTTCCAACGACGAACTGCGCCAGAAGATGGTCGACCAGACCGTGCCGCAGGCCGAGTACCTGGGCCTGACCGTTCCCGACCCGGCCCTGCGCTGGAACGCCGAGCGCGGCCACTACGACTTCGGCGAAATCGATTGGGCGGAATTCCGCGAGGTGCTCGACGGCCACGGACCGTGCAACCGCGAGCGCCTGCAGGCGCGCGTGCGCGCCCACGAAGAAGGCGCCTGGGTGCGCGACGCCATGGTGGCGCATGCCGAAAAACAGCGCCGGCGCAAGGCCGCCTGAGCCGCGCGGTCCCTGCAACCAGGATAGCGAGTATGCATATGGACGAGAGACACTGGCCTTTGTGGGAAGTCTTCATACGCGGGCAGCACGGCCTGGCGCACAAGCATGTGGGCAGCCTGCACGCGCCCGATGCCGAAATGGCATTGATGAACGCGCGCGACGTGTATACCCGCCGCAACGAGGGCACCAGCATCTGGGTGGTGCGGGCGGCGGACATCGTCGCCAGCGATCCGGACGACAAGCAGGCGTTGTTCGATCCGGCGCGCGGCAAGGTCTACCGGCATCCGACCTTCTTCCCGATGCCCGACGAAGTCAAACACATGTAGGCCCCGCGATGGATCGCTGTCTGTTCGATTTCGCGCTGCGCATGGGCGATACGACGCTGATACTGTCGCAGCGGCTGTCCGCGTGGTGCGGCCACGGCCCCATCCTGGAAGAAGACCTGGCCTTGACCAATACCGCGCTGGACCTGCTGGGGCAGGCGCGCCTGTGGTTGACGCTGGCCGGCGAGGCGGAAGGCGCCGGCCGCGATGAGGACCAGCTGGCCTATCTGCGCGATGCGCACGACTTCCGTAACGCGCTGCTGGTGGAGCGGCCCAACGGCGACTACGCCGATACGATGGCGCGGCAGTTCTTCTTCGACACCTGGCACTATTTCCTGCTGGAGCGGCTGGCCGCATCGTCCGAGCCGCGGGTCGCCGCCATCGCCGAAAAGTCGGTCAAGGAGGTCGCGTATCACGCGCGGCGTTCCGCCGACATCGTCGTGCGGCTGGGCGACGGCACCGATGAAAGCCATGCACGCATGCAGGCGGCGGTGGACCGCGCCTGGCCGTATACCGGCGAGCTGTTCGTCGACGACGATAGCGACGTGGAGGCGGCCCGCCGCGGCATAGGCTGTACGCTGGCCGGATTGCGCGCGCCGTGGCTGGCCCAGGTGCGCGCCGTGCTGGATGAAGCCACGCTGACCATGCCGCGGGAAGACCTGGCCGGCCATGCGGCCTATCGCGGCGGACGCCAGGGACGGCACAGCGAGGCGCTCGGTCCCTTGCTGGCGGAAATGCAGTTCCTGCAGCGCGCCTATCCGGGGGCGGCATGGTAGCCCCGGTGGCGCTGGACCGCATCGCCCGGTGCCTGGACGCCGTGCGCGATCCGGAGATGCCCGCCGTGTCCATCATGGACCTGGGCATCGTGCGCGATATCGCCTGGGAAGGGCCGGACGAGGCGCCCGTCTGCGTGGTCACCATTACCCCCACGTATTCGGGCTGTCCCGCCATGCGCGAGATCACGCAGGACATCGAGCGCGCGCTGCACGGACAGGGCATCGCCGCCGTGACGGTGCGCACGCGGCTGGCGCCGGCATGGACCACCGACTGGCTGTCCGAGCGGGGACGGCGGGCATTGCGGGCGGAAGGCATCGCGCCCCCGGTGGAACGCGCCATCGACGTGTCCGGCATCACGCGGCGCCTGTCGCCGGCCGTGCCGTGCCCGCATTGCGGCTCGACCGACACCCGCATGCTCAGCGGGTTCGGCGCGACCTCCTGCCGCGCGCTGCATCGCTGCAACGCGTGCCGGGAACCATTCGACTATTTCAAGTCCCATTGAGGGCCCGGACGTCATGGCCAGCTCTTTTCATCCGCTCAAGGTCGTCGACGTGGCGCGCGATACGCGCGACGCCGTGGTGTTGACCTTCGACCTGCCGCCCGCGCTGGCGGACGATTTCGCCTTCCGCCCCGGCCAGTATCTGACCTTGCGCACGCGGGTGGCCGGCGAGGAGTTGCGGCGCTCGTATTCGATCTGCTCCTCGCCGGGCGACGGCGTGTTGCGGGTGGCCATCAAGCGCGTGGACGACGGTGCGTTTTCCAACTGGGCCAACCGGGAGTTGCAGGCGGGCGCCATACTGGACGTGATGCCGCCGGACGGCGAGTTCACCGTCGAATTCGCGCCGCACCAGGCGCGCCACTACGTGGCTTTCGCCGTGGGCAGCGGCATTACGCCGGTGTACTCGCTGATCAAGACCGCGCTGGCCACGGAACCGGACAGCCGCTTCACGCTGTTCTACGGCAACCGTGCGTCGTCGTCCGTGCTGTTTCGCGAAGCGCTGGAAGACCTGAAGAACACCTATATGGCGCGGTTTTCGCTGTGCCACGTCATGAGCCGCGAAGCGCAGGACGTCGAACTGTTCAACGGCAGACTCGACGGCGTAAAAGTGGCCAGCCTGCTGACCCAGTGGCTCCGCGTGCGCGACGTCGATTATGTATTCCTGTGCGGGCCCCAGGCCATGGTGGAAGATGTCGTCCCCACCCTGGAGCGCCTGGGCTTTCCGCGCGAACGCATCAAGTTCGAGTTGTTCGGCGCGCCCCGCGCCGCGCGCGGACCGCGGCCACGTGCCGCCGCGCCAGGCCAGGCGCAGTGCCGCGTCACCGTCATACAGGACGGCCACAGCCGCGGATTTACCATCGACAAGAACCGCGACAGCGTGCTGGACGCCGCGCTGGCGCAAGGGATCGAGCTGCCTTATTCCTGCAAGGGCGGCGTCTGTTCCACCTGCCGCTGCAAGGTCGTGGAAGGGGAAGTCGATATGGACGCGAATTTCGCCCTGGAAGACTATGAAGTCGCCCGGGGCTTTGTGTTGAGTTGCCAGAGTTATCCGGTCAGCGACACGCTGGTGCTGGATTTCGACCAGGAAACCTGAGCGCCGGCCGGATGCCGGATCGGGCATGGGCGTGGAGCGCCGTGCCACCGCTGGAAAATTATCGAGGAGACCCCCGTGACCGCCAATATGACCGCCGATGTGGCCGCAACCCCCACCGCAGGCCCGAGCGCAGACTTTTTCGACCGCCACCGTGAGCTGTTGGACCGCGCCGTGCGGGCGACCGCCACGCGCGAATACTGGACGCCCTATCCGGAATCGCCCAGCCCGCGCAATTACGGCGAGACGGCCGGCGAGGCGGGACGGCAGGCTTTCGAAGCGCTGCGGGGCACCGATTTCCCGCTGCATATCGCCGGAGCGGACCGCATGGCCGGCGGCGAGCGGTCGCCGTTCGGCTTCGACCTGCACATCAGCTATCCGCGCCTGTCACCCGAGCAACTGGTGGCGGCCTCCAGCCGCGCCCTGGCCAGCTGGCGCCACGCCGGCCCGCGCGCCTGGGTCGGCGTATCGCTGGAAATCCTGCAGCGCCTGAACCGCGCCAGCTTCGAGATCGCCCATGCCGTCCAGCATACGACCGGGCAGGGTTTCATGATGGCCTTCCAGGCCGGCGGACCGCATGCGCAGGACCGCGGCCTGGAGGCGGTGGCCTATGCCTGGCAGGAAATGGCGCGCATTCCGGAACAGGTGCGATGGGAGAAACCGCAGGGCAAGCAGGACCCGCTGCGCATGGAAAAGCATTTCACCATCGTGCCGCGCGGCATCGCCCTGGTGATAGGCTGCTCCACATTCCCCACCTGGAACGGCTACCCTGGCCTGTTCGCCAGCCTGGCGACCGGCAACACGGTCATCGTCAAGCCGCATCCGACCGCCATCCTGCCGCTGGCCATCACCGTGCGCATCGCGCGCGAAGTCCTGGCCGAGGCCGGCTTCGATCCCGACGTGGTGCTGCTGGCGCCGCACGCGCTGGGCGACGATACCGCCCAGGTGCTGGCCACCCATCCGCGGGTAAAGATCGTCGACTTCACCGGCAGCAAGGCCAACGGCGAATGGCTGGAGCAGCATGCGCGGCAGGCCCAGGTGTACACGGAGAAGTCCGGCATCAATACGGTCATCGTCGATTCGGTCGATGACCTCAAGGGCATGGCGCGCAATCTGGCATTTTCCTTGACGCTGTACAGCGGGCAGATGTGCACGGCGCCGCAGAACATCTATGTGCCGCGCGACGGTATTCGTACCGCGACGGGTCGCGCCACGTTCGACGAGGTGGCCGGCGCCATCGCCGCCGCGCTGCAAGGCATGACGGCCGATGAGAGCAAGGCCGCCGACCTGCTGGGCGGCATCCAGGCGGACGCCACGCTGGCGCGCATCGATGAGGCGCGCGAACTGGGCCTGCCCGAATTGGCGCCCAGCCGCTCCATCGGTCATCCGCAGTTCGACGGGGCGCGTATCCGCACGCCTTTGCTGCTGCGCGCCGATGTGCATCATCGCGCCATCCAGCGCGAATGGTTCGGTCCTATCGCCTTTGTGATCGAAACCGACGACACCGCGCATAGCATCGCCCTGGCGCGCGACAGCGCCATCGAGCACGGCGCGCTGACCATGTCGGCCTACACCACGGACGCGGAGACCGCGCGGGCGATACGCGACGCTTCGGAAGAGGGCGGCGTCGCCCTGTCGCTGAACCTGACCGGCGGCGTGTTCGTCAACCAGTCGGCGGCCTTCAGCGATTTCCATGGTACCGGCGCGAATCCGGCCGCCAACGCGGCGCTGTGCGACAGCGCCTATGTGGCCAACCGCTTCCGCGTGGTGCAGGCGCGCTGGCATGTGTGATGCCGCGCGCCTTGGCGCGGTACGCCAGGGACCGCGCCTGGGCGCCGGCGTCGAAGGCCGGCGACAGCGCGGCGCGCATGACGGCAAACGCCGGCGACAGCGCACCGCGACGACGGCAAACGCCCATGGCAGCGGAACGCGACAATGAACGGAGACCCGCCAAGGAACACCATGACCACTTCCTACGAAGACATCCAATTCTCGCTGCGGGACGGCATCGCCCGCCTGACCCTGAACCGTCCGGACAAGCTCAATAGCTTCACCGCCCGCATGCACGGCGAGGTCGCGCACGCGCTGGACCAGGTGGAGCGCGCGCCCGCCCGGGTACTGCTGATCACCGGCGCGGGGCGCGGCTTCTGCGCCGGCCAGGACTTGAGCGAACGCCGCACCGCCCCTTGCGCGGCGCCGGTGGACCTGGGCGAAACCGTGGAAACCTACTACGCGCCGCTGGTGCGGCGCCTGCACGCCATGCCGCTGCCGGTGGTCGTCGGCGTGAACGGCGTGGCCGCGGGAGCGGGCGCCAATCTGGCGCTGGCCGGCGATATCGTCATCGCCAAGGAGTCCGCCAGTTTCATCGAAGCCTTTTGCCGGCTCGGCTTGATTCCGGATACCGGCGGTACGTATGTGCTGCCGCGGCTGGTGGGGCGGGCGCGCGCCCTGGGCATGGCCCTGCTGGGCGACCGCATCAGCGCGCGCCAGGCGGAACAATGGGGCATGATCTGGCAGTGCGTCGCCGACGACGCCTACGACGAAACGCTGGAGCGCCTGGTCCGACATTTCGCCAGCGCGCCGACCAAGGGCCTGGCCTATACCAAGCAGGCGCTGCATGCCAGCCTGGACCATACCCTGGACGAACAGCTGGCGCTGGAAGTGCGGATGATGCGCGAGCTGGGCCGCAGCGAGGACTACGCCGAAGGCGTCGCTGCTTTCCTCGACAAGCGCGAACCGCGCTTCAAGGGGCGATGATGAAGGACACGCATCAAAGCGCACCCGTCGATCCGCAGGCATTGGCCCGGACGGTCGCCGACGCGATGTACGCCGCGGACGCGGCCACGCAGGCGCTGGGCATGCGCCTGGACGCGGTTGGCGCCGGCCACGCCACGCTGACCATGCCGGTACGCGCGGACATGCTGAACGGCCATCGCACCTGCCATGGCGGCTTTATCTTTTCGCTGGCCGACAGCGCCTTTGCCTTCGCCTGCAATTCGCGCAACGTCAGCACCGTCGCGTCGGGCTGCACCATCGATTTCCTGGCGCCCGCGCGCGAGGAAGACGTATTGACCGCCACCGCGCAGGAGCGCTCGCTGGCGGGCCGTACCGGCGTGTACGACGTGACGGTTACCAACCAGGATGGCCAGGCGGTCGCGCTGTTCCGCGGCCGCTCGTACCGCATCAAAGGTCAGATCGTGGGCGATTGACCAGGGAAACACCGGGGACGGGCGTTCGCGATGCGCCCGGGCGACATAAAACAGATAACGGAGACTATCATCATGGCCACGCTCAGCAAGCCGGGACTCGATCCCATCGAACACGCCAGCCGCGACGAAATCCAGGCGTTGCAGCTACGCCGCCTGCAATGGACGCTGGCGCACGCGTACGCCAACGTGCCCCATTACCGCCAGGCCTTCGACGCGGCGGGCGTGCACCCCGACGACATGAAAGAGCTGGCCGACCTGGCGAAGTTTCCCTTCACCAGCAAGCAGCACCTGCGCGACAACTATCCCTTCGGCATGTTCGCCGTGCCGCGTGAACAGATCGCGCGCGTGCATGCGTCCAGCGGTACCACCGGCAAACCCACCGTGGTCGGCTACACGCGCGAGGACCTGGACAACTGGGCCAACCTGGTGGCGCGCTCCATCCGCGCCTCGGGCGGCCGCCCGGGCGACATCGTGCACGTGGCCTACGGCTATGGCCTGTTCACCGGCGGACTGGGCGCGCACTACGGCGCCGAGCGCCTGGGCTGCACCGTCATCCCGATGTCCGGCGGCCAGACCGAGAAGCAGGTGCAGCTGATCCAGGATTTCAAGCCGGACATCATCATGGTCACGCCCTCCTATTTCTGCAACATCCTCGAAGAGATGGAGCGGCAGGGCCTGGATCCGCGGGCCTCCTCGCTGCGGGTCGGCATTTTCGGCGCCGAACCATGGACCGGCCGGCTGCGCCAGGAGCTCGAAGCGCGCGCGGGTATCGACGCGGTGGACATCTACGGGCTGTCCGAAGTCATGGGCCCCGGCGTGGCGAACGAATGCGTGGAGGCGAAGGACGGTCCGGTGATCTGGGAAGACCACTTCTATCCGGAAATCGTCGACCCGGAAACCGGCCTGCCCGTGCCCGACGGCGAACCGGGCGAGCTGGTCTTTACGTCGCTGACCAAGCAGGCCATGCCGGTCATCCGCTATCGCACGCGCGATCTGACGCGGCTGCTGCCGCCCACCGCGCGCAGCATGCGACGCATGGGCAAGATCACCGGTCGCAGCGACGACATGCTGATCGTCCGCGGTGTCAATCTGTTCCCCACGCAGGTGGAGGAACTGGTGTTGAAGACCGGCCAGCTGGCGCCGCATTACCAGATGGTGCTGACGCGCGACGGCGCGCTCGATGCACTGGAAATCCTGGCCGAGCCCAGGCCCGAGCTGGAAGGCATGCCCGAGGCGGAAAGGGCGGCGCTGGGCGCTCAACTGGCGCATGCCGTCAAGGCCCACATCGGCGTCAGCGCGGCCGTCCGCGTACTGGAGTGCGGGCAGGTGGAGCGGACGCTGACCGGCAAGGCGCGCCGGGTGATCGACAAGCGGCCGAAGTAGCCGGCCGCCGGGCTTAGCGCAGGGTGTCGCGCACGATGCGCCGGTACCACACATGCAGCAGCGCGGCCGACAGTCCCAGCCCGAAAATCGCCATCAGCCACATGCTGCCGGCGCCGACCGGCGATCCCGGCAGCAGCAGCGTGCGCAGGCCGTCCAGATGGCCGCGCGCCGGGCCGAAGCCGAACAGCCAGCCGCCGCCCAGGCCGAACAGGCCCAGCGCGGCCACCTGCAGTACCAGCGGCACCACCGCTACCTTGTAGGCGCGCAGCAGATAGGAGTTGATGCACTGCATGGCGTCGCAAAGGTGGAACAGCGGTATCACCTGCAGCAGCGTGGCCGCCACCGCGGCGACTTCCAGGTTATCGGTATAGGCGCGCAGGATCAGCGGCTTGCCCGTCCACAGGACCATGGCCGTCAAGGCGGCGCCCGCCAGTCCCAGCGCCAGCCCGGCCATGCCGGTGCGATGCGCCAGGCCCGGCTGGCCGGCGCCGATGGCCTGGGCCGTCAGCGATGCGCTCGCCACGCCGATGGCCATGGGCATCATGTAGCACAGCGCGGCCAGATTGGACATGATCTGATGCCCGCCGATCACGAAGGTGCCTTCGCGCGCCACGAGCAGCGCCATGAAGGTGAAGGCGCATACCTCCACCAGATACGAACCGCCCATGGGCAGCCCCAGCCGCAGCAATTCCTTCTGCGCCGCCCACGCCGGCCGGCCGATGCGCAGCTTGAAGCGCTTGTAGAAACGATCCCGGCTGACGATCCACAGGCCGCCGCCCAGGCTCATCCACGACACCACCGCGGACGACAATCCGGCGCCCGCCGCGCCCATGGCCGGCAGACCCAGCTTGCCGTAGATGAACAGCCAGTTGAACATGGCCTTGAAGACGATGGCCGCCAGATTGATGCCCATGACCAGTTTCGGCCGCGACACCGCCGTCCCCAGGGCATAGATGGTGCGAAACACCAGCGACGCCGGCAGCGCCAGCGTCAGCGCCTGCAGATAGCTGGCCACGCGCGCCCGTACGTCGGGCGCCACGTCGCCCGACATCGACAGCCAGACATGGGGAAACAGCATCAGCGCGCCGCCCACCACGGAAAGCCCGATGGCCAGCCACACCCCCTGGCCCCACATGGCGCCGACGTCATGCATGCGCCCCGCGCCATATTGCTGCGCCAGGATGGGAATCAGGGCATGGATGACACCCATCAGCCCGACGAAAACCGTGATGTAGACCGAGGCGGACAGCGACATGGCCGCCAGGTCGTCGGGACTGGCATGGCCAGTCATCGCGGTATCCAGCACGCCGAAGGCAATCCCGGCCCATTGGCTGATCAGCACCGGCCAGGCCTGGCGCGCGATGGCGCGCACGGCGGCCCCGAAGGGCGCCTCGGTGGGCAGCGTCTGCGTCATCGCTGGGTGGGCGTTACGCGCAGCAGGCGGAACACTTCGCTGCGGTCGGACAGGCGTCCGCCCTGCCACAGCACGTCGGCGCCGTCGCTATAGGCGGCGGTGCCGTCGCGCAGGCTGCTGCGCGATGTCTGTTGCAGCACCAGCGTGCAGCGGTTGTCGTAGGGGAAATTCAAGTCGTCGAAAACCAGGAAAGATGCGCGCTGGCCATTGCCCAGGCCCAGGCCGCGTACGCATTCGCCGGGGCGCATGTTGCGTGCCAATGCCTCGGCCAGCTCGCCGGACACTTTGCGATAGCTGCGCGCATAGTCGACCGGCGGCTGCCACAGCAGCACCAGCAGGATCCAGGTCGCGGCCAGCCCGGCGGCCGACATGACCGTCCCGCGCCACAAGGCGGTCGGCCGCACGCGCAGGCGCCACGCCACCAGCAGAATCCAGCCCACGCTCACGGCGAGCGCCAGCGCGACCGCGATCCAGGAGATCTCCGGCACGTAGCCGGTGGTCTGGCGCTGGATATTGCGGGCGATCTTGGCGGGGAAGCCGAAGTTCAAGGCTATCCATCCCAGCCACACCGTGGCGGCAGTCAGGGAAAAGCACATCACCGCGAACCAGTCCAGCGTGTTGACCACGGCACGTCGCAGCGTGGGCAGAGAGAACGCCGCCAGGACGGCGCAAGGGATCACCAGCAGCGTGAATTCGGCTTCCGAGGGCTCGTCCGTGAAGACGATCATGATCAGCGGGCACACCAGCATGGCCAGCGGCAGCCAGACGTGCGGCGCGTAGCGCCATGCGCGCCAGCGCCACAAGGCCAGCAGCGCCAGCGGCCAGGTCGGCCACAGGTACCAGGGCAGGTCGCGCAGCGTGCGCAGCAGGTCGCCCAGTTCCGGCAGCGCGTAGTTATCGATGTTCCAGAGCTTCCAGTTGCGAACCCAATATTCACTGACCAGGGTGGCGGGTATCCACCACGCCAGCATGATGGCGGCGCACAGCACGATGGTCAGCAGCAGCCAGCGGCGCCGCGCCCAGAGCATGCTTTTGGGATGGAAGGCCATCGCGGCGCCCAGCATGATGGGCAGGGCGCCGACCCAGCCGCGCACCAGGAAGCTCGCGGCCAGCGCCAGGCCCAGGCTGACCGCGCCCACGCGTGGGCGGTCCAGCATGCGCGCCAGGGAATAGAAGGCGAAGGCCTGCGTCGCCATGACGGCCGGGATTTCCGAGGTTTCATGGACGCGCTGCAGGATGCCGACCGTCGCCAGCAGCAGCAGCAGCGCGGCGTCCGCCAGCATGCGGCCATAGTCGCGCACCGTGGGCTCGCCGCCGAAGGGCAGGGCCAGCGGTTGCGCCTCGGGACGGCGGCCCAGCAGATAGGTGCCGTACCACAGCGACGCGGTGGTAATGAAGAACCACAGCAGATTCGGCAGCCGGCCCGCCGTGATATCGCCGATCAGCGGACCGAACAGCCACATCGACGCGCCGCCCACCCAGGTGATGAGAGGGCCTTCCTCCGCATGGGCCAGGTGGCCCACCTGCGGCAGCAGCCAGGTATGCCCGCCGTCGCGCAGCGCCGTCAGCATCGTCGCCAGGCCCACCACGTCGTCGGTCTTCCACGGGTCCCGCATGAAAAGGCCGAACACGATGTAGGCGATCGCCAGCCCCAGCAGTACGAGCCGGGGCAGCTTGACGGTCGCCGGCGCGGTCAGCCGGGCGGGGGTGGTGCGGGATATGGGGGACACGGGGCGTACTGTACTGGATAGATGGCCGTGGTTCTGTCTCGGGATGTATGGCGGCGGAAAAAAAGCCCCCAGGCGCGCGGCCGCGCGGCCGGATTGGCGCCGGCTGGCGCTCACTGGCAAAAAAAAGCAGCCCGCAGGCTGCTTTTTTCGTGCGCGCCGATGGGCGTCAGCCGGCGGTCTTGGCGGCGCCGGTCGTGCGGGCGAAACGGGCGCGGAATTTTTCCACACGGCCGGTTTCTACGATGCGGGTCTGCGCGCCGGTATAGAAGGGGTGCGATTTGGACGTCACGTCGCACTTGAACAGCGGGTAGGTCTTGCCGTCCAGGTCGATGGTTTCGCGGGTCGTGATGGTGGAGCCGATGACGAACTTGTCGCCAGTCTGGACGTCCATGAATACCACTTCGCGGTATTCGGGATGGGTACTCTGCTTCATGGCTTTTTCCTGAGAATGCGGGTCGCCGGAGGATGGGTCACAGCGCGTCGGTCACGGTACCTGCATACCTAGTACCCCGGCGCAATCCACCACGTATCCAGAAAGAACTCGGCATTCTAGCCCGAATTCTTGCAGGTTCGCAAGAAGCAGGCTCGGGTTCAGGGTTCCCGGCCCATCCCCGGCCCATCCCCAGGC
>NZ_CBCSCA010000023.1:0-30342 GCF_965137885.1 Bordetella sputigena
CCCGCCCACCCCCGCATGTTTCCCCGTTTCAGCGCGGCGGCTATCCGCGCCCGCGACTTCGCACGTCGTCGACCCACGCGCGGAGCCGGTATATCCGACCTGCGTACTCACACCCTGACCTCGACAAATGCCAGACCGACGCAAAGGCGCCATGTCGAGGGAGGTATGTCGACACCGGAAAATTCCGGTTCCTAAGGGATGTCGATTACCGCTCCGCGAAAGCGGTCTACCGGTCGTACGGGATTCGCGAACCGCCGCCCGTGGAATGCGTTACCTGTTGCGCGCTACCCGGCCCGGGTCAAGGCTTGCAGGGCTTCCCGCGCGCGGTCCAAGGCCACATCCCGCGCCCGCGCATCGGCGGCCGCCGGGCCGTGAGCTACCGGCGCGTCGTCCAGGACGATCGAATAGGCCATGCCTTCCGCGCGCAGCAATGCCGTCTCCGTCTGCAGGCGGCGCATCACCGCGCCGGCTTCCTTGGGGTCGGCATAGGCGATGGAGCACAACAGTTCCTCGCCATCCGGGGCCAGCAGCCGGAAGCGGAAACTACCGTTGTCGTCGCGGAAACTCACGAAGCGCGGCGCGCGCGCCGCCGCCTTTTTGCCACCCGCCGCGGGTTTGTCGCCGGTCGCGCCGCCCAGACGTCGCAAGCCCACCGCGTCGCGCAGGCGGGCGATGAAAGGCACCGCCTGCTTGCGCGCCTTATCGGCGCCTGCCATCAGGATGTCCTCGATGCGCCCGGGCGCGGCCATCAGTTCCACATAGCGCTCGCGCATTGCCGACAGGTCGCGCTCCAGCAGGTCGCACAGCGCCTGCTTGGCGTCGCCCCAGCCCATGCCCTGTTCCAGCGCCTGGCGGAACGACGCCGATTCCGGCGCCGAAGCGAAAGCGCGGTACAGCGTGTACAGGTGCGAGTTCTCCGCGTCCTTGGCTTCGCCCGGCTGGCGCGAGTCCGTCACGATGCGCATCACCGCGGACCGCAAAGCCTTCGCGCCGCCTTCGAACAAGGGGATGGTGTTGTTGTAGCTCTTGGACATCTTGCGGCCGTCCAGGCCCGGCAGCGTGGCGACCTCCTCGGCGATCACCACCTCCGGCAATACAAAATAGTCGTCACCATAGATGTGATTGAAACGCTGGGCGATATCCCGCGCCATTTCCAAGTGCTGGATCTGGTCGCGACCCACCGGCACCTTGTGGGCGTTGAACAGCAGGATGTCCGCGGCCATCAGAACGGGATAGGAAAACAGCCCCATGCTGATGCCGTCGTCCGGGTCCACACCCTTGGCAGTGTTCTGGTCCACCGACGCCTTATAGGCGTGCGCGCGGTTCATCAACCCTTTCGGCGTCACGCAGGTCAGCAGCCAGCACAATTCCGGGATCTCCGGAATGTCCGATTGCCGATAGAACGTGACCTTTTCCGGGTCCAGCCCGGCCGCCAGCCAGGTCGCGGCGATCTCCAGCCGGGACCGCGCGACACGCGCCGGATCCTCCGTGGTCTTGATCAGCGCGTGGTAATCCGCCAGAAAGAAAAACGCATCCACGCCGGGTTGCCGGCTGGCCTGGATGGCGGGGCGGATGGCCCCGGCATAGTTGCCCAGGTGGGGGGTGCCGGAGGTGGTGATGCCGGTAAGGACGCGGGTATTCATGGCGACAGGCGAAAAAATCAAAGGACAAGTTTACAGCGCGACCGTATCGCGCCGGACCGAATCCAGGTATTCCTTGGATTGCATCTCCAGGATGCGCGATACGGTGCGGTGGAACTCATTGGCCAGCGAACCTTCGGTGTAGAGGGCTTCCGGCTCCACCGCGGCCGACATGATGAGCTTGACGCGGTGGTCGTAGAACACGTCCACCAGCCAGGTAAAGCGGCGGGCCTCCGACGCGTTGCGCGGCGCCATCTTCGGTACGTCCGACAGGATCACGGCCTGGAAACGGCTGGCCAGTTCCAGGTAATCATTCTGCGAACGCGGACCGCCGCACAGCGTGGCGAAGTCGAACCACACCACGCTGCCCGCCAAGGCCTTGGCCTGCAATTCGCGATGCTCGATATGCAGCACGGGCTTTTCGGGCGGACGGTCGGCCAGCTTGTCGAAGGCCTCCTGCAAGGCGGCATCCGCCTCCGGTCCCAGCGGCGTATGGTAGGCCTTCACCTGCTCCAGCGAACGGCGGCGGTAATCGACGCCCGCATCCACGTTCAACACATCCATGCGGGACTTGATCAACGCGATCGCCGGCAGGATGCGTTCGCGATACAAGGCCTCCGGGTACAGTTTGTCCGGCTCGTAATTCGACGTCATCACGAAAGATGTGCCGTTCTCGAACAGCTTGAGCAGCAGCCTGTGCAGGATCATCGCATCGGCGACGTCCGAAACGTGGAATTCGTCGAAGCAGATCAGCCGATAGCGCTTGGCGACGCGCCGCGCCACTTCGTCCAGCGGGTCCTGCATGCCTTTGACGTCCTGCATTTCACGGTGCACGCTGCGCATGAACTCGTGGAAATGCACGCGCGTCTTGCGCACCACCGGCACGGTGGCATAGAAGGCATCCATCAGGAAGCTCTTGCCCCGCCCGACTCCGCCCCACAGGTACACGCCGCGCGGCACGTCGGGACGATTCAGCAGCTTCTTCAGGGCATTGGAACGCAAAGCCTTGAAGCCCACCCAATCGTCGTAGTACTTCTGCAACCGATCCACCGCGCGCTCCTGCGCCGCATCGGACTTGTAGCCCCGCTCGGCCAGCGCCTGCTCGTAATACTCGCGGACATTCATGGGGTATTCCCAAAAGCCAAAGAAAAAGGCGGATCGTCGCCAATCCGCCCTGCCAGCACGATGGCGGCGTCGCCTTAGAAGTTCAGCGTGCGCTTGTCCACGGCCAGCGCCGCTTCCTTCACGGCTTCCGACAGGGTCGGATGCGCGTGGCAGATGCGGGCGATGTCCTCGGCCGCGCCGCGGAACTCCATGATGGTCACGGCTTCGGAGATCAGCTCCGACGCCATCGGGCCGATGATGTGCACGCCCAGGACCTCATCGGTCTTGGCGTCGGCGATCACCTTGGCGAAACCGGTGGTATCGCCCAGCGCGCGCGCGCGGCCATTCGCCAGGAAGGGGAAGCTGCCGGCCTTGTACTCGCGGCCCTCGGCCTTGAGCTGCTGCTCGGTCTTGCCGACCCAGGCGATTTCCGGCGAGGTGTAGATCACCCACGGCACGGTATCGAAGTTGACGTGGCCGTGCTGGCCCGCGATGCGCTCGGCCACCGCCACGCCTTCTTCCTCGGCCTTGTGCGCCAGCATGGGGCCGCGCACCACGTCGCCGATGGCCCAGACGTTGGGCAGGTTGGTCTTGCAATCGGCGTCGACCGTGACGAAGCCGCGCTCGTCCAGTTTCAGGCCCACCGTATCGGCCTTCAGGCCGTCGGTATAGGGCACGCGGCCGATCGACACGATCAGCTTGTCCACCGTCAGCGTCTGCGGCTCGCCCTTGGCATCGGTGTACGGCACCGTCACCGACTTGCCGCTGGCCTTCACTTCGCCGATCTTCACGCCCATCTGGATGTTCAGGCCTTGCTTGGTGAAGACCTTCAGCGCTTCCTTGGCCACTTGCTGGTCGGCCGCCGCCAGGAACTCGGGCATGGCTTCCAGGATGGTGACCTCGGCGCCCAGGCGGCGCCAGACGCTGCCCATTTCCAGGCCGATCACGCCGGCGCCGATCACGCCCAGCTTCTTCGGCACGGCGCTGATGGCCAGCGCGCCATCGTTGGACAGCACGTTCTTTTCGTCGAAAGGCAGGCCGGGCAGCGCGCGCGCCGCCGAACCCGTGGCGACGATGATGTGCTTGCCCACCAGGTCGTCCTGGCTCTGGCCCGTCACCTTGATCCCCCAGCCGCCTTCCACCTGGCCGGCGAACTCGCCCTTGCCATGGAAGAACGTGATCTTGTTCTTTTTGAACAGGTACAGGATGCCGTCGTTGTTCTGCTTGACCACCGAGTTCTTGCGGCCCAGCATGGTTTCGACCTTGACGCTGGCGCCCTTCACTTCGATGCCGTGCTCGGCAAAGTGGTGGTTCAGCTGCTCGTAGTGCTCGGACGATTGCAGCAGCGCCTTGGACGGAATGCAGCCGACGTTGGTGCAGGTGCCGCCGGGCGCGGGGCCGCCCTGGGCGTTCTGCGCGGCGTCGATGCAGGCGACCGACATGCCCAGTTGCGCGGCGCGGATGGCGGCGATGTAGCCGCCGGGGCCCGCGCCGATGACGATGACGTCGAATTGTTTAGACATGGATTTCTCGCGAGTTGGAGCGGTGCGGACCGGCATGACGCCGGCCGACCGGCAGGATGTAGCGCAAGGCGATGAACCTGTGGGGTCCGGGCGAGGCGCGATACGCGCGCACCCGGCCCGGTCCGCGGTTCCCGGCGCTGCCGCCGGGAACCGTGGAGCGATTTACAGCTCCAGCAGCAGGCGCTGCGGATCTTCCAGCGCTTCCTTCATGGCGACCAGGCCCAGCACGGCCTCGCGGCCGTCGATGATGCGATGGTCATACGACATGGCCAGGTAGTTGATCGGACGGATAACGATCTGGCCGTTTTCGACCACCGGACGTTCCTTGGTGGCGTGGATGCCCAGGATGGCCGACTGCGGCGGATTGATGATGGGCGTGGACAGCATGGAGCCGAAGACGCCGCCGTTCGAAATGGAGAACGTGCCGCCGGTCATTTCCTCGATACCCAGCTTGCCTTCGCCGGCGCGCTTGCCGAAGTCGGCGATGGTCTTTTCGATCTCGGCGATGCTGAGCTGGTCGGCATTGCGCAGGATGGGCACCACCAGGCCGCGCGGGCTACCCACGGCGATACCGATATCGAAGTAGCCGTGATAGATGATGTCCTTGCCGTCCACCGACGCGTTCAGCACCGGGTATTTCTTCAGCGCGGCCACGGCGGCCTTCACGAAGAAGGACATGAAGCCCAGCTTGACGCCGTGTTCCTTCTCGAACTTCTCTTTGTACTTGTTGCGCAGGTCGATCACGCCCTGCATGTTGACCTCGTTGAACGTGGTCAGGATGGCGTTTTCCTGCTGCGACTGCAGCAGGCGCTCGGCCACGCGGGCGCGCAGGCGGCTCATGGGCACGCGCTGCTCGGGACGGCCGTCCAGCGACAGCTGGGTGGGGGCCGGCGCGGGCGCGGCGGCCGGCTTGGCGGCGGGCGCGGAGGCCGGGGCGGAACCCGCTTCCAGCGCGTCGCCCTTGGTGATGCGGCCGCCACGGCCGGTGCCGGTGACGCCTTCGGGCGAAACGCCCTTGTCGGCCAGAATCTTGGCGGCGGCGGGCGAAGCCACCGTGCTGGATGCGGCGGGCGCGGGCGCGGCCGCGGCCTGGGCGGCCTTGGGCGCTTCGGCGGCGGGCGCGGACGTGGGCGCGGCGGCGGCGGCCTTGGCTTCCGTGTCGATCTTTGCAATGACCTCGTCGGACGTCACGGTGCTGCCGTCGCCCTTGACGATTTCGGCCAGCACGCCCGACGCCGGGGCGGGTACTTCGAGCACTACCTTGTCGGTTTCGATTTCGATCAGGATCTCATCCGCCTGAACGGCCGCGCCAGGTTGCTTTTTCCAGGTCAGGAGGGAAGCCTCCGACACGGATTCGGACAACTGGGGGACTTTGACTTCGATTTGGGCCATTTTTATTCCGTAAAGTGATGTTCGTGTGATCTACGCGCGCGCGTCCGCCGCGGCGGACGCGCGCTGTTCGCGCCAGCGCTTACTTGGTCAGCATGAAGCCCTTGTACTTGGGCGCCAAGGCTTGTTCCACCAGCGCCTTCTGCTGTTCCTGGTGCTTGGCCAGGTAGCCGACGGCGGGCGAGGCCGAGGCGGGACGGCCGGCATAGGCCAGCTTCTGCCCTTCGGCCATGTTTTCGTACAAGTGATGCTGCACGTAGAACCACGCACCCTGGTTCTGCGGTTCGTCCTGGACCCAGATGACTTCCGTGGCCTTCGGATACTTGCGCAGTTCCGTCTCGAACGCCTTGTGGGCGAAGGGATAGAGCTGTTCGACACGAATGATCGCGACATTGTCCAGGCCACGTTCCTTGCGGGCGTTGACCAGGTCGTAATAGACCTTGCCGCAGCACACCAGCACGCGCTTGACCGACGCGTCCTTGATGCTTTCGTCGACTTCGCCGATGACGGGGCGGAAGCCGCCGCCGGTCAGGTCGGACAGCGGCGAACCGGCATCCTTGTTACGCAGCAGCGACTTCGGCGTCATGATGATCAGCGGCTTGCGGAACGGCCGGATCATCTGGCGGCGCAGCAGGTGGAAAATCTGCGCCGCGGTGGTGGGCTGCACCACCTGCATATTGTTGTCGGCGCACAGCTGCAGGAAGCGTTCGATGCGAGCCGACGAGTGTTCCGGACCCTGGCCTTCGTAGCCGTGCGGCAGCATCATGGTCAGGCCGGACTGGCGGCCCCACTTGGCTTCGCCGGCGCTGATGAACTGGTCGATCACGACCTGGGCGCCGTTGACGAAGTCGCCGAACTGGGCTTCCCAGATGGTCAGGGTGTTCGGTTCGGCGCTGGAATAGCCGTATTCGAAGCCCAGCACCGCTTCCTCGGACAGCACCGAGTCGATCACGACGAAAGGCGCCTGGCCTTCCGACACGTTCTGCAGCGGGATGTAGGTGCCGTCGTTCCAGCGCTCGCGGTTCTGGTCATGCAGCACGGCGTGGCGGTGCGTGAACGTACCGCGGCCCGAATCCTGGCCGGTGATGCGCACGGCATAGCCGGACGACACCAGCGTCGCGAAGGCCAGGTGTTCGCCCATGCCCCAGTCCAGGTTCAGTTCGCCGCGCGCCATGGCGCGCCGGTCGTTCAGCAGGCGGTTCACCAGCGGATGCACCGTGAAGCCTTCCGGCACGGTCGTGATGCGTTCGCCGATGCGCTTCAGTTCGGCCAGCGGCACGCCGGTGTCGGCCTGGTCCGTCCACTTGGCGCCCAGGTAGGGCGACCAGTCGATGGCGTACTTGCTCTTGTAGTCGGTCAGCACCGGTTCGATGGTGCGATGGCCGTCTTCCATCAGCTGGCGATAATCCTTCACCAACTGGTCGGCATCGGCGTCGCTCAGCACGCCTTGGGCGACCAGCTTGTCGGCGTAGGCCTTGCGGGTGCCGGGATGATGGCTGATCCGCTTGTACATCAGCGGCTGCGTCAGCGACGGGGTGTCCTGCTCGTTGTGGCCCAGCTTGCGGAAGCAGACGATATCGACCACGACGTCATGGTGGAACTGGGCGCGGTAGTCCAGCGCCAGGCGCGTCACGAAAACCACGGCCTCGGGATCGTCGCCGTTCACGTGGAAGACCGGGGCTTCGATCATCTTGACCACGTCGGTGCAATACAGCGTCGAACGCGAGTCGCGCGGATCGGAGGTCGTGAAACCGATCTGGTTGTTGATGACGATGTGCAGCGTGCCGCCCGTGCCGTAGCCGCGGGTCTGCGCCAGGTTCAGCGTTTCCATCACCACGCCCTGGCCGGCGAAGGCCGCGTCGCCGTGCACCAGCACCGGCAGGACCTGCTTGCCCTCGTGGTCGGCGCGGCGTTCCTGGCGAGCGCGGCAGCTGCCTTCGACCACCGGGTTGACGATTTCCAGGTGCGACGGGTTGAAGGCCAGCGACAGGTGCACCGGGCCGCCGCGCGTCGACAGGTCGCTGGAAAAGCCGTTGTGGTACTTGACGTCGCCGTCGGTCAGGCCTTCGGCGTGCTTGCCTTCGAACTCGGCGAACAGGTCACCGGGCATCTTGCCCATGATGTTCACCAGCATGTTCAGGCGGCCGCGGTGGGCCATGCCCACGACGATTTCCTGTACGCCGTTTTCGCCGGCGTGGTTCACCACTTCATCCATGGCCGCGATGAAGCTTTCGCCGCCTTCCAGCGAAAAGCGCTTCTGGCCCACGTATTTCGTGTGCAAGAAGCGCTCGAGACCTTCGGCTTCGGTCAGCTGCTGCAGGATATGTCGCTTATGTTCGGTGGTGACCGGCGGCGAGCTGAGCGTGGATTCCAGTCGTTCCTCGATCCATCGCTTGACCGCCGGATCCGAGCAATGCATGAACTCGGCGCCGATCGTGCGACAGTAGGTGTCGCGCAGGTTCTTGAGGATATCGCGCAGCGTCATCGTGCTGGCGCTGGTGAAATACGTGTTGGTCGCGGAATAGACCTGGTCCAGGTCGGCTTCCGTCAGGCCGTAGAAGGCCGGATCCAGCTCGGGGATCGTCGGGCGTTCCTGGCGCTTGAGCGGGTCCAGTTCGGCATAGCGCGAGCCGAGCGTGCGATAGGCGCCGATCAGCTGCTGCACCGACACCTGCTTGGAAGCGACCGACAGATCGGGTTCCTGGGCGCGGTGAACGAAACCATTGGTGCGCGCGCGCTGGGCGAACGACGCGACGATGGGAGCGTGGGCCTGGTCGCGGGTGGTTTCCTGGCCGTCCGTGGCGGGCAGGTGCTGCAGCGAATCGAAATAGCTGCGCCAGTTGTCGCCGACCGCGGAGGGATTGTCGAGATAAGCCTCGTAGAGCTCTTCGACGTAGGGAGCGTTGCTCCCGAACAGGTATGAGGTGGACTTGGATTCGATCTCTGTGGACATATAACGCTTCACCTTACCGGGTGCTTCACCCGTTGCGATGCAGGGAAAACCTTCCGCGACACGGCTCAACCGGTTGGCGGATAGCGGGGCAGAAGGCACGTACAAGCCTTGATAGCCGTATCGAAGCAGTATAGCGCTTTGTATGACCGCTCGTGTGGCGCGGTCCGTCCAAAGCGATGAGCGGGATGCGGCCAGGGCATTTTGCGGGGTTTTCGTGGCGCGGCGACGACAATAACGTTCAGGGCCCGGTCAGCCCGCCACGCGGCGGCCCCCGTGGTTTACGCCGCGCTGCAACAAGCTTCCGGCCACGCTTTCTGCTGAAATAACCCGTTTTTCCCATCCCTCTTGAAGGCTGCACCGCAATGGACGAAACCCTTACCAAACTGGCCCTGGATTATCACGCGTATCCCACGCCGGGCAAGATCTCCGTCATGCCCACGAAGACGCTGGCGAACCAGGACGACCTGTCGCTGGCCTATTCGCCGGGCGTGGCGGCGGCCTGCATGGCCATTCACGCCAACGGTGACGACGCGGCCTCCAAGTACACCTCGCGCGGCAACCTGGTGGGGGTGATCACCAACGGCACGGCCGTGCTGGGCCTGGGCAATATCGGCCCGCTCGCCGCCAAGCCGGTCATGGAAGGCAAGGGCTGCCTGTTCAAGAAATTCGCGGGCATCGACGTATTCGACATCGAATTGGCCGAAACCGATCCGGACAAACTGGTGGATATCATCGCCGCCCTGGAGCCCACGCTGGGCGGGGTCAATCTGGAAGACATCAAGGCGCCCGAGTGCTTCTACATCGAAAAGAAGCTGCGCGAACGGATGAAGATTCCGGTTTTCCACGACGACCAGCACGGCACGGCCATTATTTCCTCGGCGGCCATCCTGAACGGCCTGAAGGTGGTCGGCAAGCGCATGGACCAGGTCAAGCTGGTCTGCTCCGGCGCCGGCGCGGCCGCCATCGCCTGCCTGGACATGCTGGTGCAACTGGGCATCCGCCAGGAAAACATCTACGTGACGGATTCGCGCGGCGTCATCTGGGAAGGCCGCGAGGCCAATATGGAGCCCAATAAAAAGCGCTATGCCCGCCACACCGACGCGCGCACGCTGGCCGACGTGGTCAAGGACGCCGACGTCTTCCTGGGCTGCTCCACCGCCGGCGTGCTGACCGCCGAAATGGTCACCACCATGGCCAGCCAGCCGCTGATCCTGGCGCTGGCCAATCCGGACCCGGAAATCCGTCCGGAGGTCGCCAAGGCGGCCCGCCCGGACTGCATCATCGCCACCGGCCGGTCGGACTATCCGAACCAGGTCAACAACGTCCTGTGCTTCCCCTTCATCTTCCGCGGTGCCATGGATGCCGGCGCCACGCGGATTACGGAAGAGATGAAACTGGCCGCGGTCAAGGCGATCGCCGACCTGGCCGAAGCCGAACAGAACGACGAAGTCGCGCGCGCCTATGCCGGGCAGGAACTCAGCTTCGGGCCCGACTACATCATTCCCAAGCCCTTCGACCCGCGCCTGATCGTCAAGATCGCTCCGGCCGTGGCGCAGGCGGCCGCCGACTCCGGCGTGGCGCTGCGGCCGATCCAGGACATGGAGGCCTATCGCCAGAAATTGATGGGCTTCGTGTATCACTCCGGGCCGCTGATGCGCCCGCTGTTCCAGCAGGCCAAGAAAGCGCCCAAGCGCGTGATCTATGCCGATGGCGAAGACGAACGCGTGCTGCGCGCCGTGCAGACCGTGGTCGACGAGCAGTTGGCGCGCCCGATCCTGGTCGGCCGGCCGTCTGTCATCGAAATGCGGGTGCGCAAGTTCGGGCTGCGCCTGGTCGCCGGCGACAACGTCGAAATCGTCGACCCGGAAGACGACGCCCGCTTCAACGAGACCTGGAACGCGTACTACCACATGCGCGGTCGCCAGGGCGTGACACCCGCCATCGCCAAGGCCATGGTCCGCAAGCACAACACGCTGATCGGCGCCATGCTGTTGCAGCGCGGCGATGCGGATGCGCTGCTGTGCGGCGTCGGCAGCCGCTACGACAACCAGTTGAAGTACGTCGACGAAGTCATCGGCCGCAAGGCCGGCACCCAGGCCTATGCCGCGCTGAACGTGCTGATGCTGCCCGACCAGACCCTGTTCATCGCCGACACGCACGTCAACGAGGATCCGACCGCGGAAGAACTGGCCGACATCACCATCCAGGCCGCCGACGAAATGCTGCGCTTCGGCGTGGTGCCGAAGATCGCCCTGCTTTCGCATTCGAACTTCGGCAGCCGCAGCACCGCCTCGTCCAGCAAGATGGCCAGGGCCCGCCAGCTGGTGTCGGAACGCGCGCCCAACCTGGAGGTCGATGGCGAAATGCATGCCGACGCCGCGCTGTCCGAATCCATCCGCATGGCGTCCTATCCGGACAGTTCGCTGAAGGGGCCGGCCAACCTGCTGATCATGCCCAATCTGGATACCGGCAACATCACGTACAACATGCTGAAGATGACCGGCAGCCGCGGCATCGCCATGGGTCCCATCCTGCTGGGCGCCGCGCGACCCGTGCATATCCTGACCAACAGCGCCACCGTCCGCCGCATCGTGAACATGACGGCGCTGGCGGTGGTCGACGCGCAGCAGGAAGCGGCGGAGGCGGCCAAGCGCCGTTGAAACCGCGCCGCCCGGCGGCATGGCTGGCGATGACCATATCAGGGTAAATTTCCGGGTGCCCCTGCGTACGTGCAGGCAGGCACCCGGCACATGATCGCGCTGGCCGCGCGCCCCGATAGGACACTCGCACGATGCTGACCGACGCCCTGCTCGCCTGGCTGCACTTCCTGGCGATCTTCACCCTCATCGTTCCCCTGGCCGCGCAGGCCGTGCTGCTGCGGCCGGACATGCCCGCGGCTACCGTACGCCGCCTGGCCAATTACGACCGCTTCTACCTGGCCTGCGCGCTGGCCGTCATCGCCACCGGCCTGCTGCGCCTCTTCTACGGCGCCAAGGGCGTGGCCTTCTACCTGCCCAATCCCTGGTTCCACGCCAAGATGGGCCTGTTCGTGCTGATCGCCGTGCTGTCGGTCCGCCCTACCGTGGCCTTCCTGAAATGGCGCCGCCAGGCCCGCATGCTGCCCGGTTTCGTGCCCACCAACGGCGAAATCAAGCGCATCCGCCGCTGGGTCATGATCCAGGCGCATCTGCTCGGCTTCCTACCCTTGTTCGCCGTGCTGATGGCCCGCGGCATCGGCCGCTGAGGGACACGTACCGTCAACGCCCGTTGGCGCGGCGCCGTGCGCCGTCGCCACATTCAACGCGTTCCAGCCGCTGAAGGGCGTAACCGGCGTAACGGGCGTAATGGGCGTAATGGGCGTAATGGGCGTAATGGGCATAACCGGCGTAATGCCGTCCGACGTTGAATCGCCATGGACGCGCCCCGCGGAACGGCGCGCTCCGCACCGCTACCGAGGACGCTCTTTCCCTCCGGAAGGCCGCGCGTGGCGCCGGCCCTCCGCCTACAGGAGCGATCCCCGATCATGCAAATTACCCTGGCCACCTTCATCCCCTGCTGCGTCAGCCGCCCTCCCGACGAAACCGACAGCATCGCCAACCTGCGCGATATCGAATGCGCCATCAAATCGGTAGCGAAGAGCACGGGCCTGAGCCGTGCGGGCCGCGAAGCCTTGCTGCAGTGGACCGGCTGGGGCATCTACGCCACCGCCATGTCCATCCAGGACCCCCATCTGGGCAACCAGCCGGGCTGGCATATCGTCCTTCCCTACGATCAGGCCGCCGCCAAGGACAACCTGCACCGCTTCCTGCAGCGCGCCGGCGAACTGCTACCGGCGGCGTTGGCCGCCACGAAGGCGTATTACGAACACAGCCTTATCCCCGACAACGAGGACGCCTTCCTGGATTTCGATGAACCCGGCCCCGACTTCAAGGCGCTCAAGACCACGCTGCGTACCGAAAGCGGCAAGGAACGTTTGCGCGCGCTCCCGGTGAAAGACCTGCCGCGGCACGCCGTGCCCTTCGACACCCTGCCGGCCTGGGCGGTGGAGACGGCCCTGTTTTCCACCAATCTGGTCGGCAAGGACTGTCACGGCATGTCCTTGAAAGGGCTGGATCTGCGGTATCTGCACGCGCCGGGGATAGACCTGGAAGGCGCCGATGTGACCCATACCAACTTCTTCGAGGCCAATCTGTTCGGCGCGCACTGGGCGAACACCAAGATACGCGGCACGGTCATGCCGATAATCCGTTGATACCTGCCCCCCGCCCAGGCAGGCGCCCCGCCTCAAGCGCGACACGCGCACCACGGCTTGACGCGGCAAAAGAAAAAGGGCCGCGAATAGCGGCCCCCTCTGCAGGCTTGCGGCAAACACGCATGCCGGCGCCGGCATCGCGCCGGCGCCTTGCGCATTACTTCGCGCGCTTGATGTCGCGCGCGGGCGAACCCGTGAACAGCTGGCGCGGACGGCCGATCTTGTAATCGGGATCCGTCAGCATTTCGTTCCACTGGGCAATCCAGCCCACCGTGCGGGCCAGGGCGAAGTTCGCCGTGAACAGCGCGGTCGGCACGCCGATGGCGCGCTGCACGATGCCCGAGTAGAAGTCCACGTTCGGATACAGCTTGCGGTCCACGAAGTAGGAGTCTTCCAGCGCGATACGCTCCAGCTCCATGGCCAGCTTGAACAGCGGATCGTTTTCCAGGTTCAGCGCGGCCAGCACTTCCTTGCAGGTCTGCTGCATCAGCTTGGCGCGCGGGTCGTAGTTCTTGTACACGCGATGGCCAAAGCCCATCAGGCGCACGCCCGAGTTCTTGTCCTTGACCTTTTCCATGAACTCGCCGACCTTGGCCACGCCGCCGTTGGCTTGCAGTTCTTCCAGCATCTGCAGGCAGGCTTCGTTGGCTCCGCCGTGGGCGGGACCCCACAGGCAGGCCACGCCCGCGGCGATGGCCGCGAAGGGGTTGGTGCCCGACGAACCGCACAGGCGCACGGTGGACGTCGATGCGTTCTGCTCGTGATCGGCGTGCAGGATGAAGATGCGGTCCAGCGCGCGCTCGACCACTTCATTGACCTGGTAGTCCTCGCAAGGCGTGGCGAACATCATGCGCAGGAAATTGCCGGTATACGACAGATTGTTCTGCGGATAGATGTAGGGCTGTCCTTGCGAATACTTGTACGCCATCGCCACCAGCGTCGGCATCTTGGCGATCAGGCGGATCGCCGAAATATGGCGATGCTGCGGGTTCGTGATGTCGAGCGAATCATGGTAGAAGGCCGACAGCGCGCCGACCAGACCGGTCAGCACGGCCATCGGGTGCGCGTCGCGGCGGAAGCCGCGCAGGAAGAAATGCAGCTGTTCGTTCACCATGGTGTGATGCGTCACCTGGGAATCGAAGTCTTTCTTCTGCTCCGGCGTGGGCAGTTCGCCGTTCAGGATCAGATAGCAGACGTCCAGGAAGTCGCAGTTCACCGCCAGCTGTTCGATGGGATAGCCGCGATACAGCAGTTCGCCCTTGTCGCCGTCGATATACGTGATGGCCGAGGAGCACGCCGCCGTCGACATGAAGCCGGGGTCGTACGTGAACATCCCGGACTGGCCGTAGAGTTTGCGAATGTCGATAACGTCCGGACCTACCGTACCCTGGTAAATCGGGAATTCAATCGGAGCGCTGCCGTCCGAAAACGTTAGGGTGGCCTTTTTGTCTGACTGTTTCATCGTACATTCCTCTCAAAGTTACAGCTCGCGCATCTTGGCGATGATTCCGCGTAGCCTCGGCGTATCCAGTTCACCTTGTGGTTCACTGCGCGCCAGCAGCAGGTCGAGCAGGTCGTTGTCGCCTAGTTCGAACAGTTGCGTCAGCGCTGCTACATCCGCGTCGGTCAGTTGCGACTCGTACGCGTCCAGGTACTTCGTAATGATGAGATCGTTTTCGAGCAGGCCGCGCCGCGCCCGCCAGCGCAGGCGCGCACGCTCCAGTTCGGTAAGTCCGACCACGTTACTACCCCTTCCGCCGCAACGCGACGGCATGCACGACGGAAGGCACGCCGGTGCTCATCGCTAGACCGTCCGGCGGACCATCAGTTCCCGGATCTTGCCGATTGCCTTCGTCGGATTCAGACCCTTGGGACAGACGTCCACGCAGTTCATGATCGTGTGGCAACGGAACAGCCGGTACGGGTCTTCCAGGTTGTCCAGGCGCGCGCCCGTGGCTTCGTCGCGGCTGTCCGCGATGAAGCGGTAGGCCTGCAGCAGGCCGGCCGGACCGACGAACTTGTCCGGATTCCACCAGAACGACGGGCAGGACGTCGAGCAGCACGCGCACAGGATGCACTCGTACAGGCCGTCCAGTTCTTCACGCGCTTCCGGCGACTGCAGGCGTTCGCGTTCCGGCGGCGGCGTGTCGTTGATCAGGTAAGGCTTGATCGAGTGGTACTGGTTGAAGAAGTGCGTCATGTCCACGATCAGATCGCGGATCACGGGCAGGCCGGGCAGCGGCTTCAGAACGATGGGTTCCTTGAGTTCACGCAGGTTGGTGATACAGGCAAGGCCATTCTTTCCGTTGATGTTCATCGCATCGGAACCGCACACGCCTTCACGGCAGGAGCGGCGCAGCGCGAGGCTGTCATCGACGTCGTTCTTGATGCGGACCAGCGCGTCCAGCAGCATCTTGTCCGTCGGCTGGAGTTCGACCTCCAGCTTCTGCATATAGGGCCGCTCATCCTTGTCCGGATCGTAGCGGTAGATCTCGAATTTCACGATACGCTTGGTGCTCATGCCGGCATCCTGCTTAGAAAGTACGCGCCTTGGGCGGGAAGGACTCGACCGTCAACGGCGTCATTTGTACGGGCTTGTAGTCCAGGCGGCTGCCCTCCGAATACCAGAGGGTGTGCTTCAGCCAGTTTTCATCGTCGCGGGTGGGGTGGTCGTTCAGCGCATGCGCGCCGCGGCTTTCCGTGCGGTTGGCCGCCGACTTGATCGTGGCGCGCGCCACTTCCGTCATGTTGGCCAGTTCCAGCGCCTCGACACGCGCGGTATTGAACACCTTGGACTTGTCCTTGAAGGCGATATGGTCCGCCTGCTTGGCCAGTTCCTCGATCTGCCCCACGCCTTCGTTCAGCAGCTGCAGGGTGCGGAACACGCCGCAGTGGCGCTGCATGGACATGCGGATGGCATTGCCCACGTCCTGCGTCTTTTCACCCGAGGTGCGCGATTCCAGCTTGTTGACGCGGTCCAGCGAGTAGTCGAGCGACGACTTCGACACCGTCTGGTGCGAGTGCTGGCGCTCCAGGTGCTGGTTGACGATGTGGTTACCCGTGGCGCGGCCGAATACGATCAGGTCCAGCAGCGAGTTGGTGCCCAGGCGGTTGGCGCCGTGCACCGATACCGCGGCGCATTCGCCGATCGCGTACAGGCCGTTGACGATCTTGGACTCGCCGTTTTCCCACGACACCACCTGGCCGTGGTAGTTGGCCGGGATGCCGCCCATCTGGTAATGGATGGTCGGAACGACCGGAATCGGTTCCTTGATCGGATCGACGTTGCCGAACTTGATGGCGATTTCGCGGATCGACGGCAGGCGCTTGTTGATGGTCTCGGCGCCCAGGTGGTCCAGCTTCAGCACCACGTAGCTGCCGTCCGGACCGCAGCCGCGGCCTTCCTTGATTTCCTGGTCCATCGAGCGCGACACGAAGTCGCGCGGCGCCAGGTCCTTCAGCGTGGGCGCATAGCGCTCCATGAAGCGTTCGCCATCCTTGTTCAACAGGATGCCGCCTTCGCCGCGCACGCCTTCGGTGATCAGCACGCCCGCGCCGGCCACGCCGGTGGGGTGGAATTGCCAGAATTCCATGTCCTGCAGCGCGATGCCGGCGCGCGCCGCCATGCCCAGGCCGTCGCCGGTATTGATGAAGGCATTGGTGGACGCCGCCCAGATGCGGCCGGCGCCGCCGGTGGCCAGCACCGTCGCCTTGGCTTCCAGGATGTAGATTTCACCGGTTTCCATTTCCAGCGCCGTCACGCCCACCACGTCGCCGTTTTCATTGCGCAGCAGATCCAGCGCCATCCATTCGACGAAGAACTGCGTACGGGCGGCGACGTTGCGCTGGTACAGCGTGTGCAGCAGCGCATGGCCGGTACGGTCGGCGGCGGCACAGGCGCGCTGCACCGGCTTTTCGCCGAAGTTGGCGGTATGGCCGCCGAAGGGACGCTGGTAGATGGTGCCGTCGGGGTTGCGATCGAACGGCATGCCGAAGTGTTCCATCTCGTACACGGCGCTGGGGGCTTCCCGGCACATGAACTCGATGGCGTCCTGGTCACCCAGCCAATCCGAACCCTTCACGGTGTCGTACATGTGCCAGTACCAGTTGTCCTCGCTCATGTTGCCCAGCGACGCACTGACCCCGCCTTGCGCGGCGACGGTATGCGAACGGGTGGGGAACACTTTGGACAGCACCGCCACAGAGAGGCCCGCCTGGGCCAGTTGCAGGGAACAGCGCATGCCGGCACCGCCGGCGCCGACCACCACCACATCGAATTGGCGGCGCGGCAAGGAATTCATGACAGCGACCACGGCTTAAAGCCTCCAGATGATTTGCGCGAAGTAAGCGAGCGAGCCCACCAGCCACAGGATGGTCAGGACTTGCAGCAGCAGGCGCACGCCCACCGACTTCACGTAGTCCATCCAAATATCCCGCACCCCGATCCAGGCATGCCAGATCAGCGACACGAAGGCCAGCGTGGCCAGCACCTGACCCAGCGGCAAGGCGAACACGTGGAAGGAAAACAGCGCCTTCCAGCTCTCGTAGGTAAAGCCCGGCATGACCAGGATGCCGACCAGCAGCACGATGGTGTACAAGGCCAGGATGACAGCGGTAATGCGCTGCGCGATGAAGTCCATGGTGCCGTAGTGCGCGCCTACGACCAGGCGCTTGGCGCCATAATTCTTGGTGACAGCCATTATTACCAGGCTCCGAACAGTTTGAGACCGAACACCACGGTCAGCGCCAGGCTGACCCCCAGCACGACGCCCGCGCTCTTCTGCGCCGGGCCCTTGTCGATGATCTTGTGCACGTCCAGCATCAGGTAGCGAATACCGGCACAGAAGTGATGCAGATAGCCCCAGATCAGCGCCAGCAGGATCAGCTTGACGATGGGGTTGCCCGTGATCGTGGCGATGTTCGCGAAGCTTTCCGGCGAGGCCAGGCTGGCCGCGAGCAGCGGCAGCAGGACCAAGGGAAGACAGAGGAACAGCAACGCGCCGCTGACTCGGTGAAGAATCGATACCTTGCCGGGCAGCGGCAGACGGTACGACATGATCTGGGAAAGGTTGATGTTGCGAAACTGCGGACGCGGCTTGGCAGCTGAGTCGGACATGACGGCCTCGGGGTTCGGAACTAGAAAATCGTAGCGGCGGGAGTGCCTGGCCCTTGCGGGAAAAACAGACTATTTTCGCCCATGTAACGGGTTGCTATCAAATCAGGAGAAAAAAGCCCTTCAATTCAAACTATTACGGTAATGGTATCGATCGGTCAGGTATAAGCCCCGGCGTACTTCCATCGGCCGATCACCGTAGGTGTACGAGGTACGGTCCACTTGGAGCAAGGGAGTGCCTGGGGCAACGTTCAAGGCGGCGGCAGCCTCCGGCGTCGCCGCCACCGCGCGCAGCTTTTCATCCGCGCGAATCATGCTGACTCCGAACTCCGATTCCAGGAAGCCGTACAAGGGCGCCTTGTTGGCGGTCAACAGTTCCAGCGTAAGGCGGCGGAAAGTGGAACCGGGCAGATAGATGTCGTCGAGGACGGTCGGCACCCCGCCGAAGCTCAACAGGCGGCGGATCGCCACGACCGTTTCGCCCGCGCGCAATTCCAGCGCCCGCGCGACTTCGGCGGACGCGCGGATGCGGCGGCATTCCTGGACATGGCTTTCGGCGATCTCGCCTTCGGCGCCCTCATCGCTGGCCAGCCGCAGGAAGCGGAACCGCACGCGGGCCTCATGATGGGTGGCGACGAAAGTGCCCTTGCCCTGGCGGCGCAACAGCACGTGCTCGGCCGCCAGCTCGTCGATGGCCTTGCGCACCGTGCCCTGGCTGACCTGGAAACGCGCGGCCAGATCGATTTCGCTGGGAATGGGTTCACCCGGCTTCCATTCGCCACGGTCCAGGCTCTGCACCAGCAATTGCTTGATCTGACGATAGAGCGGACTAAAAGCGGCGCTCGCGCCTCCGGGACCGGCGGCGCCTTTGCTGCGCGAAGAAATTTCGGGCCGGGGGTCTGCCATAAATACGGATGAGGCGGCGTCGCGAAGGATCCGAGACGAAGCGGTTGGCGTCGAAAACGGCGCGGAAAACAGGCGCCGAATTGTCGCATAGCGGCATGAGGCTGTCTACTCTTATATAAGACCTTCCCCGCACGGCCTGTGCCCGGCGCGCGCCGTGGAGGACTCGCCTCGGCGACATGGCATCTGGTCCGGCATCGCGGGCCTGCCGCCCTTGGCTTTGGCTCGCCTGCCCGCACGGCGTTATCGAAAAGCGCGGCGATATTAAAAAGTGACATCAATACCGACCACATTCTGGACCGGATTGTTCAGACAACGCTTCAGGCGCACGCTGTTTTTGAAACACCAGTCGCGCGCAATCGCGTTTCCTACGGCCAACGGCGGTGGAGCACTCGGGGCGGGTTCTTGGCGCGACCGTGCTTTCTTTCAGCACGAGGGCGCACGAGATGCGGTCCGTGGATTATCGAAATTACCGGCTATCGCATGCGTCGATGACGGCCGTATTTAAGCCGAAAACGATATTTCGTACGGACATGCCGGAGCCCATCGGGCGGGAGTCGAATTACGGCAGCCGAAGCTTTAGTCACAGGAAATTACCTCGCCACGCTCTCCTCGCGGCCCTGCCGATACTGGAATAGGCCGCCATGAACTCCGATCGCTTTCGAAAACGGCATCCCCGTAAGTCCGGCAATGGCAACACGGCCTGCCCGGTATATATCTGGCGTAATTTACTGTATGAGGATATGCCCCCCTGTTGGGCCAGACTCCCGTGATGCGCGTATCTTGAGCCTACATTGGCAAATAACAGGGTATGCGAGGAAGGTAGTAATTTCTGACCCGTGGCGAACCTGGCCCGGACTTATGGAGTGTTAAAACGGGGCCTTGGCGGGCATTATGTCCTGCTCGGCCCTCGAGAAATGAATCATGAAGCATTTTGTACGCCGTGGAGTAGCTTCGGCAATTCTCCTGGCTATCGCGATGACTGGTTGCGCTACGTCGGGAAAGGGCGGCACCGCCGCCGGCAAGGCCGCGCCCGGCGGGGAGGATCACGGATTCACCATCACCTTCCTCAATCTCGGATCGGATAATCTGCATTTCAGGCAAATCGCCGAGGTCTGCATGATTCTTACTGGCCCCTCCGACTTTTGGGTGCAGGCCAGCGGGTGGACCACTCACGAACTTGTCGAGAGCAATGGTACCGAGGACATGTGCGTGAATGCGCGCAAGTCGGCAACCTGGAGCGTGTCCCCCTCCAATGGGAACATATCCTATGTGCATTTACCCACGAGCGCCGATGGCCCATGGGCGGTCCAAATCGCGGACAATACGGGTAAGGCGAAGAGCGCCACGTGCACCGTGGACGGCACCGATCAGAACTGCCCGAATACATACGCAAAAGGCATGGATTTGCAAGAGATCCAGATTGTTTTTCAGTGATCCGGCGATGCGCCGGGCGGCATATCCGGCTGGCGTAGAAACCCGTGCCCGAATTAAGAGCCCGCCGGCGCGGACAATGCCTGTCTGGACAACGCCTGTCTTATAGAAGACCGATTGACGTAAACGTCAACCCAACTTAGGATCACGGCTGCCCCGGAGCAATCGCGCGATCGCCCGATCGATGGCGCGATGGTGCACGCCCGCATAGCCACGAAGCGGACATGCGCCCCGTTCCCTGGATCGAGACGGCGTACTGCGCAGGACCGGTCCGCTATGAACACGCCAAGGGATTACACTGTCCGGCGAGATTTTTTCTCGACGACTCATTACGGAGAATGTTCATGTCCAAGCCCGCTTTGCGCGTCGCCGTGACCGGCGCCGCCGGTCAAATCGGCTACGCCTTGCTGTTCCGCATCGCTTCCGGCGAAATGCTGGGTAAAGACCAGCCTGTCATCCTGCAACTGCTCGAAATCCCCGACGAAAAGGCTCAGAAGGCGCTGAAGGGCGTCATGATGGAGCTGGACGACTGCGCCTTCCCGCTGCTGCAGGAAATGACCGCCCATAGCGATCCGCGCACGGCGTTCAAGGATGCCGACATCGCTCTGCTGGTCGGCGCGCGTCCGCGCGGCCCCGGCATGGAGCGCAAGGACCTGCTCACCGTCAACGCCCAGATCTTCACCGCCCAGGGCAAGGCCCTGAACGAAGTCGCCAAGCGCGACGTCAAGGTTCTGGTGGTCGGCAACCCCGCCAACACCAATGCCTACATCGCCATGAAGTCGGCCCCCGATCTGCCCGCCGCAAACTTCACCGCCATGCTGCGCCTGGACCACAACCGCGCGCTGTCGCAACTGGCCGCCAAGTCGGGCAAGGCCGTCGCCGACATCGAAAAACTCATCGTCTGGGGCAACCACTCGCCCACGATGTATCCGGACATCCGCTTCGCCACCGTCGGCGGCCAGAGCCTGGCCAAGCTGATCAACGACGACGCCTGGAACCGCGACGTCTTCATCCCCACCGTCGGCAAGCGCGGCGCGGCGATCATCGACGCCCGCGGCCTGTCGTCGGCCGCCTCCGCCGCCAACGCCGCCATCGACCACGTGCGCGACTGGGTGCTGGGCAGCAATGGCAAGTGGGTCACGATGGGCATCCCGTCCGACGGCTCCTACGGCATTCCCGAAGGCATCATCTACGGCGTGCCCGTCACCACCGCCAACGGCAAGTACACCCGCATCACCGGTCTGGAAATCGATGCGTTCTCGCGTGAACGCATGGACCTGACGCTGAAGGAACTGCTCGAAGAGCGCGACGGCGTGAAAGATCTGCTGAAGTAAACAGCAGGAAAGCAGCAATTAAAAAGGCCCGCCAAGTACGGGCCTTTTTTATCCGAAGGCCCACAAGGCCTGGCCATACCCATCCCAGGAAAAGGAGCAGACATGAGCACGTCCGACCAGGAACAGCAGAAGCCGGGATTCAAGCCCAAGAAATCGGTCGCCCTGTCCGGCGTCGTCGCCGGCAACACGGCCTTGTGCACGGTGGGCCGCAGCGGCAACGACCTGCACTATCGCGGCTACGACATTCTGGACATCGCCGACACCAGTGAATTCGAGGAAGTCGCCTACCTGCTGGTCCATGGCAAGCTGCCGAACAAGGCCGAACTGCAAGCGTACAAGCGCAAGCTGCGCGCGCTGCGCGGCCTGCCCGCCCAGCTGCAGGTGGCGCTGGAAGCCCTGCCGGCGTCCAGCCATCCCATGGACGTCATGCGCACCGCCGTGTCGGTGCTGGGCTGCGTGCTGCCGGAAAAAGACGATCACAACCTGCCCGGCGCGCGCGACATCGCCGATCGGCTGATGGCCAGCCTGGGATCGGCCCTGCTCTATTGGTATCACTACAGCCACAACGGCCGGGTCATCGACGTCGAGACCGACGACGACAGCATAGGCGGCCACTTCCTGCATCTGCTGCACGGTGAAAAGCCCGGCGACGATTGGGTCAAGGCCATGCACAGCTCGCTGATCCTGTATGCGGAGCACGAGTTCAATGCGTCGACCTTTACCTGCCGCGTGGTGGCCGGCACGGGCTCGGACATGTATTCCGCCATCACCGCCGGCATCGGCGCGCTGCGCGGCCCCAAGCACGGCGGCGCCAACGAAGTCGCCTTCGAAGTACAAAGCCGCTACGAAACGCCGGACGAAGCGGAAGCCGACATCCGCCGCCGCGTCGAGAACAAGGAAGTCATCATCGGCTTCGGACACCCGGTTTATACGGTTTCCGATCCGCGCAACAAGGTCATCAAGGGCATCTCGCAGAAGTTGTCCAAGCAAAGCGGCAGCATGCAACTGTACAGCATCGCCGAACGCATCGAAAGCGTGATGTGGGACGCCAAGAAAATGTTCGCCAACCTGGACTGGTATTCCGCGGTCAGCTACAACAAGATGGGCGTGCCCACCGCCATGTTCACGCCGCTGTTCGTCATCGCCCGCACCGCCGGCTGGTCGGCCCACATCATCGAACAGCGCATCGACAACAAGATCATCCGCCCGACCGCCAATTACGTGGGACCGGAAGACCGCAAGTTCGTCCCGATCGAAAAGCGCAAGTAATCCGCCCCGCCCCGTCCGAACGCACACACGCACGCACACGGAAGCATTCATCATGTCCTCGCATATCTCCAACGTCAGGCCGGACCCCGACCAGGTACTGGTCGACATCGCCGACTACGTCCTCAACTACGAAATCAAGAGCGAGCTGGCCTACGAGACCGCGCGCAACTGCCTGATCGACACCCTGGGCTGCGGCCTGGAAGCCCTGGAATATCCGGCCTGCCGCAAGCTGCTGGGACCCATCGTCCCCGGCACCGTGGTGCCGAACGGCGCCAAGGTGCCCGGCACCCAGTTCCAGCTGGACCCGGTGCAGGCCGCCTTCAACATCGGCGCCATGATCCGCTGGCTGGATTTCAACGACACCTGGCTGGCCGCCGAATGGGGCCATCCTTCGGACAACCTGGGCGGCATCCTGGCGACGGCCGACTGGCTGTCGCGCAACGCCGTGGCCGCGGGCAAGCCGCCGCTGACCATGCGCAAGGTGCTGACGGGCATGATCAAGGCCCATGAAATCCAGGGCTGCATCGCGCTGGAAAACTCCTTCAACAAGGTCGGCCTGGACCACGTGGTGCTGGTCAAGGTGGCGTCGACGGCCGTGGTCGCCGAAATGCTGGGCCTGAGCCGCGACGAAATCATCAATGCCGTATCCCTGGCATGGGTCGATGGCCAAAGCCTGCGCACCTACCGCCACGCTCCCAACGCGGGCAGCCGCAAGAGCTGGGCGGCCGGCGACGCCACCAGCCGCGCCGTGCGCCTGGCGCTGATCGCGCGCACCGGCGAAATGGGCTATCCGTCCGTGCTCAGCGCCAAGACCTGGGGCTTCTACGACGTGTCCTTCAAGGGCCAGCCGTTCAAGTTCCAGCGCCCCTACGGCAGCTACGTGATGGAAAACGTGTTGTTCAAGATTTCCTTCCCGGCCGAATTCCATTCGCAGACCGCGGTGGAATGCGCCATGCAGCTGCACCAGCAAATGGCGGCGCAAGGCAAGCGCGCGGAAGACATCAAGAAGATCACCATCCGCACGCACGAAGCCTGCATCCGCATCATCGACAAGAAGGGACCGCTCAACAACCCGGCCGACCGCGACCACTGCATCCAGTACATGGTGGCGGTGCCGCTGATCTTCGGCCACCTGACGGCGGCCGATTACGAAGACGATTTCGCCCGCGACCCGCGCATCGATGCGCTGCGCGACAGGATCGAATGCGTGGAAGACCCGGCCTTCACGCGCGACTACCACGATCCGGAAAAACGCAGCATCGCCAATGCATTGACCATCGAGTTCAACGACGGCAGCCGTCTGGACGAGGTGGTCTGCGAATATCCGATCGGGCACAAGCGCCGCCGCGAAGAAGGCATACCGCTGCTGGAAGCCAAGTTCCGCACCAACCTGGCACGCCAGTTCCCGGCGCGGCAGCAGAACCGCATCCTGGACGTCTCGCTCGATCAACAGAAGCTGGAGTCCATGCCCGTTCACGAATACGTGGACCTGTACGTCATCTAGCCATGAGCCAGTCCGTCTATGTCGTCGCGCTGACGACCGCCTTCAATATATTCGTGGCGTGCTTCTTCGTGGCGGCAGTCTCGTTGATCGCGATCTGGTTCTTCAAGCTGGATCGCATCAACGACACCCTGCGCCATCCCTTGCTGCAGCATCGTCCCTTCCGCCAGTTCCCGCGCGCCATCCAGGCGGGCATCTTCCTGGACTACTTCCTGCGGCTCCTGTTTCCGGGTGCCCGCAAGGGCTTGTTCGGCCAGGCCAATCGCAATCTGGCGCACGTCGATCCGTCGCGCGTGCCCATGGACATCAAATGGCCCATCATGGGCCTGTGGGCGGGCTGCTGGATCGGGCTGCTGGCGATGATTACCGTATGGACGCTGCTGTTGCTGCGTCATTGATATTCTCTTTGACAGGACATCCCGATGATCAAGATCTGGGGACGCGCGAATTCCGTAAACGTGCAGAAAGTGCTGTGGTGCTGCGATGAGATCTCGCTGCCCTACGACCGCGTCGACGCCGGGCTGCACTTCGGCATCAACGACCAGCCCGATTACCTGGCCATGAATCCCAACGGCAAGGTTCCCACGCTGGAAGACGGCGATTTCGTGCTGTGGGAATCCAACTCCATCATCCGCTATCTGGCCATGCAGTACGCCCCGCAGAGTGACATCTATCCGCGGGAACCCCGGCTGCGCGCCTCGGTCGACCGCTGGCTGGATTGGGTGCTGTCCACGCTGCAACCGGTGGAGCGGAACGTATTCTGGGGCATGGTGCGCACGCCCCCGGAAAAGCGCGACATGGCCGCCATCCAGAAATCCGCCGACGACGCGGGCAAGCTTTGGCTGATGGTGGATCACCACCTGCAGGGGCGCCGCTTCCTGGAAGGCGAATCTTTCACGCTGGCCGACATCGTGCTGGGCGCCTATTGCCGCCGCTTCATCGAACTGGACGGCATCCGGCGTCCCGCCACGCCGAATGTACAGGCTTGGTACGATGGCCTGAAAACCCGCCCGGCCTTTCAGCGCTACATCGCGCCGGCATTGACCTGATTCGGCCGCCGCCGCATCCAGCCTGGCCCGTCGCTGACGGGCTTTTTCCTGACTTCGCACCGCGCACGGATCGCGCGCCTCATCGCAGGACATCGCCATGACCATAGAGCTGCACACCTGGAACACGCCGAACGGCCGCAAGATCAGCGTCGCCCTTGAGGAAATGGGTCTGCCCTACTCCGTCCACACGGTCGACATCCGCAACGGCGAACAGCATAAGCCGGAGTTTCTGCGCATCAGCCCCAACAACCGGATCCCGGCGATCATCGATCCGCAAGGCCCGGAGGGCAAGCCGATCAGCGTGTTCGAATCCGGCGCCATCCTGCTGTATCTGGGCGAGAAGACCGGCAAGTTCCTGCCCGCCAAACTGGCGGACCGCGTGCCGGTGCTGGAATGGCTGATGTGGCAGATGGGCGGCTTCGGCCCGATGCCGGGCCAGGCGCACCATTTCCTGGGCCTACAGAACGAAGAAGACAAACGCTACGGCGCCAAGCGCTACGTCGACGAAACTCGCCGCTTGTACGGCGTGCTGGATCGCCGGCTGGCGCAGGTCGAATTCGTGGCTGGCGATATTTCAGTCGCCGACTTCGCCATCATCGGCTGGGCCTGGCGCCATGAACGCCACCAGGTGGATCTGGCAAATTTCCCCAACGTCAAGCGCTGGTATGAAACGATGATGGCGCGTCCCGGCACGCGGCGCGGCTTCGAAGTGAAGCTGGACAATATGTAAATAATATGCAGGTCCGCTGTTGCATCCTTTGTGACCCCGGAACCTTATCTCCTTGAGATTGCTCGCAATTTTGGTTTTGTTCGTGACATGTCCAAATGGTTGTCCACAGTAAATGTGGACAGCTAGGACGATGTCCCGCGTTACCGCCCGGGGTGTGGATAAGCTGGCTTCGCGCTAGGATCTCCTGGCCCGCGCCACCGCTGGCTTGTCTTCGGTCTGTTCGAATACGGAAACGATGGCATCCGCGACGGCGCGGACCCTCGCGCTGCGATGCAGATCGCCATGCATCACCAACCACACGTCATAGAACTCGCTGCATTCCGGCCAGATGCGCTCCAGTCCTGGCGTGGCGTCGGCCAGATAGGTCGGTAGTTCGCCAATGCCGATGCCCTGCGCCGCGGCCTCCAGCATCATCAATCCGGAATTGACCTCCAGCGCCACCTGCGCGTTGCCGACGGGCTCACCGCATAGGGTCTCGCTGCGTGCGCCGAAGACCGCGCGCTGGTAGATGATCACGGTGTGGCCTTCGAAAGCTGTGCCACGGCGCGGTTCGCCGCAGGCCTTCAAATAGCGCTTGCTGGCGTAGACGCCCAGTTCCCGCCTGCTCAGGCGGCGCGAAATCAGATCGGGATTGTCGGGCCGCACGTTGCGCACCGCGATGTCCGCCTCGCGCCGCGTCAGATTGCTCAAGTGCCTGGACGTCGTCAGCACGACGCGCAGTTGCGGATGCGCCGCCCGTACCTGCTGGATGGCGCGCATCAGAAAGCCGCGCCCCATGGTATCGGAAGTGGTCACACGCACGGTGCCGGACACGGATGCATCCGTGCCTTGCGTAAGGCGTTCCAGCTGGTCCGCGGCGTGTTCCATGGCCTCCGCCGCGGGCATGGCCAGTTCGCCTGCCCGCGTGGGCACATAACCGCGCGGCGTATGCAGGAACAGGCGCGCCTGCAGTGATTGCTCCAAGGCCCGCAGACGCCGGCCCACGGTCGCCTGGTCGACGTGCAGCGACGCCGCGGCCGCCCGCAAGGTGCCGCCCCGGTACACCGCCAGAAAGATGCGCGCGTCGTCCCAATCCATGATGATGCAATTTTGCATTCCTCTGGCGCAATTCTACGTATTTTTGCATCCCTGTTCAGGAGATATGATGCGCGCCGAAGGAGCATTCGCATGGCCGAACCGTTCGGAGTCAATGGTCGGCGATGTCGACCCATATTCCACTCGCCATGTCGCAATCGATGTCGTCGCCGGCCCTGTCCGTTTCGCCCCAGCCCCGTGTCCGCTATCTGCCGCTGGTGACCCTGGCCATGGGCTTTGTGATGGCGACGCTGGACGTCACCGTCGTCAATGTCGGACTGTCCAACATTGCCGACCAATTACAGGTGTCCCTGTCCGGCCTGGTATGGGTGGTCGATGGCTATACGCTGACCTTCGCCGCCATGCTGCTGGTGGGCGGCGGCCTGGCCGACCGCTTCGGGGCCAAGAACGTCTACCAGACCGGCCTGACCATTTTCGTGCTGGCTTCCCTGCTTTGCGGCGCGGCGCCCAACGGCACGACGCTGGTACTCGCGCGATTCCTGCAAGGCATAGGCGCCGCGCTTTTCATGCCGAGCTCATTGAGTCTGCTTACGCGCGCCTATCCTGACGACAAGGTCCGCGGCCGGATGCTGGGACTCTGGTCCGCCATCGTGTCGATCGCGGGCGTGTCGGGACCCTTGATCGGCGGCATCCTGATCGATCGCCTGGGATGGCGCAGCATCTTCCTGGTCAATCTTCCCATCGGCCTGGTCGGCCTGGCGATGGCGCACAAGGTCATCCCGCATTCGGCGCGGCATTTCCGGGCACTGAACGCGGCCAGCCATCTGCTGGGCATCACGGCGCTGGCCGGCCTGAGCTTCACACTGATCGAAGGGCCGGTGCATGGCTGGACGTCCGCGCCCATCATGACGGCGGCTGCCATCATGCTCGTTGCCGGCGCGGTCTTTGTGGCGCGCGAGCGCCGCGGCGCCACCCCGCTGTTGCCGCGGGAGTTGTTCGGCACGGCACGTTTTCCCGCCGCCAATATGCTGGGCTTCCTGATCAACTTCGGTGGCTACGGCCAATTGTTCGTATTGAGTCTGTTCCTGCAGGAGGCCCGCGGCGCCAGCCCGCTGGCTGCCGGCAGCCAGCTGTTGCCCACCATGCTGCTGTTCACGCTGGGTAATCTGTCGGCACCGCGCGTCGTGGCGCGCCTCGGGCCGCGGACCGCCCTGATTGCCAGCATGGGCCTGTCCGCGACGGGCAGCGCACTGACCGCATGGGTCCTGAGGCCGGAAACCGACTATTGGCTTTTCGCGGTCATCGTGTCGCTGATCAACCTGGGCGTAGGCGTGGCGGTTCCCGCGATGACGGCGGTGGTCATGCAGATTGCCGGCCAATCGCATGCGAATATCGCTGCCGCCTGCTTGAACGCCAATCGCCAGATCGGCGTCCTCGTCGGCGTGGCGATCATGGGGACTATCCTGCACGCCTATGCCGACTGGCACGTCTCGCTGCCGCTGGCTTTCGGTACCATGGGGTCGCTCTACGCAATCGGGACCGCACTGGTCTGGCGATACCTGAAAACGTAAGCGAGCGCTAAATGGCTGAGGACATGCGGGCTGGGCGGTGTCCTCATCCGGGATCGGATTTCTTCCTTTCGCTGACAGATTGAGACGGTAGCTACAACCGGCTTCCGCTACCCTGGCTGTCCTAAAACATCCCTTTCATTAAGCTGACGAATTCCTGAACTATTATGGAATCGTAGTGTCCCGCCACCTTGGCGCCGGCCTCGTTCGTCACGCTGGAAAGCGCATGGCAAGGAGTTATCCCAGGAATGAATGTCCGCCCATATCGCCCCGTCGTGCTTTCAATCCTGAAAGAACGCGATGCCCGCAGCGTATTGGACGCCCCATGCGGACACGGCTGGCTGGGCCGCGCCCTGCAGCGCCAAGGTGGCCAGGAGCGGCCGCAGATCGACGGCGTTTGCCTATATGAAGAACCCTTCCCGGACAGCGGCTATCGCAACTTCGTGGAGCACGATCTCAATGATCCGCTGACCTTGCCGGCGGATCATTACGACGCCGTCGTTTGCGGCGAAGCCCTGCATCTGTTGACCAACCCAGGGGTGGCATTGGACAGTTTCCGCACGTGTCTGCGCAAGGGCGGTACGCTCATCGTAACCACGCCGAACACCTGGCATATGAGCTCGCGCCTGCAGTATCTGCTGCGCGGATTCCATTCCGGCTTTCGCCCATCGGTCGGCAAGAAGCCTGGCCAGTACATCACGTATATCCCATGGTCGTTCAATCAGCTGCACGTATTCCTGTCGCACTATGGGTTTACGGACATTACCCTGCACGAGGTCAACGAGCCCAAGCCTTTGCATTGGGCCGAACGCATGGTGGCGATACCCGCCCGGCTTTATGGACGCGGCAAGCAGCGCCGCGCCGAGAGCGTGGAGGAAAGCCGATACTGGCGACAACTTGCATCGGCGCAATCGCTGTACGGACGATGGCTGGTGGTGTCGGCGCGTCTGCCTTGAAAATGCCGTTCCGCGTAGGCCTAAACTAGGCGCCCAAATTCGTGGAGTATTGAAGATGGCCGACGCTATAAAGACCTGCCCTTGTGGAACCGGCAAACCCTATGTCAGTTGCTGCGGCCAATGGCACGGCGGTCCGGCGTACCTGCGAGCGCCGACGGCCGAGGCCTTGATGCGCTCCAGATACAGCGCTTACGTCCTGGACCTGGTCGATTATGTGCGCGATACCTGGCATCCCGACACACGACCGCCGCATATCGATCACACCCGTCCTGGGCTGAAGTGGCTGGGGCTGGACGTCAAGCGGCATGTCGTTCAGGACGACGACCATGCGCAGGTCGAATTCGTCGCCCGCAGCCGGCTGCAGGGGAAAGGCCAACGCATGCACGAAGTCAGCCGCTTCGTCCGCGAAAACGGCATCTGGCTGTACGTTGACGGCCAGGTGGATCAATAAGGGGGCACACAAAAGCAAAACCCCGCTGCATGGGCAGCGGGGTTTTGGGGATAAGAGCCTGACGATGACCTACTTTCACAGACGTCCGTCCACTATCATCGGCGCGAAGGCGTTTCACTGTCCTGTTCGGGATGGGAA
>NZ_CBCSCA010000024.1:0-28662 GCF_965137885.1 Bordetella sputigena
GCGCGGCCACGCAGCGCCTACGCGGTGTGGCTTGGCGTGCGTGGCTGCGCGGCGGCTACGCGGTGTGCTTTGCCGCGGGGGGCGGCGTGACGAGTTCGTCGGGGGTTGGGCGGGTCATGTTGAAGCGGTCGGTGGTGCGGGTGTATTCGCCGCCGCCATGCATGCGTCCCACGAGTTGCAGGGCGGGCGTGTCGATGTAGCATTTGGCCGCGTCGAGTACGGCGTGGTCGGCCACGTGTACGCCCACCACGCGGGCGGCGATGATGACGCGGCCGCCGCCTACGTCCATGAAGTTGATCGGCACACACTCCAGCGCGACAGGGCTTTCCGCGATCCTCGGTACGCCGATCTTGGTGCTGGGGGCCACGGTCAAGCCCGCGCAGGCCAGCTCGTCGATGCCCGCCGCGTAGTCGCCCGACGTCATGTTCATCTTGGCGGCCAGCGACTCCGGCACCACGTTGATGACGAATTCTTCACGGGCGCGGATATTGGCGGATGTGTCCTTCGGCCCGCCGGCCCGGCCCATGATGCCCAGGCATACGATGGGCGGGTCGTCGGAGAACAGGTTGAAGAAGGAGAACGGCGCGGCGTTGAGCCGGCCTTCCTTGTCGGCGCTCACGACCCATGCAATGGGCCGCGGCACTACTGTCGACGACAGCAGCTTGTAGCCGTCTCGCGGCGCCAGCTTGGACAGATCGAACCACATATTCAGCCTCCCGGTATGTCTGGCTATCGGTATCCCGTCATGCCAGGGCGCATTATCCCGCCGAATCCGTTTCCCGGCGCCGCGCCAGGCCGGGCCGCCCCAGGCGGCGCCGCGCGGCGGCATTGCGGCGCGTCATCTCGGAGTCCAGGATGAGCCGCCCCTGCAGCTTGCCGTTCAGCTTCTTCACGAAGCCCGACGCTTCCACCATGTGTTCGGCCATCAGCCGGCGCACCGTATCGACATCGCGCTTGCGCGCCGCATCCACGATGTCCTGGTGCACGCGCGCGTTCGCTTCGCCGAAGCGCCGCTGCGTGCGCGTGGGCGTGTCGTTTTCGAATACCGTCAGCTGCCGCAGCATTTCATTGATCAGCTGGCAGGTGAAGCGCAGGAATGGGTTGGGATTGGCCATCGCCAGGATGTCGTGGAAGTTCAAGTCCTCTTTACGCTGCGCCACCACGTCCGCCGTCCGGCCGGACGAAGGATCGCAGCATTCGATGCTGTGCATCAGGGCTTCGAAGTCCGCTTCGGTCAGGTGCGGCACCGCGCCCGCCGCCAGTTCGGGTTCCAGCATCTTGCGCACCGTATAGATGTCGTCGATGGTCACTTCCTTGAAGAACAGGTAGTTCTGCATCAGCTGGAAGGTGCGGTCCAGCGTTACCTCGACGATGCGGCCGCCGCCGGCCGGGCCGGTGCTGATCGTGACCAGGCCCTGCACCTCCAGCGACTTCAGCGCTTCGCGCATGGTGCTTTTGCTGACGGCGAACAGCTGCTGTAGTTCGTTTTCGCGCGGCAGCTTGTCGCCGGGCCGCAGGTCGCGTTCGGTGATCAGCCGCTTGATTTCCTCGGCCACCAGGTCGGCGCGTTTCGATTTGCCCGGCGCGGCGGGTGGAGTGGCGGCGGATTCGCGGGGCATGCGTGGGTTCCCCCTTGTTGTCCGGCTGTGTGCGGTCGCGACCGTTGAGTTTCCCGGCACGTTCCGCCAGGGCACTAGGGAAACTACCGTCCCGATTCCACGCCGCGCCGTGTTGACGTGGAATATTGCCCAACCATATTATCAGTTCATCGTATTTATCATGATAAATAGGGGAAGGCCTTGAACCGTCGCGACCTACTGAAACTCGCCGCGCTGTCGGCGCTGCCCGGATCCCTGTCGCTGCGCGACGCCTACGCGCAGGCCGCGCAGGCGATCCAGTTTGGTTGTCCCGTGCCCATGTCCGGGCCCTTCGCCGCGAATGGTAAATACGCCGATCTCGGCATGAAGCTGGCGATCCAGCAATACGGCCAGCTGCTCGGCCGCCCCCTGGCCTATACGACGCTGGATACGGAGGGCAAGCCCGCCACCGCCGTGCGCAAGGTGCAGGAACTGGCGCAGCAGAAGGGCGCGCGCTACTTCGCCGGGGGCATCCTGTCGTCGGAAGCCCTGGCCATGGGCAAGGAAGTGCAAAAGGCGGGCGGCGTGTTCATCACCACCGCCGGCGCCGACGAAATCACCGGATCCGATTGCAATAAGTCCACCTTCCGCTGGTCCGTGCCGACCTATGGGGCGATCGAACAGACCGTGCGGCCGCTGATCGAAAGGCTCCCGAAGGCGAAGCGCTGGTACACCATCACGCCGCAATACGTGTTCGGCGATGGGCTGCTGAACGCCGCCAAGAACATCTTCAAGGAAAAGGGCATCGAGCACGTCGGCAACAGCTACCATTCGCTGACGGAAAAGGAATTCAGCGGTTATCTGACCAACGCCATGGCCGCCAAGCCGGACGTGCTGCTGCTGCTGAATTTCGGCTCGCAGTCGTCCGACGCCCTGCGCCAGGCGGTCAGCTTTGGCATGAAGCAGAACACCACCATTCTGATGGCCTGGGCCTCCGGCCTGGAGCAGTTCGAATCCCTGGGCGCCGATCTGTGCGAAGGCGTCTATTTCGGCGCGCAGTACTGGCATGGCATCGACAGTCCGGGCAACAAGGACCTGGTCAAGCGCTCCCAGGATGCCTTCAAGTCGAATCCCAACTACAGCCTGGCCGGTTCCTATATCTGCACCAAGATCCTGATCGACGCCATCGCCAAGGCCGGCAGCGATGATCCCGCCAAGGTCATTCCGGTGCTGGAAGGCATGAAGTACACGGGCCTGACGGGCGAAGAGGAAATCCGCGCGCAGGATCACCAGGTGTTGAAGAACTACTACCTGCTGCGCGGCAAGGCCAAGAAGGCGATGAAGGACAAGGACGATTACGCCGAGATCCTCAGCGCCGGCAAATCCTTCCTGCCCATCGCGCAGACGGGGTGCAAGCTGTAATTCCGTATTATCGCGGCCGCCCCGGCAGGGGTTCGCCGCGCGCGCAACTACCCGCGGCGGATGGCGCCGCCGCGTGGTATCCGCCGATATGCATATGTCCATGCCGTTTCCGGATTCATGAACGTCTACCTGCTGCAAGTCGTCAACGGCATCGGTATCGGGATGCTTTATTTCCTGCTGGCGGTGGGGCTGTCCATCATTTTCGGGCTGTTGCGCTTCGTCAATTTCGCGCACGGCGCCTTCTATCTGCTGGGGGCCTACTTCTGCTACCAGGCGGTGGCCTGGGGCCTGGACTTCTGGCTGGCGCTGGCGGTGGTGCCGCTGCTGGTGGCGCTGCTGGCCTGGCTGGCGGAGCGCACGCTGCTGCGGCGGGTCTACGACCAGCCGCATGAATTCCACATCCTGATCACGGTGGGCCTGGCCCTGGTGCTGCAGGAGGCCGTCATCCTGGGCTGGGGCCCGCTGGGCGACAACGTCGCCACGCCGGACGCCCTGCAGGGCGTGGTGATGTGGAGCGGCTTCATCTATCCCAAATATCGCCTGTTCGTCATCGCCTTCACCGCCGTGTTCGCGCTGCTGCTGTGGTGGCTGCTGGAAGGTACGCGGCTGGGCAGCGCGGTGCGCGCCGGCAGCGAGTCCGCGGAAATGGTGTCGCTGCTGGGCATCAACGTCTATCGGGTCTTCGGCCTGGTGTTCGCGCTGGGCGCGGGAACGGCGGCGCTGGCCGGCGCCCTGGCGGCGCCCATCCGCGGCGTCGATCCTTTTATGGGGCTGGAGGCGCTGGGCGTGGCTTTCGTGATCGTGGTGGTCGGCGGCATGGGCAGCTTCGGCGGCGCGCTGGCGGGTGGACTGCTGATCGGCATCGTGCAAAGCGTCATGAGCACCCTGTGGCCGGAAGGCGCGCGGCTGATGATCTATGTGGCGATGGCGGCGGTGCTCCTGCTGCGCCCGCACGGCCTGCTGGGCAGAGGATGACGCGGGCATGGTAAAGATAATGCGCGACCATACCGGATTGCTGCTGGCGGCCGCCGTCGTGCTGTTGCTGCCGGCGGTGCTGGAATCCGGCACCCTGGCCACCGAAGTGCTGGTGTACGCGCTGGCGGTGCTGGGTTGCAATCTGCTGTTGGGCTACACGGGCCTGCTGTCCTTCGGGCAAGGGATTTTCTTCGGCATGGGCAGCTATGCCGTCGGCATCCTGATGACGCGGGCGGGACTGCCGCTGCCGGCCGCCGTGCTGGCCTCCATCGCCGTCGGCGCGGTGGTCGCCGGCCTGGTGGGCTGGTTCGCCATTCGCCAGCGCGGCACCTACTTCGTGATGCTGACGCTGGCCTTCGCGCAGATGTTCTATTTCCTCGCCTACAGCCTGCCGTCCTGGACTGGCGGGGACAACGGCTTGCTCGATATCCCGCGCCCGCCGCTGGCGCTGGGCGGCCTGACCCTGATGCGCCTGGATACGCCGTGGCGCTTCTACGCGCTGGTGGGGATCTGTTTCCTGCTGGTGTTCTGGCTGCTGCAGCGGGTCACGGAATCGGTATTCGGCCGCACGCTGCTGGCCATCCGCGAAAACGAGGCGCGCGCCCGCGCGGTAGGCTACGACACGCGCGCCCTGAAGCTGGCGGTCTTTGCCCTGTCCGGCGCGGTCACCGCGCTGGCGGGCGCCTTCCATGCGCTGATGACGGGCATCGCGCCGCTGTCCAATATCGAATACCACACCAGCGAAATGATCCTGGTGATGACGGTGATCGGCGGCACGGGCAATCTGTTCGCCTCCGTGCTGGGCGCGGCTTTCTATGTGCTGGTGTCGGACTGGTTGTCCACCCTGTGGCCGCGTTGGCTGATGCTGCTGGGCTTCCTGCTGATCGCCGTCAGCCTGTTCATGCACAAGGGCCTGTGGGGCCTGGGCGAACGGCTGTGGGCGGCGCGCCGCCGGACGTCCGAACCCGGAGCCGGGACCGTGACCGGGACCGCGACAGGAGGAGCCGGGAGCGCGACCGAATCCGCCGCCGCCGGACAGGCCCGCAAGGAAACGCGATGACCCAACCGATCCTGGACGCCAACGGCATCGTCAAACGCTACGGCAAGTTCACCGCGCTGGCCGGCGTCGACCTGCGCGTCATGCCCGGCACCGTGCATTCCGTCATCGGCCCCAACGGCGCCGGCAAGACCACGCTCTTCCATACGCTGACCGGCACGGTCCCCGTCAGCGAAGGCCGCATCGTATTCGACGGCCACGATGTGACGCGCGAGCCCGACAACGTACGCGTACGGCGCGGCATCGCCCGATCCTTCCAGGTCACCAGCCTGTTCGCCAACCTGGCCGTGCGCGAGAACCTGCGCCTGGCCGCCCAGGGCGCCCACGCGTCGGGCGCCTTCGATATGTGGCACCGGCCGGGACGCGATGGCGGCTTGAACGAGCTGGTCGACAGCCTGCTGGATCGCCTGGCCTTGACCGCGCGCGCCGACGTCGCCGCGGCGGCGCTGTCGCACGGCCAGCAGCGCCGCCTGGAAGTCGGCATGGCCATGGCGGCGCGGCCGCGCGCCATCTTCCTGGACGAACCGACCTCCGGCATGGGCGTGGACGACCTGGATGCGATGAAGGCGCTGATACGCGGCCTGGCCGCCGACCACACCGTCGTGCTGATCGAGCACAACATGAATATCGTGATGGATATTTCCGATACCGTGACGGTGATGCAGCAGGGCAGGGTACTGGTGCAGGGCACGCCCGCCGCCATCCGCGACGACCCGCGCGTGCGCGCCGCCTACCTGGGCAACATGATCACCGGAGGCCGCGCATGAAGCTGGAATTGCGCGACGTACATGCCTATTACGGCAAAAGCCACATCCTGCAGGGCGTCTCGCTCGCCGTGGGCGAGGGCGAGCTGGTTACCTTGCTGGGCCGCAACGGCGCCGGCAAATCCACCACGCTGAAGACGATCGCCGGCGCGCTGCGGCCGGCGCAAGGCACGATCCGCTTCGACGGCGCATCGGTGGGCGGGTTGCCGGCCCATCGGGTGGCGGGCAAGGGCCTGTGCCTGGTGCCCGAGCACCGCGGAATTTTCCGCCTGCTGACGGTGGAGGAAAACCTGTTGCTGGGCGCGCGCCGCGCCTCGCCATGGCAACTGGCGGACATCTACCGCATCTTCCCGCGCCTGAAGGAGCGGCGCCGCAACGGCGGCGCGCAACTGTCCGGCGGCGAGCAGCAAATGCTGGCGATCGGTCGCGCGCTGATGAATCATCCCCGGCTGTTGATGCTGGATGAACCGGTGGAAGGGCTGGCGCCCGTGATCGTCGAGGAAATCGTTGCCCAGCTCAAGCTGATCCGCCAGCAGGGCGTGCCCATCCTGCTGGTGGAGCAGAACCTGGAAGTCTGCACGCAGCTGGCCGACCGCCACTACATCATCGAGCAGGGCGCTATCGTGTATGAAGGCAGTAACGCCGAATTCTCGGCCGACGATGCGATCAAGGACCGTTATCTGGGCGTGGGTGTGTGATGACGACGCGCGCCGCGCACCCGTTCGTCCCTGTGTCACAAGCGGCACCGGCAGCGCGTCGGGTCGCGCGCCGCGTGCGGCGGCGCCCGGGGCGAACGGCGCGCGCCCGCCGCCGACGCGCCGCCCTTTGAAAGGAATTGAACATGTCCGATCTTGAAACCCCATCCATCCCCCGCGTCGACGGCGCGCGCCTGTGGGACTCGCTGATGACGCTGGCGCGCATCGGCGCCACCGACAAGGGCGGCGTGCGCCGCCTGGCGCTGACGGACCTCGACCGCCAGGGCCGCGAGCTGGTCATGCAATGGGCGCGCGAACTCGGCTGCGGCGTGCGCATCGACGCCATCGGCAATATCTTCATGCGCCGCGCCGGCCGGCGCGACGATCTGCCGCCGGTCATGACCGGCAGCCACATCGACACCCAGCCCACCGGCGGCAAATTCGACGGCAATTACGGCGTACTGGCCGGCATCGAAGTGCTGCGCACCCTGCACGCGCATGGCGTCGTCACGGAAGCGCCCATCGAAGTCGTGGTCTGGACCAATGAAGAAGGTTCGCGCTTCGTTCCGGTCATGATGGGCTCGGGCGTCTTCGCCGGCGCCTTCACGCTGGCGCATGCGCTGGAACAGCGCGACCGCGACGGCATCAGCGTCGCGGATGCCCTGAAAGCCATCGGCCATGCCGGCCCGGAACCCGTGGGCGGTCGGCCCGTGGCCGCGTATTTCGAAGCCCATATCGAACAAGGCCCCATCCTGGAGGCCAGGGACACGACCATAGGCCTGGTCCGCGGCGCGCTGGGACAGCGCTGGTTCGACGTCACGGTCACCGGCATGGAAGCGCATGCCGGACCGACGCCCATGGAGCTGCGCCACGACGCGCTATTGGCGGCCGCCGACATCGTCCGGCAGGTGAACCGCATCGCGCTGGACCATGCGCCGCACGCGCGCGGCACCGTGGGCTGCCTGGATACCTATCCGAACTCACGCAATGTCATCCCGGGGCGCGTGCAGCTGACCGTGGACCTGCGCGCGGCCGACGATGCCACGCTGACGGCCATGACCGCCGCGCTGCGCGACTATTGCGCGGCATTGCCGGGCGTGGCGGTGGAGGTGCGGGAGGTCGTCTACTTCCCGCCCCAGCCCTTCGACGACGCGCTGCTGGATGCGTTGAAGGAAGGCGCTGGCCAGCTGGGCCTGTCCTTCATGGATATCGTCAGCGGCGCGGGCCACGATGCGGTCTACCTGGCGCGCGTCGCGCCGACGGCGATGATCTTCGTGCCCTGCAAGGACGGCATCAGCCACAACGAAATCGAGGACGCCCGCCCTGATCATCTGGAGGCGGGCTGCAATGTCCTGCTGCGCGCCATGCTGCGCATGGCCGGCGTCGCTGCACGGGAGATCGCCGCATGAAAGTCCTGATCGCGCGGATGAACCACGAGACGAACACCTTTTCGCCGGTGCCGACGCCGCTGTCCGCCTTCGGCCGCGGCGGGCCCGCCTACGACGACGATGCGCGCCGCGAGAACGAGGGCGCGCGCACCGCCATGGGCGCGTTCATCGATCTGGCCAAGGAGCACGGCGCCGATATGGTGACGCCGCTGTCGGCCTGGGCCTATCCCAGCGGCCCGGTGCATGCGGACGCGTACGACGAAATGTGCGAGCGCGTGCTGGCCGCCGTGCCGGGCTGCGACGCCATCTTCCTGGACCTGCACGGCGCCATGGTCGCGCGGAACAGCGACGACGGCGAAGGCGACCTGCTGGCGCGCGTGCGCGCGGCGGCGCCGGGCGTGCCGATCGCCGTGGCGCTGGACCTGCACGGCAATGTGACCTCGCGCATGGTGGACAACGCCGACGTCATCGTCAGCTTCAAGACCTATCCGCACGTCGATATGTACGAGACCGGCGCACACGCCGGCCGGCTGCTGTGGCGCATGATCGCCGGCGAATTCCGCCCGGTCATGGCCTGGCGGCGCCCGCCGCTGATGACGCATACGCTGCGCTCGGCGACCGATGGCGGCGCCATGCGCGACGCCGTGCGGGCCGCCCGCGACGAGGAAGCGCGCGGCGTGGCGGCGGCATCCGTACTGGCGGGCTTCGGCCTGGCGGATATCCCGCATCCCTGCATCAGCGTGATCGTGGTCGCGGACGGCGACCGCGCGCTGGCGGAGGCGGCCGCGGACCGCATCGCCGCGGGCATCTGGGCGCGGCGCGACGATTTCGTCTATCGCAGCGAGCCGCTGGCCGACTCGCTGGCGCGCGCCGAAACCATGGCGGCCGAGGCGCGGCGGCCCATCCTGCTGCTGGACCATGGCGACAACTGCAATTCCGGCGGCACCTGCGATACGACGGCGGTGCTGGAAGCCGCGCTGGCGCGCGGCATGAAGGACATCCTGGCCGGCATCATCTGCGATCCGGAGGCGGTGGCGGTCATGGCGCGGGCGGGCGTCGGCGCGCGCGTCACGCTGCCGCTGGGCAACAAGCGGTCGCTGGCGTCGCTGGGCATCCATGCGCGGCCCATGCAGGCCACGGGCGTGGTGCTGGCGATCACGGATGGCGAATACGTGATCACAGGCCCCACGTACACCGGCATGCGCGTCAGCATGGGGCGCACGGCGGTACTGGATCTGGGGGACGCCCGGGTGGTGGTATCCGAACAGACCCATGAGCCGTGGGACCTGGCGGTGTTCGAAAGCGTGGGCCAGGACCCGCGCCGCGCCCGCTATCTGCTGCTGAAATCGCGTATGTACTGCCGGCCGGTGTTCGTGCCGATCTCGGACGGCCTGGTCGAATGCGACAGCCCGGGCGTGACCACCTCGGATTATTCGATCTTTCCGTATGCCAAGCGGGCGCGGCCGCTGTATCCGCTGGAAGAGGCCGTCTACGACTCGCGCACGCCGTCGGCGTGAACCTCCGCCCGCGCCGCCCCGGGGCTTTCCCGTGGGGCGCCGCGCCGGCGCCCGTCGAGGCGTTCCGGCGCGCGGCTAGGGGCCGGGCCGCCGTTCCCATGAGGCCACCGCATAGCCCAGCAGACCGAAGACGGGACCCGGCACGAGCAGCCAGGTGGCATCCAGGCCGATGCGCTGGAAAAGCGCGGTGGCGCCGGCGATCGAGACAACCGTGATGGCAAAGCCGATGGAACTCTGGATCGCCAGGGCGCTGCCGATCAGGCGGGGAGGGCAGGCCCGGGCGCTCAGCGCGGAGAATTGCGGCGAATCCGCCACCACGGCGGCGCCCCATATCGGCAGCAACACCGCCAACGCGCGCGGGTCCAGGGTTTGCCAGCCCGCGGCGAAGACCACCGCGCACAGGCCGGACAGGCCGAGCGCGCCGAGGGCCACCTTGGCGCTGCCCATGCTGTGCGATAGCTTGCCGCCCAGCAGACATCCCAATGCGCCGATCCCAATGACGCAGAAGGACGCGGCGGATATTCCCAGCCCCGGGAACAGGCTGCCGGCCGAGGACCGCGCGATCAGCAACGGCACCAGCGTCCAGAACGCATACAGCTCCCACATGTGGCCGAAATAGCCCAGCGCGGCCGCGCGGAAGCGCCGCACGCGGAAGGCGTCCGCCAGCGTCGGCCGCCGGCCGTCGCGGCCGGCCGGCGCCACCGGCGTGAGGGGATCCGAGGCCGGATCCGGATCTGCCGCCGCGGCCCGGACTACCGCCGAAGGCGCCGGCGCGATCGCCGCCGCGGTATGTCCTGCGGCGGGGCCCATGGGCCCGGGCCCTCGCGGCCCGTCTCCCAGGATGCGTATCATCAGCGCGGCGACCAGGGCCAGCATCGACGACGCCGTGATGACCTCCTGCCACGGCAGTCCCGCGCCCGCCGCGCGCAGCGCATGCGGCAATGCGGTGCCCAGCGTCAGCATGGCCACCAACTGCGCCAGCGCGGCGCCGGTGCGCCGCGGCGCCCAGTGCACGATCAGCTTCATGCCGACGGGATAGATGCCGGCCAGGCAAATTCCGACCAGAAAGCGGAACAGCGCGCCGGACGCCAGGCCCTGCGCCAGCCAGGCGAACGCGGCATTGAAACAGGCGCCGGCCACGGCACTGCACACGAAAACCGTGCTGGCGCGGAAGCGGTCCACCAGGCCGCTGACGGAAATGGCCAGCGTTCCCAGGATGAAACCGATCTGCACGGCGCTGGTCAGGATGCCGATATCGCCGGGTGTGGCGGCCCAGGCGCGCATCAGATCGTCCGCCGCGCTATTGGCGCTGAACCACAGCGAGGTCCCCAGCAACTGGGCCAGCGCGATGGTCGCCACCGGCCCCAGCCGCCGCGCCAGGAATGCGTAGGCGGGGCCGCCTGTCCCGGTCCCGGATGCCGCGGAATCTTCGGTCGATCCCTTCATTGCATCGCCACCTCCCCGCGGGTCTATTCCAGCCCGACGAAACCCCCGGTCTGCCGATGCCACAGGCGCGCATACACCCCGTTGCGCGCCAGCAGTTCGGCATGCGTGCCCATCTCCACGATGTTGCCGTGCTCCATCACCACCAGCCTGTCCATCTTGGCGATGGTGGACAGGCGGTGCGCGATGGCGATCACCGTCTTGCCGTGCATCAGCGTTTCCAGATTGTCCTGGATCGCGGCCTCCACATCCGAGTCCAGCGCCGACGTGGCTTCATCCAGCACCAGGATGGGCGCGTCCTTCAGCAGCACGCGCGCGATGGCGATGCGCTGCCGCTGGCCGCCCGACAGCTTGACGCCGCGTTCCCCGACGTTCGCGTCCAGCCCGCGGTTGCCCTCGCCGTCGGTCAGGTCGAAGATGAACTCGTCCGCCCGCGCCTGCCGGATGGCGTTCATCAATTGTTCCTCGGTGGCGTCCGGCCGGCCATACAGCAGGTTTTCCCGCAGCGACCGGTGCAGCAGCGAGGTATCCTGCGTCACCACCCCGATCTGCGCGCGCAGCGTCTCCTGCGACACCTTGGTGATGTCCTGCCCGTCGATCAGGATGCGGCCCGCCTCGACGTCATACAGTCGCAGCAGAATGCTGACCAGCGAAGACTTGCCCGCGCCCGACGGCCCGATCAGGCCGATCTTTTCGCCGGGCGCCACGTCCAGGTTCAGCCGGGTAAAGACCAGCCCGCCCTTGCCGTAGCCGAAGCCGACGTTTTCGAAGCAGATGCGGCCGTGCGTGACGCGCAGCGGCTTGGCGTCGACGCGGTCGGCCACCACGCGCGGCCGCGCGATGGTGCGGATCCCGTCCTGCACCGTGCCGACGTTTTCGAAGATGCCGTTGACCACCCACATGATCCAGCCCGACATGTCGGCGATCCGCATGGCCAGGCCCGTGGCCAGCGCGATATCGCCCACCGACATCAGGTTCTGGCTCCACAGCCAGAGCGCCAGGCCCGGCGTGCCGGCGATCAGGATGCCGTTCAGGATGGCGATGGTGAACCCCATTCCCGTCACCAGGCGCGCCGCCAGCTGCGCCTTGCCGGTCTGTTCCGCCATGGCTTCGCGCGCGTAGATCTCTTCGCGCTGGCTGTGGGCGAATAGTTTCAGCGTGCCGATATTGGTGTAGCCGTCGACGATGCGGCCCATCAGTTTGGAGCTGGCTTCCGACGCCGTGGCGGACCGCGACTTGACCCGCGGCACGTAGTGGATCAGCGTCACGATATAGCCGACGATCCAGACGATCAGCGGCAGGGTCAGCCGCCAGTCGGCATCGAAGAACAGAATCAACGCGCTGCCCGAATAGATCAGCACATGCCAGACGGCGTCGACGGCCTGCAGAGTCGAATCGCGCAGCGCCACGCCGGTCTGCAGGATGCGATTGGCGATGCGGCCGGCAAAGTCGCTATGGAAGAAGCCCAGGCCCTGCTTGACCACGTAGCGGTGGTTCTGCCAGCGCACCAGCGTGGTCAGCCCGGGCGCCAGCGACTGGTGCACCAGCATATCGTGCAGCCCGGTGACGATGGGCCGCAGCACCAGCACCACCAGCGCCATGCCGATCAGCGTCCTGCCATGCTCGTCGAAGAAGGCCGCGACGGGCTGGTCCTTGACCAGGTCGACGATGCGGCCCAGGAAGCGGAACAGCGTCACGTCAATGAGCGCGCCCGCCAGGCCGACCACCAGCAGGAAAACCAGCGCGGCGCGCACCTGCCGCAGATAGTGGCGGTAGAAGCGGATGACGTCGTCCGGCGGCGGCTCGTCCAGCGCCGGCCGGAAAGGATCGATCAGGGTTTCGAAACGGCGAAACAGGGGATTGCGGGTGTTGGGCATCTATGCGGGTCTCTCTATGCCGGCGCCGCCAGCGCCAGGAAATTGGACAGGCAGGGATTGCGGTTGCGGGGCGACCAGAGCAGTACAAGTTCGGAGTGCGGCGCGCCGGCCAGCGGACGGAATGCCACGCCGGGCAGGCGGGACTTGCGCATGGACGCCGGCACCAGCGCCACCCCCACGCCTTCGTCCACCATATTGAGCACCGTCTGCTGCAACTGTACTTCCAGCCGCACGATAGGGTCGAAGCCGGCCTGGCGGCAGTGCGCCACGATGCTGGCGCGCAGTGCCGGGGCGACTTCGCCCGAGGTCATGACGAAGGGCTCGCCGGCCAGTTGTTCGATGCGCATGGCGCCGCGCGCCCGCGCGCGCGGATGATGCCGCGACAGCGCGACGCAGAGCGGCTCGCGCACGATCACGCGGCTGGACAGTTCCCCGTGGCGGCCGCCGGCCATCACGACCGCGGCATCGATGCGGCCATCCAGCACCTGCGCCGCCAGGTCCGGCGACACGACTTCGCGCAGTGTCAGCGCCACGTCCGGATAGGCGTTGCCATAGGCCTTGGCGTAGGCGGGGATGACGCTGTAGGCCGCGTACATGGTAAAGCCGATGGACAGGGCGCCGGCCTCGCCGCGCGCGGCGGCCTGCGCATTGCGGCCGGCCTGTTCGAGCGCGGCCAGGATGGCCTTGGCGTCTGTCAGGAAGCGTTCGCCGGCCGGCGTCAGGGACACCATGCGCGGATTGCGATCCAGCAGCTTCACGCCCAGCGCCGCTTCCAGGCTAGCCAGCTGGCGGCTGAGCGGCGGCTGCGACAGGTGCAGGCGCGCCGCCGCGCGGCCGAAATGGCGCGTTTCCGCCAGGGTGACGAAATAGCGTAGGGGTTTGATGTCCAGCACGATGCAGAAAAGGTATTGTTGGCAGCCCGATAAAGAATTGGATTGTATTGCCACACGGCACTACGCTGGCCCCTGCCGTCATGGCTGCCGGGTTCGCCGGGTATTTTCGCGGGACTGCCGCGGACACTACCGTGGCCACCATCGCGGGTACCGATGCAGGTGCCAATGCGGGTGCTTCGGGGCGGGCATGCGCATCGACGGCCGCGCAGCTGCCGGCGCGCGATGTCGCCGGTCCAGGTCGTACGCCATGCTTTCCACCCTGCAGATCCTGATTCCCATCTTCGCCCTCATCCTGGCGGGTTTCGTGCTTCGCCGCCGCGGCATCGCCAGCGCCGCCGCCTGCGTGGAGCTGAACCGCTTCGTCGTCTGGCTGGCGCTGCCCGCGCTGCTGTTCAAGCTGATGGCGCACGCGTCCTGGACGCAGCTGTACCAGCCCGGCTTCGTCGCCGCCTTCGGCCTGGCATGCGCCGCCGTGTTCGTGATAACGCTGGCCTGGCGCCTGCGCTCGGGACGGCATCTGGCCGACGCCAGCGTGGACGCGATCGCCGCGTCGTACGCCAACACGGCCTATATCGGCTTCCCCTTGATACTCGCGCTGTTCGGCGACGCCGGCGTGGTGCCCACCACCGTCGCGACCTTGATGGTCGTGTCGGTCCTGTTCGCCATTGCGGTGATGCTGGTCGAAGTGGGCTTGCAGACCGAGCGGCGGCCGCACAAGGTCGGCCTGAAGGTGCTGCGCGGCATGTCGCGCAATCCCTTGATCGTCGCGCCCGCGGCGGGCGCCCTGTGGGCGGCCGGCGGCGTGGAACTGCCGGCGCCCGCCGAGACCTTCCTGAATCTCCTGGGCGCCGCCGCGACGCCTTGCGCGCTGGTGTGCCTGGGCTTGTTCCTGGCGGAAAAACGGCCGGCCGCCCGGACGCCGAAGGCATCGCTGGCGCTGACCGCCGGCAAACTGGTGCTGCAACCGGCACTGACCTGGTGGCTGGCGGCGCGTGTATTCGTGCTGCCCGCGCCGCTGGCGCACATGGCCGTGCTGCTGGCCGCCTTGCCCACCGGCACGGGTCCCTTCATGCTCGCGGAGTTCTATCGCCGCGAGGCCTTCGTCACCGCGCGCACCATACTGCTGTCGACGGTGGGCTCGCTGGTGTCGCTGACGGTCCTGCTGCGCTTGATGCCGCATGGGGGATGAGAGGCGGCCCGCGCGGCCCGGGCATCAGGTCCGGCCTGCGCGGCCCGGCCCGCTGGGCCTCATGCCACGGCCGCGCGGAATCGGGCCCACGGCAGACGCCCCATCAAGGCCTGTTGGTGCTGCCGAGGCGCACCGCGAAGAGGATCAGATACAGCGCCGCCAATCCCACCAGGAGATAGACGATGCGCGCGATCGCCGAGCCGGCGCCGAAGATCGCCGCCACCAGATCGAAATTAAAGGCGCCAACCAACCCCCAGTTCAGGCCGCCGATGATGGCGAGAATCAGGGCGATCCAATCCAGGGGCGTGACGGCGCGGGCGGCGCTAACCGCCGTGGGGGTGTGGGTCGTGTTCAGGGCCATGGCGGTCTCCTGTGCGGATGGCGCGGATGCCGGTGGATTACCGCCCGGATGGGCAGCTCGGACCGCGGCGGAAATTTCAGCAAAGCCCATGCCTGTCAGCCGACCACCGCGCTCGGCCCCCGAGGGCGCCGTCGTTTGACAGGGCCGCCCGGTAAGCAGTACACCCTTACCCGCTTTTGCATGGCTGCGCCTTCCCGGTCCGGCGGTGTCGCGGGCCGGCCTGACCGGGCCCGTGGGACGGCCGGGCGTCTCCCAACTCCTCGGTGTCGGATGTTCTTTTCCTTCGCGGTTCAAAAAGCCTATCCCTTTGGCGCGGGCATGCCCGCCCACCAGCGCTGGGCCGCCGCGCTCGGATTGTTGTTGGGTGTCTGCATGGCCAGCCTGGATACCGCCATCGCGAACACCGCGCTGCCCGCCATCGCCCGCGACCTGCAGGCCTCCGAGGCACGATCGATCTGGGTGATCAGCTCATATCAGCTTTCCATGGTCGCGGGCCTGCTGCCCGCCGCCACGCTGGGCGAGATCGTCGGCCATCGGCGCATCATGATGTTCGGCCTGATCCTGTTCACCCTGGCCTCGCTGGCGTGCGGCATGGCGCCCTCGCTGGAATGGCTGGTGGCGGGGCGGGTGGTGCAGGGCCTGGGCGCGGCCGCCACCATGGCGGTGAACGGCGCGATGCTGCGATTCATTTATCCGGACAAGCTGCTGGGCAGGGGCGTGGGCCTGAATTCGCTGATGGTCGCGCTGGCCTTCGCCGCCGGCCCGACCGCCGCCTCGCTGGTGCTTACCGTGGCGACCTGGCACTGGCTGTTCCTGATCAATGTGCCGGTCGGCCTGATCGCCATCTATTTCTGCCTGCGCGCGCTGCCGGTGACTACGCGCACCAAGCGTCCCTTCGATACGCTGGGCGCGGTGCTGTGCGCCGGTTTCCTGGCGCTGCTGGTGTTCAGCCTGAATGAAGGCGCGCAACTGGCCCAGCCGCACATCATTGCGATCACGGCGGCGCTGTGCGCGGCATGCCTGCTTCTGCTACTGAAGCGCCAGGCCGGCCATCCCGCGCCATTCCTGGCGGTGGACCTGCTGCGGCGCCCGGTGTTCGCCCTATCGGCCGCCACCGGCGTCTGTTCCTTCGCGACGCAGTCCCTGGCCTTCGTGTCCTTGCCCTTCATGCTACAGAACGTGCTGGGCTATACGCAGGTGGAGACCGGTTTCCTGATCACGCCCTGGCCGGTGATGGTGGCGGTGATGGCGCCCATCGCCGGCTATCTGTCCGACCGCATGCACGTCGGCGTGCTGGCCGGCGTCGGCATGGCCATGATGGCCGTCGGCATGGTCTTGCTGGCGACGATGCCGAACGACCCGTCGGTCTTCGGCCTGTGCTGGCGCCTGGCCGTGTGCGGCGCGGGCTTCGGATTTTTCCAGTCGCCCAACGTGCGCGCCATCATCACCGCCGCGCCGCCGGAACGCGCGGGCGGGGCCAGCGGCATGGTCGGGACGGTTCGTCTCCTGGGGCAGTCCAGCGGCGCCGCCATGGTGGCCGCTTGCTTCCATGCCTCCACCGATCGCGGCGCCATCCTGGCTTTGTGGCTGGGCGCGCTGTTCGCCACCGGCGCGGCCATCGCCAGCGTCATGCGGCTGAAGTACCGGCAGCGGCCGGCGTCCAGGTAAGCGCCTGGCCGGTCACCGGCGGACCACGCCCGAGGCCGCTTCCGCTTCGGTCCGTATGAGGCCGTACGAGGCCGTACGAGGCCGCCTGAGGCCGCACGGGCCTCAGGCAGTATCGGCCAAGGCCATGCGGCCGGGCATGCGCGCCGCGACGGCGTCCGCCTGCTCCGACCGCCATGCCGCGAGCTCGCGCGGCGGCATGGGCCGCGCGAATAGGAAGCCCTGCGCGAACTGCACGCCCTTGTCGCTCAGGTAGGCCGCCTGGGCCTCGGTTTCCACGCCTTCCGCGATCATGAGCAGCCCCAACTGGCGGGCCAGCCCGATGACCGTGTCCAGCACCACGTTGCCGACCGCTTCGGTGCCCGCGCTGCTGACGAAAGCACGGTCGATCTTCAGGAAATGTACGTGCAGGCGCTGCAGATACGACAGCGAACTGTGGCCGGTGCCGAAATCGTCCAGCGCCCACCGCACGCCCCGTTCGCGCAGCTCGGCCATGTTTCCCCGCAGCGCCGGCGTGTCGGGCAGGGGATGGCGTTCGGTGACTTCCAGCACCAGCCTGACGTCATCGTAGGCGCGCAGCCGCGCCAGCAGGCCGTCGACGTCGGCGACGAAGCGGTCCGACACGATGTGCGCGCCGCAGACGTTCACCGCCAGGTGGCTGCCCGGCGGCAGCTTCAGCAAAGCCAGGTCGCCGGCCGCCAGCTCGAACATATGCCGCGTCAGGTCATCGATGATGTGGTGTTCTTCCGCGGCGGCGATGAACAGGTCGGGACGCACATTGCCCAGTCGCGGATGGCGCCAGCGCAACAGCGCCTCGACGCCGGACATGCGGCCGGTCGACATGTCGAAAACCGGCTGGTAGACCAGGTGGAACTGGCGCGCCCGCATGCCCTTGCGGATTTCGCCGGGGATGGAGACGCGCCAGTCGTACAGGCGGTAGGCGCCGTAGCCGCAGAGCAGGCTGGCGAGCAGCAGAAAGGCCGCGTAGCCGCGCCACACCTGGCCACGGACGGCGTCGCGCTGCGCCTGCATCGGCGTCACGCGCACCTGCACCGGAAACATGCTGGAGGACGATTGCTGCGTGTCCGGCCCCGGCATGCGCGCGCCGCGCTGCCGTTCGCCCGCATCCAGCAGCGGTACGTTGCGCGGGCCCAGCAGAATATCGACGTCGTAGACGCCGTCGCGCGCCGCCGCCAGTTTCAGGTCGTACAGATACTGCGCATCCAGGAAGGCCACCACGCCGTTGCCGTCGCGCAGTCCGCGCGACACCATGACCGCCGGCCGGTCCGGCACCAGCAGCGTGCCGGCGACGGGCGTCACCAGCATTCCTTGCGGCACGTGTTCCTGCGGCGACAGCGCGATCAGGGGCGTGTTCGGCATGCCATAGACCGACGAGCAGGTCACGACGTCGTCGTGTACCAGCAGCAGCGATCGGAAATAAGGCTGCAGCGAGCCCATCTGGCGCAGCAGTGGCAGCACTTCCCCGCAGGGCCGGCGCAGGGTGGACGTCAGCCGGTGCGTCACATCCTGGGCGCGCAGGAGGATGTTTTCCAGCTGGCGCCGCAGCACGCCGGCCGTGACGCTGGCTTCGCCGGCCAGCTGGCGCTGCGATTCAAGCAGGATGATGGGCAGGATAAGCAGGAAGGGAAGCGCCGCGGCGACCAGCGTGACCACGATGGCGGCGATCCTGCGGCGGATCGATAAGCTGGTAGGCACGGGGGGCGTCCTTTGGGCCGTATGGGCGCCCGGAATGGACCATCGGCGCCGCGCTAATGTCAACAGAAACCAGACAGAATGTAAACAACTGATAGCCCGATCAACTGTCGGACTTTTCTTAATTGTGGCGGGGTCTTAGCTTGTTTTGAATGCATGACAAAGTGGCTGCCGCGCACGCCGGATTCCCACGCCGTCCCTTTGCGCAACGTGCCGTTTGGGCCCGGCTGTACCCGGACGCCACCGCCGGTTCCTGCACGAAGCCCGCATGCATGTTCCGGGATGCAACCCGCTGCGCGGGGCGGCGGCGTCGGCGATACAAAGGGCTACAAGCATGGCGTGCGCGCCCTCGCTGGCGGTGTCACGCTTGAGCCTCCGGGTTTACCCCAGCCGTGATGTACCCTCACGGGTTTGCCTGAATCACCCTGGATGCAGCATGACCACACCTTCGAATCCCTGCCTGCCGCGCGTTCCGCTTGCTGCCGCCACGGCGCCAGCGGCCGCGTCGCGCCCGCGGCTGTGGGAGCTGGACGCCGTCCGGGGCTTGATGCTGGTGCTGATGCTGTCCACACACCTGCCGACCAACTTCGGCATTCCGACCAGCCAGCCATTGGGCTTCGTGTCCGCAGCCGAAGGCTTCGTCATGCTGTCGGCCTATATGGCCGGCCTGGTCTACACCCAGCGTTATCTGCGCCACGGCATGCGGGCCATGCAGCGCGCCTTCCTGAAGCGGGCCCTGGTCGTCTACGGCTGCCAGGCCGCATCGCTGCTGTTCCTGTTCACCGTGATCGCCGGGCTCGGCCTGACGCTGCCGCAGCCGGCCGTGCAGACGCTGATCTGGTTCTACCTGCAGCAGCCGCTGACGGCGCTGCTGTCCAGTCTGGGGCTGGTCTACAACCCGCCGCTGCTGGACATCCTGCCTGTCTATGTGCTGTTCATGCTGGCCAGCCCCTGGGTGCTGACGTATGCCCTGCGGCATGGCTGGCGCGCCATCCTGATCCTGAGCGGGGTGTTGTGGTTCGCCACGCAGTTCGAGCTATCGCGCTTCCTGTACGGCGGCGTGGTGGCCCTGACCGGCTTGCCGGTGCCGTTCAGCGAAACCGGCGCCTTCGAAACCTTCGGCTGGCAATTCCTGTGGATCTTCGGCCTGTGGCTGGGCTCGACGCACGCGCGCGTGCCGCCCGAGCAGCGGCGGCCGATACCCCAGCCGCTGGTGTTCGGCGCCGTCGTCATCGCCGGGACGTTTTTCATCTGGCGCCATATCGCCGGGCTGGGCGCCTTTCCGGACGGCAACCCCTTCAATTTCCTGTTCGATAAATGGCACCTGGGCATACTGCGCCTGCTGAACTTCATGGCGCTGGTGGTGCTGGCCATGCATTTCAGCGGCTGGCTGAAGACCCATCTGCCGCGCATGCGCTGGCTGGAAACCTTGGGGCGCGCATCCCTGTCGGTGTTCTGCGCGCATCTGGTGATCGTGCTGCTGGTGCTGACCGTCATCGGCGAGCCTTCGCCGGATCGCCCCTTGTGGCAGGACGTGCTGCTGTTCGCCGGCAGCGTATTCGCGCTCTATATCGTGGCGCGCCTGGTGGGCGACAACAAGAAAAAGCCGGCGCCCGCGCCGCGCGCCGCGCGGCTCAATTCAGATGCGCCGTGATCACCTGCTTCCATAGCGCATAGCCCCGCGCGTTCAGGTGCAGCAGGTCGTCGCGGAACAACTCCGGCCGCGGCTGGCCGGCGGCATCCAGCATGGGCGTATAGATATCGATGAAGTCGGTATTGCGCGTCTTCAAGGTATAGGCGCGGATCAGCTCATTCGTCTGGCGTATCTCCGGCATCAGGGCGACACGCGACGGACTGGGCTTGATCGAGATATACGCGATGCGGGTGGCCGGCAGATTGCTGCGCACGCCCTCGACGAAGGCGGTGAACGCCTGCAGCACCTGTTCCGGCGTGCGGCCCTCCGCCAGGTCGTTATCGCCGGCGTACACCAGGACCAGCCGGGGTTTGTAGGGCTGCACCAGCTGGTGCAGGTGCTGGGTGCAATCCAGCATCCGCGAGCCGCCGAAACCGCGCTTGACCACGATAGGCAGCGACTGGAATTCGGTTTCCAGCCCGTTCCACAGGCGAATGGACGAGCTCCCCACGAACAGCACGCCGCCCGGCTTGGGCGGATGCGCCTGGTCAGCAGCGGCGAACGCCGCCAGGCTGTCCGCCCAGCGATCGTTCGCCGCGCTGACGGCGACGGCGGTTGCGGCCGCGGTTGTCCCCGTGCCCGCCGTATTCCCCTTGGGTGCCGCAAGAATCGCGGGCGCGGAGGCCGCCGCCACCTGTGCCGCCGCGCCGGGCGGCAGCAAGGCGATGCCCAGCGCCACCGCGGCCGTCAGGACGGCGGTCAGGGCAGCAAAGGGGCGATGGGGGCTCATCCGGTTACTTTATTGTCTGGACTCAGGAACAATCATCGCCATGATGCGGCGTTTCCCTTTCAAGATGTATTAGCGCTTGCCCTGGGTCCCGGTTTTTCCGGCCATTTTGTGGCGGCCGCGCGACGGCGGCCGGGTCCCCGGCCCGCGTCCGTGCTCCTGGCACCAGGAACGGGAGCCGCCGGGGCACGATTTCGGCGCATGGGGGCGGCTGGCCGGGCCCCTCACCGGGGGAAAAATTGGCATGTGCTTTGCTTTTCTCTGTTCCCAAGGAGAACGCATCCATGTCCCTGATCCAACCTCCGGTATCCCAACCCGTCCAGTTGAGCATACGTGACGTCCGCAAATCGTTTCCCGGCAAGGGCGGCGGCGTGCAGGTCCTGGATGGGCTGAGCTTCGACATATACGAGAAGGACTTCGTCAGCATCATCGGCCCCAGCGGCTGCGGCAAGTCCACCATATTCAATATCATCGCCGGCCTGCTGCAGGCCGATACCGGCCAATTGGTCTATCGCGGCGAACCGGTCGCCAGCATGCGCGGCCGGGTCGGCTACATGATGCAGAAGGACCTGCTGTTTCCCTGGCGCACGGTGCTGGACAACGTGCTGCTCGGGCTCAGGATACGCGGCGTGGCCGAGCGCGAGGCCGTCGACACGGCGCGCGAATACCTGTCCACCTTCGGCCTGTCCGGCTTCGAAAACGCCTATCCCCAGACGTTGTCCGGCGGCATGCGCCAACGGGTCGCGCTGATGCGCACGCTGATCATGGACCCGGACATCCTGTTGCTGGACGAACCGTTTTCGGCGCTGGACTACCAGACCCGGCTGTACCTGGAGAGCGTGCTGCTGGAGGCCGTGGAAACCTTCCACAAGACCGTCATCCTGGTCACGCACGACGTGGACGAGGCGGTCGCCCTGTCGCGGCGGGTGGTGGCGCTGAGCGGGCGGCCCACACGCGTCAAGAACGTGCACGCCATCGACATCGAGCGCGGCAGTCCCATCGAAGCGCGCGCCGATCGCCGTTTTTCCGAGTACTTCCATACCCTGTGCGGCGAGCTGGATATCCAGACGCGGAAAAAGGCGGCCTGACCATGTCATCGATTCCTCATCGTTCCGGCGCGGGCGCGCACGAACCGCATGCCCAGCCGCGGTCCAGGGCGGGACAACGGCGCGCCGCTTTCGACACGGCCGCCGGCCGTTTCCTGCTGCAACTGATCGCGGTGCTGGTGTTTTTCCTGCTGTGGGAAGCCGGCGTGCGCGCGGGATGGATTTCGGAGTTCCTGATCGGCAAGCCGAGCGGGATCTGGGCCATCTTCGTCAAGAGCGTGATGGACGGTTCGCTGCTCTGGGATACGGGCTACACGCTGTTCGAAGCCTTGTTGGGCTTCGTCGCCGGCACGGCCATCGGGTCCATCCTTGGACTGGCGATGTGGTATTCGGTCTTCGTCGCGCGGCTGGTGGAGCCTTTCATCGTCGCCATCAACAGTGTGCCCAAGATCGCCCTGGCGCCCATCGTGCTGCTGTGGTTCGGCACCGGCCTGGTGTCCAAGGTGGCGCTGGTGGTGTCCATGACGGCCGTGGTCGCGTTGATCGCCGCCTACCAGGGCGCCAAGGATGCCGATAAGGACCTGCAGGCGCTGCTGTATTCCATGGGCGGAAGCAAGCATCAGATTTTCCATGGCGTGATCGTGCCCTCGGCCTTGCCGGCGATCATCGCGAACTTCCGCATCAATATCGGGCTGGGCCTGGTCGGGGCCGTGGTGGGCGAATTCATTTCGTCCAAGTATGGGCTGGGCCATCTGATTTACACCGCTTCCAGCCTGTACGACCTGAACTCGGTATGGGTCGGCCTGTTCGTGCTGATGCTGGTGGGCTTCCTGCTGTATCACGCCATCGATGCGCTGGAGCGCAATCTCTTGCCGTGGAAGATGGACGACGGCAGGCCGCATATCCAGGTGTAGATCCGTTTCCCCGCACGCCGCCGCGGCGGCGTTTCTCATGTCTCCATCGGAGGTTGCAAGTCATGCGCTTTTCCCAGAGTAGCCTGGCATCGCTGCTGGTCGCCGTTTCGCTGGCCGTGGCGGCCGGTCCGGCTTCGGCACAGGCCAAGAAGGTGACGGTCACGCAGGCATTCCAGTCCATGCTGTACCTGCCCCTGTACGTCGCGATCGACCAGGGCTTCTTCAAGCAGCAGGGCCTGGACGTCACCAAGGAAAACGCCGGATCGCCGACCGCGGCCTTGTCGGCGGTGCTGTCCGGCAGCGCGCAATTTTCGGTGCACGGCCCGGAATGGACCGCCATCGCCGCGTCCAAGGGCGCGAAAGTGGGCATCATCAGCAACGTGGTCAATGGCGCCGCCGTCTATATCGCCACCACGCCGGATTTCCCTTATGACGGCGTCAAAAGCCTGAAAGGCCAGAAGGTCGTGACGGGACTGATGCCGACCACCAGCACGTCCCTGTTCATGAAGCTGCTGAAGGAAAACGGCATGAATCCGGACAAGGACGTCGATATGATCCAGGTGCAGACCGGGTCGGAAGCCGGTCCCTTCCTGGGCGGCCAGGCCAAGGTCGCGGTGCTGTACGAGCCGGGACTGGACCAGGTGGCCGCGCAAGGCATGAAAGTGGTGCTGGGCTTTCCCAAGCAATACGGCGCGTACGCGTTTTCATCGGTGACCGCGCGCTCCGACGTCGACCCGGACGCCGCGCAACGCCTGGTGAACGGCATGGAGCTGGCGCTGCGCTTCATGCAGAAGAACCATGATCAAACCTTGCAGATCGCCCTGAAGGAATTCCCGACGCTGGATCCCAAGGTCGTCACCAATGCGGTCAACCGCATGCTGGCGGACAACGTCTATCCCAAGAGCGTGGAGACCTCGGCGGAGGCCTTCAAGACCGGCATGGACACGCAGATTGCCCTGGGCAATCTGAAGGCGCAGCCTGACTATGCGACCTTCGTCGTCCCGACGTATGTGAAGAAAGCGCTGGCGCTGCCTCAATAGGCCGATGCGATGAACATGACGCCACCTGCAATGCCCGGGCTGCTCGAAGCCCTGCGCGGCTTCGCGGCCGGCACGCTGGACCGTGACGCCTATCTGCGCGCCTGCGCGGCGCGGGCCGACGAATGCGAGCCCTGGCTCAAGGCCTTCGTCACCCGCGTACCGGCGGACGATTTGCGCGTCGCGGCGCAAGGGCCGCTTGCCGGCATCCCGATCGGCGTGAAGGACATCATCGCCACGGCGGGCCTGCGCACCACCAACGGCTCGGCCATTTTCGCGGATCATGTGCCGATCGAGGACGCGGCCATCGTCTCGACCATCAAACGCCTGGGCGGCACGGTGTTCGGCAAGACCGTCACTACGGAATTCGCCTTTCGCCACCCCGGCGCGACCGTCAATCCCTGGAACGCCGCCCACACGCCGGGCGGATCATCCAGCGGCTCGGCCGCGGCCGTGGCGGCGGGCATCGTGCCGCTGGCGCTGGGTACCCAGACGATGGGATCCATCGTGCGGCCGGCCGCATATTGCGGGGTGGTGGGGTTCAAGGCCAGCTTCGGCGCCGTTCCGCGCGAAGGCGTGCATCCTTTGTCCGGCTCGCTGGACCACGTCGGCTTCATGGCGCGCTGCGTCGACGACGTCGCCTATGCCCTGGCGCTGTTGGGCGATCCGGGCTACGCGCTGGCGGATGGTTCGGATCTGGCGTCGTTCCGCCTGGATCCGCGATCAGGCCTGGATCCCTTGCCCGCGCCATCGCTGGCGCTGGTGTGCGCGCCCGACTGGGACAGGGTGGACGCGCAGCAGAAGGCTTTGCTGGAGCAGGTGGCGTCGACGCTGCGACGCTCGGGCGCGGCGGTGGAAGAGGTCGTGCTGCCGGAAATCGGCCCGCCCGCGCTGGGGGCGCTGCAGCAGATCCTCGGCTACGAGGCGCTGGATATCTACGGCGGCCTGGTGGAGCGCCATCCGGATCGCGCCAGCGCGCGCCTCAAAGGCCTGGTCGAAGGATCGCGCGACATTACGCCCGCCGGCTACGCGCGGGCGCGCCGGGCGCAGCGCGAGATGCGCGCGGCCTTGTCCACGCGCCTGTCGGGATACGACGCCATCCTTACCGTTCCGGCGTCGGGCGAAGCACCCGCGGGACTGGACGATACCGGTGACGCGTCGTGGTGCGCGCCCTGGACCTTCCTGGGCTTTCCCGCCGTGACGGTGCCGGCAGGCCGGTCCGCGCGCGGCCTGCCGCTGGGCGTGCAGCTGGTCGGGACCTTCGGCCGGGATATTCCCACGCTGCGTGTGGCCAAGTGGGTGGAGACGGTCCTGGGGCAGGCGTCCTGAGACGCGGCGCTCCGACGTCCCGCGGGGGCGGCGTTCCGAGGCGCGGCAGTTTCAGGGGCCGGCGGCCGCGGGCGGTAGCCGCGCCGCGCCGGCCCATCGTCCCGGGAACCTCTAGCCCTTCCAATAGACGGTGACGCCGACATCGTCGTAGCCGGTATCGCCCGGCTTCTGCGCGCCGATGTTGACGAAATAGCCGCCGCCCAGCCGGATCGGCCGCTGCCATCCCACGTTCAGCGTCGCGCCCGAGGTGTCGAGCACCTTGATGCAAATGGTGCTCTTGCCGCCTACGCTGGCGGTCCCCGGCCCCGAAGTGAAAGTCTTGGCGATGGCGCCGGTGGCGGGAACCTGCAACTGCCCGGCGGGCGTCTTGCTGTCGATGAACACCTGCACGGTCCTGACCCAGGGCTGTTCATTGGTCGCCGAAACCGAGAACAAGGTCTTGGGCGGGATATTGAAGCAGCATTGGACACCGGTGCCGACCGGTTGGGATGACGACGGCGACGGCGACGGCGACGGTGACGGAGAAGGAGATGGCGAAGGTGATGGAGAAGGCGACGGCGAAGGCGATGGTGATGGCGATGGCGATGGCGAAGGCGAAGGCGAAGGCGATGCGGACGGTGTCGTATCGCGCTTGATGTGCCACCAGCTCAGGAAGTTGCCGCCGGTGTTGCTGTTGAGCGTGCCGGGTCCGATAACGCCCGAATTGTCGGTAGCGGAAATCAGATCGTAATAGCCGTCGCCGACGATAACCTGCACGACCGCGCCACTGCCCGTGACGACGCCGGAGACGCCATTCTGCGAAACCGAGTCCGTGCACAAGGCGATCTGCCACTGTGCCGCCGTACCGGGTCTTGCGTTCAAATTCAAGGTCTGCCCCGACCGCTGCAGGTAGGCATTGGCACCCACGTTGAAGATGTATACCTGCTGCGCCATCCGGATGACGCCCTGGGGGTCCGTGTTCGGGTCGACCGGCTTGAATATCCATTGGTTGTAGTAGGGGGCGGAATGGCCCGCTGCATCGATCGTGACGGAGCCGATCGACTGGCCGGTCAGGTAGTAGTTGGCGGCGAACGCCCGGCTGCCGCCGGAGGCGCCGTCAGTGCCGGTTCCGTCGCCCTTGCCGTTCTGCAAGTAGACGGGTTGTCCAAATTCGAGAAAGTCGGGCATGTTGCCTCCAGTACGAGTGAATTCATGCTTCTCCGTTCGATGCCGCACGTGCTCGTGATCAGCGCGTATCCATGGCCGCGGACAGCTGGGCCACTGTAGCGTCGTGGTCGTGCGGTGGCGCACCGGCGTGCGTAATCTATGTGCACTACCGGTAACGGCTTGGCGCGGGCCGGCGTGGCGCGCACGCCGGCCGACAAGTCCGGGCGCGGCGGGAACAGGCGAAGGCAATACTGGAAGTAGCCACGGCGAATGCCGCGGCCGAAAACGAAACGGCCGCATGCGGATGCGGCCGGGAAAGCGCGGCCATCTCTGCGTGCGGCCGCTGCTGCATTGCTACGGGGCCGCGGTCGGTCGCGGCCGCGGCGCGATTATCCGCGCGCCTCGGGCGGCAGCGGCAGCGGTTCGCCGGCGCCAGTGCGTTCGACGATCAATTGGTAGTGCCGCGGGCTGCGATGCTTGGCGAAGTTGAACACGTGCTGACGGAAGGTCGCGCCCAGGTCCAGATCGATCTGCGCGGTAATGACCTCGTCTTCCTCGCCGCTGGCGCGCGCGACGATTTCCCCGGAAGGCGCGACGATCATGGAGCTGCCGATCATGTGGAAGCCGTCCTCCGACCCGCACTTGGCCGCCGCGCCTATCCACACCGCGTTCTGGTAGGCGCTGGCCTGCAGCACGATTTCGTGATGGAAGGTGCGCAGGTGCACCGGCTCGGTCCAGTGAATGTTCCAGGACGGCGTGTTGTATCCCAGCACGATCAGCTCGGCGCTTTGCAGCGACATCGAACGCCATGTCTCCGGCCAGCGGCGGTCGTTGCAGATGCACATGCCGACATTGACGTCCTGCGTGTTCCAGACCGGGAAGCCCAGGTCGCCGACCTGGAAGAACTTCTTTTCCAGATGCTGGAAGGGTGCATCCGGCTTGTGATCGTCGTGGCCGGGCAGATGTACCTTGCGGTATTTGCCCACGATCTTGGCGGCGCGGTCCACCAGCACGGCGGTGTTGAAGCGGCGGCCGTCGGCGGTCAGTTCGGCATAGCCCAGATAGAAGCCCACGCCCAGCTCGCGGGCGGCGTCGAATAGCGGCTGCACGTCGGCATTGGGCATGCTGCGTTCGAAGTAGCGCTCCACCGCTTCTTCTTCCGTCATCCAGTAGCGGGGAAAGAAGGTGGTCAACGCCAGCTCGGGAAACACCACGAAGGTGGCCTGGCGCGCCGCGGCTTCCCGCAGCATGTCGACCAGGCGCTTGACGACGGCCTGGCGCGAGTCGGCCAGGTGGACCGGCCCCATCTGGGCGACGGCCAATCCGAATTTGCGGGCGCGGGATGTCTGGGTCATGAGGCGATACTCCGAAAAGACGAATGCGGCGTGCGCGGCGCCGCGTCGGCCCGCGCACGGTGGAATTTGATTCACACGGAATGTGCGCATGATGCGCGAACGCGGCGCCCGGCGAAACCCGGCCAGCCTGGCGCGCAGCTGCGGTGCAGCATCGCATCATTTTGCGCAAGCCATTGATATAAAGGCGTTTCCGGCCTGGAGTGGCGGTCGCCGGCGGGGGCGTCCATAACGCCGCCTTATAGCCGTGGCACAAATCTCGATGATGTCGCGCCTGTCGATCGACCCCCGGGCGCGGCCGCGCCCGGGATGCGGCGTCCGGCGGCCGGCGCACGGACCGCGCGCGGTCCATGCGTGGCGCACGCGCGGGCAGGACGTCTATTCGCTGCGCTGGTAGCGCTGGTCGGGCCCCGAATGGTAATGGGTGACCTTGTCGCCGTTCGGGCCGAAGTAGACGTACATGACGGAATGCCAGCGGCCATCGAGCACGTAGTAATACGACCAGACCACCTCATGCTTATCGCCCAGCCCGACCGCGCCGACGCGCGCGGGCGGGCCGAACTCGCAGCGCACGGCCTCGGGCGTCCATACGCCCTGCCGCAGCCGTTCGAAATGTTCCGGCGCCATCAGGGCTTCCATGCGCACCGCGCGGCCCTGGGTATCCAGATCGGTGCCCCAGGCGTAGCTGCCCGATGGCAGCTGCGACCAGACCACCCGCCGGGCGCCGTCGGGGCGGGTGCAGGTATAGGTGGGCGCGCCGTAGCGCGCTTCCATATCGGCCAGGGGCGTGCCGGAAGGCGTGGAGGCGATATTCGCGCAGCCGGCCAGCAGGAGGGCGGCCAGCGACAGGACGGCGCCGCCGCGGCGGCGCCGTCCTGTCGC
>NZ_CBCSCA010000025.1:0-26903 GCF_965137885.1 Bordetella sputigena
CAAACAGCGCCTGGCGCAGTTTAAAACCGAACAGTGTCATCTGTTCGGTCAGGGGCATCACGGTGAGGGGCAGGTAGTCCGGGTGCACGTGAACGTCCCACAGACCAGGCATAAGGTACGCGCCCTTCACATCGACGACCTCGGCGTCGGTCGATCCAGCGGACGTACCGGCGCCTTCAACGATGTTGACGATACGCCCGTCTTCGACAACAACCGCGACATTGCGGCGCACGCCTTCGGTCACGCTGTCGATGAGGGAGGCGTTGGCATAGATCGTTTGCTTTGTCATTACTCTAACTCCTTTCAAAGGTACTCCGCTGAAACTCGCGCGAGCACATCCGTGGCGCCGCCGCGATCGTCGAAATCATCGCAGTACGCCTACGTATGCGTTCCGGGTCATGGGCTGTTCCTTGGGCAGAAAAGTTGAAACGTTCAACAGCTTTCCTGATCTCGCTTCGATGCAGCGGCCTGTCGCGCGTCATTGCAGGCGAATGTTTTCAGCGGTAATCAGGCGGCGGTTGTTGTAATACTCAGTTTTGAGCTGCTCGCGGAGTTCGTCACCGCTGCCTGTTCCAGGCTGAAGATAATTGTTCGCCAGCATTTCCTTGTAGCGCGGGCTGGCCACCGCGTTCTCAACGGCGACCCGAATGGCTTGCACCAGCTCTGGCGGTGTGCCCGCCGGCACGTACACGCCAAAGTTCGACGCGTAGTTGATTGTGGGCATACCAAGCTCGGCGGCTGACGGTACGTCCGGCCATGCTTCCCAGCGTTTCGGCGTCAACACTGCCAGGGGTTTGAGCGCGCCGCTCTTGACGTGTGGCAACATGACATCGACGTTGGTGACCAGCAGATCGACGTTGCCTCCCAGACTATCGGACAACGCTTGGCTGCTGCCGCGATAGGGCACAAGTAACATCTCGATTCCAGCCTGCTTACTGACATCTGCCATGGCGAGGTGTCCGACAGATCCAAGGCCGGGAACGGCAAAGGTCAGCTTTCCTGGGTTGGTCTTTGCGAAGGTGGTTAAGGCCTTGAAGGTATCGATCTTGCGCGCCGGGGTGGCGGCAATTGCTACGGGACTGACGGCGATGCTGGCGATCGGCGTAAAGTCGGTCAAAGGATCATAGGATGTCTTGGCCAGATTCGGATAAATGGTGAGCGAACTGGACGAGGTCATAAGCAACGTCGTGCCATCCGGCTTGGCGCGCGTGACGTACTCCAAGCCAAGGCTGGTCCCCGCGCCAGGTTTGTTCTCGACGATGACCGTCACGCCAGATGATCGGAGGGCGTCGCTGAGATTGCGTCCGATCAAGTCGGTCGTGCCACCCGCGGTGAACGGTACAACCACGGTCACCGGTTTTGTCGGCCATGCGGCCTGTGCGTGCACGTGTGTGGGCATGGTTGCGTAAGCCGTCATGGCCAGTGCGGCGGCGAGCTTCCCCCAAGTCATAATTTCTCCTCGGTTAGTCGAGTGGTCGAGCCTGTTGATAAAGCAAAGGTAGCGCGCTGGCCGTGTGCGGCCATGGCGCTCGGCCTGGTGAAACTACGCCAGGAAACGCTGCACCAAACGAATCCATAGCGACACCCCAACGGGAATGACACGATCGTTAAAGTCGTAGCTGCCGTTGTGAAGCGCGCACGGTCCCAAGCCGTGACCTGCATCGCGATGTTCGCCATCACCAGCACCCAGAAAAAAATAGCACCCTGGTTTCTTCTGCAGATAGAAAGAAAAATCTTCGGCTACCATCACGGGCTCGATGATGTGCGTCTTGTGCTCACCGACCACCTCGCGCATCACGTTCAGAACGAATTCGGTCTCGTTCTCGGCATTGATGACGGCCGGGTAACGTCGCTCGAAGTGCACGTCGGCACGGCAATCGTGAGCCTGGGCGATCGCGGTAGCCATCTCGTTGAGCCGGCGCTCGATCAGATCGACGACGGCCGGTCCGTAGGCGCGGACTGCTCCGCCAAGCCAGGCGCTACCGGGAATGATGTTGGCGACACTCCCGCCTGCCTGGACCTGCGTGATCGAAATCACCGCGGCATCTATCGGGTTTTTGCTGCGGGTGAGAATAGTCTGGATAGCCTGGCCCACGGCAAACAGCGGCGGCACAGGGTCGGCGCAGTGGTGTGGCGCCGCGGCGTGCCCACCACGGCCCGTGATCGTAATCTTGAAGGCATTTGCGGCGGCCATCAGCGGGCCTGGACATACGCCGACGTGCCCCTCGGACATGCCAGGCCAGTTGTGAATGCCGAATACCGCGTCCGTCGGGAAACGTTCGAAAAGACCTTCCCGCATCATCGCGCGGGCACCGGCTCCCCCATTTTCTTCCGCAGGCTGGAACAGAAAATACACCGTGCCGTCGAAGCCCCCGGACCGCGCCAGATGGCGCGCCGCAGCCAGCAACATGGCGGTATGTCCATCATGGCCGCAGCCATGCATCTTCCCTGGATGAGTCGAGCGGTGCGCGAACGTGTTGTCTTCCTGCATGGGCAGGGCATCCATATCGGCACGGAGCATGATGGCGCGCGAGGCGCTTCCGCGTCTGAGCACACCGACCAGGCCTGTTTTGGCGATGCCGGTGTGCACCTCGATGCCCCAGGATCTCAAGTTCTCAGCCACGATACCGGCGGTCCGATACTCCTCGTAAGCGGTCTCGGGATGCGCGTGCAGATCGTGGCGCAGCGCCACAATATCGTCCAGATTGCCTAATTCGATCATTGCCTATTCACATGCGCGTGACACGTGCCATGCCGCGTTCTGTTTCTAGTCGGCGATTCATAGTTTCCCCGGAATCAGCCGGCCGGAGGTCTTCTGGAATTCAGGTCAGCGTCGTCTTGATCAGTGATCGTTTCATTATTCGTCCAAGAGTGGGCGAGTTGATGTCTTCTTAGTTATCACTCGTGCATTTTGAGTTATCGCCGATCTGAGTCCTCGTAGACCTTGCCGCCGACCGGCCTCTGAAGGTGGGCGGGGGGGGCATCAGCGACCCGTTGGAGCCACTCTTTGCTTCGTATATCAGGAGTGAGGCCAAGCATTGGAAGACGAGGCCGCGGAGCTCGGCATACAGGTTGATCGATATCTGGCAGGCGCTCTCTGTGAGGGCGCCTCAGAGTTTTCGATCGGCATGAGCGCCTCGGCCCCCGAGTGGCGAAACGAGCCAACACTGGTTAAGTGGAAGGTTCAGCGGCGCTTCGCTTTATTAGCGCTTCGGGGTTTTCCCGGATTCAACATCGAGGCTTGCACCGCATTGCTGCGGTTTGGCCCCAACTTGGGGCGCCGCGCACGCGCTTGATAAAAAGTATTGTATGGGTGGCAAAAAGATGCGTTGAGCCATGCTTCGCGGTGCACCTAGACTTCAATCCATCGAGTCAATGGTGTCAACTGGAAGCGATCAATGAATAGAGACATAACCGTCGCTGTAGACATGGGCGGGACATTCACAGACGTCGTCGTGACGGGGGACGAGGGTCTATTCCGCATTGCCAAAATTCCCTCCTCCCGCAAGGATCCGAGGGCGGTAATCTCTCAAATTTTCGATTCACTGTTACCCGGCTGGGGCATCGAATCGACCCGTGTCTGCAGCTTTATCCACGGGACCACTGTGGCCACCAATGCCGTACTCGAGCGGCGCGGCGCTCGTTTGGGAATCCTTACTACGGTTGGATTCGAAGACGTACTCGAAATCGGCCGGCAGAGTCGCACGAATTTATACGAGTTGGTGCATCAACCGCAGACCCCGGTGTTCCTCGCGCCGGGTGCACGTCGCATCGGTGTGGTGGAACGCGTGAATTCGAGCGGCCAGGTGGAGATTCCGCTCGATATCGGCTCCTTGAGTACAGCAGTCGATTCCCTGGTTGAGCAGGGTGTGGATTCCATAGCGATCTGCTTTTTATTCTCGTTCCTGAATGACGCGAATGAAGTCCAAGCGGCGCGGTACATCGCGGAGGAGTATCCCAACATCGCCGTATCGCTCTCCAGTGAAGTGGACCCGACGTTTCGCGAGTACGAGCGCACATGTGTGACGGCCTTCGATGCCTACGTCAAGCCGGTCATTGACCACTATCTCGGATCGATGGGCGCGCGGCTCAAAGAGCTGGGCGTCACAAACGAGATGCAAATCATGCAGTCCCGCGGTGGAACTTGCTCCGCCAATATTGCGCGCCAAAGGCCGGTTCGCCTTTTTCTGTCGGGCCCAGCCGCCGGCGTCATGGGCGCGAGTGAAGTGGGCCAGTCCGCCGGTTTCCCGGACATCATTACGGTGGATATCGGAGGGACGAGCTCTGACATCGCACTGATCATGAACGGCCAGCCCGGCATCAGTGCCCAGGGATATGTGGATGGGTACAAGATCAGGGTCCCCATGATCGACGTGAACGCGGTCGGGGCGGGGGGTGGCAGCGTCGCCTGGATTGATGCGGGTGGCACGTTGAAAGTAGGGCCAACTTCCGCCGGGGCAGAGCCCGGCCCCGCTTGCTATGGCCGCGGCGGCCAGCAGCCGACCGTGACCGATGCCTCGGTAGTTCTAGGGCTTTTGGATCCGGAGTACTTTGCGGGCGGGACCTTGAGGCTGGACGTGGAGAAAGCGCGGGAGGCGATTGACGCCAACCTGGCGAGACCCTTGGGGATGTCGGTCGAGCAAGCCGCGCTGGGCATCCACAGGATTGCCAATGTGCAGATGGCGGAAGGCATACGTCTGGTGTCTATCTCGCGTGGGATCGACCCGCGTACGTTCGCCCTCGTCCCGTTTGGAGGCGCGGGGTCGCTGCACGCTACGGCCTTGGCGACGGAGCTCGATATTTCGACGATTGTGTTCCCGCAATCTCCCGGCGTGCTCTCGGCGGCTGGCCTGATGTCGGCGCCAGTCGAGCATGAGGTGTCCGGCTCGTATATTCGCGACTTCACCAGCGTGTCGGCCGCCGATGTGAGAGCCCGCTGCAGCGAACTTCGCGAGGCGTGCGATCGGCTGATGGCGGCGGAGAACGTGAACGAGCAAACGCTCGAAGTGTTGTACTTCGCGGACGTGTGCTATCGCGGACAGTCTCACTACATCGAGATTCCGATCTTCCCGGATCGAGACGACGTGATGGCTCGCATTCAGAATGATTTCTTCGACGCCTATGAGCGTCAGTTCGGCCATCAGACGGATGCGCCGATTCGGATCGTTAATTTGCGAAACGTGCAGCGAGGCTCCGGCGCGAGCCAGGTTCGAACCGTTGAGGGCTCGCCGCAAACGCCTCCTCATGCGCGGAAAACCAAGAAGCGAAAGATTCTGTCTGGGCATACACAGGGATTCGTGGAGGCAGACCTCTACGACCGCACCGACCTGAAGCCCGGTCAGGTCATCCAGGGACCGGCGATCGTGGAGCAGGTCGATACCACGATTCTGATTGATCCGGGTTGGGCGGCGGAAGCCGCCGCCAACGGTTTGCTGATCGCGCGCAAGGATACGAACAAATGAAAGAGACCAACCTCTCTAGTCAAGACCCCATCCTTCTTGAAGTGATTCGCAATAAGCTCCACAGCATTGCGAACGAAATGCAATCAACTCTGTTGCAGTGCGCGTTCTCGCCGCTTGTCAAAGAAGGAATGGACTGCTCTGCTGCGCTTTTCACCGTGGGCGGCGAGACCTTGTCTCAAGCGACAGCGATTCCCGTCCACCTGGGGACGATGACACCCGCGCTCACTTCTTTGCTGAGCGCTTTTCCGGTAGACACGCTCAAGCCTGGCGATGCGTTGATCCTCAACGATCCGTATTGCGGCGGTTCGCATTTGCCGGACATCACGGTCGCGATGCCGGTATTCATCGGTTCAGTTGCGCTCGCGATCTGCGTCACGACCGTGCACCATCAGGATGTCGGTGGAATGTCACCGGGCTCGCTCCCCAGCAACGCGACAGACGTCTTCCAGGAGGGCCTTCGGATACCCCCATTGAAGTTGATGGAGGCCGGCGAATTGAACGAGACGCTGCATAAGATCCTGTTCCAGAATAGCCGTAACCCGGAGGCGTTTCTGGGCGACATTCGCGCCCAGTTGTCGGCTTGCACGATTGCTACCCGTCGTCTGGTCAGCTTGGCGGAGAAATACGACGTCGATCTGCTTCTGGAGGTCATCCGCGAGCTGCTGGACCGGTCTGAGCGTATGACCCGAGCGGCGATATCCAAGTTGCCACAAGGAACATTCACCTTCGAAGATGCGCTGGATAACGATGGCGTGGATCTGGATCGACGGATTCCCATCTCCGTCGCCGTGACAGTCAAAGGCGACAGCATTCACTACGATTTCTCGGGCTGCAGCGCTCAGGTGAAAGGCCCGGTGAATTGCGTGCCCGCTGGTGCTCATGCGGCGGCCAATTATGCAACCCGAGTTCTCACGGGTGCGGACATTCCCACCAATGGGGGATGTTTTCGACCTATTTCGCTGCATTTGCCGGTCGGTTCCATCGTCAATCCCGTCGCGCCAGCCGCCGTGAATGCGAGATTGGTCACGATCAAGCGTTTGTGCGCGAGCATCGTGAGTGCTTTCGCGGACGTATTGCCGGACAGGGTGCCAGCGGCTCCCGGGAATGTACTGACTGCGATCACTTTTGGTGGGCAGCGCCCGGATAAATCCTCGTTCATGCTCGGCGAGCTGATTGCAGCCGGAGCCGGCGCCGGTGCCGCGTCCGACGGTGTTGACTGCATACAGACCGACGGCAGCAACAGTATGAATCAACCTATCGAGGCGTTGATGCTCGACGCACCGATACGGATCAACTGCTTCCGCCTGCGCTCGGACTCCGGCGGCGACGGCGAGTATCGCGGGGGCCTGGGCGTCATACGCGAGTACGAATCGCTCGTCGATGGTGTGCGCGTGTCCTATCGGGGGGAGCGGCATCATACTCAAGCCAGGGGTTCGCAGGGTGGTGAAGACGGCAGATCCGCCAAGGCGACGTTGTACAGGAAAGACGGGACGATCGAATCCCTCGAGTCGAAGTGCATGATCATCCTGAATCAAGGCGACCGCCTGGCGATCGAGACCGCCGGAGGTGGCGGATTCGGTCGGCCAACGCTTCGCACAACCGAGGCCCGCGACGAAGATCTGCGGAACCGGAAAGTGACCCGTACGGGCGCTTAAACAATCAAATATTCACAAGGGGTAAGTCAAATGTTCAGTCGTGCAGTGCGTGGCATAACGATTCAATGTCTGGCGATGGGGGTGCTTGCAGTCGCCTCCCTCGCCGCACCGGCCTCCGGGGTCGCGGCAGGTTATCCGGAGAAGCCCATTGTCATCGTCTCACCTTTTTCCCCAGGAGGGTCCGCCGACGTGCTGGTCCGGCCGATTGCTGAAAGATTGGCGAAGCGGCTAGGACAATCAGTCATTGTGGAGAACCGCAGCGGCGCCGGAGCGGCCATAGGCACCGCGCATGTTGCCGCCGCGGCTGCCGATGGATACACGTTCCTGATCGGCGCGGCCGGAGGTTTATTCATACTCCCGCGACTGCGCCATTTGCCCTACAACCCCGATACGGATCTGACGCCCGTCGCCTATCTGGGAGATGTCATCTCCGGACTGGCGGTAACGCCAGGAATCGGCGTCAAGACGCTACCCGAACTGATAGAGAAGGCGAAGAAGGCGCCCGGCACTCTGCATTATTCGTCGGCCGGTTACGGAACGACGTCGCATATCAGAGGTGAGTTGTTTGCCCGGCAGGCTGGAATTCAGCTCGCGCACGTTCCCTACCGGAGCAACGCCGATGCGATGCCCGATCTACTGTCGGGGAACATCCAGATGATGTTCGAATCCATCGTGTTTCCCTCGGCGAAGGCCGGCAAGCTGAACCTGCTGGCGATCGTGGATGACCGGCGCTACGAGCTCTTTCCCGATGTTCCGACCATGGCAGAGCTGGGTTTTCCGAATTTCAAGATTCCGCTCTGGTACGTGTTGTACGCCCCGGCGCACACGCCAGCACCGATCGTGGAGCGCGTGAATCGAGAGATCGCCGATATCTCGAAGGATCCGGACTTCCAGAAGGCGATGCTGGCGCAGGGATACCGGCTCAAGGCGTATCCAGTCAAAGAGCTGGACGAGTACATGAAGGGGCAGCGTGATATGTACGCCAAATTGATCAAAGAGATGAATATCAAGCTGGATTGAAGAATGCCGGCGATACGGGACAAAAGATGACTTCAAAAGATTATTCAACGCTGGTCGTGCGAGACGACGTAGAAGTGCCAGAAGGTTTCCAGTCTCTCGTGCGGCCGACGTTTCGGGGGTCGACCATTGTGTTCGACACCGCGGAGGCATTCTTGAGTCGCGGCGCCGGCTTCTTTGACGGCTATACCTACGGTCTGGCGGGCACGCCGACCTATTATGCGCTGGCTCGAAGGCTGGCCGAGATCGAAAAGGCGGATCATTGTGTACTGTCGCCATCCGGACTCGGTGCGATCCATCTGGTCAATCAAACGGTGCTCAAGACGGGTGATCACGTCCTTATTCCAAGGTCGGCGTATGGACCTACGCAGAAGAACGCATCGGCGCTGCTGGAACGTTTCGGCGTGAAGGTCACTATCTACGATCCCCTGATCGCATCAGGAATCGAGGCGTTGATCGAACCGGACACGCGTCTGATTTGGTTGGAGTCGCCCGGCTCGCTCACGATGGAAATACAGGACGTCCCGGCGATCGTGTCGGTGGCGCGCCGTCATCGTATCGCGACGGCGATCGACAATACCTGGGCAACGCCGATCTATTTCGACGCGCTTGGCCACGGCGTCGACTATTCCGTGCAGGCCCTCACGAAGTATGTCGCCGGCCACTCTGACCTGTTGATGGGTGCGGTTTGCGTGAACGGCCGCGATAAGTACGAGGCACTTCGCACGACGGCCGATTTGATGGGAAGCCACGTATCGCCGGATGACTGTGTGGAGGTGATGCGCGGATTGGGAACGATGATGGTCCGGTTGGCGCGCCACGAGAATAGCGCGCTGCAGGTTGCCAAGTGGCTCGATGAACAACCCGCGGTGGATCGTGTTCTGTTCCCTGGACTGCCGACCGACCCCGGGCACGCACTCTGGTCGCGCGACTTCTCGGGATCGACCGGACTCATGTCGTTCACATTGAAGGACGCCGGCTTCGACGATGCCTGTCGGTTCGTCAATAAGCTGAAGCTGTTCTATATCGGCGCCAGTTGGGGCGGAATCCACAGTCTGGTGGCCATCTACAGCACCGATAGCCTAGGGGCCGCGGTCGCCCGCACCGTGCGGGCCGACCATTTGATTCGGATCCACGTAGGGTTGGAGGGGGTCGAAGACTTGCTCGAAGATTTGCAGCAGGCGCTCAGCGGTGTCACGGAGGCTTTCTCGACGAAGTAGTCCGGACAGTCAGGTTCAAAAAAAACTATTGGGGAAATTACAATGATGAAGCGGATCGTTTTGATATTTTTCCTTGCGTTAGTCGCGCATGCCGCGGGGGCGGAAGAATCGTTCCCGACAAAACCGATTCGACTGATCGTGCCATTCGGATCTGGCGGCCCGGTGGACAACATCAGTCGAGTGGTTGCGGCCAAGGCCGCGGAGAAGCTGGGCAATGCGATTGTGGTCGAGAATCGACCAGGCGCTGGGGGGAACGTCGGCACCGTCGTCGTCAAGCAAGCCAATGCTGACGGTTACACATTACTGGTCGCCGGTGTCTCTTTCGTTGTAAATCCCTTTCTGTACGCCAATGCCGGCTACGACGCGGTCAAGGACTTTGTACCGATCCGGGTCATCGCGCAGTATCCGCAGGTCATGGCGGTGAGTCCACGCGTCCCGGTACGCGACGTCAAACAGCTCATTGCGTTGTCTAAAGAAAAGCCCAACGAGATCAACTACGGTTCGGCTGGGATTGGCACCTCCGGCCATCTCATCATGGCCAGCTTCATCGCGCAGTCTGGTGCAAAGATGACGCATGTCCCGTACAAGGGCGGGTCCACGACATTGCTTGGACTGTTGCGCGGAGACGTCGACGTGGCCGTCGACGGTTTGCCGTCGTTCATGGATTCAGCGGGGCTGGACAACCGGGTCAGGATCATGGGTGTTTCAACGGCCAAGCCATGGCCATTGGCTCCCACACTCCCCTCGATTGCGCAAACGGCGGGTCTTCCCGACTTCGACTTTTCGAGTTGGGTCATGTTCCTTGCTCCAAAGGGGACCCCGGCGAATGTCGTTGGTCGTCTCGCCAAGGCCGTTGACGATTCGCTTTCCGATCCGGCTGTCAAGGAACGGCTCAAGGCAATGGCATCGTTACCTGTTGGAACGTCGGTAGATACCAATCAGTTTCTGCGTGATGAATCCGAGAAATGGGGAAAGATCGTTCGTCAATCTGGCGCCAAGGTCGATTAAGCAAAGGGAAGGCACGATGGCTATCGCCACAGGTTGGAGTCCATACGGTTGGAAAGCTCGGATAGGTCTCATTGTTCCGTCCACGAATACCGTCAACGAGCCGGAATTCTGGAGGCTTGCCGCGGAAGGTGTGTCGATCCACACCGCCCGCGTGCTCGCGGAAGGGCCATCGGACGAAGGAGCATTCCAGCGCATGGAGGAACGGTTGGATCTCGCCGCGCAGCAACTGGAAACCGCGGAAGTCGATGTACTGGCGTACGGCTGCACGACGGGGTCGATCATCTGCCCAGGACAAGATATATGCAGTCATTTGACCGACATCGCGCGGGCGCCAACGATCACGACGTCAGGCGCGGTGGTGGCGGCACTTCGTGCGATGGGTGTGCGACGGGTCGCGGTAGGCACCCCCTATAACACCATATTGAATACTCACGAACGCGAGTTCTTGATTGGCAGCGGCTTCGACGTTGTTGCGCTCGAATCCATTGACGTACCGGAGAACTGTGAAAGGCGACGGGCGATCGGCAAGATCTCCGAAGCGGCGGTGTATCGGCTGGGTTGTAGCGTCGATAGGCCGGACGCCGATGCAATCTTCCTGTCCTGCACCAATCTTGCGACGCTCGGCGTGATCGAGGCACTCGAGGATCGCCTGCAAAAGCCAGTGATCACGAGCAATCAGGCGACCTACTGGTCGTGCGCGGGATTGCTCGGCCTCGAATCTCCTTCGTCCAATTTCGGCCGCTTATTTTCCTTGCCGTGCCGCGGCGAGGGCCCCAGCTTCTTTCATGCTTAAATAAGCCGGCGCGGAGACACCGCATGCGAAGAAACCGATTTTGAATGAATATACCTCCACTGAATCCGTTGCGGAACTTTGAGGCGGCTGCGCGCCTGGGGAGCTTTCGTCGTGCCGCGGTTGAGCTGTGTGTCACCGAAGGCGCTGTAAGCAGGCAGATCAGGACGTTGGAGGATTATCTAGGCGTCCAGCTCTTCCGTCGGGGCGATCGGAAGGTTGAGCTGACGGATGCGGGTGATCGGCTTTTTGTCGTATGCCGGGATATGTTCGTCGAGCTGTCGCGAACAGTCTATGAGCTCACGGAGCAAAAGCAAACGTTGCGGCTGGAATCGACAACGAGCTTTGCGATGGGCTGGTTACTCGAACGACTTTCGGATTTCGAAGCGTTTGCGCCAGATGTTCGCGTATCGTTGCAGACCGGTTCCGTCCAGACAGTTGGCAGCATCGGAGCTGATAATTTCGACGCGAGCATCGTGTACCTTTTCGATTATCCGGTCGGCGATGATTCTCGGTTGATGAAGATCGTGGACGAGGCCATGGTTCCCGTGTGCCGGCCCGGCGTCCTCGACCCTCATCGGCGTTGGACGCTGGAAGAGTTGGTGCAGCAACGGCTCTTGCTCAACGAATACACCGGTCGCGACTGGAAGCGCTGGGCTTCGCTGAATGGAATCGAAGAATTGGCCTGGGGGCGAGCGGTTCGCTTCGACAGTGACAATGCCGCGATCCAAGCAGCCATATCCGGCTACGGCGTCGCACTCGCGAATATCCTTTACGTTGAGCATGCGTTGAAATCCGGTGAGTTGTGCATACCGGTGGAGTGTCAGCCTATTGTGATTGGCGCGCACTTCCTGCATTTTCATCGAGCTTCGGACGCTGATCTGCCACGCGTAATGTTGTTCCGCAAGTGGTTGAAGGAGGCGGCTTCAGAGAGCTATCGATCGCTTCGTTCGATCTACAAGACGGCCTGACTTCATTGCCAATCAAGGTCGATCACGGTTGCCGTGTTGATGGTGCGAGCCGGCGACCGTGCAAGAGATCTGCCGTCTCGCGCCGCTGTGCAGGGTTCGTGGCGCCCAGGACCGTGTCGCAATTCAAGGGCTGCCCAGGGTCCGGGGAAAACCCTGAATCTTTCGCGGTAGCGACAGCTCAAGCGCGCCCATCCGTCATCGCGATGGGGACATTCATCCCCGTTTTGATCCGATCCATGACGACCAGGGTCTTGAACGATTTAACGTTGTTGTTCGCGTGGAAGAGACGGCGAGTCAGTTCGACGTACTGATCCATGTCCTGCACGAGGAAGATCAGCACGAAGTCGCAGTCGCCGGTCACGTAGTAGCACTGCTGAATCCGGTCGCAGGCTTTAAAGCCCTTCCGCATCTCATCCAGGAGATCGGCGCGTTCACTTTCCGCCTTGACCTCGACCACGATGGTCAGGCCGCACCCAACGGCCTTGGGGTTGATGCAGGCGGTGTACCGCTCGATGACGCCGTCCGTGGCGAGTTGCTTGAGGCGACGGTTCACCGCCGCGGTGGACAGGCTGGCTCGCTCGCCCAGCTCGCTCTGGGGCAAGCGCGCATCGTCCTGGATGGCTGCTAGCAGCATGCGGTCGTATTTATCGATCTTGGTCGCCATGTGCAATGCTGGTAAGAAATCGGTGGTAGATAGAGAAAAGATTCAATTTTTCTGCTGAAGTTTAATAAGCAATCGCGGTTTGTGAGAAATATTATTTCGTTGCTCTGGCCACCACTTTCCACAGGAGACCGCATGCTCATCCCCGCTCTCGTATCAGGCAAAAAAGCAGGCGCGCTGCCGTTTCCCAACCCTGGCGCAGCGCGTGGTACGTATCCTTCCGCGCTTCATTCGATCATGAGCATTGAACGCGCTGAGGAAAGCCGCCGCTGGCTCAGTGCGTGGGATGGCATTGCCCGCGGAGCCACTCCTCTGTACGACCTGCCCGGCATTGCGCAGAAACTGGGCATTGCCCGGTTCAGCGTGAAGGACGAATCCGTGCGCTCGCCTCTCGGCAGCTTCAAGGCCCTGGGGGCGCCCGTCGCACTGGTTCGCCAGATCTTGCGCCTGCACCCTGAGTTTGATCCGGCCTCGATACTCACGGGCCGCTATGCGCGGCAACTTCGGGACTACACCGTGATCAGCGCCACCGACGGCAATCATGGCCGTGGCCTCGCCGCCGCCGCGAGAGATGCGGGCTGTCGTTGTGTGATCGTGCTGCATGCCAATGTGGGTGCGGAGCGTGAGCAGGCCATCGCGGTCTATGGCGCGCAGATCGTGCGCATCAAGGGCAACTACGACGAATCCGTCGAAGAGGCCGCCCGCCTGGCCGCCGCCAATCGCTGGCAGGTGGTGTCGGATACGTCGTATGAGGGTTACGAGGATATTCCGCGCGACGTGATGCAAGGCTATGGCACCATTGCCGCCGAGATTGTGGAGCAAACTCGCGCGCAGCAGGGGGCGGTTGGTGCTTTCACCCATGTCTTTCTACAAGCCGGCGTCGGCGGCATGGCCGCTGGACTGGTGAGCTATCTTTGGGAGTACCAGGGCGAGCACCGCCCGCACTTCGTCGTGGTGGAGCCAGCCCAAGCGGACTGCCTGCTGCAAAGTGCAATCCAAGGACGTGCGGCCAGAGCTAGCGGCTCGGTTGATTCGGTGATGGCCGGGTTGGCCTGCGGCGAAACCTCGCCACTGGCGTGGAAGTTCCTCGAACCAACCGTCGATCACTTCATGACGATTGAGGACGACCAGGCCGTCGAGGCGATGCGCATCCTGGCCAAGGGCAGCGATCAGGATATTCCCGTCGTCGCGGGCGAGTCCGGTGTTGCCGGTCTTGCTGCATTGCGGGCGCTGCGCAGTAATCCTGCCCTGTCAGCACAAGTCGGACTCGATGCGCAATCTTGCGTGATGATTATCAACACCGAAGGCGCGACGGCACCCCAGGTCTATACAAATTTGGTCGGAGAATCGGCCGAGTCAGTGCAGAAGCGTCAGGCCGCCTGGGCCGCTCGCCAACCCTAAATTACCCGTTCATGGCTTGAGCCGGGGGATAGTACTCTGGCTCTGGTGCGGCTCGCCCCGACAATGGGCTGAAAGGCTATATGGAGATAAACACGAGCATCCGTTCAACTGCGGTAGGCATTGCCTCGAACCACGTCAGAGGGAGCCGGCACGACATTATTGTGCCGTTTGCTCGGCTATCCCCCCACCGTTGTCCCCGCCGCACTGCAAGAGCCGCTAAGGGCGGAGCCGTGGAATGCTAGCGTTTCAGTTCGAATGAAAACGGCAGCACCGCGCTGATCCCCGTCGCGGGCGGCGCGTCGCCCGTGATTCGTGTGGCGCGCGCCGCCTCCAGCGCCGCCTGGTCCAGATCGGCGTTGCCGGACGAGAGTGCCAGCGTGGCGATCAGCTTCTTTTCGTGGTTGATGAACACGCGGATGCTGGCTTTGCCTTGCTGCCCCTTGCTTCGAGCGGTCGCCGGATAGACCGGCGCCGGAACGGCGAGCTGCAAGCGGCCTGGCGATTTCCCCACGGCGCCCGGAACGTCCAGGATGTAATGAGCCAGGCCATCCGGCGCAGGTGCGATGGCGCCGGCCGAAGAATCCTTCGATCCTGGCCTGGTGCCGGAGGCGTGCCCGGGATTCGATGTGAACTGCGGCCCCGTTCCGACTTGGGGTTCCATCGGCGCACCGGCGCCTGCGCTGGAATCCAAGCGCGGCATCGGAATCGCGGTTTCCAACAAAAGGTCTTTCCTGCTGAATGCCAGATTCGGCTTTTCGCTGTAGGGCTGAAGTGCGGAGGAGGTGGCATAGCCGGACGCAGGCGGGGGCAGTGAGGGGCGGTTGCTGCGCGGATCGTCCTGCGTGAACAAGTGATAAACCAGGTTGCAGCCGACGAGCAGCACCCAGGCCCATCCCAAGCCCTTGCGTATCGACGTCCCGATACCGTAGCGCGGCGTCTCTCCGATCACCCGCAGCCAGCTGCGCTGCACCCCGCGCGGCACCTGAAGCGTCAACCAGGACTGCATGCGCACGCACAGCGTATTCACGTATGGGCCGAATTTGCGAGCCTGCCGCCGGCTGGGTTCCACGGTACGCAGCATTTCCGCGATGGCGCGCTCGTGGGCCTTGCGCACGCGTGGGGTCTGCCTGGGCAGGATGCCGCCTTCGTAGATGACCTGTTGCAGCCATTGCCGCTCGGGCTTGTCTTCGTCGCCAGGCGCGATCTGGGTCCAGTCGAAGCGCGCGGCAGCCTCGCGGTACAAGGCCATTTTGCATTCCGGATTCGCGGCCAACGCGCGCAGCAAGGCCTCGGAAAACGCGGCGGTCGCCTCCAGATGCTGCAAGTCCGGGTCCGCCAAGGCGCGCCGCCATTGTTCCGGGATGGTTTGCGCCGGCGCGTGCATCAACTCGGCGACCCAATGGTCAACCGCCTTGGCGCGCCGACGCAGAGCGTTCCGGCTTGCGTCCGGCGCGGCGTCGCGCAGCACCATGGCGGGCATGGATTGCCGCAGGGTGAAGTCGACCGGTACGGCTTGGAGTGCGGACGGCGCCGTATCGGCATCGGGGTCTGAGTTGCCCGCCCCGGCGCCGGAGGCGCCCAATTCGCCGGCCACCTTTGCCTGCCTTTCCGCCCACTTCAGCGCCGATTCGTAAGCCTCGCGCAGCCGTTCGAACGCGTCCCGCTGGACCTGCTGGTCAATCTGTTTCAGGGCCACGGCATAGGCGCGGCGGATGGCACGCGTGTCGGCGGTCGGGGCAATCCCCAGCACATCGAACATGTCGGTTTCCTCAGGACGGTTCGGTGCCGCCTTCGAAGATGCCGGCGCGCTCGAAGTGCTCGATCGCGCGCCGCAGGCGCTCGCGCGCGGGCTCGATCAGGCGTTCGTTCTGGCGCGCCAGTACCGCCTCGAACTCCCCGATTTCGGCTGCCATGCGTTCACGGCTTTCGCCCCGCAGGAATTCATGGATGCGTTCCGCTTCCGCGACGAGCGTGCGGTTTTCCAGCTTGTCGCGAGGATGGACCTTCAGCTCCGCCAGGGCCTGGAAACGTGCTTCGATCTGCTGCTCGGTCAGGTCGGTGTCGTTGTTGCGGATCACCAGGCGGTAGACCTGCTGCGTTTTCAGCCGCGTGACCTCGACCTCCAGCAGCCCGTTCACATCGTAGGTGAAACGCACTTCCACCGCGCCATCCGCGCGCGAGCCGCCTTCCAGCGGCACCGAGAGCTTGCCGATTTCGATATTGTCGCGGGCCAGCCGCGATTCGCCCTGGAAGATCCGCAGTTCCAAAACCTGCTGGCCATCGTTCGCTGGCGAGAAACCATGCACGCGGCTGACCGGCACCACGGTATTGCGCTCGATGATGGGAATGAACTGCCCGTGCGCCTTTTCGCCGCTGGGCAGGTCGCGGTTCGCTTCCACGCCCAGGGAATATGGGCAGACATCGGTCATGACGACTTCTCGCAAGGTCTCGTCACGCGCTTTCAGGCCCGCCATGACGGCCGCCCCCATCGCGACGACCTCGTCCGGGTTGAAATGCGCGGATGGAAAGCGCCCGAACATGCGTGTCACCAGGTTGCGGATCATGGGGGCGCGGGTGGCGCCACCGGCCAGGACGACTTCCTGCACATCGGCGGCGCGCAAGCCCGCGTCGCGCAACGCGCGCTCCAGCGGCACGCGCAGCCGCGCTAGCAGCGGTTCGCAAAGGCGCCGGTAGTGATCCTCGGACAGCGAGGCGGAATAGTCGCGTCCTTGCCAGCTGACGGCCAGCTCGGCCTGCGGCTCCGTGCTCAATGCGCGCTTGACGGCTTCGGCCCGCGCCGCCAGGTGCTGCATGAAGCGCATATCGCGCCGTGCCTTGTCGGGCAGCCCGCCCGCCTGGAAAAACCAGTGGAGGATTTCGTTGGAGAAATCCTCGCCGCCCAGGAAGTTGTCGCCCGCGGTGGCCCGCACTTCCATGACGCCTTCGAACAATTCCAGGATGGAGACATCGAAGGTGCCGCCGCCCAGATCGAACACCAGGAACCGCGATTCGCCGCCGCGTTGATGCAGGCCATAGGCCAGGGCGGCCGCCGTCGGTTCGTTGACCAGGCGCTCCACATGTAGGCCGGCCAGCTGAGCGGCGGTGCGGGTGGCCTTGCGCTGGCCGTCGGAAAAATATGCGGGTACCGATATCACGGCCTCGGTCACCGCCTGTCCCGTGGCAGCTTCCGCGTCGTCCTTTAATGCCCGCAGTACCAGGGCGGACAGTTCCTCCGGCCGGAAGGTGCGCGGTCCCAGCCTGAATTCCTTATTGCCGCCCATGTGGCGCTTGAACACGGCCACGCTGCGGTCGGGATGGCTTTGCAGACGTTCGCGCGCGGCACGGCCCACAAGGATGGAGCCGTCTTCGTCCAGGCTGACGCACGAGGGCGTCAGCACATCGCCCAGCGAGTTTGGAATGAGATGCGGCACGCCGTCTTTCCAGCAGGCGATCAGGCTATGGGTCGTACCCAGATCGATACCGACTATCATCGCTTCTGTTTCTTATTGATATAAATTTAGTGTATTGAAACTATAGCGCGACGGTAGAGGAATGCAGCGCGTGCCGCCGCCATCTGCTGCTTATAAACAACGCGGAACCATTCGAGCCAGCATGTACAGCACGGGGACTTGCAGGCGATACACCGGCACCTGTTCAAGGACATTGACGCATGGGCGGGAGATCCGGTCCGTCGACATCACCAACGGTTCAACAAGGTCCGCGAGCCATGAAGAGATAGTCAGTTACGCACCGCAGATCACGCGGCAATTGGCACAAGAACAGTTCCTAAAGGCCTTATCACCCTCCGGGTTCAGCGAACGCGCGGCGCACTTATGCGAGGATCGCTTGATCATTCAGTTCAAGAATGCGGCGCGCATACAAAAGAACCTGCTCGCCAGCGTCCGTCAGCGTCAAGCCTCGTCCCTGACGGCGAAACAGCGGCTGTCCGACTTGCACTTCCAGTTTGCGCATCTGCTGGCTGACGGCTGACTGAGAGCGGCCGACCTGCTCGGCGGCACGGATCAGGCTTCCCACCTGTTGCGCGGTGAGGAAAGTGCGTAACGCATCCATATCAAGATTCGGTAGAAGCATGATGCGGTTTTCCTGAAGCGAGGGTGTCGGATTATCGCACCCACGAGGGCGTCGCATACCTATCATCCAGAGGTGCAGTGTGACGAACGCTGCGCCCGATGCCCGAGTCGTCGGCCCTCGACACAAGGCGACTCTCGGCAGCCCTTATTCGTAATCTGGAGAAGAAATGCATCATCCTTCCTCATTCAAGTTTGGTGCCGCCGCGGCATTGTTCATGACGGCGTCGTTGTCGTCGGCGGTTGCCCTGGCGAAGACGCCGGCGGTCGCGTCGCCCATGGCGGGCACCTGGACGCTTGTCGCGGCCGATGTCCTGCATCCCGACGGATCGAGAGGCCGTGACTACGGAAACGCGCCGAAGGGGGTTGTTGATCGTGGATAAGCAGGGGCGCTATTCCCTGCAGATTTTCAAGTCGGAGCGCCAGCGCTTTGCATCGCTGGACAAGTCCGCCGCCACGCCGGCTGAATGCAAGGAGGCCGTCATGGGATCGAGCACCCACTTCGGTACCATCAGTGTCGACCCCGCCAAGGGCACGCTGGTCTTCCACATCCAGAACGCATCCTTCCCTAATTGGGAAGGGGAGGAGCAGAAGCGTATCTATGAACTGAAAGACGGTACCCTGAGCTACAAGGTGGCCGCGCGGCCGAATGGCGACGTGCCGATCTCGATCTGGCGCCGTGTGAATTAAGGCTCACTGGCCGCATGGTGGGTTGGTGCGGCCGGAGAACGCGCGGATCGCTCGGGCGATCGATCCCGGTCGCGTCGAGGTCGCGCTGGCTAAGCATCTGCGCAAAGTGGCCAAATCTGCGGCCGCAACGATTGGCCGGACGCGCCCATGCCGATTCCTACATCAAGTTGGCGAGTTCGGTGACTGGCAAACCCACTTGCCGCGCAAGATCCTTCCTGGTCAATTTGCCGCTTGCCATCAGAAGCCTGGCATTCTCTTGTCTCAACGTCTTCAGCAGTTCCTGGGGCGGGACGCCGAAGTGCTGCTTGAATCTGCGCTGGAACGTCCGGCGCGACATATTGCACCGGTCAGCCATGTCATCAACGGCCCATGGCGCAGCCAGGTTCTTTTCCATGCTGGCGATGAGGTCCCGAAATGGCGCGCTGGCACGGTCTTGAATGCGCAGGGTCTGGCTGTACTGCCGCTGGTCGCCACTTCGCCTCAAATAGACCACCAGGCGTCGGGCAACACGCTGGGCAAGCGCAATGCCGCAATCGTGTTCGATCAATGTCAGTGCCAGGTCAATACCGGCGGTGACGCCGGCGGTCGTCCAGTATTTTCCGCTTTCGCAAAAGATATGTTCATCGACAACGTCCAGATTCGGAAACGCCTGGCGAAGCCGGTCGGCGTTGCGCCAATGCGTCGTGACGGGCCGTCCGTCCAGAAAGCCCGCAGACGCGAGTAGAAATGCGCCCGTGCAGACGCTGCAGGTTCGAACAGTGGTCAGGTCGCAGGCACGCAACCATTGCAGGATGGCAGGGTCTTGAGCGGCGCGATGTACACCGTCCCCTCCAGGGACGATCAGCGTATGAAGGCGAAATTCAATTGCTGCGTCCAGGGTGTGGTCGACCAGCAGGCGTAAGCCCCCGTCAGTGGTCCGCGCGGGCGTTTCGGGACCAAAGCTGGACAGGTGATAGCGCTGGTATCCGAGTTCATCATTGGCTGTCGTAAATGCCTGCCAAGGACCACTCAGATCAATCGGTTGAAAGCCAGGGAAAACGAGAAAGCCAATGTGAATTGGCGCAATTCCCGCTGCTTTTGGCGCAAGTTCATTCACGAAGACCTCTACCTTGGAGACTTTCAAGGGGTTTCTCTATGCGAGTCAATTTTCTGCTCTTTCCCGCACTCACTCAACTCGATTTGACAGGTCCGTACGAAGTTCTGGCTCGTGCCCCGGGCTTCGAAATCGATTTGGTCTCGCCATCAATGGAGCCAGTCCGATCCGACCGTGGCTTGACCATGCTTCCTACCGCAACGTTCGACAACGCCAAGCCCTGCGATCTGCTGGTCGTTCCCGGCGGGCCGGGGACCGACGACGCCTTGGTAGACCAACGCTGGGTAGATTTCACTGCACGCCAGGCCGCGCAGGCCAAGTTCATCTTCGGTATCTGCACCGGTTCGCTTCTGCTGGGAGCAGCCGGGTTGCTTCGTGGCAGGCGCGCGGCCTGCCACTGGCAGGCACGAGAGTTCTTGAGTGCATTTGGCGCCATTCCGGATGAATCGCGCATGTGCGTGGATGGCAATATCTTCACTTCCGGTGGTGTGACTTCCGGCATCGATATGGCCATCAAGGTCGTTGCCATGATCCTCGGCGACGATGCCGCGCGACAAATCCAATTGCAGATCGAATATGACCCGGAGCCGCCATTCGCCGGCGGCACGCCACGCACGTCTCCCGACCATATCGTCCAGCGCTGCCTGGATGCCACCCGCAAGCGCCACGCTATTCGTGCGCGAGCCGTAGCCCACGCTGCGCAAGCACTGGACGTCTGAGCGATGACGGCGCACATCATGAGATTCTTGATCAGAGGGTTTGCCGCGGCGCTCACGTTCTTCATCCTTGCGCCAGGCGCCGCCCGTGCGGCTTTTCCGGATCATCCGATCACGCTGATCGTTCCCTACGCGGCGGGCGGCCCTATGGATCGGCTTGCGCGTCAACTCGCGGCCAAGCTCAACCTCCAGCTTAACCAGCCGATCGTAATTCTCAACCGGGGCGGCGCGGGCGGCAACATCGGCGCGGTAAGCGCCAAGCACGCCGCGCCGGATGGGTACATGCTATTCCTGGACCACATCCATATGGCGACGGCGCCATCGCTCGAGCGCAAGCTGGACTTCAACCCTCTGGGAGACTTTACCCCCCTGGGCATTTTCGTCGAGTCTCCGCTCGTACTGATAGCCCGGCCTGGGATTCCTGTAGACAACAAAGATGACTTCCTGCGTTGGATGGCGAGTCAGGCCCAGGTCAGTATGGCCAATGCAGGAACAGGCTCGGCCTCGTTCCTTTGTAGTTCGCTATTGCAGTCGGGACTGAAAAAACATATCACCATGGTTCCGTATCGGGGGACGGGTCCAGCCATGATCGATCTTCTAAGTGGTCAGGTCGATCTGATGTGTGATTTGACTGCCAATGCCATTCCTCAAGTACAGGCAGGAAAGGTCAAGGCGATTGCTGTTACCGTGCCCCAGCCGCTGATTGGCACTGCCCTGGCAACCACGCCAACGATGCAGGATTTCGGCATTCCCGTTGCGCCATTGACAGTCTGGTATGGACTTTACGCTCCGGCCAAAACACCGGATTCCGTAGTCCGGAAAATTTCAGAGGCACTCCGAACCGTGGTTAAGGACCCTGAGTTCCGCAAGGAACAGGCGGATGCGGGCCTTAAGGTCATCACGGATGAACGGCTCGCTCCGGAAGGTCACCGGGATTTCCTTGAAGCCGAAATCAAGAGGTGGGGCTCTGTTATCCAGGAGCCAGGCAATTGACCCAAGAACGCTCCCCAGTGGGAGTGGCCATCAATCAGATGACTTCGCGTCCATTGACAGCAGTTCTCTCGCCATTTCCACCGCCTGCTCGCGCGACTGAGCAAGAAGCAAAGGGTAGCCCCAGAACTTGGCGAAAACGACCGCGAAGGCCTTGAAGCTCAGACGTTTGGCTGAGTTGGGCTCGACCAGGACCGTCGCCAGAACCAGCCTTCGCAATTCGACCTTGTGCTTTTTCATCCAAAGCGCGGTGCGTTTCTTTTCTTCCGGCGAGTGCTCATGGTCTTCGGCGGGCGCGGTATCGGTCAAGAGAACGAAGGGCTCCCCGCGCTGCAAAAGTGCTTCGAATTCGTCGAAGTCCTTCTGCTGGTCATGTCCGGGTTCTTGCGTAAGATTCATCCAGACCAAGGGGAAGTCGGAACTATTCATCGACATGGTTGTTTCCTTTGTTGTTGATGCGACGCCAGGTGGCCGCGATGGCGAACACGCCGGGCAACGCAATGAAGAACACTGCCGAAAAGGCAATGTGCCAGCCGTCGCGCAACCCGTCGGAGATTCCGCCGAGGGTATTCAGGACGACGAGCAGACTGCCAAGGACCAGCGCAGCCCGCTGAGTCTTACGGGTGCCGGTCAGCGCGAGTAGCACCGTAACGATCCAAGAACCATAGAACGCGGAAAACACCCACAGTATTCCGGGCTCAAACGTAATCGGTGTCGCTCCCTTCGCTCTCGCGAAGTCGTTTACGTAAAAGAACAACTGGAAGGTGACAAAAAGCACGGCGCCAGCGGCTGTCGTCAACCAGAACAAGGCGACCTTGTTCGGATTGGTCATGGCCAGGTCTTGGGCGGGGAGTAGGGAGGGCTGAAGGGGCATTGGAGCCTCGCGATAATCAATGGCTGTGTATCGGTGGATTTCCCGCGGGTGCAGCGTTCGCCTGCGAGCAAATCAATATCTATAGTTCAGTGTCACCATCACGTTGCGCGGCGCGCCATAACCCACGGTGTCAAAGTCGCCCTTCTGGAGCGCGTACTTCTTATCAAACAAGTTGTTGACGTTGACCGCCACGTTCGTCTGCTTCGAGATGGCGTAGCGTGCCAGTAGCGACACCAGTCCATATGGGCTCTGCTCCCCACCCCGCGTGCTCGTGCCGGTGTTGGGCGCCTCGTAGATGCGGCTTTGCCATTTGATGCCGCCGCCCACGGTCAACTTGTGCCACGTTCCCGGCAACTGGTAGGTGGTGAAAAGTTGGGCGGCGGTACGCGGAATTTGGGAGTTCAGGCGAACGCCATCGCTATCGCTGGCCGTAAAGTGCGCGATACCTGCGTAGATATTCCAGCCGCGCGCCAGCTCGCCCTGCAGATCCAGCTCGATCCCGCGAGACTTCGTCCCGTCGGCGCTTTCGTAGGCTTGGGCGCCGGCTGGCGTATAGGTTCCGGCGACCATCTGGGCCGCGTTGTCCAGCTCGGTCTCGAATAAGGCCATCGACGCATTCAGACGCCCGTCCATGTAAGCGCCCTTGAGGCCGACTTCCTTGGTTTTTCCCTTCGAAGGCGTGAGCACGTTGCCCTTGCTATCCCGATAGTCGGTCTGCGGGTTGAAGATGCCCGTGTAGCTGATGTAGGCCGAGTAAGTCTTGTTGATGTCGTAGACCAAGCCGGCGTACGGCGTGAATTCGCTGCTCTTCTTGTAGTGCAACGGGTTGCCGTTGGCGTCCTCGTCGATTTCATAGTTGGTGAAGCGGCCGCCGACAATGAGCTTCAGGGGTTCGGCCAGCGAAAACCGGGCTGCGCTGTAGACACCGCTCTGCTTTATCCGGGTGCGGGTCGGTATCCAATTCATGGCATCGAAGTCAGGCCGGGGATAGGCTGGACTCAAGGTATAGATATTGACCGGCGTAAAACCTGGATAGAAAGGCGGGACATCCTCCTGGCTGGCCGTGCGGCGCGAACTCGTCGCTCCCATCACCAGGTCGTGCTGGCGGCCCAGCAGCTCGAAAGGGCCGCTCGCCATCACGTCGAAGGTGTTTTGCCGGCTGCGCGCTTGGGATGCGAGTGCCACCGGATAGGCCCCGTAGGGATAAGTGCCCAATCCCGTGGCGCGATCGGGATTGCCCACCAGGCCGAGCAGTTCCGCGTCAAAGTCGGTGCGGTACTGGTTGGCGATGGCCCGGACGTTCCAGCCGTTGTGAAAGCGGTGCTCGATCTCGGCAAAAGCCGTCTTCAGCGTGGTGTCCGAATGACTCCAGTCCTGCGCGTAGGTCTTGGAGCGCGAATAATCTGCTTGCGTGCCGTCGCTGAACCACAGCGGCAAGCCGCCCCAAGTGGTGCCCTTGGGCGTGATGTCCTGGTACTCATAGCCCAGGCTCACCGTCGTGTCTGGAGTCAGATCTGCCTCAATGATGCCGTAGAACCCCTTCCTCTGCGGCCTGTAGCCGTCGAGGTACGAGTGTCCGTCCTCGTACGTCCCGACTATGCGCGCGCGGATGCGACCGTCCTCGGTCAACGGCGTCGAGATGTCAGCCATTTCCCGGTGGGTATCCCAGCTCCCCGCACCGACCGAAGCAGACGCCGAGAAGTCAGGGGTCGGTCGTTTGCGGACCAGGCTGATGGCGGCCGAGGGATTGCCGGTGCCGGTCAGCAAGCCGGAGGCGCCTCGCACGACCTCGACACGGTCATAGAACGCGGTATCGAGGGAACTGATGCCGCTTCCATTGACGGTGTCGCCGAGGACCGTAGGTATGCCGTCATACTGAACGTTGTTGATCAGTAAGCCGCGCGAATAGAAACTCGTTCGCTCGCTGTCGGATTGGTAGGATGAGACGCCCGTGGTGTTCTCCAGCACGTCCTGCACCGAGTTCAATTGCTGGTCGTCCATGCGCTGGCGCGTGATCACCGTTATCGACTGCGGTGTTTCCCGCAGCGATAGCGGCAGCCGCGTGGCCGCCGCGGTCTCGCCAGTGGTGTAGGAGCCGGTACCTTCGGTGGTCGCCGTATCCGCTTGACCCGTTACCGTAATGGCAGGCAAGGTCATCTCCTCTTGGGGTGTTTTTCCTCCATCTGCGTTTTGCGGCCGCGCGGGCTCGGCGGCGAATACGCTTTGCGCGCTGAAGAGAATTGCCGCCGCGACGGCCGAGCCCCGCACGCCACGGGGAGCGCTCTTGATGGCGCCCTTGTACGGGACATCCGGCCCACGATAGAGCGCGCGCGCGGCGCGCATGCCGATTTGCCAATCGGGCTTTCCAGGCCCCGTTAGATCGCGCATCAAATAATACTCATTATCGTTTAGATGCGTTATTTAACAATGCGGCGGGGGTGGCTCGATGGTGAAGTTGGGCCAGATTGTTATTCAGTCAGGCCAATTGCATTTCCTCGCATAGATTGGCCGTTCTGAAAAATAATCTGTTCCTATTCCGCAATCGTGTTTGGCGTCCACGCGGGTATGCTGCGCATCATTGGGCCGCAAGAAGCTGCCGTCAGGTACACACGAGATGAAGCGCACAGTTGCAGCCACTCCCGACACCGGATCTCCGATGTCGTTTCAGGAGCAACGCTTGGTGGCGAGCAAAGTGCGACCGACGCTTGCTCGGATCAGTGTCTTGGGCGTCTTGGAAAAGGCGATGCCGAGCTGCCTCGATGCCGGCCGGATCTATCGCATCCTTAGCGCGCAATTCGAGAGCCTCACGCCGGGTTCGATCTACCGGGCACTGAATGATTTATGGGTTGCCGGGTTGCTGGTTCGCGCGGAAGGCGCACGTGGGCGCGCGTTCTATGCCATCAAGCCGGACGCGCTGAATGCCCGCTACGACACACTGCGATGTCATTGTGGCGGGCGGCTGGTCTTCATTGAAGACCTGGTGTTGCGTGAACACCTGCGGTCGCTGGCTCGCGAGGAGGGGTTTGCTCTCGACGCGGAGCCAGTCTTTACCATCAGCACGACATGCGCGAAATGTCGGCAACTCCGCAACGAAGGGCAGTAGGCCATGGAGGACAGTTGGCGGTCCCGAGCCAAGACAGCCAGGTCCGATCAGGGCGAGATTTCGACGGGGAGCATGATGCCGGATGCCGGAGCAGACTCCACCCCATTCATGCGATCCGAGAGGTATCGTGCCGGAGGCTTGCCTACCGCCTTGCGGAACATGGTGACGAACCCACTGGCGTTTTCGTACCCAAGCTCCAACGCCACCGTCTGCACGCTTTCACCCCTGGTCAAGCGTTGAAGGGCAAGGATCACGTGCAGTTGCCGGCGCCAGCGCCCGAAGCTCATTCCAATTTCGTGCACCAGGAGGCGGCTCATGCTGCGCTCGCTCATGCCAATGCGGGTGGCCCAATCGGCCTTCGAGGTCTTGTCCGTGGGATCGGCCAGCATCATTTCCGCGAGGCGGCGCAATCGGGGATCGCGCGGCATAGGCAGGTGCAGGTCTTCCAGCGGGGCCTCCACCAACTCGTCGAGCAACGCGGCGACCAGCCGGTCTTCCCGTCCTCCCAGCGGGTATAACGCGGGAAAACTGGCGACCTTCAGAAGCAGCTCGCGCAGCAATGGCGATACCGAAATCGTGCAGCAGGTTTTCGGAAGATCCGGTGCGGCGTCAGGCTCGACGAACAGGCAATAGCATTCCGTTTCACCCGACCCTCGTGCCGCGTGGGGTAAGTCTCCGGGTATCCATATAGCGCACTGCGGCGGCACGATCCAGACACCGTCTTCGATTTCGCAGTTAAGAATGCCGCGAACGGAGTAGATCAGTTGCGCCTTGTGGTGCTGATGCCTCGCGTGCTCCCAGTCCTTTGTTACCGAGGTGGCGCTCAGGGCGACAACGGATCGAGGGACATTGTCGACGTCCGTAGGCACAGTCACATCGGTAATGGCGACGCTGGACATGGTGCGTGTTGAGCCTTGTTTTGAAGGGTTGGCGTTGGCCTATTTGAAAAATATTATCAAAAAATTTCGCGAGATGGTCCAGCCAACCGAATGCGCGGGCCTGGCAGTGTCCCGGGGGCGGGACACTGCTTTTGGTGACGGTGGTCAGAACGTCCAGAGGGCGTTGGCCTGGATGGCATGCGACTGGGCGCCGCGCGCGAGCTGGCCGGCGTAGCCCAGGCTCAGGCGCATGCCGCGATCGGCGTAGACGCTGGCGCCGGCTTCC
>NZ_CBCSCA010000026.1:0-22412 GCF_965137885.1 Bordetella sputigena
CGATACATTACTCACCCGTTCGCCACTCGCCGCCAGACCGAAGTCCGCGCTGCCGTTCGACTTGCATGTGTAAGGCATCCCGCCAGCGTTCAATCTGAGCCAGGATCAAACTCTTCAGTTCGATCTCTGTTTCGTACAACTCAAGGCCCCGATAAATCAGGACCCGAGCTGTCTTTCGCTTAGCGCTCTCAAAGGAAGTGATAGAACCCAGACGATCTTTCAATCATCTGATTCCTGACACTTACTTCTGTGAGCACTTGATTTCTTCGGCCCTGGCTATCCAGATACCCGAACTTTACGCTCGCGCATCGGACCGCTCAGGTGCGCCTACATCCATCAAGCGCCCACACTTATCGGTTGTTTCGTTGTTAAAGAGCAGCCCTGCTTTTTCGCTTTCACCACCGTCGCATCGCGCGGCTTTTGCCTTGCTTTGCGTCGTTGCTGTGTCAGCAGCAGAGAAACGAGATTATGAAGACTTTTTTTGGGGCTGTCAAATCAGGCTGCGCGCTTGTCGAAATATTTTCAGTCCAACCACGCCTTCCAGCACCGCCCCGCCTTCACCATCAAGTCCAGTTCAATTACGCAACTGGAACTGCGTATAGTATCACGCCCTCTCGCCCCACTACAACGCCAGCTCGGTTGTCTCCTTGAGTTTCTGCAGGGCGAAGCTGGAGCGCATATCGATGACCGCGGGATGCTGCATCAAGGTATCCATGGCGAACCGGGAAAAGTGCGCCAGGTCGCGGACCTGGATGCGCAACAGATAGTCCATGTCCCCTGTCATCGCATAGCAGGCCACTACTTCCGGCCAGGTCTGGACATCACGGTGGAAATCCGCCATGGGAGCGTGGCTGGAACCGCTGTGTTTGTTCAAGCGGATCGTCACATAGGCCAGCAGGCCGAAGCCCACCTTTTCGGCATCCACCAGCGCGACGTAGCGGCCGATGTAGCCCTCTTCCTCCAGACGCCGGACGCGCCGCAGGCAGGGACTGGGGGATAGCGACACGCGGTCCGCCAGCTCCTGGTTCGTCAGCCGGCCGTCCCGCTGGAGCTCCGCCAGGATTTTGCGATCCGTCCTATCCAGCGCTTCTGTTGACATTTTCAACCCCAAAAAATTCGATATGCGGCATTTTATTGCCCGATCCGATCAAATCCAGGACATTTTCGCAATCAGATGCTTGGGCAAGTTGCCTACAATTTTTCGGACTCTACTCACACCAAACACCTACAACAGGATGCCCAACATGACTGCAGCCTTCCGCCCCTGGGACAACCCCATGGGTACCGCCGGTTTCGAATTCGTCGAGTACGCGGCGCCCGATCCCGCGGCCCTGCGACGGGTGTTCGAACAGCTTGGGTTCAAGGCGATCGCACGCCATCGCCATAAGGACGTGATCCTGTATCGCCAGGGTGGCGTCAACTTCCTGGTGAACGCCGAGCCGGATTCCTTCGCCCAACGCTTCGCCCGCCTGCACGGCCCGTCCATCTGTGCAATCGCATTCCGGGTCCAGGACGCGGCGGCTGCCTACCGGCGCGCGCTGGAACTGGGCGCGTGGGGCTTCGACTCGCACAGCGGGCCAATGGAGCTGAATATTCCCGCCATCAAGGGCATCGGCGATTCGCTGATCTATCTGGTGGACCGCTGGCGCGGGAAGGAAGGCCATGGCGGCATCGGCGACATCAGCATCTATGACGTCGACTTCGAGCCCATCGACCGGCAGACGGCGGAAAGCGATCTGACCCACGCTGGCGCCGGACTCACGATGGTCGACCACCTGACCCACAACGTGCACAAGGGCCGCATGGCGGAATGGGCGGAATTCTACGAACGCCTGTTCAATTTCCGCGAGGTCCGCTACTTCGATATAGAAGGCCAGGTCACCGGAGTGAAATCGAAGGCGATGACTTCGCCCTGCGGCAATATCCGGATCCCCATCAACGAAGAAGGCACGGAGCAGAAAGGCCAGATTCAAGAGTACCTGGATCTATATCGCGGCGAGGGCATACAGCATATCGCCATGGGTACCGATGACATCTATGCGACGGTGGAGGCCCTGCGCGCGCGCGGCGTGAGCTTCCTGGACACGCCCGATACCTACTATGAGCTGCTCGACCGGCGCATCCCGGATCACGGCGAACAGACCGCGCGACTGGCGAAGAACCGCATATTGCTGGATGGCGCGCCGGGCGGCGGGCTGTTGCTGCAGATCTTCACGGAGAACCAGGTGGGGCCGATCTTCTTCGAGATTATCCAGCGCAAGGGCAATGAAGGGTTCGGCGAAGGCAACTTCAAGGCGCTGTTCGAATCGATCGAACTGGACCAGATGCGGCGCGGGGTGCTGAAGCCGGCGGAGACGGCCAGCAAGGCCTGATATGGCGTGCAGGCGCGGCGCGCGGTGCCGTATCAGGGTTTTTTCTGTTCCGGCGCCAGCGACAGGATCCATTTGGCGATCTCGTGCGCTTCTTCCGGACTGACCTGCGGTTGCGCGGCCATCGACAGCTTGCCCCACCGGTAGCGCCCGCCGCTGCGTATGGAATTGGCCAGGTATTCCTCGGCGTCGGGCTGCCCGGCATAGCGTTGGGCCACGGCGGTGAACGGCGGTCCGACACGAGGCGTGTCGACCTGATGGCAACCCAGGCATATTTTGCTTTTTACCAGGGACTCTCCCACGGTCTGGGCCTGGACGCCGGGCGCCAGCAGCATTCCCAGCGCGGCCACGGCCACGCGACGGCATATCGCCTCAATCTTCAAAAGCATCGGTCACGGCTCCGCGACTGGCGGTACCGGCCAGCTTGCCGAACTTGGCCAGCACGCCGCGCGTATAGCGCGGCTTGGGCGGCGTCCAGGCTTTACGGCGATCGGCCATTTCCTTGTCGCTGATATTCAGTTGCAGCAATAGTTGATGGGCATCGATGGTAACCGAATCGCCCTCCCGGATCAGCGCGATGGGACCGCCCACGAAGGCTTCCGGCGCGACGTGGCCGACCACCATGCCCCAGGTGCCGCCGGAAAACCGTCCATCGGTGATCAGGCCCACGGTTTCACCCAGGCCCTGGCCGACCAGCGCCGAGGTTGGCGAGAGCATCTCGCGCATACCTGGCCCGCCCTTCGGGCCTTCATAGCGGATCACCACGACGTCGCCGTGCACGATCTCGCGAGCCATGATGGCCGCCATGGCTTCGTCTTCGGAATCGAACACCCGCGCCCGTCCCGTCATCACCGGATTCTTCAAGCCCGTGATTTTCGCCACGCAGCCTTCGGGCGCCAGATTGCCCTTCAAGATGGCCAGATGCCCCTGTGCATAAAGCGCCCGGTCTATCGGACGGATCACGTCCTGGCCGGGCGGCGGCGCATCGGGGACGTCGCGCAGCGTTTCCGCGATCGTCTTGCCGGTGATGGTGGGGCAGTCGCCATGCAACAGACCCGCGTTGAGCAGCAGCTTCATGACCTGCGGAATGCCGCCGGCACGATGCAGGTCGGTCGCCACGTAGCGGCCGGAAGGCTTCAGATCACAGATGACGGGGATGCGGCGGCGCATGCGTTCGAAATCGTCGATGGTCCATTCGACTTCCGCCGCGTGCGCGATGGCCAGGAAATGCAGCACGGCGTTGGTGGAGCCGCCGGTCGCCATGATGACGGCCACCGCGTTCTCGATGGAGCGGCGCGTGATCAGATCGCGCGGCCGTATCTGCCGACGCACAGCTTCCACCAGCACGCGGGCGGACTCGGCCGCCGACCCGGTCTTTTCCGCGTCCTCGTTTGCCATGGTGCTGGAATACGGCAAGCTCAGGCCCATCGCTTCGAACGAGGCGCTCATGGTATTGGCGGTGTACATGCCGCCACAGGAGCCCGACCCTGGCACCGAGCACCTTTCGATCTGCTTGAAGTCGGTCTCATCCATGCGGCCCATGGTGTATTCGCCCACGGCCTCGAATACCGAAACGATGGTCAGATCCTGCCCCTTGTAATGCCCTGGCTTGATGGTGCCGCCATAGACGTAGATGGCCGGCACGTTCATGCGGGCCATGGCGATCATGCCCCCGGGCATATTCTTGTCGCAGCCGCCGATGACGACCACGCCGTCCATCCACTGGCCCTGCACGGCCGTCTCGATGCAATCCGCGATGACCTCGCGCGATACCAGCGAGTACTTCATGCCTTCGGTCCCCATGGACATGCCGTCGGAGATCGTGGGCGTGCCGAATATCTGCGGATTCGCGCCCGCCGCGCGCACGGCGTCCACCGCCGCATCCGCCAGACGCTGCAAGCCGCTATTGCAGGGTGTGATCGTGGAATGACCATTGGCCACGCCTATCATGGGCTTGTCGAAGTCGGTTTCGCGATAGCCCAGGGCGTAGTACATGGCGCGATTCGGCGCGCGCGCGACGCCTTGCGTAATATGCCGGGAACGTTCGTTGGCTGCCATGATCTGAGTCCTTGCCAGCACGCTGGCCGTTATCGCGACTATCCAGGGCCGCCGATGCGACGCCGGTCCAAGCGGGAACATCAAGGCCGGTTATGATCGGGCCACCCTGTTTTATACATCCAACCCATGCTGCGCTATCCCCAATTCGATCCCATCGCAATCCGCATCGGGCCGCTGGCCGTACATTGGTATGGACTGATGTACCTGTTTGGCTTCGGATTGGTATATCTGCTTGGGCGCTGGCGCATCGCGCACGGCAAGGTCGCCGGCGCATTCACGGCCCGCGACCTGGAAGACCTGATCTTCTACAGCGTGATCGGCGTGGTGGCGGGTGGGCGGCTGGGTTATGTGCTGTTCTACAAGCCGTCGCATTATTTCGCCCATCCGCTGGAGATCTTCTACTTGTGGGAAGGCGGCATGTCTTTCCACGGCGGATTGTTGGGCGTCATCCTGGTCATGCTGTACTTCGCGCGCAAGCGCGGCATGTCCTTTTTTACGGTCAGCGACTTCATCGCCCCCTTGATTCCCCTGGCCTTGGCCATGGGCCGGCTGGGCAACTTCATCAACGGCGAACTCTGGGGCCGCCCCACCGATGTGCCATGGGCCATGGTGTTCCCGCAAAGCGGCGACGGCATTCCGCGCCATCCCTCGCAGCTGTATGAACTGGGGCTGGAGGGCATCACGCTGTTCATCCTGATGTGGTGGTTCGCCCGCAAGCCCCGCCCCACCGGCCAGGTAAGCGCGCTGTTCCTGATCGGCTATGGAACCTTCCGCTTCCTGGTGGAGTTCACCCGGGAACCCGACAACTTCCTGGGCCTGCTGGCCGGCGGGCTGAGCATGGGCCAGTGGCTGTCGATCCCCATGGTGATCATCGGCGTACTGATGTTCGTCTTTACTGCAAAACGATCGTCCCGTTGATGTCGACGCTGACCGTAACCATGTCGGCCTGCAAGGGAACATCGGCGGCCGGCGCGGGCGCCGGCGCGCCCTTGGCCATCGCCATATAGGCACGCGGCGCGACCGCCCCGACGCCGCCCAGCTCGATTTTCTTCAGGCGGTAGCCGCTGAAGCCGAACGCCGACGCCGCCGCCAGGGCGCGCTCGCGAAAGGCCTGCGCCGCCTGATTCAACAGTTTGCGCTCCACCGCCTCGCGCGCCTTGCGCGACAAGGTAAAGCCGATATTGGAGATCGCGCTCTTGTCGCCCATTTTGGTGGCCAGCGCCGAAGCCGCATCGAAATTGGTCGACTCCAGGACGATGGATCCTTCGCCCTGCCAGCTGACGATCTTGCCCTTGCTATTGCTGTTCGGCCAAACGCGGTAGCTGCCGGTGCGCGCACTGACGTCGGCGTTGCTTTTGGCGGTCTTCATCAGGTCGTCCAGCAGCGCGTTCAGCTTCTTCCCGACCGCGGCCTGGTCGGGGGCCTCGACCTGGGCGCTGACGGTGATCTGGACGGTGTCCTGGCGGACTTCTTCCGTGGCCGCGGCCTGCAGTGTCAGTAGTGGTCCGCCATCATGCCTGTCATCACCGGCATGGGAAGTATTGGTCGCGTTTGCGTCGGCAGCCGGCGCGCCTTGCGCCATAGTCGCGGGCGATACGGCCATGCCGGCACCGCAGGCAAGAACCAGGGCCAGCGCGGCGCGCGTGCGAATATGGGAAAGACGAAATGGCAGCGAGCGATGAAGCATGGGTGTGGGCCTCCTTCTATGACGACCGCACCGGGGATCCGGCGCGAGATCGCGGCACCGCCGATAGGCAGCACGCGGCATCGCCGGATTCTAGGCGATACGCCGCCGCGGATGAGCGAATGAAAGACCTGGAAACGAAGCTGCCTTGCGGGAAGGAGGCTCACCAGCGTCTGCTGGTGTTCAGTGATGCAGGGGGCCGAGCGAACGAAGCCTTGGGCAAAGAGCCTGGGACTTCCGGAGCCGCGCGGACCTGCACAGAAGCAGGCCCGCGGGATAAATGCCCCGCCTGTGCCGTCAGGACCGGCATCTCGAACCGTGAGGTTCAAGGTGGTCGCGATCGGAGGGGCGTCGGGTTCGTCTGACAGAGAGACGATCACACCAGCCCCCACATTCACGCAACCTGTATGCCATAAAGCATAGGTTCAGAGAATGTATGGTCCAGTCACGAACACGGCAGGGACAAACTGAAAAACCGTGGAAGAACAACCAGAACGACGCAGCACACTGATATGGAAGCAGTACCGCGCGGCAACGAAGGCCAGGGAACTACAGCAATTTTTCCTGCCCCGAGAGGGCGTCGTCCAACATCGAATTCATGTCCTCAATTCTACGCTTGAAGTCGCCCACCGCCAACCCACCCAGTGGGCCATCAGGCGCTTTCATCGACAGAAGTTCGCCGGCCACTTGAAGCGCGGCCATCACGGCAATGCGTTCGTTGCTGGATACCTTGCCGGTACCCTGGATGCGCTGCATGAGCTGGTCGACGTGGCGCACGGCGGCCAGCAAGGTAGGCTTTTCCTCTGCCGAGCACGCCATCGAATATTCGCGGCCCAGGATATTTACGTCTACGCGTTCCATACTTTACTGATGCTCCTCGACCGGGGCGCCCGGCAGACGCGCCAGGACGGCATCGATACGTTCGCGCGCCGCCACCGCGGCCACGCGCAAGCGCTGCAGATCGGTTTCACGCGCGCTCAAACGCGTCTGCCACGCGGTTTCCTGCGCGGTGAGCTGGTTTTCCAGTGCCTGGCGCTGCTCCGCGTGCTTTTCGAGCTCGGCCCGCAAGCGGGCTTCGGCTTCCTCCGACTGCGCCAACTTCGCGGCGAGTTCGCTGTCATGCGTCTGCAGGCGCTCCTGCAAAGCCTGCAGGCGAGCTTCCGCTTCGTCGCAATGTTCGCGCAGTTTGCGGGATTCCTGTTCTGCCTGAGCCAGGCGGGATCGCAAGGCATCCCGTTCGCTATGAAGCTGACGGGTGCGTTGCACCAGTTGCCCGATGCGGGCAGCGAGTTGATCGAGGTCTTGCAGCATGGGCGCTATCGTAAACCATTCACCGCCCAGCTACATGGTCATATGCACCATGTGATACCTGGCAATATTTCGCCAGAAGTACCGTTGGCCGTCCCGCCCCGCCCCGCCCCGAGTCACGGGCCGCCTGGAAACGATGGACGCTAGCCGCGGCATCCGCGCGGGCCTATCCCGTGGTGATATAGCCACGGCTCGGCCTGCCCCGCTTTCCCTTGTCTTTCTAATAACTTTCAAAAACCTTTCATTCGCCTGCCAGGGTGCCCGGTTTGTTACGACTTAGGTACCTGCCGGGTTCAATTCTAGGGAAAACCATAGGCATTCAGCCAAATTACAGGGTTTCATCCCTGAAAGCGCTCCATTACCATGGCGCCATTCGCAGACCTGTGAGTTTACTTTCATCAAGCACACTCAAACCTGAAATTAAGCAAACGGCCGGCTGAACGGTTTTTTTATCACATGCTGTATTAGGAGCAGACAATCATGCAGCTACGCAACAAACAGGACTTCTGGTCCGGGGTGATGTTCATCGCCCTCGGGCTGGGATTCGCCTGGCAAGCGACCAGCTACCAAATGGGTACCGCTGCGCGCATGGGCCCGGGATACTTTCCCTTCTGGCTGGGCATCGTCCTGGCGCTGTTGGGCGCGATCGTCCTGATCGGTTCGCTGTCGGCCAAGGCCACCGAAACGCACGTTGACCGGTTCGACTGGCGCATCGCCTTCCTCGTGCTGGGTTCCGTGGTCCTCTACGGCGTCATCCTCCGCTTCCTGGGCGTATATATCTCCGTGTTCCTGCTGGTGGTGATCAGCAGTCTCGCCAGCCATGAATTCAATTGGAAAGTTGCCGCCGCGAACGGCATTTTCCTGGTGGTGTTCGTCTGGCTCGCTTTCATTAAGGGCCTGGGCTTGATCTTCCCGCTGTGGCCGTCCTTCATCGGCGCGAACTAAGGAGTACCGGCCATGGAATTGTTTGACAACCTGATACTGGGTTTCTCGGTGGCGATTTCGCCCGAGAACCTGGCCTACGCCCTGCTGGGCTGCCTGCTGGGCACGCTGATCGGCGTGCTGCCGGGCATCGGCCCCGTGCCGACGATCGCGATGCTGCTGCCGATCACGTATGTGCTGCCGCCCGTCGCGGGCCTGATCATGCTGGCCGGTATTTACTATGGCGCGCAATATGGAGGTTCGACTACCGCCATCCTGGTGGCGCTGCCAGGAGAAACGTCCGCCGTCGTGACGGTGCTGGACGGGCACCAGATGGCGCGTAACGGCCGCGCGGGCGCCGCGCTGGCCATCGCCGCGCTGGGTTCGTTCTTCGCGGGCTGCGTCGCGACCCTGCTGCTGGCCGCCTTCGCGCCCCCGCTGGCCGAAGTCGCCTTCAAGTTCGGTCCCGCCGAATATTTCTCCCTGATGGTGCTGGGCCTGGTGGGCGCCGTGGTGCTGGCGTCGGGCTCGCTGCCCAAGGCGATCGCGATGATCCTGCTGGGCCTGCTGCTGGGCATGGTGGGCACGGACGTCAATTCGGGCGTGGCCCGCTACGACTTCGGCATCCCCGAGCTGCAGGACGGCATCGACTTCGCCATCGTGGCCATGGGCGTGTTCGGCTTTGCCGAAATCATGACCAATCTGGAGCAGAAGGAAAACCGCGTCGACATCACCGACAAGATCGGCAGCCTGTACCCGAACAAGACCGAGTTCAAGGAAGCCTATCCCGCGGTGCTCCGCGGCACGGCCCTGGGTTCGGCCCTGGGCATCCTGCCGGGCGGCGGCGCGGTGCTGTCGTCGTTCGCGTCGTACACGCTGGAAAAGAAGATCTCGCGCAATCCGCAACGCTTCGGCAAGGGCCATCCGGCCGGCCTGGCGGGTCCGGAGTCGGCCAACAACGCCGCGGCGCAGACCTCCTTCATCCCGCTGCTGACCCTGGGTATCCCGGGCAACGCGGTGATGGCGCTGATGGTGGGCGCGATGACCATCCACAACATCCAGCCCGGCCCGCAGGTCATGAGCAGCCACCCCGAGCTGTTCTGGGGCCTGATCGCCTCGATGTGGATCGGCAACCTGATGCTGGTGGTGTTGAACCTGCCGCTGATCGGCCTGTGGGTCAAGCTGCTGAAGGTGCCCTACCGCGTGCTGTTCCCGGCCATCCTGGTGTTCTGCACGATCGGCGTGTATTCGCTGAACTACAACACCTTCGACATCTTCATGACGGCGGCATTCGGCCTGGTGGGCTACGTGTGGTCGAAGCTGAAGTGCGAAGGCGCCCCGCTGCTGCTGGGCCTGGTGCTGGGCCCCATGATGGAAGAAAACTTCCGCCGCGCCTTGCTGCTGTCCCGTGGCGACTTTACGACCTTCGTCACGCGGCCTCTGTCGGCTTCCCTGCTGGCGGCCGCCATCGCCCTGGTGGTGATCGTCGCGCTGCCGTCCATACGGAAGAAGCGCGAAGAGACCTTCGTCGAAGAAGGCTGATTTATCCCTGGCCGGCGCGCGACCCCGCGTCGCGCGCCACCGTTGAAAAGCGCCCCACGGGGCGCTTTTTTCATTGGCAAAATAATATGGTGCAGTGCACACAATCTCTTACGTTAAAGTAGGGGTTTACCCCGTCCTGAACGCCGCTTCGCTCCCCTATGACTTTTGATTGGCAGAATCCCTACAGGACTGCGCGCACCCCCGTTTTCGCGCGCAACATCGTGGCGACCTCACAACCGCTGGCCGCGCAGGCCGGCCTGCGCATCCTTGCCGCCGGCGGCAACGCCGTGGACGCCGCCATTGCGGCCGCCGCGACCCTGACCTTGACCGAACCGGTCAGCAACGGTCTCGGGTCCGACTGTTTCGCCATCGTCTGGGACGGCTCGCGCCTGCATGGCCTGAATGCCTCGGGCACGGCGCCGGGAGGGTGGAGTCCCGACTACTTCAAGCGCAAGCACAATGGCGTGATTCCGATGCGCGGCTGGGACAGCGTGACAGTGCCGGGATGCATTGCGGGCTGGGCGGCGCTGCACGAAAAGCTGGGATCGCTGTCGTTCGAGGACATACTGGCGCCGGCCATTGATTATGCGGAACGCGGCTACGCGATCTCGCCGATCGTGCAGCAGAAGTGGGCGGCACAGGCCGATGTGCTGCAATCGTTGCCCGGCTTCGCCGAACACTTCCTGCCGCGCGGACGCGCGCCCGCCGTGGGCGAACACTTCATCCTGAAGGGCGCCGCCAGCACGCTCAAGCGCATCGCCGCGACCGGCGGCCGCGATTTCTATGAAGGCGAGACCGCGCACAAGCTCGTCGCGCACGCGCAAGCGCACGACGCCGCCATGACGCTGGCCGACCTGCGCGACTACCGGCCGGAATGGGTGACACCGCTGGGCCAGAACTACCGGGGCTATACCCTGCACCAGATCCCGCCGAACGGCCAGGGCATCGCCGCGCTGATCGCGCTGGGCATCCTGCAGAATTTCGATGTGGCGTCGCGCCCCGTCGACCATCCCGAAACGCAGCATCTGCTGATCGAAGCCATGAAACTGGCCTTCGCCGACGTCTACGCGCACGTCGGCGACTCGCGGCATATGTCCTTGTCGCCCGAGCAAATGCTGGCGCCCGACTACCTGGCGGCGCGCGCCAAGCTGATCGATATGCGGCGCGCCAAGCTGTTCACCACGGGCCATGCCCCGGTGGGCGGCACTATCTACCTGACCGCGGCCGACCGCAACGGCATGATGGTCAGCTTCATTCAGTCCAACTACATGGGCTTCGGCTCGGGCGTGGTCGTTCCGGGCACCGGCGTAAGCCTGCAGAATCGCGGTCACGGCTTCACGCTGGAGCCTGGCCATCCCAATATCGTCGGCGGCGGCAAGCGCCCCTTCCACACCATCATCCCGGGCTTCCTGATGAAGGAAGGCGCACCGGTGATGAGTTTCGGCGTCATGGGCGGCAACATGCAGCCACAAGGGCATCTGCAGACCCTGGTGCGCATGCTGGACTTCGGCCAGCAGCCGCAGGCCGCCTGCGATGCGCCGCGCTGGAAATGGAACCATGGCATCTCGGTGGACATCGAGCCCGACATGCCGCAACAGGTACTGGACGCGCTGCGCGCGCGCGGACACTTGCTCGAAGGCCTGGAAGATCCTTACATGGACTTCGGTTCAGGCCAGTTCATCTGGCGCCTGGGCGACCCCGCGGTCGATGGCTACGTGGCCGCGAGCGATAGCCGCCGCGACGGCCTGGCCGCCGGCTTCTAGTGCCAGACCTCATACGCTTCCAGTACCGGACCTATACTCATCAACCCCGCAATCGGAGATCCGCATGGCTTCCATCGGCAGCAAAACCTATGACGCGACACCGTCGAAGAAAGTCGCCTTCCTGGGCCTGGGCGTCATGGGCTTTCCCATGGCAGGACATCTGGCAAAAGCCGGCCATCAGGTGACCGTGTACAACCGCACCGCCGCCAAGTCCGAAGCGTGGGCCAAGGAATTCGGCGGCAAGACCGCCGCCACGCCGCGCCAGGCCGCGGAGGGCGCGGAGATCGTCTTCTGCTGCGTGGGCAACGACGACGACTTGCGCAGCGTGGTACTGGGCGACGACGGCGCCTTCGCGGGCATGGGCAAGGACGCTGTGTTCGTCGACCACACCACCGCGTCGGCGCAGGTCGCGCGCGAGCTCTATGCCGAAGGCCGCCAGCGCGGCGTGCACTTTATCGATGCGCCGGTATCCGGCGGCCAGGCAGGCGCCGTCAATGGCGTGCTGACGGTCATGTGCGGAGGCGAACAGGCCGTGTTCGACCGCATCAAGCCGGTTGCCCAGGTCTTCGGACGAGCCGTCACGCTGGTGGGCGCTCCGGGCGCCGGGCAATTGGCCAAGATGGTCAACCAGATCTGCATCGCGGGCGTCGTGCAGGGACTTTCCGAAGGCATCGCCTTTGGACAGGCCGCGGGGCTGGACATGAAACTGGTCCTGGACGTGATCAGCAAGGGCGCGGCGCAAAGCTGGCAGATGGAAAACCGCGGATCGACCATGGTGGACGACAAGTTCGATTTCGGCTTCGCGGTGAACTGGATGCGCAAGGACCTGGGCCTGGTGCTGGAGGAAGCGCGCGCCAATGGCGCTCGCGTACCGGTGACCGCCCTGGTCGATCAGTTCTACGGCGACGTGCAGAAGCTGGGTGGCGGCCGCTGGGATACGTCCAGCCTGATCAAGCGGCTGCGCGACTGAGGACGCGGCACCGCCTGCGTACGCAGGCGCGGTGCGCGGTCGCCCGCGCCCACCGCGCCCGCGCCCGCGCCGACATGCCGGCCCGCGCCGGGGGCCCGGCCGAGGCACGGGCCTGCCCGCCAGATCAATAGCCGCGCTGCGTGGTGACCACGCCGGAGATATCTTCGCCCCTGGCGAGCCGGCGTATCTTCGCGGAGATCTGCGCGATGGCTTCCGCGCGCAAGGTGCTGGCGGCGATATGCGGCGTGATGTGGACGCGCGGATGCGTCCACAAGGGATGTCCCGCCGGCAGCGGCTCCACGTCGAACACGTCCAGCGTGGCGCCTTCCAGCTTGCCCTCGTCGAGCAAGGCCAGCAGCTCCGCTTCGTTCACATGGCCGCCGCGCCCGACATTGATCAAGTGCGCGCCCGGCATCAGTTGCGACAGGGTACGGCGATCCAGGATGCCGGTCGTCTCCGGCGTCAGCGGCAGCACATTCACGAGTACCCGCGTGCTTTGCAGGAACTCGGGCAACTGAGCGGCGCCGGAGAAAGTCCGCACGCCCTCGACGGTGCGCGGCGAGCGCGACCAGCCCAGCACCGGGTAGTCGAAGGCGGCGATGGATTGCGCCACGCGCGCGCCCATCTCGCCCAGGCCCAGCACGCCCACGGGCCATTGTTCGCGCCGCAGTCCCGGCATGGGCGACCAGCGTCCGGCAGCCTGCTCACGCTCATAGCGGCCGAAACCGCGCGATGCGCGCAGTAGCGCATACAGCGCATATTCCGCCATCTGTACCGCCATCCCGGCGTCTTCCAGGCGCACGATCTGGATGTGCGGTGGCAGATTCATCTGCAGCAGGGCATCCACCCCGGCGCCCAGATTGAACAAGGCTTTCAAACGGGTCTCATGCTCGAACAGGGCTGCGGGCGGTTTCCACACCAGCGCAACATCGGCATTCGACGGCGGACCGGACGGATCCCACACCGAAATCTTGCAGTCCGGCAGCTCGGTCTGCAGGCCGGGAAGCCAATCCGCGGGGTTGTTGTGGGGGCAGGCAAAAAGGACGTGCATGATTCGACGGATGAGGTTGGACCAGGGCCAGACCTTAGCACGCCAGGCGGGCGGATGGACCAAATAAAAACCGCCGCGCCCTTGCGGGCCGCGGCGGCTGTCGTGATGCGCCGACCGAAGATCAGGCGGTCTTGGGCAGCATCGCTTTGTCGCGCTTCCTGAACTTGCGGCGCGCGTGGGCAATGATCTGAACCAGGATCAGCAGCGCCGAGATACCGACGAACCAGGCGCTGATCGGACGCTGCAGGAAAATCATCATGTCGCCGCGCGACAGCAGCAGCGCGCGACGGAAGTTTTCTTCCACCATCGGCCCGAGCACGAAGCCCAGCAGAATCGGCGCGACGGAGAAATCGAGCAGCATGAAGACCGCGCCGATGACGCCGAAGGCCAGTGCTTCCCAGATCTGGAACAGGCTGTTCTGCGTACTGAACACGCCCACCGCGATGAAGAACAGCGCGGACGGGAACAGATAGCGGTAAGGCACTTGCAGCAGCTTGACCCAGATGCCGATCAGCGGCACGTTCAGGATGACCAGCAGCACGTTGCCGACCCAGAAGCTGGCGATGAGGCCCCAGAAGATGTCCGGATGCTCGGTGATCAGCTGCGGGCCGGGCTGGATACCCTGGATCAGCAGGCCGCCCAGGATCAGCGCCATCACCGCGTCACCGGGGATGCCCAGACTCATCGTGGGGATGAAGTCGACCTGCGTCTTCGAGTGCGAAGCGGCTTCCGGCGACGCCACGCCAGCCAGCATGCCGGTGCCGAAGCGTTCCGGCGTCCTGGAGATCTTGCGTTCCAGGGCATAGGCGATGAAGGTGGTGATGGTCGGGCCGGTGCCGGGCATGGCGCCGAATATCGTGCCCACCAGCGTACCGCGCACCAGCGGCAGGAAGGATTGCTTGAGCTCCTTGGCCGACGGACGCATATCGCGCAGGCGCAGTTTGGCGCCCGTGCCGATGATGGTCATGCGGTTGACGCTCATGATGAAGTCGGCGACGCCGAACAGGCCCATGGCGATGGCCACCAGTTCCAACCCGTCGGAGAGGTCCAGGATGCCGAACGACAGACGGATGGTGCCCGTGTTGACGTCCGTACCGACCACGCCGCACAGCAGGCCGAACAAAGTCATGCAGATGCCCTTCAGGGGCGAACCGCGCGACATCGTCGAACCGGCGATCAGGCCCAGCAGCATGATGGAAAAGATTTCCGTCGGGCCGAACTTGAAGGCGATTTCCACCAGCAGCGGCGAGAAGAAAATCATCACCAGAATGCCGACCGACGCCGCGAAGAACGACGCGATCATGGTGATGCCCAGCGCCGTGCCGCCCTTGCCCTGCTTGGTGAGCGGATAACCGTCCAGACACGTCACCGCGTGCGGCGGGTGCGAAGGCAGGTTCAACAGGATGGCGCCGATGGCGCCGCCGTATTGCGAGCCATAGAAGATACCCGCCAGCATCATGATCGCGGGGACCGGATGCATGACGTAGGTCAGCGGCAGCAGGATTGAAATGGCCGACAGGGCGCCCATGCCGGGCAACACGCCGATGAGGTTGCCCACCAGCACGCCGAAGAACGACCACATCAGGTTATGCGGTTCGAAGGCAACGCCAAAACCGAACCAGAGATCAGTTAGTGCTTGATGCATGGCGTATCAACCCCACTGGAACAGCGGCAGCTGCAGTTGCAGCGCCCACCAGAACACGATCACGGCGATCACCACCATGCCTAACGAAAGAACCAAGGCCTGCTTCACCGTGTTCTTGCGGTCGCCCAGCGCCGATATGAAGGTGATGGCGAACGTCGCGGGCAGCAGCCCGCCGTAATGGCCAAGGAAAATGAAAGCCAGGATGCCGAGGATGATGCAGATGGTGCCGCGCATGTCGGGCATGCCCGTGGGATGCGACGACGGTACGTGCGTCCCTGCGCCTTCTTCTTTTTCTTTTGCGCCGGTCTTGCCGCCGATGGCGATCAAAACCCCTGTGAATGCCAACAATCCCCCCACCGCTGCCGGAAAGAAACCGGGCCCCATATGGCTAAGCGTACCGATCTGATAATTCAGACCACCGTATATCGACCCCAGGCCGATCAGGACCATCAGCGCACCGCCGTAGTAGTCCTTGTTGTATTTTTTCAGTGTTTCCACTGCATTCCTCCGTGTACTAGGCTTACACCAGCCTTTATAGGAAACGCTCAGGGTGAGCGCACCCCTCTCACAAAGCACCGTGAGCCTGGAGGGCAGAATAAGGAGGGAAGCTGCTAATCCGCTTTCTTTAGACTGTCGGGTTCCTGAATCCCAGGGTTATCCCCTAACAGAGGTATCCATAGGATGGCGCAGAGGCCAACGCCGCCTTGGGCGTTGGTTTCACCGTCGGCCAGAACGATGTCGCCGCCGTTGCGGCGGGCATAGGCTTGCGCGATGGCCAGGCCCAGCCCCGAGCCTGAAGTCGGAGCGCCGGCGGCTTCTACGCCGGCGCGATCGAAGCGCGCAAAGGCGCGCGCGCGCAGCGCCGGATTGAGTCCCGGCCCGTTGTCCGATACGCGCACTTCCACGCGCGTGGCCTCGCGCACCACCGACACCGTGATGCGCGCGCCGCGCGGCGCGTAGTTCACCGCATTGTGGACCAGGTTGGCGATGGCTTCGTGCAGTTCGACCTCGGAACCGGCCACGGGAGCCGCCGGGCCTGTCATACCGCTTTCATCGGCATCGCCACGCGCATCGCTCCAACCGAGGTCCTGCTGTTTTTCGTGCGCGAGGGGCAGATATTGCAGTACGACCTCGCGCGCGACGTCATTCAGATCGAGCACGCGCTGGGGCGCTTCACGGCCCTGGCTTGCATGCGCGAGCTGCAGCAATTGCTCCGTCAGCCGGCGAGTGCGTCCGAGCTGCGCGACGATGGCGCGCAGACCATCGCGGATCAGCGCGGGATCGCGTTCCCGCAAGGCGTATTGCGCCTGTGTCGACATGATGGCGAGCGGCGTGCGCAGCTGATGCGAGGCATCGTCCAGGAATCGCGATTGTTCTTCCAGCATGTGCCGGTGCCGGGCGATGTGGTGGTTGACGGCTTCCACCAGGGGCGCGACTTCCGACGGGACACGGCTGGCGTCGAGCGGCGTCAGGTCATCGGCCGAGCGCGCGCGGATTTCGTTGCGCAACCTGGCCAGCGGGCGCAGGGCCCATGCCACGCCCCACCACACCATCAACACCACCAGCGCCAGCATGCGGCCGTCGCGCAGCAGTTCTTTGCGGCGCGCGGCGTCTTCCGCCTCGATCCGTTTGCCGGTGCTTTCGCCCACCAGTATCAGGACCTGGCGATGGGTGCCGTGGTAGTAGAGGTCGCGCACCAGGGCAACCATGCGGACGGGATCGTTGCGGTAGGCGCCGTCATAGAACATGGGCTGGCCGTCGCTGCGCGGCCAGACAGGCGGACGGGGGATGTCCGGCATGCCGAGCAAGGCGACGCCGGGGGCCGCCGGCGCCCTGCCGGAGGGCTGTGGCGGGTCGATTTCTTCGATCCGGAAATATTTGCGCAGGCCGGCGCGGGATTCGAGCATGACCTGGGCATATAACGGCGTGACCACCTGCAGCGCGCCGTCGGGCGTGAATTCGATGCTGCTTTCGAGTACGCGCGCCGGCTCGAGCAGCGCGCTGTCGTAGGCATCGTTGGTGATGTCGGCCAGGGTCTGGTAATCGTTATAGCTGTCGATGACCAGCAACGCGATGACACCCGGCAGCAGCAGCGTGATAAGCAGCGCGCGGATGCCGACCCGCGAATACCATGGCCGGCCGGGGTCGCGCGTACTCGACACGCTGCGCGGCGAGGGATGCGCGGACACGGCAGGAACCGGGCCTTTCAAGCGTCCGCGGATTCAGATGCGCTGGCCACGCTTTCGAGCATATAGCCGAGGCCGCGCACGGTAACGATGCGGATGTCGCTGCCCGCCAGTTTCTTGCGCAGGCGATGCAGGACGACTTCGATGGCGTCGGGATTGGCTTCGCTATCGTGGTTGAAGACCTTGCCGAACAGCTGCGATTTGTCGACAGGGTAGCCGCTGCGTGTCAGGAGCGCGGCCAGGGCCGCGTGTTCACGCGGCGTCAGGAATAGCAGCGAGCCGTCCAGGGTGAAGGCCCGGCTTTCGCTGTCATAGGACAGCGAACCGCACTGCAGGCGCGGGTGCTGCCGCCCCCGGCTGCGCCGCACCAAGGCGGTCAGACGCGCTTCCAGTTCTTCCAGCGCGAAGGGCTTGGTCAGGAAATCGTCGGCGCCCAGGTTCAAGCCGCGCACGCGGTCCTGCAGGGCGCCCTGGGCTGTCAGTACCAGCACGGGCGTACGGTCGTCGCGGTTGCGCATTTCGCGTAATACCACCAGGCCGTGCTTGTCCGGCAGGCGCAGGTCCATGACGATCGCGTCATATTCGGTGCCCGCCATGAAGGCTTCCGCCGTGCGCGCGTCGGGCGCGTGGTCCGGCACGAAGCCGCTCTGGGCCAGCGCGCGCACCAGCCAGGACGCCATGTCCCTTTCGTCTTCAACCAGCAATATGCGCATGGCCGTCAGGCCCTCCCGCCAGATTCTCGGCCGCGCGCTGACCGTGCACCCGTTGGCGCAGGTAGCGGGTTTCGTGATGCCGCCTGAACAGGATAGCCGAGAGCTCGTTCAGGGCCTGCGTGTAGACATCCCGCTTGAATTCGATGACGGCATCCAGCGGAACCCAGTATTGGCTCCAGCGCCATGCGTCGAATTCCGGGTGCTGCGTGGCGCGCAGGCAGACGTCGCTGTCACGCCCCACCAGCCTGAGCAGGAACCAGATCTGCTTCTGGCCTTTGTAATGGCCGCGCCATTCCCGCCGGACGAAATGATCCGGGACGTTGTAGCGCAGCCAATCGCGTGTGCGCCCCAAAATGCGGACATGCTCGGGCTTCAAGCCCACTTCTTCATGGAGTTCGCGATACATGGCCTGCACCGGGCTTTCGCCGTACTTGATGCCGCCCTGCGGAAACTGCCAGGCATGTTCCCTGATCCGCTTGCCCCAAAAGACCTCGTTTCTGGTGTTGACGAGAATGATGCCGACATTGGGACGGTAGCCTTCGCGGTCCAGCATGGGCCACCCCCACCAAATTCAATACAATTACGCCTGATTATACGTACCTGCCGCCTCCTGGAAACCATGCGCGCCTCCAACTACCACATCAATACACTCAAAGAAGCGCCCGCCGAGGCCGAAATCGTCAGCCACCGCCTTATGACCCGGGCCGGCATGATCCGCAAGCTGGCGGGTGGGATTTATACCTATATGCCGCTAGGGCTTAAGGTGATCCGCAAGATCGAGAGGATCGTCCGGGAGGAAATGAACGCCGCCGGCGCCATCGAGCTGCTGATGCCGGTGGTCCAGCCAGCCGAGCTCTGGCAGGAATCCGGGCGCTGGGTCCAGTACGGACCGGAACTGCTGCGCATCAAGGACAGGCACGACCGCGACTTCGTGCTGCAACCGACGTCCGAAGAGGTGATCACCGACATCGCCCGCAATGAAATCCACAGCTGGCGCCAGCTGCCGGTGAATTTCTATCACATCCAGACCAAATTCCGGGACGAGCGGCGCCCCCGCTTCGGCCTGATGCGCGGGCGCGAATTCACGATGAAGGACGCCTACTCCTTCGATCGCGACGAAGCCGGCGCCCAGCGCAGCTATGACGCCATGTACGACGCCTACATGCGGATCTTCGGCCGGCTTGGGCTGGAATTCCGTGCCGTGGCCGCGGATACCGGCTCCATCGGCGGCAGCCGCAGCCATGAATTCCAGGTAATCGCGGAGACGGGCGAAGACCTGCTGGTCTACAACCCCGAGACCCAGTACGCGGCCAACATCGAGCTGGCCGAAGCGGCGCCGCTGCTGGCCCAGCGCCAGGCGCCGGGCCAGGCGCTGGAAGCCGTCCCGACCCCGGGGGCGGCCAAGTGCGAGGAAGTGGCGGCGCAACTGGGCATTCCCTTGGAAACGACGGTGAAGTCCATAGTCCTGGCCACCGAACCCAAACCCGGCCAGGTGCGGATCTGGCTGCTGCTGCTGCGCGGCGACCATGTGCTGAACGAGATCAAGAGCGCCAAGGTGCCCGGCCTGGACCAAGGCTACCGCTTCGCGACCGAAGACGAGATCGTCGACCATTTCGGCTGCAAACCCGGCTATCTTGGCCCGATCAATACCCAAAAGCCCGTCACCGTGGTGGCCGACCGCACGGTCGCGAACATGGCGGATTTCGTGTGCGGCGCCAATCGCGAGGACTTCCATTACGTCGGCGTCAACTGGGGCCGCGATCTGCCCGAACCGGCGCACGTGGCCGATCTGCGCAATGTGGTGGCCGGCGACCCGGCGCCGGACGGCAAAGGCACGCTGGCCATCCAGCGCGGCATCGAGGTCGGCCACGTGTTCTACCTGGGGACCAAGTACTCGTCGGCCTTGAAGGCGACCTACCTGGACGAGACCGGCAAGCCCGCCTTGCTGGAAATGGGCTGCTACGGCATCGGCGTGACGCGTATCGCCGCGGCCGCGATCGAGCAGAACCACGATGAACGCGGCATCATCTGGCCGCGCGCCCTCGCCCCCTTCGAAGTGGTGATTTGCCCAGTGGGATGGGGCAAAAGTGAAACTGTTCGTAACACGGCGGAAGCACTTTATAACTCGCTGCGCGAGCGGGGCATAGACGTGATTCTTGATGACCGTGATGCTCGGCCGGGCGTCATGTTTGCTGAATGGGAGCTGATCGGCGCTCCCCTGCGCGTAACAGTTGGAGAACGCGGCCTGAAAGACGGTGTGGTCGAATTGCAGGCCCGCCGCGAAGCCAGCGCCAGTACGGTGCCGGCCGACCAGGCGCTGGAGCAAGTACTGGCCAAGCTGGAAAACCTTTGACCCCCTCGTTGTCCCCGCAGCGCTCCCTGGAATCGACCCTCGACATCCGTGTGTATTACGAAGACACGGATGCCGGCGGCGTCGTTTTCTATGCCAATTATCTGAAGTTCATGGAGCGCGGCCGGACCGAATGGCTGCGCGCGCTGGGTTTTGAACAATCCAGCATGGCGCAGGCATGCGGTCGGATCTTCGTGGTGTCCGCGCTGGACATGGCCTACCGCAAACCCGCCCGTCTGGACGACGTGCTTACCATACGTTCGCGTGTAACACGACTGGGCCGGGCTTCGATACACTTCGCGCAGCGGGCGGAACGCAGCGGGGAACTGCTGGCCGAGGGCAACATCCAAGTGTGCTGCGTGGATGCGGCGACTCTGCGGCCCGCGGCACTGCCTCCGGGATTGCGCGCAACACTCGATTCTATTCAGGGATAAAAATGCAAGTCTCCAACGACCTGTCGTTGTTCGCACTGATCGCACATGCGAGCGTGCCGGTCCAATTGATCATGCTCCTGCTCCTGGGCATTTCCATCATGTCCTGGACGTACATCTTCGCCAAACGCCTGGCTATCAGAAGGGCCCATCAGCAGACACGCCGTTTCGAAGACGACTTCTGGTCGGGTGGCGACCTGTCCATGCTGCAGCAGGCCGTGGCCAACCGCCGCGCCGAACAAGGCGCCCTGGCGCGGATTTTCGATGCCGGCATGACGGAATTCCTGAAAGCGCGCCGCGCCGCCGCCAATGACGCCAATGCCGTCCTGGACGGCGCCCGCCGCGCCATGCGCGCCGCCTACCAGCGCGAAATGGATGCGCTGGAGTCCCATCTGAACTTCCTGGCGTCCGCCGGTTCGGTCAGCCCTTACATCGGGCTGCTGGGCACGGTATGGGGGATCATGCACGCCTTCATCGGCCTTTCCAATATGCAGCAGGCCACGCTGGCGTCGGTCGCGCCCGGTATTGCCGAAGCCCTGATCGCCACCGCCATCGGCCTGTTCGCGGCCATCCCGGCGGTGGTGGCCTACAACCGCTTCACCAACGATATCGACCGCCTGTCCATCCGCTTCGACAGCTTCGTCGATGAGTTCCTGAATATTCTGCAACGGCAGGTGCGCTGATGCCTTCGGTACGATCGAGCGGCCGCTCCAGCCGCCGCATGAAAGCCGACATCAACGTCGTTCCCTATATCGACGTGATGCTGGTCCTGCTGGTGATCTTCATGGTCACCGCGCCTCTTATCACGCCCGGATTGATCAATCTGCCCTCGGTGGGCCAGGCGTCCGACGTCCCGGTCAAGCCGCTGGAAGTGCAGATTTCCCAAAACGGCGATATCGCGCTGCGCATGCGCGAGCCCGGCGCCAATCCGGAAAACATCGGCCGTTCGGAATTGGTCAGCCAGGTCCGCGCGCGCATCACGGCGGATACCCCGGTGGTCATCGCGGCCGACGGCAAGGTGCCGTACGAATCCGTCGTGAAAGTCATGGACGAACTGCGTACGAACGGCGTGACGCGGCTGGGCCTGCTGGTCGACCAGCAATCCTCCACGGGCGCCGCCGCGGCCGCGGCGGGACAGCCGCAGCCGCGCCCCGCCGCGCCCAAGCGCTGATCGGCGCCTTATCCATTCGATTCGATGACGCCTCCTCTGATCAAGCACTCCAGCCGCGCGCCCGAAGCACCGCCAGCGCAAGACAATCGGAAAGCGTTCGGCTTAGCCGTACTGGTCCACGCCATTCTGGTCCTGGTACTGGTGCTCGGCGTAAATTGGCGCACGGAAAATCCGGGGCCGGTCCAGGTCCAGCTCTGGGCCAACGGCGATTCCCCGGTTTCTCCGCCCCCGCAGCCCCAGCCGCAACCGC
>NZ_CBCSCA010000027.1:0-20804 GCF_965137885.1 Bordetella sputigena
GCCCACCAGCCCCCCGCCCAGCAGCAGCCACAGGGGATGCAGCCGCGTGCGCCACCCCAGCACCGCGACGCCGGCCGCGATGGCGCCCAGCAGCCACCCGTCCACCGAGGCTTCCGTGATCAAGGCCGCGCTGGCCGCCAGCAGACCCACGGTGACCGGGAAAATGCCGGCCTGTGCCACCGCGCGCCACGGCTTGTCCTTGAAGCGGTCCCACAGGCGCATCACCACGATGACCACCAGCGAAGACGGCACGAACTTGGCGAAGCTGCTGACCAGCATGCCGGGCAGCCCCGCGATATGCCAGCCGATCATGGGCACGATCATCAGGTTCGGCCCCGGCGCGGCCTGGGCCAGCGCGAACAGCGCCGTGAAATTTTCCGCCGTCATCCAGTGATGCACGTCGACGACCTGGCGCTGCATTTCCGGCAGGATGGTGTTGCCGCCTCCGAAGCCGATCAGCGACAGCTGGGTGAAAAGAATGGCCAGCTGGATCAGGATGGTGGTCATCGGCGCATCCTCCAGGTGATCAGGATGCTGAGCGGCGTGATCAGCAGCATGGCGGGCAGCAGCGGCATGCGCACGACGGCAATGGCGATGAAGCCCAGCACGGCGATGAACAGTCCCCAGCGGTTTTTCAGCAAGGGCGCGCCGATCTTCAAGGTGAGCGAAATCAGCAGTCCTGCCGCCGCGGCCGCCAGGCCGGCGAATAAGTGCTTTACGTGCGGATCGTGCTGGTAATGGTCGTACACCGCGCCCAGCATAATGACGACCACCGTGGGCATGAGCACGAAACCCAGCATCGCGCCCAACGCGCCGGGCAGGCCGCGAAAACGCATGCCCAGGGCGACCGACAGGTTGATGATGTTGCCGCCCGGCAGGAACTGGCACAGGCCCAGCAGCGTGGTGAATTCTTCGCTGGAAATCCAGCGATGCTTTTCCACCGCCATGCGGCGCGCCAGCGGCAAGGCGCCGCCGAACGCCGTCATGCCCAGCCAGAAAAAACCCGTGAACAACTGCCATACGGTAGGTGGATCGGCGAGCGGCGGCTCGATCACGGGCGCTGCGGGGTTCGCTGCGGGCTTCATGCCGGGGAATCCAAGAGAGAAGGTTGCAAGGCGAAGGCGCTGTCGCGGTGAAAGATAACGGTGCGGCGGCGCCCTGGCTAGCGGCGCCGCTGATCCGGTCACCACGTCTTATATATTATATAAGAGTCGGCAAACAAGAACGCATGAGCCCGATGCGAATTGCGCGCGGCGCCATGAAATAGAAAACCGGGCCCTGAACCGCGCCGCCGCCGGATGATCCGGACGGCGGCCGTTCAGGGCCCGGCCTGCCTATGCGTTATGCCTACGAAGCTGGCGTGAAATCAGGGTAGATCGGCTTCGCTGTCCACGTACACCAGGCCGGCCTCGCGCAGCTTATCGCGCATGCCGTAGATGTCCAGGCCCAGTTCGCCGGCGGCCAGGCGCTTGCGATTCAAGGCTTCCTTCTGCAGACGCGCCTCGCAGGCCTGCGCCACTTCGGCCGCGCGACGGCGCGGGACGATCACGATACCGTCATCGTCCGCCACCACCACGTCGCCGGGCGACACCATGGCGCCGGCGCACACCACCGGCAGATTGACCGAACCCGGCGTGGCCTTGATGGTGCCCTTGGCGGAAATCGCCTTGGACCAGACGGGAAACCGCATGTCCTTGAGCGCCTGCACATCGCGGCAGCCGGCATCGATGACCAGGCCGACGATGCCGCGTGCCTGCATCGACGTGGCCAGCAGTTCGCCGAACATGCCGTCGGTGTTGGGCGCGCTGCAGGCCACGACCATGACGTCGCCCGGCTGGCACAGCTCGATGGCCACGTGCAGCATCCAGTTGTCGCCCGGATGGGCCAGCACGGTCACCGCGCTACCGCCGATCGCCGCGCCCGCCTGGATGGGACGCATATAAGGCTGCAGCAGGCCGCTACGGCCTTGCGCTTCATGCACCGTCGCCGTACCGGCCGCCGCCAGCTGTTTGATAACCGCGCCATCCGCGCGCTGGATATTCCGTACCGCGTAATTCATCTCATGCTCCATAACGCCACGCACACCGCATCGCCTCACACGACGCTGCGCGAGCGAGGCGCGCGCAGCGTTTCGGCGGTGCCGCACAACCGCGGACGCCGCGGAGCCGGCTTTGCCGGTCCGCTGGCGTCGCCCCCTTTGAGGGGGAAGCGCGTAGCGCTTCGGGGGTGGGCCTTCCTTCCGGTCCGCCAGCGTCGCCCCCTTGAGGGGGAAGCGCGCAGCGCTTCGGGGGTGGGCCTTCTTCAAGGTTGGGCTTTATCAATCAGCCTTGATATTGCCGGCCTTGATGACACGCGCCCACTTGACCGTCTCTTCCTGCACGAACTTGCCGAAGTCGGCCGCGCTGCCCGGAGTGGTCACCGCGCCCAGTTCCGACAGCCGCGCCTGCACGGCGCTGTCGGCCAGCGCCTTTTGCAGCGCGTCGTTCAAGGTGGCGACCACGTCGGCGGGCGTGCCCTTCGGCGCGCACAATCCCCACCATACGGCGGCGGCCGCGTTCGGCAGGCCCAGCGCGGAAATCGTCGGCACGCCCGGCAGTAACGCGGACGGCTTGCTATCCAGCACGGCCAGGGTCGTCATCTTCCCCGCCTTGATGTGCGGGATGGCTTCGACGGGATTGATGGCCATGAAGTCGATGCGGCCGCCCAGCATATCGGTGATGGCCGGCGCGCCGCCCTTGTAGGGAACGTGCAGCGCATTGAACTTGCCTTCATCCTTCAGCAGTTCGCTGGCCAGATGGCCCGAGCTGCCGTTGCCGGCGGTCGCATAGGTCAGCTTGTCCGGATTGGCCTTGCCGTAGGCGATCATGTCCTGCAGCGTCTTGAACTGCGACGAGGCCGGCACGACGACCACCAGCGGCGCATACCCGATCGCTCCCACCGGGATCAAATCCTTGGCCGGGTCGAAATTCAGGTTGGAGAACAGCGCCGCGTTGCTGGCCAGGGAATTGGACGCCGTCAGCAGGGTATAGCCGTCGGCCGGAGCGCGCGCGACGATGTCCATGCCGATATTGGTGGCGCCGCCCGGGCGGTTATCGATAATGATGCTTTGCTTGAGCGTCTCGCCCATTTTCTGGGCCACGAGGCGGGTGACGATATCGACCGCGCCGCCGGGCGCATAAGGCACGACGATCTTGATGGGCTTGGACGGAAAGTCGGCTGCGTGGCTTGTCCCCGGCATCACGGCGGCGGCCATGGCCGCTGCCAGGCCGAAGCCGCGAACAAACTTGGAAAGCGCGCTGCTGGCTCGCATTCAGGTCTCCTGAGAATTGCGCAAAAATACTTTATGTTGCAAACGTTATAATGGTTTACCCTAAACCATAGCGTCCAATACTTTTTCCGTTCCACATTAATAGCTTTTCCAAATAACCATGGATTTCCGCCAACTCCGCTATTTCGTGGCGGTGGCAGAGGAGCTGAGCTTCAGCGCGGCCGCCCGCCGCCTGCATGTCAGCCAGCCGCCCTTGAGCATGCAGGTGAAATCCCTGGAAGACGAATTGGGCGCCACCCTGCTGCATCGAACCAAGCGCCGCGTGGAGCTGACCGAGGCGGGCGCCCTATTCCTGGAACAGGCCCGCCGAGCGCTGCAGCATCTGGAGCGCGCGGGCGACGTGGTGCGGCAGGCGCTGCAAGGCGAAGCCGGCGAGATCCGCATCGCCTTCACCGCGTCGGTGCCGATGTTCGAGGCTTTCCCGCGCATCGTTCAGGCATTCCGCAGCCGGCACCCGGGCGCCAGGGCGGACCTGCTGCATATGTCCACCGGGCAGCAATTGCAGGCGCTGGCGGACCGCAGCATCGACGTGGGTTTCCTGCGCCCTTCCATTCTGTTCTGCCCGCCCCCGGACATCCGCGTCCTGACGCTGTGGAGCGACCGGCTGATGGCCGCCCTGCCCGCGGCCCACCCGCTGGCGCGCGACGATGCACCGCTGCCCATGGCGGCCCTGTCCGGCGAATCGTTCATCCTGTTCCCGCGCGGCTTGGGCTGCGGCCTGTTCGAGCACGTCGGCGTGCTGGCCAGCCGCGCCGGCTTCGCGCTGCAGATCGGCCAGGAAGCGCGCGAAGGCGCCACCATCGTCGGCCTGGTCGCGGCGGGCATGGGCGTTTCCGTGTTGCCGGAGACCTACGCCAAGACCGGCATTCCCGGCGTCGTCTACCGCCCGCTGGAGACGCCGGACGCCAGCAGCCAGATCCTGCTGGCGCACCGCGCCGGCGACGACACGCCGCTGCTGGCGCGCTTTTTCGAGACCGCCACCGCCAGCCGTTGAACGCCGCGGGCGTCGGCCTACTTCGGCGTGGCGAAAATCGTGATGGTGAATTCGGTCAGGCTGTAGCCCATATCGTCGGCGATCTGCCGCAGGCGGCGTTCGATTTCCGGGTCGACGAACTCTTCCACGTCGCCGGTGGACGTGCTGACCAGATGGCCATGGTGCCGGTCGCCATCGTTCAATTCGAAGACCGCCTTGTTGCCGCCCAACTGGCTGCGCTTCAGCAGGCCCGCCTGTTCGAACTGCGTCAGGACGCGGTATACCGTGGCCAGCCCCATCTCCACGCCTTCGTGCATCAAGTGCCGGTAAACGTCCTCGGCGCTCAAATGGCGCTGTTCGCTGTTGCGAAAGAGATCCAGTATTTTCAGGCGGGGAAATGTGACTTTCAGCCCTATGCCCTTAAGGTCGACGGAATCCGTCATGTCTGTCCTCCACCTGCGTGAATGGCGCACGGTCCGGCCGACAATGGCATCATGCGCATGGCGCACCGCCGTACGGGCGGTGCACGCTATCGCGGGAAACCCCAACAATGAGCAACTCCAACCTGCATTACCGGACTTTCCTTTTCCTGCTGATCGTCGTGTCGATCGCCTTCGGCTGGATACTGTGGCCATTCTACGGCGCCGTGTTCTGGGGCACCATCCTGGCCATCATATTCGCCCCCCTGCACCGCCGGCTGCTGGCGCGCATGGGCAAGCGCCGCAACCTGGCCGCGCTGATCACCCTGCTGCTGTGCGTGCTGATCGCCATTCTGCCAGTGATTCTGATCACCGGCTCGCTGGTACAGGAAGGCACGGCGCTGTATCAACAGATAAAGTCGGGCGATTTGAATTTCGGCCTGTATTTTGAGCGGGTGCTGAACGCCCTGCCCCCGTCCGTGCATGCCTTGCTGGACCGTTTCGACCTGTCGGACATACGCAGCCTGCAGCAGAAGCTCAGCGCCGCCACCGTGCAGGGCAGCCAGTTCCTGGCCACGCAGGCCTTCAGCATCGGCCAGGACACGTTCCAGTTCGTGGTCAGCTTCGGCGTCATGCTGTACCTGCTGTTCTTCCTGCTGCGCGACGGCGCCTCGCTCTCGCGCAGCATCAGCCGGGCGATCCCGCTCAGCGAGGCCTACAAGCAGCACCTGACGCGCAAGTTCACCACCGTCATCCGCGCCACGATCAAGGGCAATGTGGCGGTCGCCGCCACGCAGGGCCTGCTGGGCGGCCTGGCGTTCTGGGTGCTGGGCATCCAGGGCTCGCTGCTATGGGGCGTGCTGATGGCCTTCCTGTCCCTGCTGCCGGCGGTAGGCGCGGCGCTGATCTGGGTGCCGGTGGCCGTGTACTTCCTGGTGACCGGGGCTATCTGGCAAGGCGTGGGATTGATCGCCTTCTGCGTGCTGGTGATAGGGACGGTCGACAACATCATGCGGCCCATCCTGGTCGGCAAGGACACCAAGCTGCCCGACTGGGTGATCCTGATTTCCACGCTGGGCGGCATGGCCTTGTTCGGCCTGAACGGTTTCGTCATCGGGCCGCTGATCGCGGCGCTGTTCACGGCGGTGTGGGACCTTTTCACGCTGGAAGGCGAAGCGCCCGCCGAGGAGTAGACGCGGGCTCGGGCCTCGCCATCCAGACGCTACGCCCCATCGAGCGACGCCGGACGAGATGCGGCGGAGATGGCCGGACGCCGCGTCCGCGGACCGGGGCGGAAGCCGCCGGCGCCCGCGCCGCGCCGCCGCCGCTACCAGGGAAAGTCGATCAAATCCCCGTACAGGCGCCGCAGGGTGGCCTTGACCTCCGGCGACTGCTGGTACACCTGTATGAATTTCAGCAGGCGCGCGTCCTGGGCGTGCTCGGGCAGCGATACCCAGCGTATGGCGTAGCGGCGTACATTTTCCGGGTCGTTGTTGTCGAAGGCCAGGCCGTCTTTTTCGTCCAGCCCGCCATGCTTGGCGAAGGTCGTGTAGGTGGCCGACGCCGTGACATCGTCGAAGGCGCGAGCCGCCTGCGCGCCCTCTATCGCGACGAACTTCAGGTCCAGCGGATTGCTTTCCACGTCCAGCAGCGTGGCCCGCTCCGCCGCGCCGGCCTTCAGCTTGATCAGGCCCATGGACTGCAGCAGCAACAGGGCGCGGCCGGTATTCACGGGATCGGCCGGCACGCCGATGGAAGCGCCATGCGGCAGCGCTTCGCCGCGTTTCACCTTCTTGGAAAACAGCCCCATGGTGGTCGAATAACCATAGGCGATCGGCGTCAGGTTCGCGCCGCGGCTGCGGTTGAACAGATCCAGAAAGGGTTTGTGCTGGAAAAAGTTGGCCTCGATCGATCCATCGGCGACCGCGACATTGGGCATCACCCAATCGGCGAATTCCACCAGCTTGGCGTTGACGCCCGCGTCGCGCGCCTGGGCGATGGCGATTTCCGTGGCTTCGTTGGCGACGCTGGCGATGACGCCTATGCGCAGGGGCGCCGGCTGCGCCCGGACCCGCGCGAAGGGCGCGGCCGCCAGAACGGCGGCACCGCCGCCCAACGCACGCAGGACACGCCGGCGGGGCAGGCTGGATCGAGCGCGGGATGACGCGCGTGGGAATGCGGCCGGCATCGCCTTCGCGCCTCAGGCCGCGCCGTGCTGGCCGGGACCTTCGCCAGGGCCTTCGCCGACCGGGACGAACTCGCCCGACTGGGGGTCGCGGACGAAAAGCAGGCCGGTGGCCACGCCGAAATACGCACCGTGCAATTGCAGCTCGCCGCGCCGCACGCGCTGGCTGATATACGGGAAGGTCATCAGGTTCTTCAAGCTGTGCTCCACCACCTTGAGTTCCAGGCGGCGCAGATCGGCCGCGCGGTCGCCGGTCATGTCGACCTTGCGCGCGGTGGTTTCGATCTGGGACATCCATTTGCCGATGAAGTCGCCCTTGGCCAGCGGTTCGGCATCGTCGTAATACGAGCGGATACCGCCGCAGGATGCGTGGCCCATCACGACGATGTGCTTGACGTTCAGGCCATTGACCGCGAATTCGATGGCGGAACTGGTGCCGTGGTAGTGCGAGTCGGGCTCGTAGGGCGGGACCAGGTTGGCGACGTTGCGCAGGACGAAGATTTCGCCGGGACCCGCGTCGAAGATCAGTTCCGGCGCGACGCGGGAATCGCAGCAGCCGATGACCATGATCTCGGGGCTTTGACCTTCCGCCAATTGGCGATACCGGTTGCGCTCCGCGTGGAAGCGTCCTGAGAGGAAATCCTGGTATCCGGCGGTAAGCCGCTGGGGAAAGTCGAAAGTGAGATCCATGGTGATTCATACCTGCAGAAAAGACGAAGCCTATTCTAGCTTCGCCGGCTGATCGGCGCGCATCCTACAATGCCAGGCATGGCTCATTCCCCTGCCCCGCCGCCGGCGACCGCCGACCTGTTCGGCAGCCCCGAAGATGAAATCCCCTGGGACGAACCCATCGCGCCGGGCGCCGTGCTGCTGCGCCGCTATGCCTGCGCAAGCGGGGCGGAGCTGCTGGCCGCGGTCAAGGCCATCGCCGCGGAGGCGCCGTTCCGGCATCTGATCACCCCGGGCGGGCAGCGGATGTCCGTGGCGATGACGAACTGCGGCGAACAGGGCTGGATTTCCGATCGGCGCGGCTATCGCTATGGCGCCGAGGATCCGCTCAGCGGCAAGCCCTGGCCGGCCATGCCGGAGCCCCTGATCCGGCTTGCGCGCGAGGCCGCGGACCGTGCCGGCTACGCGGATTTCGCGCCGCAAGCCTGCCTGATCAACCTGTACCGGCCCGGCGCCCGGCTGACGCTGCACCAGGATCGCGACGAACTGGACCTGGACGCGCCCATCGTCTCGATATCGCTGGGATTGCCGGCCACCTTTCTGTTCGGCGGCCTGCAGCGCAACGACCGGCCACGGCGTTTTCCGCTGGTGCATGGCGACGTCGCCGTGTGGGGCGGGCCGTCCCGCCTGGCCTTTCACGGCATCGCGCCGCTGCGCGACGGCGTCCATCCCGCGACCGGCGCCAGCCGCGTCAACCTGACCTTCCGCAAGACGCGTTGAGCCCGGGCCGGCGGCCGGCGCCGTCATCCGGCCGGCGCGCGGACCCGGCGAGCCCGGCCCGGGCGACATGGGCGGCGTCACGTGCCAGCGTCGCGTGGGCGGCACGCGTCCGCCGCGCTCCCGGGCCGTACGGTCCTTCAACCCCGCGGATGATGCTGCGCGTGCAGCGTCTTCAGCCGTTCGCGGGCGACGTGGGTATAGATCTGCGTGGTCGAGATATCCGCATGGCCCAGCAGCATCTGCACGACCCGCAGGTCGGCGCCGTGGTTGACCAGATGCGTGGCGAAGGCGTGGCGCAGGACGTGCGGCGAAATCGGCGCGCGGATGTCGGCTTCGCGCGCATAGCGGCCCACCATCAGCCAGAACGTCTGCCTGTGCATGGCGTCGCCGCGTATCGTGACGAACAGCGCATCGCAAAGCCGCCCCGCGAGCAGCAACGGCCGCGCATGCTTGACGTAGCGGTCCACCCAATGCGCGGCCTCCGCGCCCAGCGGCACCAGGCGGTCCTTGCCGCCCTTGCCGCCCACGACCCGCACGACACCCTGGTTCAGGTCGACGTCCAGCGCCTTCAAGCTCATCAGTTCGGAAACGCGCAGGCCGGTGGCGTACAGGGTTTCGAGCATGGCCTTGTCGCGCAGGCCCAGTTCGGTGTCGACGCGCGGCGCGCGCAACAGGGCCTCGACCTGGGCTTCCGACAAGGTTTTAGGGGTGCGCAGCGGCTGCCGCGCGGAACGGACGGACAGGCAGGGGTCCTGGGCAATGCGGCGCTCGCGCAAGGCCCACTGGAAGTAGCGCCGCAGCGCCGACAGGCGGCGGTTGGCCGTCGTCGGCCGCGTGTCGGCATGGACCGAGGCGAACCAACCCTCGATATCGCCGGTAAGCGCCGTCGAAATGCGCCGGCCTTCATGCTCGTGCAGCCAGACGTCGAAGGCGGCCAGGTCGTTGCGGTAGGCGTTGAGGGTGTTGCGGGACAGTCCGTCTTCCAGCCATAAGGCGTCGAGGAATTCGGCGACGCTGGGATCGATGTCCTGCCGGCTTTGCAGCGACGGCGCCTCGGCGGAACGCGGCGGGGGCGCCGGCTTGGACGATCTTGAGGGCACGGCGGCTCAGCTTCCGGACGCCCGCGCCGGGGCCGCTGCCGCCGCGCCGGCCGTGCCGACAGCGCCCATGGCGAGCGCCGCCTCGGCCTGCCGCCGCGCGAGCCAGGCGTTGTACCCGCCCGCCAGTGCGCAGGCGTTGCGATACCCGGCCTTCAACAAGCGGTCCGCCAGCACCGCCGCGGAGATCTCCTCCGGGCAGGCGCAATACACCACGATGTGGGCATCGACCGGCCATGCCTGCTCTTGCTGGCCGATCGGCGCATGCGGATCGAAGGCGATGGCGCCGGGCATGGGATCGTCGCTGCTGGCCCGCACGTCCAGCAGCACCGGCACGCAGCCCTGGGCCTGCATTTCATCCAATTCGTCCAGCGTCACGCGCCGCACGTGGGCGAAGCGCCGGATGGTGCGCTTGCGGCGCACCCAGCGATAGCCCAGGTAGCAGGCCAGCATCACCGCGATGGCGAGCAGGCCGTAGCCGCCATACTCGCCCAGCACGGCGATGACATCGCCCACCATGTCATTGAAGGCCGCCCCGACGATCAGCGCCGATCCCGCCCAGATCAGCGACCCGCCGGCGTCGTACGCCAGGAAACGGCGGAACGGCAGCCCGGCATAGCCGGACATCACCGTGGACAGCGCGCTGGCCCCCGGCAGGAATTTCGCGACGAACAGAATGCGCGGCCCCGTGCGCCAATAAAGCGATTGCGTCTGCCGTATGCAGGAATCGCGCGAGATCGATACGCGGCATACGGTATTCAGCAGTCCGCTGCCGAAGCGCTTGCCGCCGGCATACCAGGCCGCATCGGCGATCAGGCAGGCGACCACGGCCGCCGCCAGGGTCAGCTCCCAGGGCAGATTGCCATGCACGGCCAGCGCGCCGGCGACGATCAGCAGCGGATAGGCTGGAATGGGCAGGCCGGCCTGCTCAAGCAGGACGTTCAGGAAGACCAGCAGCGGGCCGTACTCCAGCAGCAGGAACTCGATGTCTTTCAAAACAGTTCTCGGGCCAAACTCGGGGCGGAAGAATGCGCACGGCGCGGCCGGCATGTGATCGGGGCGACACGAAGCCCGTCACACAAAGCCGGCCGCGGCGCGCGTTGAATTAAGGCGGCGCATGAGCGCCATACCGCATAATGAGGGCGCGCCGGCTATTTTTCAATTCGGCGGAGACCCCTGCATGCGTCGCCCTCCTCTGATTACCCGCATTCTTGCCATTGGCATTCTTCTGCACGTCTACATCGCGCTGCGCCTGATCCCCGAAGCCCCCGTAGCAGAGCCCATCCGCTGGCTCGCTGTCCTGTACCTGGCCGCGTCCTGCCTGTTGATTCCGCTGGGCGCGCGCGCCCGCCAGATGGCGCCCGGCTGGTCGCGGCAGGTTGCCTGGACGGGCCTGATGGCGATGGGGTTTTTCTCCTCGCTGCTGGTGCTGACGCTGCTGCGCGACGTGCTGCTGCTGGTGGTCTGGGCCGCCGGCGCACTGGGCGGCCTGCCCGCCGATATGGCCTCGCTGCGCGGCACGTCGGCGCTGGTGGTGCCGGTGCTGGCGCTGCTGATTACGCTGGTGGGCCTGTTCAATGCCCGCCGCCTGGCCCGGGTCGTTACGGTCGACGTACCGATTGCCGGCCTGCCTCCGGCTCTCGCGGGATTCACCATCGCCCAGATCAGCGACGTGCACGTGGGCCCGACCATCCGCCGGCCTTACGTGCAGGCCATCGTGGCGGCCGTGAACGCGCTCGATGCCGATGTCGTCGCGGTTACCGGCGATGTGGTCGACGGGCCGGTGGACCAGCTTTCGCCGCATACGGCGCCGCTGTCGGGCTTGAGCGGGCGCTACGGCGCCTATCTGGTCACCGGCAACCACGAGTACTACTCCGGCGCGCGCGAATGGGTGGCGGAGTTCCAGCGGCTGGGGCTGAACGTGCTGTCCAACCGTCACGTGGTCATTACGCACAACGGCGCCCGCCTGGTCCTGGCGGGCGTCACCGACTACAGCGCCGGCCAATTCGATCCGGCCCAGCGCAGCGACCCGCGCGGCGCCCTGCTGGGCGCGCCGGCCGACGCGACCGTGCGCATCCTGCTGGCGCACCAGCCGCGCACCTCGGTCGCGGCGGAGCCGGCCGGATACAGCCTGCAGATTTCCGGGCATACCCACGGCGGCCAGTTCCTGCCCTGGAATTTCTTCGTCCGGCTGCAGCAGCCCTTCACCGCCGGGCTGAAGAAAATGGGGCGCATGTGGGTGTACACCAGCCGCGGCACCGGCTATTGGGGACCGCCCAAGCGCATCGGCGCGCCATCGGAGATCACGCGCATCCGTCTGGTGCCGGCGCGCGAAGGCTGACGGCTATTCCGCCGGCGTGGTCGGCAGATGCAGCCGGCCGGTGTGATAGTCGTAGCCGTAGACCTCGCCGTAGCGGCCCCATTCGACGGCTACTTTCAGCACCCGCTCGGCCTCATCGGCCTTCAGGAATTCTTCCAGCATGTCCAGGAACTGCTTGTCCGGCAATTCGCCCGAGGGTTCCTGCTGCAGCGAATGGCGGATATTGGCCGCCAGCGGGATATGCGCCAGCAGCTGGCGGCCGAATATTTCCTGGCGTTCCTGTTGTTCCGCGCCGGCATAGCGCCGCCCCACCGGCGTAAGCGCGATATCGCCCTGTTCGACCAGCGCCAGCCCCAACAGGCCCAGCGCTTCGTAGGCCGGGAACAATTCCTCGTCGGGCAGGCCGGCCTCTTCCGCCAGGCGCGGCAGGTCGGCCCTGCCGTTCAGCGGCGGTTCGGCCAGCAGCTCCAGCACGGCTTCCATGGTGCCGACGTTGGCATCGGGCAACCGGTAGGCCTGGTGCACCGGCGCGGCGGGCGCCCCGGCCGCCGAGGCCGGCAGCGGCTTGGCGGTCATCAAGGAATACACCTGGTCGACCAGGGCGCGCACTTCCGGCGAATCGGCGTTGCGCGGACGCGGTAGCGTGACGTGGATTTCGTCGCGCACGCGCCCGGGGTCGCTGGCGAAAATCAGGATGCGGTCGGCCATCATCACCGCTTCCTCGATGTTGTGCGACACCACCAGGATGCCGCGCGTCCCCATGCGGCGCTCTTCCCACAGCTCCAGCATGTCGTCGCGCAGCGATTCGCCGGTCAGCACGTCCAGCGCGGAAAAGGCTTCGTCCATGAGCAGTACGTCGGGGTTGGTGGCCAGCGCCCGCGCGATGCCCACGCGCTGCCGCATGCCGCCCGACAATTCGCGCGGCAAGGCACCACCGAAGCCCGCCAGCCCGATCAATTCCAGCGCGGCCTCGGCGCGCTGTTCGCGCTCGGCCGGCGCGACGCCCTGCGCTTCCAGTCCCAGCGCGACGTTCTGCCGCACGGTCAGCCAGGGGAATAGCGCAAAGGACTGGAACACCATCGCGATGCCGGCGGCGGGACCGTACAGCGGCTGCCCGCGATAGCGGATACTGCCGTGATCGGCCGGAATCAGGCCGGCCATGATACGCAGCAGCGTCGACTTGCCGGAGCCGGACTTGCCCAACAGCGCGACAATCTCGCCTTCCCGCAAATGGAAATCCACGCCTTCAAGCACCGAACGGGTCGCGCCGTCGGCGGTGCGGAACATCTTGCTGACGCCGGTCAGATCCAGCAGATTGTTTTCGCCCATCATCGCTATCTGCTCCACTTTTCGGCCAGCAAGTACAGCCGGCGCCACAGCAGCCGGTTCAAGCCCATGACGAATACGCACATCACGCCTATGCCCAGCGCAATGCGCGGAAAATCCCCGCGCGAGGTCATGTCGGCGATGTAGCCGCCCAGGCCGGTTGCGGTCAGCGTGGTCTTGCCCCACGTCACGACCTCGGCCACGATGCTGGCGTTCCATGACCCGCCGCTGGCCGTGATGGCGCCCGTCACGAAACTCGGAAAGACCGCGGGCAGATAGAAGCGGCGCCACTTCAGCCAGCCTTTCAGGCCCAGGTTGTCCGCCGCATAGCGCAGTTCGCTGGGAATGGTGGTCGCGCCCGCGACGACGTTGAACAAGATATACCACTGGGTGCCGAAGATGATCAGTGGACTCAGCCAGATCTCCGGGTTCAAGCGGAAGGCAACGATCACGATGACGGCCAGCGGGAACAGCAGGTTGGACGGGAACGCGGCCAGCAATTGCGCCAAGGCCTGCACCCGCTGCGACCAGACCGGACGCAGGCCTATCATGATGCCCAGCGGCACCCAGATCAGCGAGGCCAGGCTGATCAGCACCAGCACGCGCAACAGCGTGATCAGGCCCAGGCCGAAGACGCGCAGCACTTCGGTCCAGCCCACTTCCGCATGCACGAAAACCACCAGGCGCCAGACAGCGATCAAGGCCAGGGCCGTCAGCACCGCATCGACGGCGCGCTCGACGTAGGCGCTGCGCGTGCGTACGCGCGCGCGCACCGACGTCCCGTCATAGCCGCGCCGGAACCAGCCCAGCACCCGTTGCGCCTGCGTGGCCAGCGCATCGCTGCAGGCCCGCGTGAGACGGCCGCGGCGCAGCCAGTCCAGCACCCAGGACTGCTGCGCGGTATTGCCCTGGGTATCCTCGAAGCGGAACTTGTCGGCCCAGGCCAGCAGCGGGCGGAAGAACAGCTGGTCGTACAGCAGAATGCCGATCGCCATCGCGACGATGGCGTAGACGATCGCATGCACGTCCTGCGCATCGATGGCCACGGCGATGTAGGAACCGATGCCGGGCAGCTTGATATCCTGGTTCGATACGGTGATCGCCTCCGACGCCACCACGAAGAACCAGCCGCCGGACATGGACAGCATCATGTTCCATAGCAGCGCCGGCGTGGCGTACGGCAGTTCCAGCCGCCAGAAGCGCTGCCAGGCGCTGAGCCGGAATACGCGGGCGGCTTCGTTCAGCTCCGAAGGCACGGTGCGCATCGACTGATACAGGCTTAGCGCCATGTTCCAGGCCTGCGAGGTGAAGATGGCGAAGATCGCGGCGCATTCGACGCCCAGCAGGCTGCCCGGAAACAGCGCGATGAAACCCGTGACGGTGATCGACAGGAAGCCCAGGATAGGGATGGACTGCAGGATGTCCACCATCGGCACCAGGATTTTCTCCGCCGTGCGCGACTTGGACGCCACCGCGGCGAACACGAAGCTGAATACCAGCGAGGCGCCCAGCGCCATGAACATGCGCAGCGTGGTCCGCAACAGGTAATAGGGCAGATAGGCGGGATCCAGCGAGATGGGCAGCGGCGTGCCCACGGCATAAGGCTTCGCCATCTGGGATGCGCCGAAGGCCAGCGCGGCCAGTACGCCCAGGATCAGGGGCAGCAAAGCCCAGTCCCATCGGTTGGGACCGCGGCCATCGGCGGAACGCACCGCCGGTTTGGAAACAGAAATCGGGTACATGCCCTGCTCCCGCAGGCAAAGACTGAATGGCTGCCGGTGCGCGGCGTCGCATTGCGCCGCCGCAAAGGCGTGCGCAAGGTAGCACGAGCATGCGGGAGCGTCCACCGTCAAAACTTGACGGTTTTCTGAACGCGCGCGCATCGGCGCGGACGTCCGCGCCCACGCCCGGATGTAGAATCGGGGACGGACGTTACCCTAGCCCTGGAAGTGCCCCCATGCCTGACCGTGTATTCATTTTTCTCGGCGCCCTGAACATGTTCCTGGCGGTTGGCGCGGGTGCATTCGGCGCGCACGGCTTGCGGCGCATCCTGTCGGCCGACATGCTGCAGGTCTGGCAGACCGCCGTCACCTACCACATGGCCCATGCGCTGGGCCTGCTGGCGATCGCCGCGTTGGCGCCGCGCTTCGCCCATGCGCCGGGAATATGGAACGCCGCGGGGTGGCTGATGTTCGCCGGCATCGTCGTGTTCAGCGGCAGCCTGTATCTGCTGGCGGGTACCGGCATACGGTGGCTGGGCGCGATCACGCCGCTGGGCGGCACCGCCTTCCTGGCCGCCTGGGCGCTGGTCGCCTGGCAGGCGCTGCGGGCCACCTCCGGCAGCTGAGCCCGATGCCGACACCGCCGCGGGCCACCTCCAGCAGTTGAACCCCATGCAGACACATCAGACGGCGCCGCCCACGGCGGCCGCCGGCATTCTTTGCATTCTGGTGGGCATGCTAAGCCTGACCATCAGCGATGCGATCGCCAAATGGCTGGGCGGCATGTACTCGCCGCCCCAGATCCTGTTCCTGCGCTGCGCGATCGCCCTGCCCTTCGTCGCCGCGGTAGTCGTCGCCATGGGCGGCAAGCTGGCCTTGCGCACACGCCATCCCGGCATCCACCTGCTGCGCGGCGCCATCAATGTCGTGTCCGCCAGCGCGTTCTACGGCAGCCTGCGCTATCTGCCTTTCGCGGAAGCCACCGCGATCTCATACGCGGCGCCGCTGTGCGTAACGCTGCTTTCGGTGCTGGTGCTGAAAGAGCGCGTCGACGCCATGCGCTGGGCCGTCATCGCGCTGGGCTTCGTCGGCGTCCTGTTCATCGTACGGCCGGGCGCGTCCGGCTTCCAGCCGGCGGCGCTGCTGCCGCTGGTGACGGCGGTGCTTTATGCCGCCATGATGATCAGCGCGCGCTTCATCGGCCCTGGCGAAAGCTTCCTGACCATGGCGTTCTACATCGTCGCGGGCCAGCTGGTATGCAGCGCGGCCGTGCTGCCCTGGTTCTGGCGCACGCCCGACCCGACGCACTGGCCGTTTTTCGCCGGCGTTGCCCTGTTCAGCACGGCGGGGCTGTCGCTGATCACGCAAGCCTTCCGGATCGCGCCCGCGTCGGTGGTCGCGCCCTTCGATTACACCGGGCTGATCTGGGCCACGCTGCTGGGCTGGATCTTCTGGCGCGAAACGCCGGACGTACTGACCTCCGTCGGCGCCGTCATCATCGTCGGCGCGGGCCTGAGCATCATCCTGCGCGTGTCGATGCAGGGCGACGGAAAGACCTCGTAGGCGCGGCGCCGACGCGGCCACTCGAAGCCCGCGGCGCCGCCGCTCAGCGGGCCTTCGATGCGGATACCGGCGCCGCCTGGGCCGGCTTCGCGCCGATGACCGCGTACAACCGCCAGGCCAAGGCCAGGCCCAGCACCAGCAGCGTGCCGATCAGGCCCGCCACGCCGTTCCATCCCGCCACTTCCCAGCATGTGCCGCCCACCGAGCCCAGCACGCTGGACCCCAGGTAGTACGCCAGCAGATACAGCGAAGCCGCCTGCGCCTTGTATCCGCGCGCCAGCTGTCCCACCCACCCGCTGGCCACCGCATGGGCGGCGAAGAAACCGAAGGTCGCCAGGATCACACCCGCCACCATTGCCGGCAGCATGGAGGACAGCGTCAGCAATACGCCCAGCAGCATGGTCCCGACGCCCAGGCACAGCATCAGCCCGCGCCCATGGCGATCGGCCAGGCGGCCGAACAGCGCCGACGCGAATATCCCCACCACATACACCGTGAAGATCGCGCTGATGGCGGCCTGGCTCAGCGCATACGGCGGCGCCAGCAAACGAAAGCCCGCGTAGTTGTAGATGGTGACGAAGCCGCCCATCAATAGAAAGGCCAAGGCAAACAGCGACAACAGGTTGACGTCGACCAGGTGCGTCATGATGCCGGTTCGGGCCGCGGCCCAGCCGCCGCCGCGCTGGGGCGTGAAATGGCGCGACGCCGGCAGGCTCATCACGAACAGCACGGCGGCGCCCATGCCCAGCACGCCCACCGCCATCATGGCGATACGCCAGTCGAAATAGTCCGCCAGCAGGCCGGTCATCACCCGGCCCGCCATGCCGCCGAACGCGCTCCCGCCGATATACAGCCCCATGGCGAATCCCAGGTCGGACGGCTCGACCTCCTCCGCCAGATAAGCCATGGCCACGGCGGGCACGCCGCCCAGCACCAGCCCTTGCAGCGCGCGCACCGCCAGCAGCGCATGCCAGGTCGGCGTCAGCGCCGCGGCCAGCGTCAGGATTCCGGAGGCGAACAGCGAGATCGCCATGATGCCTTTGCGCGGCAGGCGGCTGGACCAGAATCCCACGATGAAAATCGCCAGCGCCAGCAGGCCTGTCGTCAGCGATAGCGACAGACTGCTCTGCGTGGGCGTGATGCCGAAATGTTCGGCGAACAGCGGCAGCAGCGGCTGCACGCAGTACATCAGCGAAAAGGTGGAAAAGCCGGCGGCGAACAGCGCCCAGTTGGTATTGCGGTAGCCCGGCGTGCCGCGCGTATGGCGTGGCGGCGCATCCGCGCCATGCGGCACGTCGCGCTTGATCGATGGCGAAGTCATGGGAAGAACATGCGTAGCGTGGCGGCCGGTCCGAAGACATCTCCGGACAAAAAAGACGGCGCGGCGCAGCCGCTACAGTAGGGCGAAACCGGGCCCCTGTCCAATCGGCGGCGTCCGCCACGGGGCGCCGGCGATGCCGGCGCGGCCGCGGAATTGGACGATCGATCCGCTGCGCGCGGCGCCGCGGCGACGGCCGCCGCCTGGCCTGCCGCTCAATCGCCCGCGCCGGAAAAATGCCGATGCAATACGTCGCGGACGCGGGGATGCCCGGCCGCCTGGTCGGCCGCCGCGGCCAGGCGCGGGCAGTGCTCATCGAACCATGCGCGCCGTGGACGCCAGTGCGTCATGACCGTCACATACAGGTCCAGCGCCGTCATCTGGTCGCCCAGCACATGCGGTTCGCCTACCTGCTGTTCGATGGTGCGCCAGAGCAGCTCGCGACGGGCATCGGTGGCGGCGCGCAGCTTGTGCGCCGCTTCGCCCTCCCCGGTCCAGCGCGCCGGGTCGTCGCCATAGGTGAAGGTCGGATACACCGCCGCGCCCAGGCGCACCAGCATCTCGAAGAACCGGGCGCGCGGCAGGGTGCCGGCGGCCGGGACGAGATTGGCGTGGGGCGCGGCGTCGTTCAGATGCAGGATCATGGCCGCGCTTTCGGTCATCACGGCGCCGCCCGGCAGGATCAGCGTGGGCACCTGGCCCAGCGGATTGAGCCCCAGCAAGCGGTCGCGGCCGGGCCCGGGCTTGAGATAAGGTACGTCGGTGATGCGGGCGTCCAGACCGGACAGGCGCAATGCGGCTTCGATGATGGCCGAGCCGCAGCCCCGCGAACCGATCAATTCGTAGTGCGTCATGGCGGCGCTCCCCTGCGAGTTACCCCCGCGGTCCGCGTGGCGGTAGATGCTTACGGGACTGTACACCCGCGCCGCGGCGGCCGAGGCATCAGGACGTAACCGGATCTCCGTAGACGGGCGCCGGCTCGCCGGCGAGCACCTCGCGCAGCACCTCCAGAAAGCGATGCGCCATCAGCGGCAGGGGCTGCAGCTCGGAATAGGTCGCCCAGATGCCCACGCTGGCGGCGGGTTCGATCGGGCGCACGGCGACGGAGCGCCGCAATTCCGGGCCGACGCACCAGGCGTCCACCAGGGCCGGCCCCAGGCCCTGCTGCACGAAGGCGGCCGCCATGACGGGCGAGTGGACTTCCAGCGCCGGCGCATGGGCGGGCGGACCGTCGAAGAACGCCGTCAATACGCGGCCCAGCGGCGCTTCCGCGGGATAGCCGATCCAGTCCACCGACGAAAAATCCCGCGCCCGGACCACCGGCCGCGCCGCCAGCGCATGGCCGGGTGGCAGGATACAGACGACCTGCGAGCTGCCCAGCTCGACGGCGGCCAGATTGGGATGATCCGGCGGACGCATGGAGACCGCGATGTCGGCATGACCGCCCAGGAAATACCCCGCCAGCTCGTCGAAGGTAGCGGTGCGGTAATCGACCCGCACGCGCGCCCGCGCCGCCCGCAGCGCGCGCAAGGCCATGGGGACCATGCGCTGGCCATAGCTGGCGCTGGAGACGACCCGCAGCATGCCGGCCCCGGCCTCGCCCAGGGTCGTGGCCAGCTCGTTGACGCGCTGGATGCCGCCATACACCTGTTCGACTTCGGCATACAGGCGGCGCGCTTCGGCGGTGGGCGTCAGGCGGGTGCGCGACCGTTCGAACAGCGGGTAGCGCAGCCGGCTTTCCATCAAGGCCAGCACGCGGCTGATGGCGGGCTGCGAGACGTGCAGCATGCGGCCGGCGCCGCTGATGGAGCCGGACAGCATGATGGCGCGAAAGACTTCGATCTGGCGCAGGTTCAGCGGCGGCCGGTCCATCGACCCTGTAGACACGGGATGAGCCTCGCTACGGCCCGCCGCGCATGACGCGCCGTGCCGGAAGTTCAGGAGTTCTGGGATAACGCGGGATTATAGGTTTTCCATATTTTTTGATATGCGGCTGGCGCGGGGCCGGTGGTACCTTCCCCCGCTTGACCCGGACGGCGGCCCCGCCCGCCCAAGGGTCGCATGACCCGCAGCCATCCAAACCAAGCAAGGGGAACGGACTATGTCCACCATCACGCAGTTTCGCCGCTGGGCCGTCGCCACGGCCCTGATCGCCATCGCCGGCAGCGCGGCCGCCGCCGGCTCCAATTGGCCCGATCATCCCGTCACGTTCATCGTGCCGTCCGCGGCCGGCGGTTCGCCGGACGTTCTTTCGCGGCTGGTCACCGCGCAAGTGGCCAAGCAGACCGGCGGCACGCTGGTCATCGAAAACCGTCCTGGCGCGGCCGGCAATATCGGCATCAACCTGGTCAAGCGCGGCGCCCCGGACGGCTACACCATCGGCTACGGCAACATCAATACGCTGGCCGTGAACCGCTCGCTGTTCAAGAAGCTGCCCTACGACGTGGACAAGGACCTGGTGCCGGTCGTCCATATGATGGACCTGTACAACGTCCTGGTCGTGCCGGTCAGCTCCCCTGCCCACAGCGTGCAGGAACTGATCGACCTGGCGCGCAAGAATCCGGGCAAGCTGTCGTACGGCGCGCCGGGCGTCGGCACCACCGGCCACATGGGCGGCGAGCTGTTCAAGAGCATGGCCAAGATCGACGTCATGTTCATCCCCTACAACGGCGGTCCGGCCGCCATCCAGGACCTGCTGGGCGGCCGCATCGACTACCTGTTCGCCAATTCCTCCGAAGCCGTGCCGCTGGTCAAGAGCGGCAAGGTACGCGCGCTGGGCGTGAGCAGCCTGAAACGCCTGGACCTGCTGCCTGAGGTCCCGACGCTGGACGAAGCCGGCCTGAAAGGCTACGAGACCGTGGCCTGGGGCGGCGTGGTCGCGCCGCACGGCACGCCGGCGGACGTGGTCGCCAAGATCAATGCCGACATCAACCAGGCCCTGAAGGCGCCGGAAGTCCGCGAAGGCCTGGCCACCCTGGGCGCCGTGCCCGCGGGCGGCTCGCCGGAGGACTTCAAGAAGCTGATCGATAGCGAAACGGCGAAGTGGCACGACATCATCGAAACCGCCAAGATCGAGAAACTGGACTAAGGCCCCCCCCTAAGGCC
>NZ_CBCSCA010000028.1:0-17118 GCF_965137885.1 Bordetella sputigena
TCCCCCTCAAGGGGGCGCCGCGGGCGGACCGGAGGGGAGAACCCACCCCCGAAGCGCTGGCGCGCTTCCCCCTCAAGGGGGCGCCGCGGGCGGACCGGAGGGGAGAACCCACCCCCGAAGCGCTGGCGCGCTTCCCCCTCAAGGGGGCGCCGCGGGCGGACCGGCGGAGCCGGCTCCGCCGCGGCCCCGAATAAACCAACACCCGTTTCTTGCGAGGTGAGCATCGATATGAATGCCGATTTAATTCTGCGTAACGCCACCGTGATCGACGGCACGGGCAAGCAACGCTATAGCGCCGACATCGCCATCGCCGGCGAACGCATTGCCGGCATCGGCAGCTTCGATGCCGCCGATGTACCGGCGGTCGACGCGCGGGGTCAGGTCGTCGCGCCCGGCTTCATCGACTCGCACACGCACGACGACGGCTACCTGCTGGCGCATCCCGACATGACGCCCAAGGTGTCCCAGGGCATCACCACCGTGGTGACAGGCAACTGCGGCGTCAGCCTGGCCCCGCTGGTCAGCGAGCAAATCCCGCAGCCGCTGGACCTGCTGGGACCGCCCTCGCTGTTCCGCTTCAAGACCTTCGCCGCCTGGCTGCAGGCGCTGCGCGACGCGCCGGCCGCCGTCAACGTCATCCCGCTGGTCGGCCACACCACCCTGCGCGTCGCCGCCATGGCGGACACCGGCCGCGCCGCCACCGGCGAAGAAATCGACGCCATGCGCGCCATGATGGAGGAAGCCATGGCCGCCGGCGCCTTCGGCATGTCCACCGGCACCTTCTATCCGCCCGCCGCGCACGCCCCCACCGGCGAAATCATCGAGGTGGGCGCGCCCATCCGCGCCCGCGGCGGCCTGTACGCCACCCACCTGCGCGACGAAGCGGACCACATCGTCCCCGCCATGCAGGAAGCGCTGGACATCGGCAAGGCCCTGGACTGCCTGGTGGTGTTCTCCCACCACAAGCTGGCCGGCGAGAAAAACCACGGCCGTTCGGTCGAAACGCTGGCGCTGATGGAGCGCGCCGGCGCCCTGCAGCCCGTCTGCCTGGACTGCCACCCCTACCCCGCCACCTCCACCATGCTGCGCCTGGATCGCGTGCGCATCTCGCGGCGGACCATGATCACCTGGTCCAAGGGCTACCCCGAAGCCAAGGGCCGCGATTTCGCGGACGTGATGAAAGAACTGGGCCTGACGGACGAGGAAACGCTGCGGAAGCTGTCGCCCGCGGGCGCCATCTATTTCCTGCTGGATGAGCAGGACGTCAAGCGCATCCTCAGCCACCCCCTGGCGATGGTCGGCTCCGACGGCCTGCCCTTCGACCCGCACCCGCATCCCCGGCAATGGGGCACCTTCACCAACGTGCTGCGCACGCTGGTGCGGGAGCAATCGCTGCTATCCCTGGAAGAAGCCATCCACAAAATGACCGGCCAGGCCGCCCGCAACTACGGCGTCGCCGAACGCGGGCTGCTGCAGCCGGGCTATTATGCCGACCTGGTGCTGTTCGACCCCGACCGCGTCTCCGACCGGGCGACCTTCGACCAGCCGATCCAGGTCAGCCAGGGTATCCAGGGCGTATGGGTCAACGGCCGCCAGGTCTGGAAGGACGGCGCGGCCGGCACCGAACGCCCGGGCAAAGTGCTGACCCCCACCCGAAAACCGGAGTCCTTGCAGTGAACGATGCGCATCCCGGCTGCTATCTGGGCATCCTCGGCGGCATGGGGCCCATGGCCGGCGCCGCCTTCGCCCTGCGCCTGTCCGCCCTGACACCCGCCGATCGCGATCAGGACCACATTCCCGCGGTCCTGCTGAACGACCCGCGCGTGCCGGACCGCACGGCCGCCACGCGCGGCGGCGAAGATCCCCTGCCCTACCTGCTGCGCGGCATCCGCTTCCTGAACGACAGCGGCGCGCGCCTGGTCGCCATTCCCTGCAACACGGCGCACCTGTGGTACGAGCAGATGGTGCAGGCCTCGCGCGCACCGGTGCTGCACATCATCGAATCCGTGGTGGAAGACCTGCATCGCCGCGGCATACGCGAAGGCAAGATAGGCCTGATGGGCACCGAAGCCACCTTGCGCCTCGGGCTGTACCAACGCACCCTGGAACGCCACGGCTACGAGTGCATCGTCCCCAGCGAGGACGAACAGGTCGCCTACTGCACCAAGTCCATCCTGGCCGTAAAGGCCAACCGCCTGGCCGAAGCCTACGAACCCGCCGCCGCCTGTGTCCGCCTGCTGGAATCGCGCGGCGCGTTAGCGGTGGCCCTGGGCTGCACCGAACTCCCCCTCGCGATCCCCCACGACCGCCGCGTGGAGTTCGATGTACCCATGACCGACTCCATCGACGCCCTGGCGCTGGCGGTGATCCAGCGCTATCAGGCGGACGCCGCGCGACAGCCTCACCCGCCCAGGTAAGCCTTGCGCACGTCCGCGTTGGCCAGCAGGTTGGCGCCGGTGTCCTGCAGTACGACGCGGCCGTTTTCCAGGACGTAGCCGCGATCCGCCACTCCCAGCGCCTTGTTGGCGTTCTGTTCGACCAGGAACACCGTGACGCCCTGCTGGCGGATGGTGCGGATGATGTCGAAGATCTGCGCGATGATCAGCGGCGCCAGGCCCAGCGTGGGCTCGTCCAGCAGCAACAGGCGCGGACGGGTCATCAGCGCGCGGCCGATCGCCAGCATCTGCTGCTCGCCGCCCGACATCGTGCCCGCCCGCTGCTCCGCGCGCTCCTTCAGCCGCGGGAACAGATCGTAGACATACTCCAGCCCTTGCTGGATCTCGGCGCGATTGGAAAAGAACCCGCCCATCATCAGGTTCTCCACCACCGTCAGGTCCTTGAACACGCGCCGCCCCTCGGGCGAAATCGCGATGCCGCTGCGCATGATGCGCGACGTTTCCTTCTTCGTGATGTCCTGGCCTTCGAAAGTGATGGTGCCCGACCGCGCGCGCGGATTGCCGCATACCGTCATCAGCAGCGTCGTCTTGCCGGCGCCGTTGGCGCCGATCAGCGTCACGATCTCGCCCTTGTTCACTTCCACGGTCACACCGTTCAGCGCCTGGATCGCGCCATAGTAGGTGTGCACGTTCTCCAGCTTCAGCATTACTCTTCTCCCAGATACGCCTTGATGACGCGCTCATCGGTGCGCACCGCCTGCGGCGTGCCGGTCATGATGGGCTTGCCGTGCTCCATGACGAGAATGCGGTCGGAGATCCCCATGATCAGGCTCATGTCGTGTTCGATCAGCAGCACCGCCACGCCGAACTCCCGGCGCAGGCGATCGATCAGCCGTTGCAGATCCTGCTTTTCCTGCGGGTTCAGGCCGGCCGCGGGCTCGTCGAGCATCAGCAGGCGCGGCTTGGTGATCATGCAGCGGGCGATCTCCAACCGGCGCTGGTGGCCATAGGCCAGATTGCCCGCCTCGCGATTGGCATATTGCCGCAGTCCCATGAAGTCCAGCCACTGCGCGGCGCGGGACAGCGCGTCCGCTTCCGACTGCCGATAGGATTTCAGCTTCAGCAAGCCGGGCAGCAAGCGCGTCTCCACCTGGGTATGCTGCGCCACCAGCAGGTTTTCAAGCACCGTCAGCTGCTTGAACAGCCGCACGTTCTGGAAGGTTCGCACCAGTCCATGGCGCGCCACCATATGGCTGGACAGGCCCGTAATGCGCTGGCCGTCCATCAGGATGTCGCCTTCCGTGGGCTTGTAGAAGCCGCCCACGCAGTTGAACACCGTCGTCTTGCCCGCGCCGTTGGGTCCGATGATCGCGAACACCTCGTCGCTCTTGACGTCGAAGTCCACATGGTCGACGGCCAGCAGGCCGCCGAAACGCATGCACAGCCCGGATACCTTCAATAGCACGTCGCTCATTTGTCCAGCTCCACGTGAGGACGCTTCATCGGCAGCAGGCCTTGCGGACGCCACATCATCATCAACACCATCACCAGGCCGAACATCAGCATGCGGTATTCGGCGAACTCGCGCGCCAGTTCCGGCAGCACCGTCAGCAGGATGGCCGCCAGGATCACGCCTATCTGCGAGCCCATGCCGCCCAGCACCACGATGGCCAGGATGAGCGCCGATTCGATGAACGTGAAGGACTCCGGATTCACCAGGCCCTGGCGCGCGGCGAAGAACGCGCCGCCGAAACCGGCGAACATGGCGCCCAGGGTAAAGGCCGACAGCTTGATGCGCGTGGGATTCAAGCCCAGGGAGCGGCAGGCGATTTCATCCTCGCGCAGGGCTTCCCATGCGCGCCCCACCGGCATGCGCTTCAGGCGCGTGGCCACGAACAGCGTAATCAGCGCCAGCATCAGCGCCATCAGGTACAGGTAGATGATCACATGCTGGTTCTGGAAAGTCAGGCCCAGCAGTTCATGAAAGGTCTTCTGCCCTTCCACGCTGGACGTACGCGCCATTTCGAAGCCGAACACGGTCGGCTTGGGTATGCCCGAAATGCCGTCCGGACCGCCCGTCAGCCAGTTCAGGTTGATCAGCAGCAGGCGGATGATTTCGCCAAAGCCCAGCGTCACGATGGCCAGGTAATCGCCACGCAGGCGCAGCACCGGAAAGCCCAGCACAAAGCCGAACAGGGCCGCGACCGCGCCGGAGAACGGCAGCGATTCCCAGAACGTCCAGCCGCCCCAGTGATACAGCAAGGCATAGGTATAAGCGCCCACCGCGTAGAAACCGACGAAGCCCAGGTCCAGCAGCCCGGCGAAGCCCACCACGATATTCAGGCCCAGGCCCAGCATCACGTAGATCAACACCAGCGTGGCGATGTCCACCGAGCCGCGGTCGCTGAAGAACGGCCACACGATGGCCACGGCCACGATCAGCACCATCAGCCACTTGTGGCCCTGCACCGGCGCCGCCGGCAGCGTCGGCAATTCGCGCTTCATGCGCTTGAACGGCAAGGCCAGCCAGGGACGCAGCAGTTGCCCGACGAAGACTACCGCCATGGCGATCAGTACATTGCTCCAGTGCGGATCCATCAGGGTGCGCGCGCCCTGCCGCACCAGTTGCAGGCCGAACACCGGCGTCACGATGAACGCGGTCAGGACGGCCGCGATGAATGCGTTTTTGATTTGATTCGCCATCAGACTTTTTCCACCTCGGGTTTGCCCAACAGACCGGTGGGGCGGAACAGCAGGATCAGCACCAGCAGCAGGAAAGCGATGATGTCCTTGTACTGCGACGAGATGTAGGCGGCCGCGAAGGTTTCCACCAGGCCCAGCAAGGCGCCGCCGAGCATGGCGCCCGGAATGCTGCCGATTCCGCCCAGCACCGCGGCCGTGAAGGCCTTGATTCCGACGATGAAGCCGATGAAGGGATTCAGCTTGCCGATCGTCAGCGCGATCAGCACGCCACCCACCGCGGCCAGCACCGCGCCCAGCACGAAGGTAAAGGAGATGACGCGGTTGGTATCGATACCCAGCAGGTTCGCCATATGCATATCCTGCGAACACGCCCGCGACGCGCGGCCCATCCTCGAATACTTGATGAACAGCGACAGCCCTATCATCAGCACCACCGTCACCACGATGATCATGACGCGCGAATACGGGATGGTGACGTCGAACTTGTCGCCCATCGTGAAATTGATCGCGCCGAAGATGATATTGGGCACCGCCATATCGCGCGCCCCCTGCCCCAGCGCCACCCAGTTCTGCAGGAAGATCGACATGCCGATCGCCGAGATCAGCGCCACCAGGCGCGGACTGCTCCGCAAGGGCCTGTACGCCACCCGCTCCACGGCGAAGCCGTAGACGCCGGTCACGGCCATTGCCATGATCAGCATGGCCGCGACGATCAAAGGCACCGGCGCGCCGCTCTGCGTGCCGATCGCCGTCAGCGTCACCAGGCCGACGTAGGCGCCGATCATATAGATCTCGCCGTGCGCGAAGTTGATCATGCCGATAATGCCGTAGACCATCGTGTAGCCGATGGCGATCAGGGCATAAATGGCGCCCAGCGACAATCCATTGAAGAATTGTTGCGTAAGTTGGGGGAGAAGGTCAGACATGTCTTATGCAGGCTCCAAATAGCACCGGCCCCGGTAATACGACCCGGAGCCGGAAACCTGGGCGTTCGAATTGAGGCCCCGTCTCATGGGGCAGTCGCCATTACAGCTGAGTTTTCTTGCCGTTCTTATCCCACTTGAACACCGCGAATTCGAAATTTTTCAGGTCGCCCTTCGCATCGTATTCGACCTTGCCGATCGCGGTGTTGAAAGAGTGTTGATGCATATAGTCGGCTACCTTGGTCGGATCCTCGCCCACTGCGGTGATGCTGTCCGAAAGGATCTGCACAGCGGCGTAGGCCGGCATCTGGAAGGCGCCGTCCGGATCGCGCTTCTTGTCGTGGAAGGCCTTGACGATGCCTTCGTTGCCGGGCAGCTTGGTGAAGTCGGACGGCAGGGTCACCAGCAGGCCCTCGATGGCCGGACCGGCGATCGCCACCAGATCCTGGTTGGCGGTACCTTCGGGCCCCATGAACTGCACGTTCAAGCCCTGTTCACGCGACTGGCGCAGCAGCAGGCCCAGCTCGGGGTGATAGCCGCCGAAGTACACGAAGTCGACGCCGGCGGACTTCAGCTTGGTGATCACGGCCGAATAATCGCTGTCGCCGACGTTGATGCCTTCGAACATGACGACGTTCACGCCGTCTTTCTTGAGCGTATCGCGCACCTGCGTGGCCACGCCCGAACCGTAGGTCTGCTTGTCATGCAGCACCGCGACTTTCTTCGGCTTGACGGTCTTGGCGATGTAGTTGGCGGCGAAAGGACCTTGCTGGTCGTCACGGCCGATGGTGCGGAAGAAGTAATGCGGCTTGATGGTGTCGGTGACCAGCGGCGAGGTCGCGCCCGGCGTGATGGCGACGATATGTTCCTGCTCGTAGACATTCACGGCGGGCACCGTCACGCCGGAGCACGCATGCGCCACGGCGAACTTGGCGCCGGAATTGACGACACGGTTGGCGGCGGGCACGGCCTGCTTGGGTTCGCAGCCGTCGTCGATCAGGATGGGTTCGAGCTTCTTGCCTTTGACACCCCCCTTGGCATTGATGGTCTCGATGGCGGTCAACGCGCCCGCCTGGATCTGATCGCCGTACTGGGTATTCGGACCCGTCATGGGTTGGGGGATACCGATCTTGATGGTATCGGCGGCATGCGCTGCGCCGGCGAGCGTCAGCGCCCCCAGCGTGAGCGCGATCGGGGTAAGGCGTTGCAGCATAGTCATGCGAGAGATCTCCGCTAGGGGTTGAGCGGCTCTGCACGTGGCAGCCGTACGGAAGGATATTCCTGGGCCTATCGTGCATCACCGGCTTCTTGGGCAAACCACGATGTGGCGCGTATTCTGAAAGCTGGCATTCGGACTGTCACTGGGTGTATTCCCCAATATCATCAAATCTGCCTGAACCAGTGACAGATAGGCGGAACAGCGCGGCCGCCTGCGGTCCCGGCGGCGCGCGCTTTCCCGATCGCGCTCGCGGGCGCCCGCGAGCGCGATCGCGACGCCTACGCGGCCACGCCGAAAACCGATCCCACGCCCGCCGTCAGGACGATGGCCGCGGCGCCCAGCAGCACCACGCGCAGCACCGCCTTGCCTTTCGGCGCCCCGCCCGCCCATGCCGCCACGGCGCCCAGCGCGGCCAGACAGGCCACCGATCCGGTCGCCACCACGGGCAGCCGCCAATTGGGATCCGGCGACAGCACGGCCAGCACCAGCGGCAGCACGGCACCGGTGGCGAAGCTGAGCGCGGAAGCGACGGCCGCCTGGACAGGGCGGGCACGCGAGTTCTTCGATATGCCCAGCTCGTCGCGCGCATGCGCGTCCAGTGCGTCGTGCGCCGTGAGCGCCCGCGCCACCTGCATCGCCAGGTCCGGCGGCACGCCGCGGTTGACATAGATGTCCGCCAGCTCCTGCAGCTCGTCCGCCGAATTGCGCAGCAGCGCGCTTTGTTCGAGCTTGAGGTCGGCGTGTTCTATATCCGATTGCGACTTGACAGAAACGTACTCGCCGGCGGCCATGGAAAGCGCGCCCGCCACCAGGCCGGCCAGGCCGGCCGTCAGGATGGCGCCGTGGCTGCCCGCGGCGGCGGCCACCCCGGCAATCAGGCTGGCCGTCGACACGATGCCGTCATTGGCGCCGAGCACGGCGGCGCGCAGCCACCCGGTGCGATGAATACGATGATGTTGCGGAGCCGGCATGCTACCTCGGAGTAATCGATGCGAATGAAAACCGTCCGCATACGGTCTTCACGCATGCATGGCCGGTCAGGCCCAAGACGGATCGCCGAGATAGTACCCGTATGGATTCAATCAGGCTTGTACAGTTTCAGGATGCTGGAAAAATCGAGCCCGCCGTGCCCCGCCGCGCCATGCATCGCATACAGATTGCGCGCCAGCGCGCCCAAGGGGATGGCCGAGCGCGTGGCCTGCGCGGCCTCCGCCGCCAGGCCCAGATCCTTCAGCATGAGGTCGCTGCCGAAGCCGCCCGCATAGCCCTTGGATGCGGGCGCATGATCCATGACGCCGGGCCAGGGGTTATACAGCTCGGTCGCCCAGTTGCGGCCCGAGCTCTTGGCGACGATATCGGAAAGCACCTTGGGGTCCAGGCCGTTGGCCACGCCCAGCGCCAGGGCCTCGGCGGTGCCGGCCATCAGCACGCCGAGCAGCATGTTGTTGCAGATCTTGGCCACCTGCCCCGCGCCGGCCGGCCCGGCGTGGAAAATATTCTTGCCCATCTGCTCCAGCACGGGCCGCGCGCGCGACAGGCTATCGGCCTCGCCGCCGACGATGAAGGTCAGCGTGCCGGCCGCCGCGCCGGCCGTGCCGCCCGACACCGGCGCATCCAGCATCGCGATGCCGCGCGCCTGCGCCGCCGTGGCCACTTTGCGCGCGGTCTCCGGCGCGATGGTGCTGCATTCGATCACCAGCGCGCTGGTATCGATATGGGAGAGCAGATCGTCGCCCAGGTACAGGCCTTCGACGTGGCGGCTGGCCGGCAGCATCGTGATCACGATGTCCGCCCCCGCGACCGCGTCGTACGCCGAGGCGGCCGCCCGCGCGCCGGCTTCCGCCAGCCTGGCGACGCTGGCGGGCACCAGATCATGGACGGCCAGCGCATGGCCGGCCTTGGCCAGATTCAAGGCCATCGGCGCGCCCATGTTGCCCAAGCCGATGAATGAGATCTTGCTCACGGTTGTCTCCTCGTTGATGGGCAGGCCGACCAGGCCGAAGCCCTATGATGTCGCGCCGGCTCGCGACCGGCGCCGGTTGCCTGGCGCGCTGGCTTGTGGCCGGCGCGCCATGTGCGAAAACCCGTGCGATACCGATACGCGCGGTCGGGCGGTCACGCTAGGCCGCGCCCAGGTCCGCCAGCGGATGCGCCTGCCCTTGCGGCCACGGTTCTTCGAAGAACTTCAGCACCCATTGCTTGTCCGCGGCTTCGATGCTGGCCGGATTCCAGCGCGGCTTGCGGTCCTTGTCGATCAGCAAGGCGCGTATGCCCTCGGCGAAATCGCCGTGCGCGCAGGCCTGCAGCGCGGCGACGTATTCCGCGCGGAATACGTCCTCCAGCGAGCGCTGCCGCATACGCAGCAGCAGCGTGAACGCCAGCCGCGCCGTGCCCGGCGAACCGGCCAGCATCGTGCGCGCCGCCTTCGACAGCCAGGGATCGTCATGCTGCGCCAGCGAGGCGATGTTCTCGTGGATGTCCTGCAAGTCCGTGCCGGAGCACAGGTTGTTGATCTGGAAGGAGTGTTGCTTCAAGGGTCCGGGCTCCAGCCCCTGCGACGGCTCCAGCGCCAGCAACGCCCGCCGCAGCAGGCCATCATTGATGGAGCGCGGCGCGAACGCCGGCGCTTCCTCGTCGGTATCGATGCCGCTGCCGCTGCCGGCCCAGGGCAGTTCCAGCAGGCGGTCCAGCAGGGCCGGCCAATCCGCCTGCCGTACGTGGAAATCCGCCAGGCCGGTAAAAAAGGCATCGGCGGGATTCAGCTGCGCGCCGGTCAAGGCCAGGAACATGCCGGTGTTGCCGGGCATGCGGTTGAGCAGCCAGCTGCCGCCCACGTCGGGAAACAGACCGATGCTGATCTCCGGCATGGCCAGCTTGGCGGTCTCGCTGACCACGCGATGGCTGGCTCCCATCATCAGGCCTATGCCCCCGCCCATGACGAAACCATTGCCCCAGCAAAGGACCGGCTTGGGGTAGGTATGGATGCGATAGTCCAGCCGATACTCGGTCTCGAAAAAGTCGCGTGCGTAGCGGTTCGCCCAGGGATCGCCGGAGGGCGCCTCGCGCATGCTGCGATACAGTCCCTGCAGATCGCCGCCCGCGCAGAAAGCCTTGTCGCCCGCGCCCTGCAGCACCACCACCGCCAGCCCGGGATCCTCCGCCCAGGCCCGCAGGCGCTCATCCAGCATGCGGGCCATATCCAGCGACAGGCCGTTCAAGGTCTGCGGGGCGTTCAGCGTGGCAAGGCCTATGCGCATCCCGTTCGCGGTCGGACGTTCCTCGAAAAGCACGGGCTGATTCATCGCAAATCTGCTCCTTTCTCCAATAACTGGCGGGCCACGATCACGCGCATGATCTCGTTGGTGCCTTCCAGTATCTGATGTACGCGAGTATCGCGCACCAGCCGTTCCAATGGGTAGTCCTTCAGATAGCCGTAGCCGCCGTGTATCTGCTGCGCATCCAGGCAGATCTGGAAGCCCATGTCGGTGGCGAAGCGCTTGGCCATCGCGCAATAGGCGCCGGCATCGGCCGCGCCGGCGTCCAGTTTGCACGCGGCCAGCCGCACCATCTGGCGCGCGGCCACCAGATGCGTCGCCATGTCGGCCAGCTTGAATTGCAAGGCCTGGAAATCGGCCAGCGGCGCGCCGAACTGGCGGCGCTCGCGCATATAGCGGCGCGCCGCGTCCAGGGCGCCCTGCGCCGCGCCCACCGAGCACGTGGCGATATTGATGCGCCCGCCGTCCAGGCCGCGCATGGCGATCTTGAAGCCCTGCCCCGGTTCGCCCAGCATGTTGGCGGCGGGCACGCGCACGTTCTCGAAGGTAATGGCGCGGGTGGACTGGCTATTCCAGCCCATCTTGTCTTCCTTGCGGCCATAGGTGATGCCGGGGCTGTCGGCCGGAACGGCGAAGGCGCTCACGCCGCCGGCGCCGCCGCCCCCGGTGCGCGCCATGACGATCAGCAGGTCGGTATCCCCGCCGCCGGAAATGAAGGCCTTGGAACCGTTGAGGACATACTCCGCGCCGTCTTCGTCGGCGCGCGTGCGCAGCGATGCCGCGTCGGATCCCGAGCCCGGCTCGGTCAGGCAGTAGGATGCCAGGTGGCTGCCGGAACACAGCCGCGGTCCCCAGGTGTCGCGCAAGGCCGGGCCGCCCCACGTGCCCAGCATCCAGGCCGCCATGTTGTGGATGGTCAGGAAAGCCGTGGTGGAAGGATCGACCGCGGCCATTTCCTCGAACACCAGCGTGGCATCCAGGCGCGGCAGGCCCAGGCCGCCGATGTCCTGCGGCGCGTACATGCCGCAGAAACCCAATTCGCCGGCGCGATGGAAGGTCTGCTTGGGAAATATGCCCTCCGCGTCCCAGCGCGCCGCATGCGGGGCGAGCTCGCCCTGCGCGAATTCGCGCGCCGCCTGTGCGAAAGCCTGCTGCTCGTCGCTCAAGTCCAAGTCCATGGTCGGGTCTCCTCCAAGTGGCCCGGCGCGGTGGCCGGGCGCGCTGGATCACAGGCGCGCCGTCCGGCCGGGCAGGTTTATCGATAACTTTACGTTAACGTAAACGGAAAAGCCATGACAAGAGCCTGCCGGAATGGCAGGCCGGAATGGCGCGGCCGGATGGCTCCGTCGGAATGGCTCGTTGAAAACGCTCCGGGCGCCCGCTTGCGGACGGTCAGCGCGGCGCCTTGGGCGTACGCGGCGGACGGGGCGCGCGCGGCGCACGCCCGTTGCGCGCGCGGTGCGCCGCCCGGCGGCGACGCGATTCCATGGGATCGAAAACCAGCGGCCGGTAGACCTCCACGCGATCGCCGTCCCGCAGCGGCTGGCCGGGTTGCACGACGCGGCCGAACACGCCGACGCCGGCGTTCCAGGGATCGATATCCGGAAACGCCTGGATGAAGCCGCTGGCCTCGACGGCGTCCCCCACCGTGGCGCCGGCCGGCAGCCGCAGCTCACATTGCCACGCCGCGTGCGGGCGTGCATGGCACACCCACACCGTCAGCGCGGCCTCATTCGCCATAGACCGCCTGCGCCCGCTTGGTGAACGAATCGATAAAACTGGTCGCGATGCGGTTGAACACCGGGCCCACCACCAATTCCAACGCGCGATTGGAAAACTCGTACTCCATGGTGAAGAGCACCTTGCAGGCATCCGCGGCCAGGGCCTGGAACTCCCAATGGCCCACCAGCATCGAGAAAGGGCCATCGACCAGTTCCAGGTCGATGCGGTGCGGAAACTGATGGGTATTGCGGGTGGTGAAGCGCTGCTTGATACCCGCGAAGCTGATCACGATGGACGCCTGCATCCCCTGCTCGTCTCGCGACAGCACCTCGGCGCCGCCGCACCACGGCATGAACTCCGGATAATGCTCCACGCCGGCTACCAGCTCGAACATTTGGGCATCGCTGTAAGGGACAAGAACGGTACGCTGGACTTTGTGCATCGGCGGTCGCAAATCGCTAGAATGGCAAGATTTTACCGGCTATACGCCGAAGACGCCGCGCGGCGCCCCTGAACAGCGCGGTCTGAACCAGGCGTGAGTCCAAATGAGCATTGTCGAAAACCGTAAAGCCTCCCACGAATACTTCATTGAAGACCGCTACGAGGCCGGGCTGGTCCTGCAGGGTTGGGAAGTCAAGGCCATACGCGAAGGCCGCGTGCAACTGAACGAAAGCTACGTGATCGTGCGGGATGGCGAACTGTTCATCCTGGGCATGCACGTCAGCCCCCTGCCGACCGCGTCCACCCACATCCACCCCGACGCCGCGCGCACGCGCAAGCTGCTGCTGCACAGCGAGGAGATCAACAAGCTGATCGGCAAGGTGGAACAGCGCGGCTACACCCTGGTGCCCCTGAACCTGCACTACAAGGCCGGACGCGTCAAACTGGACTTCGCGCTGGGACGCGGCAAAAAGCTGCACGACAAGCGCGATACCGCGCGCGACAAGGACTGGGCACGGGAAAAAGAACGGCTGATGAAGCACGATACGCGCGCTTCGCGCCGCGGCGATTCCTGAACCGCATATCCCGGGGCGCGCGCATCCCGCTTGCTTCCGTGCGGCGGTCCCGGCACGACGCGGGACGTGGCGAGCGGACGCCGCCTACCTGACCACCACCCGGTCGCGCCCATCGAGCTTGGCCGCGTACAGCGCGCGATCGGCGCGCTGTACCAGGGCCTCCATGCTTTCCTCGCCGTCCCATTCCACCAGCCCGCCGCTGAACGTATAGGCGATCGTCACCCCGCCCGGCGCGCAGTCCTGGTCGCGCATGGCCTGCCGCAGGCGGTGCGTCGCGAACGCCGCGGCATCGATGCGTGTATCCGGAAACAGCACGGCGAACTCCTCGCCGCCCAGGCGCCCCATAAGGTCCTCCCGCCGCAAAGAGATCGAGGCGAGCGCGCCGAAGTGCTTCAGGACCGCGTCGCCCTGCACGTGTCCATGCGTGTCGTTGATGTCCTTGAAACGATCGATATCCAGCATCAGCAGCGATAGCCGCTGATCCGCGCGCGCCGCGCGCGCCACCGTCTTTTCCGCCAGCAGCCACCACGCCTTGCGCGACAGCACGCCCGTCAGCGAGTCGGTATTGGCCTCGCTTTCGCGCTCCTCCAACATGCGGTCGTGCACCATCAGGACCATGCCCAGGGTCAGGCTGGGCACCACCAGCACGCCGATGGACAGAAACAGCAAATGCAGGGGCGTATCCGTCGCCAGCATGGGCATTACTTCCCAGCGCAGGCCGTAGATCAGGCCACGCAGTCCGTGGCCCACGGATTCGAACCACGCCACCGACAGCGCGAACACATAGGGATAGCCGGGCCGGTGGCGCGGGCGATCCCGCTGGATGGCGCGCGCGATGAACGCCATCAGCAGGCAATGCAGGATGGAAACGATCAGGATGCGGGTATTGGTATCGCGCCAGACGTACCAGAACAACACGATGCCCAGCGTCGCGGCCAGCACCGCGCAGACCAGGCCCCTGTACGGCACGGCGCGGCCGAAGAACAGCAGCACGGCCGCATAGAAATACGCGACGCCCGCGGCCATCAGGAAATTCGCCAGGACGATGCCGAGAATAGGCGGCAGCGCGGCCTGCGCCGCGAAGCCCACCAGCGACACGAACACCAGGAAGGCGCCGCGTATGGATTCGCGGATGCCGCTGATGCCGCTGCGCGCCAACGACCCCAGCACCACCAGCATCAGGCAATTCGTCAGCGCCGTGAGTATGAGCAGAACGACGGATGGAGACATTGATCGCGCGCGGTGCCTGCTACCGGCGACGATCCGCCGGATGCAGCCTTATTTTTGGGTGGATTTGACGATGGACATCGCCGACGCGATCAGGCCGCCGACGTCGGCAAGATTGGCCGGCAGGATCAGTGTGTTGCCCTTCTGCGCCACGTTGCCGAAGGCTTCGACGTAGCGTTCCGCCACGCGCAGGTTGACGGCCTCCATGCCGCCCGGCTGGCGTATGGCTTCGGCCACCTGGGTCACCGCGCGGGCGGTGGCCTCCGCGATGGCCAGCACCGCCGCGGCCTCGCCCTGCGCCTGATTGATCTGCGCCTGCTTTTCGCCTTCGGATCGCGCGATCGAGGCTTCGCGCTCGCCGGTGGCGATGTTGATCTGTTCCTGGCGGCGGCCTTCGGAGGCCGCGATCAGCGCGCGCTTTTCGCGCTCGGCGGTGATCTGCGCCTGCATGGCGCGCAGGATTTCGCCGGGCGGCGTCAGGTCCTTGATTTCATAACGCAGCACCTTTACGCCCCAGTTCAACGCGGCCTCGTCCAGCGACGCGACGATGGTCGTGTTGATGAATTCGCGTTCCTCGAAGGTGCGGTCCAGCTCCAGCTTGCCTATCACCGAGCGCAGCGTGGTCTGCGACAGCTGGGTGATCGCCGAAATATAGTTCGACGATCCATAGGAGGCCCGCATCGGGTCGGTGACCTGGAAATACAGGACGCCATCCACCTGCAGCTGCGTGTTGTCCCGCGTGATGCAAACCTGGCTGGGCACGTCCAGCGGGATTTCCTTGAGCGAATGCTTGTACGCCACGCGCTCGACGAAGGGGATGACGAAGCCGGCGCCAGGCGATAGCACGCGATCGAATTTACCCAGGCGCTCCACGACCCATGCGTGCTGCTGCGGGACAATGGCGATGGATTTGACGACGATCAGGATCGCCAGGAGAACGACGACGAGCAATACGATGGTGGAGGGATCTAGCATGGCATCAGCCTTCAGGATAAGAAGAAACGGACCGGGCACCCGATGGTCGCGGCTGGACGATCAACTGGCTGCCGCGCACCTCCGTGATGACTTGTTCGCCGGCCACGGGGTCGCAACCGGCGGCCAGCACCGCGTCCCAGCTCGCGCCGCGATACCAGACCCTGGCGGTGCGTGCGCCCGCCCAGTCGTCCACCTTCACGATCTGGCCTATGTCGAGGTTGACGTCGGCGTTGCGCTGCGCGTCGATTTCACGCTTTTTCAATACGCCGGTACCGCGCAGCAACAGCAAGCCGGCGATCACGACGGCGCCGCACACCACCAGTTGCCATTCGAGCACCAGGCCCGCCACCACCGCGAGGCCGCCGGCCGCCAGGCCCGTGGCCACCAGCAGCAAATAAAACGTGCCCGTCGCCACTTCCCCGATGAGCGCCAGCACAGCCAGCCCGAACCATATCCACATCGCATGAGCCTTTTATTGCAGTTAGCGACTGATTGTACGATTTTGCAGAAACTTAGGACTCATGGATGAGCATCTCCGGCAAGCGTCGCCCTTACGCCATCGCTTGCATGTCAACGCGAGTTAAACGCTTGCATCCGTGGGGTCCATTATGATCGTGCACCGCCATGCCATTTCGTGGCGCTACACATCATGACCGCCAACGACCTGCCTGTCCTCATCATCCATACCGGCGATCCGGAAGACGCCATCAAGGCCGCGCACGACAGCTATGCGGGCTTCGTCCGCAGGGCCGCCGGCCTGACACCCGAAGACGTCCACATCGTGCCTGTCTTCATGGGCCCGCAGCCCGCCGACCCCGAGCGCTACCGCGCCGCCTTCATCACCGGCTCGCCCGCCATGGTCACCGATCGCGCGCCCTGGAGCGAACAGACGGCCCAATGGCTGCGCAACGCCGCGGCCCGGGGATTGCCGATGTTCGGCATCTGCTACGGCCATCAGTTGCTGGCGCACGCCCTGGGCGGCCAGGTGGGCTACAACCCCGCCGGGCGCGAGGTCGGCACGCACATGATCCAGCACCTGGCGGAAGACCCGCTGCTGGCCGGCCTGCCCCGGCATTTCCCGGCGCAGACGATGCACATGCAGTCGGTCCTCCAGCCGCCGCCGGGCGCTACGGTGCTGGCCAGTTCGGCGCTGGACGCGCACCAGATCCTGCGCCTGGGACCGAGCATCGTGTCCACCCAGTTCCATCCCGAATTCCCGCCGGAATTCGTGCGCGAGAACATTGAGCGCAATGCCGAAAAGTACGGGAGGGAAAATCTCGATGTACCGGCCTTGGCGCGCGACGTCCGCCCCACGCCGGAAGCCGCCAGCTTGCTGCGGCGGTTTTTGGATCTTTACGTCACCGGTTCGCGATCGCCTCGGCCGGCCTGAGGGCCGGCGCCTTGGGAGCGCCCGGCGTGCGATGGCCCGGCGGCTGATGTCCGGTGTGCGGCGGCCGGCGTGCGACGCCCGGCCTGCGCGGCGCGGCCTGCGCAGCCCGGCCTACGCGGCGCGGCCTGCGCGGCCCGGCGCAAAAACCGGAGTGCGGGTGGTGGCGCCATCGCGCATGCTGCCCTCTGATCACAGAGGACACCGCGATGCGCGATACGATGGCGACATCTCCTTCCACGGCTCGATCCATGAACTCCTCCACCCCACCCGCC
>NZ_CBCSCA010000029.1:0-15796 GCF_965137885.1 Bordetella sputigena
GCCCAGCCCAGCCCCGGGCGAGCCCAGGCTGGGCCCGCCTGGCGCCGGCGACCCGGTGCCACCGGCACCGCCCGACTGCCGTCGCTCCATCTTTGACAAAAAATAAAAGATGAATCTACTTTTATATGCTTTTTAATTCAATATCCGCTTCGTAAACTGACGGACACAGCATTTCCCTCGGAGACTTCCATGCCCTTGAAACTGCCCGCCGGCGTCGCTGTCGACGCCCCCATCGAACCCGGCTTCGAAACCGTGCTGACGCACGACGCGCTGGCGCTGGTGGCTGATCTGCATCGCACCTTCGAGGCCCGGCGGCAGGAACTGCTGGCTGCCCGCGCGGCCCGCGTCAAGCGTCTGGACGCCGGGGAAAAGCCGGATTTCCTGGCCGAAACCCGCTCGGTCCGCGACGGCGACTGGACCATCGCCCCGATCCCGGAAGACCTGAAATGCCGCCGCGTGGAAATCACCGGCCCGGTCGAGCGCAAGATGGTCATCAATGCCTTGAATTCCGGCGCCGACAGCTACATGACGGACTTCGAGGACTCCAACACCCCCAACTGGCACAACCAGATTTCCGGCCAGATCAACCTGATGGAGGCGGTGCGCCGCACGATCCGCCTGGAGCAGGGCGGCAAGACCTACCAGCTGAACGACAAGACCGCGGTGCTGCTGGTGCGCCCGCGCGGCTGGCATCTGGATGAAAAGCACGTCACCGTGGACGGCAAGCGAGTGTCGGGCGGCATTTTCGACTTCGCGCTGTACTTGTTCCACAACGCCAAGGAATTGCTGGCGCGCGGCAGCGGTCCGTATTTTTACCTGCCCAAGATGGAAAGCCATCTGGAAGCGCGCCTGTGGAACGACATCTTCGTCCGGGCGCAGAAGGCGGTGGGTATTCCGCAGGGCACGATCAAGGCGACCGTGCTGGTGGAAACCATCCTGGCCGCCTTCGAGATGGACGAAATCCTCTACGAATTGCGCGAACACAGCGCCGGGCTGAACGCCGGTCGCTGGGACTACATCTTCAGTTGCATCAAGAAGTTCAAGGTCGAGCGCGATTTCTGCCTGGCCGACCGCGCGAAGGTGACGATGACGGCGCCGTTCATGCGCGCCTACGCCCTGCTGCTGCTCAAGACCTGCCATCGCCGCAACGCCCCCGCCATCGGCGGCATGAGCGCCTTGATCCCGATCAAGAACGATCCGGTCAAGAACGAGCAGGCCATGGCCGGCATCCGCGCCGACAAGACGCGCGACGCCACGGACGGCTATGACGGCGGCTGGGTCGCCCACCCGGGCCTGGTGCCGGTGGCGATGGAAGAATTCGTCAAGGTGCTGGGCGACGCGCCGAACCAGATCGGCAAGCAGCGCCCGGACGTTGCCGTGACGGCGGCGGACCTGCTGAACTTCCAGCCGGAAGCCCCGATCACCGAGACCGGCCTGCGCATGAATATCAATGTCGGGATTCACTACCTGGGATCCTGGCTGGACGGCAACGGCTGCGTACCCATCCACAACCTGATGGAAGACGCCGCCACGGCGGAGATCTCCCGTTCCCAGGTCTGGCAGTGGATCCGTTCGCCCAAGGGCGTGCTGGAAGACGGCACCAAGGTCACCGCCGAGCTGGTGCGCAAGCTGATCCCCGAAGAGCTGGCCAAGGTCCACGCCGTGGCGGGGCCCAGCAAGGCCTACGACCGGGCGGCGCAGATTTTCGAGCAGATGAGCACGCAGGACGACTTCGCCGAGTTCCTGACGCTGCCGTTGTACGAAGAGGTCTGACCGCTGTTCCGGGGAAGATGACCGTCCCCACCGTCACCGGCCGCCGCGAGGCGGCCGTTTTTCTTGTCCGGCCTCGGGTTCCAGGCGCCGTCCAAGGGTCTCGGCACCCGCGGCCACGGGCCGTTGACGCTGCCAACGCGGCTAACGTGGCGGACGCGCCCGCCGGTGCGCCAGCCAATCGGTCGCTTCCGTGCGGATAGCGTCGCCGATATGGGCAGGGTCGATGGGATAGTAGTGACAATCCAGCTCGCGGCCCCCCACGTCCAGCCGCAACTGGCGACGGACGAAGCAGGATCCGCCGGCGGGGTCGTATTCCTCGATGGCGTCCATCATGGGCAGCAGGCCCGGATCGATGCGGTAGACATCGCCGGTCACCAGTTGCCCGTCCGGGTCGGGCAGCAGCCCCGGCCAGTCGCCGAAATCATAAAGCCGGCCCGCGACAGCGGCGGTGCCCACGTACTCCGGCGCGGGGAGCCCGGCCCGCGCGGCCGCCACGGCCAGGTCGTTGATCTCTCCCCGGCGCAGGGTGCCATAGACGAAAACGTAGGTATCCATCGCGGCACTGTATCGCTTATCGTGGTGCGGGGGCATTGAAATCCGGGCAGGCAGCCCGCATTTGTGGGACATCGAGCAGGCCGCGCGCCGCGTGCGCAGCGAGGCTCCAACCTTCTACCAATCGACCACATCATGCGATTCGACAAGCTCACCACCAAGTTCCAGCAGGCCCTGGCCGATGCGCAGAGCCTGGCCGCGCGCAACGACCATCCCTACATCGAGCCCCTGCACGTTCTGTCCGCCCTGATCGGCGATCCCGATAGCGGCGCCGCCAGCCTGCTGGCGCGCGCCGGCGTGGCGGTCAACCGCCTGCCGTCGGCCATCGACGCCGCGCTGAAGAACCTGCCCACGGTGCACGGCGAAAGCAATGTGCAGGTTGGCCGCGACCTGCAGAATGTGCTGACCCGCACCGACAAGGAAGCCGCCAAGCGCGGCGACACCTACATCGCCAGCGAGCTGTTCCTGCTGGCCCTGGCCGACGACAAGGGCGACGCCGGGCGCATCCTGCGTGAAGCCGGCCTGCAGAAAAAAGCCCTGGAAGCGGCCGTCGACGCCGTCCGCGGCGGCGAAGCCGTGCAGGGCGCCGAAGGCGAATCCAACCGCCAGGCACTGGCCAAGTACACCCTGGACCTGACCGACCGCGCCCGCCAGGGCAAGCTGGACCCGGTCATCGGCCGCGACGACGAAATCCGCCGCACCATCCAGATCCTGCAGCGCCGCACCAAGAACAATCCCGTGCTGATCGGCGAACCCGGCGTCGGCAAGACGGCCATCGTCGAAGGCCTGGCGCAGCGCATCGTCAACGACGAAGTGCCCGAAAGCCTGCGCGGCAAGCGCGTCCTGTCGCTGGACATGGCGGCGCTGCTGGCGGGCGCCAAGTTCCGCGGCGAGTTCGAGGAGCGCCTGAAGGCCGTGCTGAAGGAGCTGTCGCAGGACGACGGCAGCAGCATCGTTTTCATCGACGAATTGCACACCATGGTGGGCGCCGGCAAGGCCGAAGGCGCCATCGACGCCGGCAATATGCTCAAGCCCGCGCTGGCGCGCGGCGAGCTGCATTGCATCGGCGCCACCACGCTGGACGAATACCGCAAGTACATCGAAAAAGACGCCGCGCTGGAGCGCCGCTTCCAGAAAGTGCTGGTGGGCGAACCCGACGTGGAGTCCACGATCGCCATCCTGCGCGGCCTGCAGGAGCGCTATGAACTGCACCACGGCGTGGAAATCACCGACCCCGCCATCGTGGCGGCGGCCGAGCTGTCGCACCGCTACATCACCGACCGCTTCCTGCCGGACAAGGCCATCGACCTGATCGATGAAGCGGCCGCGCGCATCCGCATGGAAATCGATTCCAAGCCCGAGGTGATGGACCGGCTCGACCGCCGCATCATCCAGCTGAAGATCGAGCGCGAGGCGGTCAAGAAGGAATCCGACGAGGGCTCCAAGCGCCGCCTGGGCGTGATCGAGGACGAACTGGAAAAACTCCAGCGCGAGTACAACGACTACGAGGAAATCTGGAAGGCCGAAAAGGCCGCCGTGCAGGGTAGCCAGGCCATCAAGGAAGAGATCGACCAGGTCCGCGCCGAGATGGCCGAGCTGCAGCGCAAGGGCCAGTTCGATAAGCTGGCCGAGCTGCAATACGGCAAGCTGCCGGAACTGGAAGCCCGCCTGAAGTCGGCGGAAAGCGGCGCCCAGCAAGCCGAGCAGGGCGACCGGCCGCGGCTGCTGCGCACCCAGGTCGGCGCGGAGGAAATCGCCGAAGTCGTGTCGCGCGCCACCGGCATCCCGGTGTCCAAGATGATGCAGGGCGAACGCGAAAAGCTGCTGGACATGGAAGACTTCCTGCATCGCCGCGTGGTGGGACAGGACGAAGCCGTGCGGCTGGTGTCCGATGCCATCCGCCGTTCGCGCGCCGGCCTGTCCGATCCGTCGCGGCCCTACGGTTCTTTCCTGTTCCTGGGGCCCACCGGCGTGGGCAAGACCGAGCTGACGCGGGCGCTGGCGGACTTCCTGTTCGACTCCGAAGAGCACATGATCCGCATCGACATGAGCGAGTTCATGGAGAAGCATTCGGTGGCCCGCCTGATCGGCGCGCCTCCGGGCTATGTCGGCTATGAGGAAGGCGGCTACCTGACGGAAGCCGTCCGCCGCAAGCCGTACAGCGTGATCCTGCTGGACGAAGTCGAAAAAGCGCACCCTGACGTGTTCAATGTGCTGCTGCAGGTGCTGGACGACGGTCGCCTGACCGACGGCCAGGGTCGCACGGTGGACTTCCGCAACACGGTGATCGTGATGACGTCCAACCTGGGTTCGCAGCACATCCAGACGATGGCCGGCAAGCCCTACGAGGTCATCAAGGAAGTGGTGTGGGACGAGTTGAAGCAGTCCTTCCGGCCGGAGTTCCTGAACCGGATCGACGAGGTCGTCGTCTTCCATGGCCTGGAGGCGCAGCACATCGAGTCCATCGCCCGCATCCAGCTCAAGCGGCTTGCCGCGCGGCTGGAAAAGCAGGAGATGCAGCTGGAGGTCTCCGACGCCGCGCTGGCGGAGATCGCCCGGGCCGGTTTCGATCCGGTGTTCGGTGCGCGTCCCTTGAAGCGCGCCATCCAGCAGCAGATCGAAAACCCGGTCGCCAAGCTGATCCTGGAAGGCCGCTTCGGTCCGCGCGACGTCGTGCCGGTGGATGTGCGCGACGGCAAGCTGGTGTTCGAACGGACGCTGCAGTGATGCTGTAGCGGGAGTGGTAAAAGATGGCGCCGCGCAAGCGGCGCCATTTTTTATATCACCAGCTCGATCAGGAACGGCCCCTTGCGCCGGTTTGCCGTGGCGAAGAGATCGGCGAACTTTTCCATCGTATCGGCCTGCGCGGCCTCCACCCCCATGCCGTTGGCGATCTTCACCCATTCCAGATTGGGTCGCGTCAAGTCGAGCATATCGAGAGCGGTCTTGCCCGCCGCCGCGCCCACCCCTTGCAGCTCGCCCAGCAGGATCGCGTACTTGCGATTCGCCAGGATGACAGTGGTCACGTCCAACTGCTCCCGCGCCTGCGTCCACAGCGCCTGTACGGTATACATGGCCGAGCCGTCCGCCTGCAGCGAGACGATGCGCCGGCCCGGCGCGCCGATGGCCGCGCCCGTGGCCAGCGGCAGGCCATTGCCGATCGCGCCGCCGGTGATTTGCAGCCAGTCGTGCGGCACGGTGTTCATGGTGCCGGGGTAGAAGGCGCGGCCGAAGCTGACGCCCTCGTCCACAATGACGGCGTTTTCCGGCAGCAGGGCGGCCACGGTCTGCGCCACGGCCTCGGAAGTCACGGCGCCGCGCGCGGGTTCGATCGCAATGCGTTCCGCCGCCGGCGCGGCGGCATGGGCGTCCAGCGCATCGGCCAGCCGCGACAGGGCATCCAGCGCATCCTGGTCTTCCCGCGCCAGCACGTGGATGTTGCAGTCGTCCGGATACATACGCGCAGGCTTATCCGGATAGGCGAAGAAAGCCACCGGCGCCTTGGCGCCCACCAGGATCAGATGCTTGACGCCTTGGAGCGCGGCCACGGCCGGCTCCACGGCATAGGGCAGGCGCGTGACCGGATAACGGCCCGCGCCGCGTTCGATGCGGCGGTTGGAGGTAGGCGCCATGATCCGCGCGCCGGTTTTGTGCGCGATGCGGCCGGCCGCGGCCAGCGCCGCTTCACGCAGGGCCGAATTGCCCACGAACAGGACGGCCGGTTCGCCCGCGCGCAGCACGCGCGCGATCGCGGCGACCGCGCTTTCGTCGGCGTGGGTGGCGGGCGGTGCCGTCAGCGCGTCGGCGACGACGCCACCGGCATTCCAGCAGGTATCCGAAGGCGCGATCAGCGTGGCGATCTGGCCTGGGGCGGTACGCGCCGCCTGCACCGCCGCGGCCGCGTCGCGGCCTATCGTGGCGGCGTCGGTCGCCGTACGCGTCCAGGCGGAGACCGGGCGCGCCCAGCCTTCGGTATCGGCCGTCAACGGCGCATCCAGCGGACGATGATGCGTGGCCTGGTCGCCGACGATGTTGACGATGGACGAGTTGGCGCGCCGCGCGTTGTGCAGATTGGCCAAGCCGTTGGCCAGGCCCGGTCCGCAGTGCAACAGGGTGGCGGCGGGCTTGTCGGCCATGCGGGCATAGCCATCGGCCGCGCCGGTGACCACGCCCTCGGCCAGGGCCAGCACGCAGCGCATGCCGGGAATGCGGTCCAGCGCCGAGACGAAGTGCATTTCGCTGGTGCCGGGATTGGCGAAGCAGGTGTCGATTCCGCTTTTCAGCAGCGTGTGGACCAGACTTTCAGCGCCGTTCATATAGTCCTCAAGGCAGGTGCAATGAGGCCAAAGTGTACGTCGCGGCGGCCTGGCCGCCCAATGCGTAAACATCGCAGCTTGCCAAACGGCGCGCCGGATGCGTGGGGGACGTCAGGGCTGCGAGAGGGGCGCCTCGGCGGCCGGCGTTTCGCCGGCGCTTTCGTCGTTCAGCAGGGTCTCCTGCCGCACCAGGCCTTCCTTGCCGTAGAACTTGACGCCGATATAGATGCGATCGCGGCCCTGCGCGCGGCGATGGCGGTTGGTGTCGCGCAAGGAATACACGCAGCCGCAATACTCCTGCTGGTAGAAGTTTTCGCGCTTGCTGATTTCGATCATGCGCTGCGAACCGCCGCCCTTGCGCCAGTTGTAGGTCCAGTACACCAGCTCGGGATAACGCGCCGCGGCCCGCTCGCCGCAGCCGTTGATCTGGTTCATGTCCTTCCAGCGCGAGATGCCCAGCGAACTGGTGATGGTGTCGAAGCCATGCTCGTGCGCATACAGCGCCGTGCGTTCGAAGCGCATGTCGAAGCAGGCCGTGCAGCGGATGCCGCGTTCCGGTTCGTTTTCCATGCCCTTGACGCGCTCGAACCAGTTATCCATGTCGTAGTCGGCATCGATGAACTCAATGCCGTGCTTTTCCGCGAAGCGGATGTTTTCCTGCTTGCGGATTTCGTACTCTTTGACGGGATGGATATTCGGGTTGTAGAAGTAGATCGCGTATTCGATGCCGGAAGCATGCATGGCTTCCATGACTTCGCCCGAACAGGGCGCGCAGCAGGAGTGCAGCAGCACTTTGCGGCGGCCTTCAGGCAATTGGAGATGCGGGCGGACGAGTTCTGACATAAGGGAATTATATTGCGCGAAGTCCCGGAGGCGCCCGGGCTGGCGCCAGGGGCGCGGATCGCCCTCAGGGCTGGCCCTGGGCCGGCACGCCAGGCTCGTCTCCCAATACCGCGTCCCACAGCCGGCGCACGGCGTCCCGTTCGGCGGCCAGCAGGGCGGGCGCAACCCGCGCTTTTTCCTGGCCCTGCAGCCGCAGCTGGTGCTGCATGCGGCGCAAGGTGCGGTAGGCGTCGGCCGCCTGCGCGGCAATACCGGCGTCGAGCAGACCCTCGCGCGCGGCGATGCCCAGCAGGGCGATATTGCCCAGGTTGTCCACCAGAACGGGATGAGTGGCCGCCTGGGTCAGCACCAGGTATTGGGTGACGAACTCGACATCCACCATGCCGCCGCGGTCGTGCTTCAGGTCGAACGTGTCGGTCTTGTTGGGATGCCCGGCGCTGATCTTGTCGCGCATGGACAGCACCTCGCGGCGCACCGCGGCGGCATCGCGCGGCTGCAGCAGGATCTCCCTGCGCACCGCCTCGAAACTGGCCCCCACGCTGGCGTCTCCGGCGGCGTAGCGGGCGCGCGTCAGCGCCTGGTGCTCCCATACCCAGGCGTGCTTGCGCTGATACTCGGCGAAGCCTTCCACCGATACCGCCAGCAGCCCGGCTTCGCCATCGGGGCGCAAGCGCAGGTCCGTCTCGTACAGGCGTCCGGAAGAGGTCATGGTGGACAGCCAGGACGTCATGCGGCGGCCCAGCTTGGCGTAGACCTCCGCCGCGTCGTCGCGCGGGTCGTCGTACAGGAAGACCATGTCCAGATCGGAGACGTAGCCCAGCTCCTTGCCGCCCAGCTTGCCGTAGGCGATGACGGCGAAACGGGGCTGGGCGTCCGGTACCTTATTCACGAGCACCCAGACCCGCCGCAGGGTTTCGGCCAATAGCATGTCGGCCAGCGCCGACAACTGGTCGGCCAGCTTTTCGACGCTGAGTTCGCCTTCCAGGTCCTGCGCCAGCAGCTGGAAGCTGGCCTGGCGCTGGACGTCGCGCATCAGGTTCATCTGGCGTTCGACGTCCGGGCTGCCGTCGGGCAGCAGGCAGGCGTCCAGGTCGGCCGCCAGCTGGCGCGCCATCGCGCCGAAGTCCAGCGGCTCGTGCAGCGTGCGCCAGTCGATCAGGCTGTCCAGCAGCAGAGGGTGCTGCGTCAGGTACTGCGCGGCCCAGGGGCTGGCCGCCATCATGCGGGCGACGCGAGCCAGCGTATCGGGGTATTCCGCCAGGAGCGCCAGGTAGGCGCTGCGCTGCGCGATCGTTTCAATCAGGTCGAACAGCCGCGCGGCGGCCGCCGCCGGGGCGCCGGTGCGGGCGGCCGCGCGCACGGCCATGGGCAGCAGGCTGTCGACCCGTTGGCGGCTGCCCTGCGGCAGGGTGCGCAGGCGCGGGCCGTCCAGCAAAGCGCGGACGCGGCCCTTCAGCTGCGCGGCGTCCTCGCCATACAGCGCATCGATTTCATCGAGCAGGGCGGTTTCCGGATCGTCGTCGTGCGCGCGGTGGGGTGCATCGTCGCGGCGCTTGAGGTCGAGATCCCCGCCACCGCCGCCGCGGTTAGCCCCGTCGCGGCCGCTTGCGCCATGGTGGCCGCTGTCACCGTTGCGGCCGTCGTGCCCGACGGTGCTGCTATCGGCGCCACCCCGACCGTTGCCATTGCCGGCGGCGCGATGCTTGCCGGCCGCGGTGTTCCCGCCGCCGCCATTGTCCCCATCGCCCACCCCCGCCAGCCGGAACGCGTTGCGAAACGTGTCCTCCACGAAGGCGCGGTGTTCCGCCAGCGTGCGTTCGAAGCCCTCCGCATCCATGCGCATCGCGGCCGCCAGCGCCGCGCGCTGCGACGGGTCGGCCGGCAGCAGATGGGTCTGCTCATCTTCGCGATACTGCAGCGCGTGTTCGACCCGCCGCAGGAAGCGGTAGGCGGCTTCCAGGCGGGCCGCGTCGTCGGCGGGGATCAGGCCGGCATCGCGCTCGCAGTGCAGGGCGGCCAGCAGCCCACGCACCTGCAGCGCCGGCATGCGGCCGCCGCGGATCAACTGCGACAACTGCACGACGAATTCGATCTCGCGTATGCCCCCATCCCCCAGCTTGATGTTCAGCGCGCTGTCCATGCCGTTGCGCGCCAGCGCGCGCCGCTCCCAATCCAGCCGTATGCGCTCGCGCAGGGCGCGCAGCGCGGCCAGGGCGTCGAAGTCGAAGTACTTGCGGTACACGAAGGGCTGGCGCAGGCTTTCCATCTGGCGCAGTTGCGCCTCCGGGTCGCTACCCTCGAATGCCCGCGCCGGCATGGGCCGGGCCTTCAGCCAGGCATAGCGCTCCCATTCCCGGCCCTGGCCCACCAGATAATGTTCAAAAGCGTCCAGGCTCCATGCGAGCGGACCGCCGTCGCCGTCGGGCCGCAAGCGCAGGTCGGTACGGAACACGTGGCCGTTGGCGTCCCGTTCGGACAGGACGGGCATCATGCGCTGCGTCAGCCGGCCGTAGAACTCGTGATTGCTCAGCCGCCGCGGGCCCGGGGTATCGCCTTCTTCGCCATACAGCATGACCAGGTCGATATCGGAGGACACGTTCAATTCCTGGCCGCCCAGCTTGCCCATGCCCACGATCAGCATTTCCTGCGGGGCGCCGGTGGTCGGATCGATGGGCGTGCCGTGCACCGCCGCCAGGTCGGCCGCGACGCTGCGGTAGGCCTCGCCCACCGCCAGATCGGCCAGCGCCGTCATGGCGCCGACCACTTCCTCCAGCGTGGCGGCGCCGCCCAGGTCCCGCACCATCAATGCGCAGAAGACGCGTTCGCGCAGCCGCCGCAGCACGGCGCGGCATTCGGCCACGGGAAGCACGCCGGTATTGCCGCCGGCCAGGGCATCGCGCCAGGACTGCAGCACGTCCGTGCTCAGGGCGCGCGCGGCGCCTTCGTCGCGCAGCCAGTCGCGCAGGTCGGGACGGGCGTCCAGCGTACGCCGCAGGTGGCCGGACCAGGCCATGGCAATGCCGAACTCCGTCGCGCCGGCCGGCGTGGAGGAGGCGGACGATGGAAGAGGGCTGGAGGAAAAGGTCGACATAGATGGATAAAAGTCGCGCAGACGCCCGGAAACATTTCAGGTATAAGGGGACGATACTTCAAGACCTACATACTCGCTCAAGAAACGTGCGTTTGCCCTTCAAATTTCTCCGCGGTCTTCTCTGGGGTATCTGGATAGTCTATGTCGCCGCCGCGGTGGGTTTGCTGGGGCTGCGCTATTTGGTGCTGCCGCGCATCGATCAATGGCGTCCGCAAATCGAGCGTTACGCCAGCCAGGCGATCGGCGCTCCCGTCCGCATCGGCCATATCTCGGCCAACTGGAGCCGGCTCAACCCGCGCCTGGCGTTGACGGGCGTGGAGATCGCCGACGCCACCGGCGCCACGGTGCTCAGCCTCCCGGCGGTGGACGCCGTGCTGGCCTGGCGCAGCATCCTGAATCGCGAGCCCAGGCTGTTGTTCCTGCAGGCCGATGGCCTGGACCTGACCCTGCGGCGCGACCGCGACCATCGTCTATGGGTGGCGGGCCAGTCATTCGTGCTGTCGGACGCGGGCGACGACGATGGCGGCCGCTCCGTGGCCTTGCGCTGGCTGGCCCGGCAACGCGAAATCGTGCTGCGCCATGCCACGGTGCGGTGGCTGGACGAGTCCCGCGCGGCGCCCGAGCTGGTGCTGCGCGACGCCAGCTTGGTCCTGCTGAACGGCGCGCTGTCGCACCGATTTTCTTTGCAAGCCCGGCCGCCCGGCGCGCTGGCGGCCGGCCTGACGCTGCGGGGCGAAGTCGAGCGTTCCCTGTTCAGCCGCCATCCCGCGGACCTGGCCAGTTGGCATGGGCAGGTCTACGCCGAGGTCGCCGACGGCGAGCCCGCCGCCTGGGCGCCCTGGCTGGACGCGCCGCCATTGCAGGGCCGCATGGCGGCCCGAGCCTGGATGCAGGTGGACGGGCGCAGGCTGGGCACGGTGACCATGGACCTGGTCGGGCGCGGTCTGGGCTGGCGTTGGCAGGATGGCGTCGCGGCGTCGGCGGAAACGGTGCGGGCGCGTCTTGAAGGCCTGCCCGGCGATCTGGCCCGCGATGGCCAATATCCCGCCCTGGCCCGCAGCGCCAACGGCGATGGCCTGGCCTTGCGCGGGCAGGCCACCCAGGTCAGCACCGATCTGCCAGGCATCATCGAACAGAACCGCCTGGCGCTGGCGGCGGTGCGGCTGGACACCTCCGCGCGCCGCGCCCGCGACGGCGTCCTGACCCTGGAACTGCGCGACCTGCAGGCCGCCAATGACGACCTGGACGTGCGCCTGCAGGGCAAGTGGGAAGCGCGCGGCACCACGGACGCGGGTACCGCGGATATCCAGGGTACGCTGCGCCGCGCCACCATGAGCGCCATCCACCGCTACCTGCCCATGACCGTCTCGCAGGATGCCAGGGACTGGCTGGCGCAAGGCCTGCAGGCCGGCGTGGTGCACGATGCCAGCCTGGTGATCCGCGGCGATCTGAACGACTTTCCCTTTTCCCAGACCAGGCAGAACGGCCGCTTCCATATCGGCGGCCCCTTCGTCGGCGCGACGGTGGATTACGCGCCGGCCACGCATGACCGCAAGGCCTGGCCCGCGATACTTGGGCTGGACGGCTCCTTCGCCATAGAGGGCGCGGCCCTGAGCCTGGAGGCCAAGCCCGGAGCGACGCTGCGGCCCGCCGATGACCGCGAGGCCCCCATCCGCCTGGGCGCGATCGGCGCCACCATCCCGAATATGGAAGAAAACGCCGAGCTCTATCTGCAAGGCGATGCACAGGGTCCGGTCCCGGCCTTCCTGTCCATGGCCAACAATTCCCCGTTGGGCGGCCTGCTGGAAAATCGCCTGGCCCAGGCCCGCGGCAAGGGCGATTGGCAGGTGGCGCTGGCCTTGCGCGTGCCCTTGCTGCATACCGACGATACGACCGTGCAGGGCTCGCTGTCCTTCAACGACAACGAGTTCACGCTGTATCCCCAACTGCCTTCGTTGACGCAATTGCGCGGCATGCTGGAGTTCACCGAGGAAGACCTGCGCGCGCGCGACCTGCAGGGGCAGTTCCTGGGCGGGCCGCTGAAGGTCAACGGCAGCCTCCTGGATACGCGCAATGGGCTGCGCTTCGATGGCCAGGTCACCGGCGCCGCCCTGGCGCAGCTGGTGCGCGCGCCGGCGATGTCGCGCTTTTCCGGGCGCGCCGCGGTGCGCGGCAAGCTGCTGTATTTCCGTGGCGGCCGGGTTGATGTGACGATGGAATCCGATCTGGTCGGCATGGCCATCGACATGCCCGCGCCCGTCGGCAAGACGGCCGCCGCCGCGCTGCCGCTACGGGTGCAATGGAGTCCCGCCACCAATGCCGGCGGCAAGGACCGGGACTGGCTGACCGCCAGCCTGGGCACGGCGCCGGGCGATAACGTCAATTTGCTGCTGGAACGCGACCCGGCGGAAAAACGCTGGACTTTCGCGCGTGGCGCCCTGGGCGCCAACCAGGCGGCCTCGCTGCCCACGCAGGGACTGAGCATCCGCCTGAATATGCCTGACATCGACGTCGACGGCTGGCAGGACGTGGTGGACGGTTTCGACACGCCGCCGCCGGCCGCCGGCAAGGGCAGGCGCGCGCCCGAGGTGCCGCTGCTGCCGCCGCCCGACGTGATCGCGCTCGATACGCCGCGCCTGCGCGTGGCGGGCGTAACGTTGAACGACCTGAAACTGTATGCCGTGCATCCGGCGCCGGCGCAGTGGCGCGTGGACATCCAGTCCAGGCAGGCCGCCGGCGCGGTGTCGTGGCGCGAGGCCTCCGGCGCCATCGCCGGGCAGGTGACGGCGCGCTTCAAATACCTGTCGCTGGGCGAGGACGGCGCCGAGGAAAGCAAGGACGATAGTTCATCGGGCGATGACCTGAAGGACATTCCCGCCATCGACCTGCAAGCCGATACGCTGCGCTTCTACGGTAAGGACCTGGGCTCGCTGCGCGTGATCGGCACCAATGTGGAGCGCGGACAGCGCTGGCGCCTGGATACGCTGCGCATCGCCAGCGACGACGCCACGCTGGACGCCAGCGGTTTCTGGCGCCTGAGCGGACCGGACCGCGGCTTGACGGTGGACGCCTCCGCCAAATGGGACGATTTCGGCAAACTGCTGGGGCGCCTGGGCTGGCCGGGCATGGCGGCCGGCGGCGCCGGCACGGCGGAAGGCAAGCTGACCTGGCAGGATCTGCCGTGGTCGCACAATGTCGCCGCCATAGACGGGAACCTGAAGCTGCGCATGGACAAGGGCCGCCTGCTGCACCTGAATTCCCGCACGGCCCGTTTGCTGGAACTGCTATCGTTGCAATCGGTGCAGCGCCTGGCCAAGCTGGAATTGAACCCCGTCAACCTGTTCCGCGACGGCTTCCCGTTCGACACCATACGCGCGCGCTTCAACGTGTCCAGGGGTGTGGTCCATACCGACGACTACAAGGTAAACGGCCCCGTCGCCGCCATCGTCCTGTCGGGCAGCAGCAGTATCATCGACGAAACCTGGGACCTGAAGGCGGTGGTCATCCCCAACCTCGACGCCAGCGGCGCCGCGGTAGCAACCGCGCTAGCCGTCAACCCCTTGCTAGGCCTGGGCGCTTTCGTCACCCAGTGGCTGCTGAAGTACCCCCTGGCCCGCGCCATGACCGTCCAGTACGCGGTCACCGGCCCCTGGGGCGACCCCAAAGTAACGCCCATCGACGGCCCGCTACCCGCCAGCGAAGCCGGCGAGCCCGCGCCCAAGGACCCCATCGAACACTGATGGACCGCTACCGCCAGCGAGACCCGCACCGGAAGCACCCAGCGCTCCGGAAGCACGCAACGCTTCGGGGCGGCACTACAGCCGCAAAAAAGAAGGTGCCCCCAGACCCAGGACGCGCGGATCCGGCTCCGCCGGTCCGCAGCGTCGCCCCCCTGGGGGGAAGCGCGCAGCGCTTCGGGGGGGGGACCCCTACTTTTTCATCATGTCGAAGAATTCAGCGTTCGACTTGGTCACGCGCATCTTGTCCAGGATGAATTCCATCGACTGGATTTCGTCCATGTCATGGATGAACTTGCGCAGCACCCATATCTTCTGCAGCAATTCGGGCTTGATCAGCAGTTCCTCGCGGCGCGTGCCCGACTTGTTCAGATTGATGGACGGATAGACGCGCTTTTCCGCCAGGCGGCGTTCCAGGTGCACTTCGGAGTTGCCGGTGCCCTTGAATTCTTCGTAGATGACTTCGTCCATCCGGCTGCCGGTTTCGATCAGCGCCGTGCCGATGATGGTCAGCGAACCGCCTTCTTCCACGTTGCGCGCCGCGCCGAAGAAGCGCTTGGGGCGCTGCAGCGCGTTGGCGTCCACGCCGCCCGTCAGCACCTTGCCGGACGCCGGCACCACGGTGTTGTAGGCACGCGCCAGGCGGGTGATCGAGTCCAGCAGAATCACCACGTCTTTCTTCAGCTCGACCAGCCGCTTCGCCTTCTCGATGACCATTTCGGCCACCTGCACGTGGCGCGTCGCCGGTTCGTCGAACGTCGACGCCACGACCTCACCGCGCACCGTGCGCTGCATTTCGGTGACTTCTTCCGGCCGCTCGTCCACCAGCAGGACGATCATCACGGCGTCGGGGAAGTTGGTGGTGATGGCATGCGCGATGTGCTGCATCATCACCGTCTTGCCGGACTTGGGGCTGGCGACGATCAGGCCGCGCTGGCCCTTGCCGATGGGCGCGAAGATGTCCAGGATGCGCCCGGTCAGGTTTTCTTCGCTCTTGATGTCCCGCTCCAGCCGCATCGCCTGGTTGGGATGCAGCGGCGTCAGGTTTTCGAACATGATCCGGTGCTTGATCGCCTCCGGCGGCAGTCCGTTGACCTTGTCGACCTTCACCAGCGCGAAATAACGCTCGCCATCCTTGGGCGTACGCACCTCGCCCTCGATCGAGTCGCCGGTATGCAGGTTGAAGCGGCGGATCTGCGAAGGCGAAATATAGATATCGTCGGTGCTCGCCAGGTACGACGTATCCGGCGACCGCAGGAAACCGAAACCGTCCGGCAGGACTTCGAGCACGCCGTCGCCGAAGATCTGCTCGCCTTGCTTGGCGCGCTTCTTCATGATGGCGAACATCAGTTCCTGCTTGCGCAGGCGGTTGGCGTTCTCGATTTCCAGGGAGGCGGCAAGTTCCAGCAATTTGGAGACGTGTTGCGCCTTTAGTTCATTCAGGTGCATTGCGTTGAAGTATCGGGGGAGGGAAAGAGGGAGGG
>NZ_CBCSCA010000030.1:0-12013 GCF_965137885.1 Bordetella sputigena
GCCGGTACACGATCCGGATCGCGGTCCGCCTCCGGTCCTTGCCGGCGAGGCGGCGTGGGCCCGGTGCCGGGCGGCGGGGCGCCAAGGATTTCAGGCGGCCCTGCGCGAGTCCGATCGGGGATGTCTTGTTCAAGCGTAATGCGGACCGGATTGTCGCCGTGTCCTGGCGGTGTGTCGCCGGCCGGCGGCCTTGCGACGGTGATTTCGCGTTCCTGCTTGCGCTCGATTTCGCCGAACGCCGGGGCGGGACCGATGACGGGCGGGGCCGGCTCCCTGGGCGGCGGAGGATCGTAGGCGTCGAAGGTGCCCTGGAATCCCGCCGGCATCTCGGCCACCATCACGTCGCCCGTGTCGCCCGGCGGAGGCAGATGCATGTAATCGACGCCGCCATGCGATACCGGCGCGGCCTCGGCCACCACAACCTGGCCACTGCCCGGCGGCGGCAGATCCAGCGTATCGTGGCCGCGTATGAAGGGCGCGCCTTCCGGCACGGCCCACACGGTCACGGCGGCGCTGTCGGCGGCCCTTTGCTTCTGCAGCTGGAAGGCATGTCCGGCGAGCATGACGCGCGGGGCATTGTTCGCCAGCGTGTAGGTGGCGCCGCCGTCGTTCGCCGCATGGATCAACGCCACGGAGGTCACGACTTCGCTTATCGCGCGCGTGTCGCGCACCGCCACTGTGACATTGCCGCGTATGGCGCCGTCCACCACGATCTTGTCTCCCGTGCCCAGCGCCGTATCGGATCGCATATGCACGGTGCCCTTGCCCTCGATGTCCTGCAGTACGTGCAGCCGGTGGAACGTGGGTTGCGTACTCGCGCCGGGCAGCCGCGAGTAGGGTTCTTCCAACGTATGGGTGGAACCGCGTTTGGCATGAGCCGGCCCGGCGCGTTCGTCGGCTGCCGGATCGGGCTCGCGAAAAGCCACCGTTCCCTGGTCGAGCACCACCCGCTGGACGGTGGAATCCCCATCCAGCTTCCATTCGCCGCGGCTCGCCACCGTGACGGTCCGGCCGATATCCGTATGGCCTTGCCATGAGGCGCCGCGCGTCAGCTTGACGTCCACCCGGGGCGCGTCCGGGTCGCCGCTCCAGATGCGGCCGCGCGCGTCGCTGTCGTCCAATGCCAGTTCGACGTGGGCCGGCAGCGCCGGCCCGCTGTCGCCGCGATCGCGGCCGACCTCCAGCAGGCTGGCGGATCCGCTGTGGATGGACACATTGCGGAAATCGAAGCGGGCCGTTTCCCTGTCATTGCCGGTCCACGCAGCCAGCGCGGAACCCGCACTGCGCAGCGTGCCGCGCCCCTGGGTGGCCTGCATGCGGAACACGCCGGCTTCGTTGCCAACCGCGAAGCGGGCGTCCTGGGACGTCGTGACGGCGACGTCCTTGAGGGATACCTGCGCGCGCACGACCTCTACCGCCGGCGAATTGCGTCCCGCCATGGCGATGAAGCCATCCGCCAGGTGGACTTTGGTCGGCACCGGGCAGCGCGCCGCATCGTCGCGCCGCGCGGCATCCCCGCGAACGCGCAGGCCGAAGCTATCGGGACCGGTCGCCGCGATGCCGACGTTCCTGCCGTCGACGCGGGCGGTGGCGCCGACCGACATCGCGACCGCGCCGGTTTCCCGCAGGGAGATGCCGACGCCGTTGAGCTCCAGCCGCCGGCGGCCGTGTATGGAAACGCCCGTATTCCGCGGGGCCTGCCCGAGGATGCGCACGTCCGGGTTGTGCGCGCTGGCCTGGCTGGTGTACCCCATGCTCCACAGCGTCGCGTTGCCGGTGGGCTGTAGCGGCCGGCCGAGGCGGACGACGGGAACGGCCGCGTGGACGCCCGTGCTGTCCGGACCGTGCAACGTGATCGTGCCGCGTTGCAGCGCCAGTTCACCCAGCAAGGAAGGCGCCGCGCCGGCGGCCGCGCCGTTCATGCCAGTCATGCCAGCCATGCCGTTCATGCCTTGCACGGCGTGCGCGCGCGCGCCGCCTGTGGCCAGGTCCGCGTCGGCGATGACCAGCCGGGTGCCTGCGCCGTAATACACCGCGTAGGCGTCGTCCCCGCTGGTCGATAAGAGCCCCGACAGAACGGCGGAGCCGGGGTGCAAGGCCTGGACGGCGTGCTCGCCCGCGCCGCGCGTGACGACAGGCCCCTGCACGCGCGCCATGCCGCCGGCATCGCCGCGGGTGGCTTCTATGGTGGTGCCGGATGGCCCGTAATGCCTGATCCCGCCACCGGCATAAACGGGATCGGGAGGATAGGCCAACAAGCCGAACGAAGTCGCGCCGTACAGGGCGCGACGGATCCATGGCAACTGGCCAAGGGAGGAAACCGGAATTCCGCCGGATAGGCGGAAGCGCTGAAACATCGAATGCGGGTACGACGATGGCGGGGATGCAGGGTGTTGCGGGTAAGACATACTGCTCCTTTAGCGCTGGAAGGTTTGGGGGCGAATCGGTGCTGCGTACTCTCTGGTGAAGGGGGAAATGGAAGGATGTGAAGCGCGCGGGCCGCGCGGCGGCGCGCGAAACACCGCTGCGCGATCGGCCTTTGCAAGGCGCACGAAGACACTGGCGGCGCCGCTGCAAGACGCGGCGCTACAGGAAGAATGAACAGGGGTGGGGAGCTTGCCGGTTCCGGCTATCCCTTACCGTGGCCGCGGCGCGTGATGCTCGCGGCGGTCGCAGGATGGCCGGCTTGCGCGCGGCGGAAATGCCGCGCGTGTGTTTACGACAGGGATAGGCGGGAGATGCGGGGGGAAGGTAAGCGAATTCATGAAGCGGCGGACTCTACGACCAGACTCTATTTATGTGCAACCGGGTTCTGTCACTCGGACGCCCGTTCGTCGCGAGCTTGAGAGTCGCGTTCCGGCTCGCGGCAGGAATTCCAGGTCTGCACAATTTATAAGACTCAGTCTCGTACGAGCCGGGCAGGCAAGGCCGGAAATGCAATCCAGCATTACTGAAATGACGCATGAAACCGCGGGTTTACGCGTAGTCCGGCGGCAAGCGGCGCGCTGGGTCAGGCCAGTACGCTGAACCCTATTGTCGTGATGCCGTTGTCGCTGCTGGCGAACACATCGCCGCCGTGCATGCTCGCCACTGCCTTTACGATGGCCAGGCCCAGGCCATGGCCGTGGGTGTCGCCCTTGGCGTGGCGCGATGCGTCGACGCGGTAGAACCGGTCGAACAGGCGCGGCAAGTGGATGGGGTCGATGGGCGCGCCCGGATTCGAAACGGCGACGCGCACGCTGCCGGGCTGCGGATCGATACGCACCGTAATGCGCCCGCCGCAGGCGGTGTGCTGGATGGCGTTCTGCAGCAGATTGGTCACGGCGCGGCGAAAGCGCGCGGTATCCAGCGATGCCTCGGCCCGGGTGTCGCCCTCGATGTCGACGGCCAGCCGCATATCGTCCAGCACGAACTCGAAGAACTCTATCGTCTTGCCGACTTCGGCCGCGACCGGCGTGCGCACCAGTCCGGTGGCGGCCTCGCCCTGGTCGGCGCGCGCCAGGAACAGCATGTCGTTGACGATGGCGCGCAGGCTGTCCAGCTCTTCCAGATTGGACTGCAGCACTTCCTCCAGGTCGGTCGCGCTGCGGCGGCGCGACAGCGCAACCTGGGTCTGGCCGATCAGATTGGTCAATGGCGTGCGCAATTCGTGCGCAACGTCCGCATTGAAGGCCTCCAGCCGCGTGTAGGCGGTCTCCAGGCGGCCCAGCGCGCCGTTGAAGGCGCCGGCCAGGTCGGCCAGTTCGATGGGCAGGGTGGCGACGTCCAGCCGTTGGGCCAGGTGGCGCGGACTGAGTGTGCGGGCCTCGTTGGACAGGCGTTGCAACGGCAGCAAGCCCATGCGCGCGACCCAGTGCCCCAGGAACATGATGAGCACGACGGCGGACAGCAGCAGGCTGGCCAGCGCGATCAGGAAGCTATGCAGGGTATGGAAATACGGCGCGGTTTCGATGCCGACGATGAACTTCACCTGTGGACGGTCCTGCAGCGCCGGTACGGTGCGGACCAGGATGCGCATGGGATACTCGCGGCCCGGGATGGCGACGCTGCCGAAGCCGTCGGGCGGCGGCGTCAGCCCCAGCGCCGCGGGCACGTCCTTGCCGTAGGCATAGGCCGGATCGGGGCTGAGTATCCAGAAACGCAGGCTGCCGTCGGCGGGCGTCAGCGTATCCATCTTGGTTTCGGCGCGGCTCCAGCGTTCGGTATTGCCCATGCGGTTCAGCGCGTAGAGCATTTCGTTGGCGGTGGTGTTCAGGACCTCGGTCTGCTGGCGCGCGAGTTCGGCGCGCAGGACGCCGTACAGGGCGGCGCCGATCAGCGAGAACGTCAGCAGGGCGACCGACGCGAACATCAGCGCCAGCCGGGTGGTGATGGAGCGGCCGCCGCGAGCGGCCCGCGCGGCGGGCTGCGTTTCGGGTTTCGCTTCGGGTTTCATGGGGGGTTCATTCGGGGTTTCGCAGCGGCTTCCGGTCCGCGTTCATTCGCAACGTCAATCGTGGCGTCATTCGTGGCGTCATTCGGGCGGCGCGTCGTCGCGCTGTTCCAGCACATAACCCATGCCGCGGATGGTATGCAGCAGGCGGGTGCCGAAGGGGCTATCGATCTTGGCGCGCAGGCGCTTGATGGCGACTTCGACGACGTTGACGTTGCTGTCGAAGTTCATGTCCCAGACCAGCTCCGCGATCGCTGTCTTGGACAGGATCTCGCCCTTGCGGCGGGCCAGCACGGCAAGCAGGGCGAACTCCTTGGCGGTCAGGTCGATGCGCACGCCCGCGCGCTGCGCCTTGCGGCTGGCCAGGTCGATCTGCAGGTCGCCGATGCGCAGGTGCATGGGTTCCTGGGTGCGGCCGCGGCGCGTCAGGGCCTGCAGGCGCGCCAGCAGCTCCAGGAAGGAGAAGGGCTTGACCAGATAGTCGTCGGCGCCGTCCTGCAGGCCGCGGATGCGGTCTTCCACGCTGTCGCGCGCCGTCAGCATGATGACCGGCGTCTGGCGGAAGCGGCGCAGTTCGCGCAGCACCTGGAAGCCGTCCAGGCCCGGCAGCATGGCGTCCAGGACGATGACGTCGTAGGCATGCTCCACCGCCAGATGCTGGCCGTCGACGCCGTTGTGCGCCAGGTCGACGGCGCAGCCCTGCTCGGTCAGGCCCTTGTGCAGGTAGTCGGCCGTTTTGAGCTCGTCTTCGACGATCAGGATTTTCATGGCGGGGGGCTGGCGCGCGACATGGTGATACGGTTTGCGGGGTGCGGTTCTTTTACTCTATTTCTGCACCACGGGCTGGCCGTGGGCGCCGTCAGGGCCGTTCTGGCCGTCCTGGCTGTTCAGGCCGTCCGGGCTGCCGGACCCGCCGGCGCGGTCCGTCTGCCGCGCCGCCTTGCGCGCCGCACGGGCTTCCTTGCGGCGCAGATACCAATAGTGCGCGCGGTCCAGGTACAGGTAGACCACCGGCGTGCTGAACAGCGTCAGCGCCTGCGACACGATCAGGCCGCCGACCATGGCGTAGCCCAGCGGCCGGCGCAGTTCCGCGCCCTGGCCGTTGCCCAGCATCAGCGGCAGGCCGCTCAGCAGCGCGCACATGGTGGTCATCATGATGGGACGGAAACGCAGCAGGCAGGCCTGGTAGATGGCTTCCTGGGGCGACATGCCATGCTCGCGCTCGGCATGCAGCGCGAAGTCGATCATCATGATGCCGTTCTTCTTGACGATCCCAATCAGCAGGATGATGCCGATCAGGGCGATCACGCTCAGGTCGTAGCCGCCGGCGCGCAGGATCAGCAGCGCGCCCAGGCCGGCCGAAGGCAGCGTGGACAGGATGGTCAGCGGATGGATATAGCTTTCGTACAGGAAGCCCAGCACGATGTAGACGGCGATCAGCGCGGCGGCGATCAGGTAGGGCTGCGATTTCAGCGAATCGCCGAAGGCCTTGGCCGCGCCCTGGAAGGAGCCGATCAGCGTGGCGGGCACGCCCATCTCCGTCTGCGCGGCGTCGATGGCTTGCACGGCCTCGCCCAGCGAGGTGCCAGGCGCCAGGTTGAACGACAGCGTCACCGCGGGAAACTGTCCCTGGTGGTTGATGGCCAGGTAGTTGGTCCCGGTGGTGTCCAGCTTGACGAAAGTGGACAGCGGAATCTGCTCGCCGGTGATCGGCGAAGTCAGATACAGCTTGCTGAAAAGCGAGGGATCGCGCTGTAGCGCCGGGGTCACTTCCAGCACCACGTGGTAGCTGTTCAGCTGCGTGAAGTACTGCGCCACCTGCCGCTGGCCGATGGCGTCGTAGATGGTGGCGTCGATCAGCGCCGGGGAAATGCCGAAGCTGGACGCCCGCGCGCGATCTATGGTCAAGGTGGCGGTGGGCGCGTTGCTTTGCTGGTCGGATGCCACGTCCGTCAGCTGCGGCAGCTGCGCGAAGCGCGCGGCCAGCCGGGGCGCCCATTCGTTCAGCTCGTCCAGGTTGGAGTCGGTCAAGGTGTACTGGTATTGGGTACGCGACAGGCGGCCGCCGACGTTGATGTCCTGGCCGGCCTGCATGTACAGCGTTACGCCTTCCACCTGGGCGACTTTCGGACGCAGCCGGCGGATGACTTCATCGGCATTGTCGGTGCGGCCGTCTTCCTTGGAGCGCAGGCCGATGTAGAAGCGCCCGGTATTGAACTGCGTCTGGTCGCCGTTCATGCCGAAGGCTGCCACGTCCTTGTCCTGGCGCACGATATCCGCCAGCTGCACCATGCGGCGGTTCATGGCGGCGAAGGACGAGTCCTGCGACGATTGCGCGAAGCCGAAGATATAGCCGGTGTCCTGCTGCGGGAAAAAGCCCTTGGGTATGGTGACGAACATCAGGCCGGTCACCGCCACCGTGGCGATGAAGCTCAGCAGGGTGATGCGCTGGTGCCGCAGCACCCATTGCAAACCGTGCTTGTAGCCCGCGAGCATGGCGTCGAAGCCGCGTTCGAACAGCATGAACAGGCGGCCGTGCCGGCGGCCGTGCTGGTTCTTCAAATAGCGCGAACACAGCATGGGCGTCAGCGTCAGCGAGACGATGACCGACACCAGGATGGTCAACGTCACGGTGACGGCGAACTCGCGGAACAGGCGGCCGACGATGCCGCCCATCAGCAGCAGCGGGATGAATACCGCCACCAGGGACACGGAAATCGACACGATGGTGAAGCCGATCTCGCCGGCGCCCTTGTAGGCGGCCTCCAGCGGGCCCATGCCGTCCTCGACGTGGCGATAGATGTTCTCCAGCATGACGATGGCATCGTCGACGACGAAGCCCACGGCGATGGTCAGCGCCATCAGCGACAGGTTGTCCAGGCTGAAGCCGGCCACGTACATCATGCCGGCCGTGCCCATCAGGGCCAGCGGCACGGTGACGCAGGGAATCAGCGTCGCCGCGATGTCGCGCAGGAAAACGAAGATGATCATCACCACCAGGACGATGGTCAGGATCAGCGTGAACTCGACATCCTGCACCGACGCGCGGATGTTCGCGGTGCGATCGATGATGGTGTTGACCTGCACGGTGGGCGGAATGGCGGCGCGCAGGCGCGGCATGGCTTCCTTGATGGCGTCGACGGTGTCGATGACGTTCGCCCCCGGCTGCTTGCTGATCTGCAGCACGATGCCGCGGCCGTTGGTGATGGTATTGCCGGGCTCGGCGGCGGGACCGGCATAGGCCCAGGCCGCCAGCTTGTTGTTCTCCGGTCCATCCACCGCCACGCCGACGTCGCGCACGCGTATGGGCGCGCCGTTGCGATAGGCGAGGACCATATCGTTCCACTGCGCGGCCTTCAGCAACTGGTCGTTGGTATAGGTGGTGAAGCTTTGCGTGGGGCCGTCTATGGTGCCCTTGGGCTGGTTGACGGTCGTGGTGGCGATGACGTTGCGCACGTCCTCCAGGCTCAGGCCCAGCGATTTGAGCTTGGTGGGATCGACCTGCACGCGCACCGAGGGCTTCTGCTGGCCGCCGATGTTGACCAGCCCGACGCCTTTTATCTGCGAGATCTGCTGCGCCAGAATGTTGTCGGCGTAGTCGTTGACCTCGGTGATCGGCAGCGTATCGGACTGCACGCTCAGGATCATGATGGGGGCGTCGGCCGGATTGACCTTGCGGAAGGTCGGGGCGTTGGGCAAATTGGACGGCAGCTGGCCGGAAGCCGCGTTGATGGCGGCCTGCACGTCGACGGCGGCGGATTCGATGCTGCGGTCCAGGTCGAATTGCAAGGTGATCTGGGTCTGGCTCTGTCCGCTCAGCGAGGTCATTTGCGACAGGCCGGCGATCAATGAGAACTGCCGTTCCAGCGGCTGGGCGACGTTGGACGCCATGGTTTCCGGGCTGCCGCCGGGCAGGTTCACCGTGACCTGGATGGTGGGGAAATCGACTTGCGGCAGCGGCGCCACCGGCAGCAGGGGCCAGGCCGCGATGCCGACCAGCAGCAGCGCCAAGGCCAGCAGGCTGGTGCCGATGGGGCGCTTGATGAAAGATGCGGAGATGCTCATTTGCCTGCCCCATTGACGCCTGCATTGGCCGCGTTAGGCTCGCCCGCCTTGCCAGGCCGGGCGGGCGCCGGCGCCTTGCCGTCATCCGCGTTTGCCGTGTTCGCCGCCGCCGCGCTGATGCCGGCGGGGCCCGCCATCGCGGTCGACGTTTTCGATTCGACGGTGTGGCTGCCGGGGCGCAGCTTGTACTGGCCGTCCACCACCACCCGCTCGCCGGCCTTCAGGCCGTCATCCACGACGGCGACGTTGTCCTGGATCATCGCCACGCGGATGGGCTGGATGCGCGCGACGCCCTGGTCGTCCAGGGCATAGGCATAGGTGCCGTTCTGGCCGCGCTGCACCACCGCGGCCGGTACGGTCAGCGCCTGTTTGCGGGTGGACAGCCGCAGGCGCGCATTGACGTACTGGCCGGGCCACAGCACGTGGCGCGGATTGGGAAACAGGGCCTTGAGCTGTACGGTGCCGCTGGTGGTGTCGATCTGGTTGTTCACCAGCACCAGCTTGCCATCGCCCAGCGCCTGGTTGGTTTCCCGCCCCAGGGCGGTGACCGGCAGGCCCTGCGGGGTGTCCGCCATGGCGGTATTGATGTCGCCGACCGCCGATTCCGGGACGGTGAAAATCACGGAGATGGGGTCGATCTGGTTGATCACGACCAGGCCGCCGGCGTCGCTGGCGTGGACGATATTGCCCGGATCCACCAGCCGCGCGCCGACGCGCCCGCTGATGGGCGCGGTGATGGTGGTGTAGCCGAGCTGCACCTGCGCGAAGGCGACCTGCGCTTCATCCATCTGCACGGTGGCTTCGAGCTGCGCGACCAGGGCGCGCTGGGTGTCCAGCTGCTGCTGGGTGGCGGCGTCTTCCTTGGTCAGCTGGGTGAAGCGCTTCAGGTCCAGGCGCGCGTTCAGCAGCTGCGCCTGGTCCTTGGCCTGGGTGGCCTTGGCCTGCGCCAGCTGGGCCTGGAGCGCGCGCGGGTCCAGCTGCGCCAGCAACTGCCCGGCCTTGACGTCCTGGCCTTCGACGAAGCCCACCTTGTCGAGCTCGCCGTCGACGCGGGTCTTGACGGTGACGCTCTGGTTGGCCGTGACGGTGCCGACGCCGGTCAGGTAGACGGGCACGTCCTGCTGTTCGACGCGTGTGGAGGTGACGATGACGGGCGGCGTTTTGGGCGCGGGCGCGTCGGCCGATTCGGCCCGGTGCCCGACGCCCCAGACGCCGGCGACGACGGCCGCCAGGGCCACGGTGACAGCCGCGTATCGGGCGCGGCGCCGGGACAATGCATCTGCCATGATCTTCGCTCTCAATCTGCAATACAGGGTTCAGTGGCCGACGCTGATGCGTCCGGCAGAGGCGGCCGCCGCGGGCGCGGCCGGCTCGCCGGCGGTGCGGGGCGTGTCGCTCATGCCGACCTTGGGGCCGGCGTTGTTCATGTCCGCGTCCCGGGCCGCCACGGGAACGCCGAGCCGCGCGGCGTCCCAGCCGCCGCCGGTCGCCTTGACCAGGGCCACGCTCGCCAGCAGGCGGCGGCCGAGCAGGTCGGCGGCGGTGCGCTCGTTGGACAGGGTCAGGGCCTGCGCGGTGACTACCGTCAGATAGGTGGTGGTGCCGGCGCGATACTGGGCCAGGGCAAGCCGTTCGGACAGTCGCGACGCGGTCACGGCCTGGTCCTGGGCGACGCTTTCGTCGGCCAGGACGCGCAGGTTGGAAAGGTTGTCCTCGACTTCCTGGAAGCCGCCCAGGACGGTTTGCTTGTATTGGGCGACGGCGGCGTCGAAGCCGGCGCGTGCTTCGTCGACCCGGGCGCCGCGCAGGCCGCCGTCGAATATCGTTTCGGCCAGCGCGGCGCCCAGCGACCAGATGCGGCTGGGGGTGTTGAACCATTGCGCCAGGCCGGCCGTGCCGCTGCTGAAACCGAGGCCGGCGCTGAGGGTGACGTCGGGATAATAGGCGGCCTGCGCGACGCCGATCTGGGCGTTGGCGGAGGCGGCCAGGCGTTCGGCGCTGGCGATGTCGGGGCGGCGTTCGAGCAGTTGCGAAGGCACGCCGGCGGGGATTTGCGGGACCTTGGCTTGCCAGCTTTCCGGTGCGGGGGGCAAAGTGAAGTCGGCCGGCGCGCGGCCGATGAGAATGGCGATGGCGTGTTCGAGCTGGTTGCGCTGGGTATCGAGGTCGATGGCCGATGCCTGTGCCGTGCGCAGCTGCGCTTCGGCCAAGGCGACGTCCGAACGTAGCGCGACGCCGGCGTTGTACTGGCTTTGGGTCAGTTTCAGCGAGCGTTCGAAGGCGGCGATGGTGCGGGCGAACAAGGCCTTGAGTTCGTCGGTGACGCGCAGTTGCAGGTAGTCCTGGGCCAGGGTGGCCTGTACGCTGAGGCGCGCGGCGGCCAGTTGGGCCTGGCTGGACTGCGCGCTGGCGTCGCTGGCTTCGACGGAGCGCCGCACGGCGCCCCACAGGTCGGGTTCCCAGGCGGCATCCAGCGACGCGGCATAGGTGTCGCCGAGTTTGCTGCCGCTGTTGCCGTTGGTGCGCGAGCGGTCGGCGGATACGCCGGTGGTCAGTTGCGGCCAGAAGGCGGCGCGGGCCTGCTGGACCAGGGCGCGCGCCTGGCGGTATTGGGCGGCGGCCTGGGCGATGGTCTGGTTGGCGCTGGTGGCCTGGGTTTCCAGGTCATTGAGGGTACTGTCGCCGTAGATTTCCCACCAGTTCTGGCGGGTGTCGATCTGGCCGGGCTGGGCGGTTTTCCAGGCGCCGGTTTGCGGCGGGGTTTCCTTGTACGCGGCGGGGATGTTCATGTCCGGGCGCACATAGTCGGGGCCGACGGCGCAGCCGGATAGCAGCGCCAGGGCCGACAGGACAGCGGACAGGGAAGGGAGGCGCCGGGCGCGGGGCGCGGGCAGGGCAGTGGCGATCATGATGCGGCCACTGTACGAAGCGGGCCTGGACGATAGGCTGTCCTGGACCTGACAAATCTGTCAGTTACATGGGGTGGGGCGTGCGGGCGCGAGTGTGTCCGCCGCGTGGTGGGCGGTGATGCTCGTGTGCGATTTCACACTGTGCAGCGGGGCGGTTCAGAAGGGTTTGACGACCACGAGCGCCAGGATGGCGATAACGGCCGTTGCCACGAGGAGCGGCGTGATGCGCCACATGCCGGCGTGCTTGCCGGCGGCGCGGCGCCGCAATGTACCGGCCTGTATGCCATGGATGGCGGTGAGCAGCAGGACGAGGGCCAGCTTTGCGTGCAGCCAGCCGTCGTTCAGCCAATGGCCCTGGATGGCGAGGGCGATGCCCAGTGCCCAGGTGAGCGCCATGGCGGGGGTGGTGATCATGCGTTGCCAGCGGCGCGCCTTTGCCGCCGATGGGGNGGCGTGGGGGGCGNCGGGNGGGTCGGCGATCAGCATCAGCGAGACGGCCGATACGCCGGCGATGAAGATGAAGGCTGCGGTGATGTGGAGGATTTTGGTCCAGGTGTAGAGGATGGCGAAATCCATTGGGGGCTTTGGGTGGTGTGCTGCTTGGTAG
>NZ_CBCSCA010000031.1:0-6280 GCF_965137885.1 Bordetella sputigena
CGCTCAAAGACGGCGCACTGCTGGAGATGGGCCTTTGGGCGCGCGCCGGAGCCACCACGTGGCAGACGCTGGTGGCGGCCACCCGCAGCGGGGCCGAGCTCTGTGGCGTCGGGCATGAACGTGGCACGGTGGAAGTCGGGAAAATCGCTGATCTGATCGTCCTCAAGGACAATCCCCTCGACAACATCAACAACATCCGCTCCTTGCAACTCGTCATCAAGGACGGCCGCGTGATCTCGGATAAGCGTGCGGAAGGCCAGGCGAAGCAGACCTGCCTATGACGCAGCTAAGCCGTGCTTGAGACGAACCGCCATGGGTCGTCACTTCGGCGCCTGCCGGGACCGCGGCACGGGCGCTCTGGCGCACATGCCGCGGGAGTTCCCCAATACGAAGGACGCGCCGCGCGATACCACCAGCACCAGCCGAGTTCACAGTACGCATGCACAGCAGTTTCGACATTTTTCAATAATCACTGGACCGACGGTCCCATCCTGGAGTGACGGAATTGACAAATCGTTCAGGCTTTCAGATCCGAACAGCAACGCGTGAAGACTGCGAGGCGGTCAGTCGCCTGGTCATGGAGTTTCGCGACTTCCTGAAGCGACCCGCTCCATCCTATGACGACATTGTCGGTAGCGTGACGTATTTGCTGCGTAGCCAAAATGCCAGGATCGGTTTGGCCACCCTGGATCACGATCCCGTGGGCTACAGCTCGGTTTGGTATCACTATTCTCTGTGGGCGGACGGGCCGGCCGCTGCGATCTCCGACCTCTTCGTGACTGAGCGCTACCGCGGCCAGGGCGCTGGTCAAGCCCTTATTGAACATGCACTGGAGACGTCGCGCGGCGATGGTGTGCGCCTGGTCACGCTCAACACCAATGAGAAGAACGTAGCATCCAACCGGATTTACGAGAGCCTGGGGTTCAAAGCGTACTCGGACGTCTGGCAGGGCAGACAGATCGCATATCGGAAGGAACTCAAGTCCGCATGAGACGGCAACGCCGACACGCAGTTTGCATGCGCTTCGTTCGGTGCGGCCGAGCGCCGCGCCTCAGATCATAGGCGCCGGCCAGGGAGCCAAGTGGGCGGACGATGAAGACCGCATAAGTCGGATAGTTTTCATTGGAAAGATGACAATCGACAATAATAAATTGGCGCGTTAGTCAGGGAATCTATTGGGGAAAACGACAAAGCAGAAACCCGCAAAACGGCTGTTATCGCTGATTGTCAGCCATCAGCAAAGCGCCTATGATCCGTGCATTCCAGCTATCCAGGCTCTGCGGTTTGAAAGTTTGCAAGGCTGTTTCTGAGTGCCGTCGCAACGAGCTTAAGTAGCGCCTATGCGGCTGACTGCCGATCATCCAAGCAAGGCCACAGGTAGTTAATCCCTTACTGATACGTTGATTACGATCCGGCGCCATACCTGGTCCGGGTCGATGTGTTTCCTTTGACCGATCAGATGACGCAGTTCAGTCAGCGGCTGAGAGAGGCGCTGGCAATCCGCGGTGCGCGGGACACCGGATTACTTCCATCTGACCCGCCGTTCAAAACGTGAATACCCTGGCATCCTTCAAGCTATAGGAGTCGATGATGAGCAAAGTTGTATGTGGCGTTGTTCTATTGGCATGCTTATTCGCGCCCGGCGCAAAAGCCGCGGAGACCTACCCGGCGCGACCGGTGAAGATAATCTCCCCTTTTGCCGCGGGCGGAGCGACAGACGCGGTGGCCAGGCTCGTGGCGGCCGGACTCAGCGATGAACTGAAGCAAGCTTTTATCGTGGAGGACAAGCCTGGCGCAGGTGGTTCATTGGGCACGGCCCTGGTCGCAAAAAGCAAACCGGATGGATATACGCTGGGGGTAGCCTCTCTGGGAACGGTCGTTGTGAGCCCACTATTGATGAAGCTTTCGTACGATCCTGCCACGGAACTTGTCCCAGTCATCAACGTAGCCTTGTCACCAAATGTTCTGTTGATCAATGACTTACTTCCGGTGGACTCCTTCCCGGCTTTCGTCGCTTATGCGAAAGCCAATCCCGGCAAGATACGCTTTGCGTCCTCGGGCGTCGGTGCCACCAACCACATATTTTGCGAAACCATTTCCGCCTATGCCGGCATCGAGATGACCCACGTTCCGTACAAGGGTTCCGCGCCCGCGTTGGTCGACTTGATGGGCGGCCAGTTGGAGGCCATGTGCGACGTCAGTTCGGCGCTCCAATATGTTCGCGAAGGAAAGCTGAAAGCACTGGCAGTCGGAGCGCCCGCGCGCCTGAAGGGTTTTCCTTCCGTACCGACCATGGCAGAACTAGGAATCGGGCAGGCGAATTTCAGTGCGTGGTATGGAATTGTGGCACCGGCCGGCACACCGGATTCGGTGGTGAAAATGTTGAATGAAAAGATCAACGGCATTCTTCGGACTGATCGCGCACGACAGGCGCTTGCCTCGATCGATGCGCAGCCGATCGGCGGCAGCCCGGCCGATTTTGCGCAAACGATTCGAACCAATAGCGCCGATATTGGTGAAGTGATACGTATTCGCAAAATTCGCGTCGAACAATAGTTGGCGGCATGATGCACGGCGCCGGCCAGGCCGTTGGGAAATGATGCGTCGAGTACACTAGGAAGCTTCGAAGTCCGAATCCAGAGTTTCGGTTTGGCGCATATAGATCATGGCACTGGAAGCAATCAAAAAGCAGTCCGCTGAATACTTGGTTACTGAGGCGCTGCGTGCGCAGATGCTGTCAGGCGAGATTCTTCCCGGTACGCGAATCACCGAAGCAAGTCTGGCCGAACGCCTGGCGGTTTCGCGCGGAACGCTGCGGATCGCGCTCTATCAGTTGGCGCAAGAGGGCCTGGTAAAACAGACCCCTTATACGGGATGGGCGACGTCATCGATCGAGCCTGAGGACCTGTGGGAGCTGTACACGCTTCGCGCCGGGCTGGAGTCGACGGCAGCGCGCATCGTGTGTGAGCGGATGAACCCGGCCACCGCCAAAGCGATCGAAGAGGCGTTTGCGGCGCTGGAACAAGCCTGTGCGCTTGGAAAGTATCCGCATATCGCAAAAAAGGACTTCCTTTTTCACCGGAAAATCATCGATTTGACTGGTAGCGGACGTCTATCGGAGCATTATCGGCTGGTCGAACAACAGATTAAGGTTTTCGTCGCCTCCACGTATAACTTCGTCGCGAAGCCGGAAGATGTGATCGACCATCACCAGCCTTTCGTACAGGCCCTCATTTCAGGTGACGCAGACGCTGCCAGCCATCTGCTGTGGGTTCACGCCGTCGAAGAAGGCAAGCGCCTGCATTCGTATCTGTTGTCCATTCGGGGGGAAACTGCCTGGGGGATTCCCCAAGCAAAGTGATTGCCCTCCGGAGCGCAATCAGTTCGCCGTCGAGGGCGGATGAAGCACCGAGCCGGGTACTCGGAAGATCGGCGAGAGCGTGTGCGACACGAAACGCCAGTGATGACCGTCCGGCCGGATGATCGCCGAAACGTCGGCGATCATGCTTGGCACGGTTTGCGACAACGGTATCGGGCCATGGCCCGCGTACAAGCAGAGCGTCGCGTTGATGCCGATTCCATCCTGAGCCTCGTCCATTCGCGCAAAGAGATTGCTTATCACATGCCGGACGACGCGGTCTTGCGTCGTCCGTCGCGATTGATAGTAAGCCGCGACCGCGGCGGGGCCCCGCATAACGCTCCCGCACATGTCGTATAGGGCATCATCCCGATAGAATTCGTGTGCGCGATACCCTTCGTTCAGGTCGACTTCCCACCAATAGCGATGCAGAAGATCATCGGCGATATATTTGGCTTCCAACGGCGTCATTGTTCTGTCTCCATGCATGGAATCAAGCCCTGGCGGGCAGCACGATTCCGCTCAGTTCGCCGCCACGCATCACTGCCTCAACATTCTGCGCAATGATTTTCCAGCGACGTTCCAGAATTTGCTCCGACCAACCCGAAATATGCGGCGTCAGAACCACATTTTCCAATTTATGGAACGGTCTGGCAGACGGGTACGTCACATCGCCCGCTCTCGCCGGATAGTTCCACCAGACATCCAGTACAGCGCCGCCGATCATCCCGCTTTCGAGGGCCGAATACAGCGCATGTTCGTCGATGATCGGTCCGCGTCCGACGTTGATTATGACCGCCGTCTTTTTCATTACCGCCAGTTGGGCCGCGCCGATCATCCCTAGGGTTTGCGGCGTGAGCGGCAGACAAACGGCAACATAATCGCTCACCGCAAGAAGTTCGCTCAACGCATCCGGCTCGTACCATTTGGTCAAGTTCGGATCGCTGGGATTGGAGCGAGACAAGGCAACGACGCGGTCCAGCAAAGGTCCGGCCTTCGCAGCGAGGGCTTGGCCGATCGCGCCGTATCCAATAATCCCGAGGGTGCTCGCACTGAGCTCGCGCCGCAGCGGGCGATAGTACAGACCCCGATAGCGCCACTGACCCAGTCTCAATGTCCGGTCAGCCGGCATCATTGCATGGGAGCTGGCAAGCATGGCACCGAGGATGTATTCGGCGATACCCGGGCCGTGGCCATCGGCGCGGCACACGGCGGTGGTCCGCGGCAAGCAGTCCAAGTCGATCTGGTCGTAACCGGCAGCATTGACCTGCAGCAGCCGCAAACCGCTCAAGTGCTTGATATCCGTATTCCACTTATTCGTGATGAGCACATCGACGTTTTCTACACAGCGACGCAATGCGTCTCCGCCGACGTCGTCGGGGATGCTGGTCAGCGTCAGGGGTTGCGAAGCTTGCTGCCGCAGACGTTCCGCGCTTTCGTAGTTATTGGCACCATGTAGCGCAACGCTGATGGCCTTCATCGAGCGCTTTCCAGAAGCGTGCTCCATCGCTTGACTTCAGCTTGCATGAAAGCCTGCGGATCCACTGCGGGGATCGCGATCGAATCCGCGGCCTGCGAAGTCACGCGCGCGTTCATGTCCGGCGTCGAAAAAGCCTTCTGCACAGCGTCTCGCAGCTGGACTCGCAGGGTATCCGGCAGGCCCTTGGGCGCGACCAGCCCATACCATAATCTGAACTCGAAGCTGGGGTAACCGGCCTCGGCGAATGTGGGCACGGTTGGCGCGCCGCTCAAGCGAGCGTTGGCGGAAACGGCCAATGCGCGTATACCGCCGTCGCGCAGCTGGGCGCCACCTGCTTGGAAGCTGATTGGCATGGAATCCACCTGGCCACCCAGCACATCGGTCAGCGCAGGCAGTGCTCCCTTATAGGGTATGTGGACCAGTTTTATTCCCGCTCGGTTTGAAAAGTCCTTCATCGCCAAGTGAGTGGCGCTACCGTCGCCGTTCGAACCATAAGTGACGGAGTCAGGGTTCTTCTTCGCGTCCTGGACGTAGTCGTTCAATGTCTGGAATCGCGATTTGGCGTTGACGATCAGCATCATCGGCTGCGACGCCAGCATCGAAACGTGCGTGAATTCGGAAACCGGGTCGGAGCCTCCTCGTTGCAACATCCGAACCGTCGCGTCCGTTGTCATGATCCCCAGGGTATATCCGTCGGGACTCGCCGTGCGGACGAAGTCCGATCCGATCAATCCGCTGGCCCCCGGGCGATTCTCCACCACGACGGACGCGTTCAACGTCTTGGTCAACGCTTCGCCGACGAGCCGGCCGACGTAATCCGTCATCGCGCCGGGTGGAAAAGGAACGATCAACCGAATGGGCTTGGAGGGGTAAGGCTCGGCCGCGATCGCCGGCGCGCCCCCTTGAAAGACCGCCAAGACCAATAAAGCGCAGCGCATCACAGGCCGTATCATGTTCACCCCATTGCTGATTGTCGGCAAAGTGTGGTGATAATCGTGGGCGCCGTCAATCCCAATCATCACTAGGCTGGCGCGGAGCCACATCAGCGAAAACCCGGATAGCGCCATACTTCGGCGCCCCTATCATTGTCAGCAATCAACATTCTCAATCGCCGAAGACGCCTGGCGGCGGTAAAAAAATCAAGGTTAGAGTAATGACAAAGCAAACGATCTATGCCAACGCCTCCCTCATCGACAGCGTGACGGAAGGCGTGCGCCGCAATGTCGCGGTTGTTGTCCAAGACGGGCGTATCGTCAACATCGTTGAAGGCGCCGGTACGTCCGCTGGATCGACCGACGCCGAGGTCGTCGATGTGAAGGGTGCGTACCTTATGCCTGGTCTGTGGGACGTTCACGTGCACCCGGACTACCTGCCCCTCACCGTGATGCCCCTGACCGAACAGATGACACTGTTCGGTTTTAAACTGCGCCAGGCGCTGTTTG
>NZ_CBCSCA010000032.1:0-5401 GCF_965137885.1 Bordetella sputigena
CAAAAGCAAAACCCCGCTGCATGGGCAGCGGGGTTTTGGGGATAAGAGCCTGACGATGACCTACTTTCACAGACGTCCGTCCACTATCATCGGCGCGAAGGCGTTTCACTGTCCTGTTCGGGATGGGAAGGAGTGGGACCACCTTGCTATGGTCGTCAGGCGTAAAGGGTTGCGTGCCGTCGCGTCCTTTGGAAGGGGTGGCGACACGCCAATCTGGTAGAAGCACGCCGGGTCGGTAGCGGTGAGGCTGCCGGCCGGGTCGATGGTATTGGGGGTAGTAGCCGAATCCGGGTTGGATTGCAGGCAGCGATACTGGATCGCTGCCTTGGCACATTCGCAAGCATCATGGCTTTATGCAAGCCGCTTGCCTTGGATGGTGCTTTTAACCATCAGGGTTATAGGATCAAGCCGCACGGGCAATTAGTATCGGTTAGCTTAACGCATTACTGCGCTTCCACACCCGACCTATCAACGTCCTGGTCTTGAACGACCCTTCAGGGGGCTCGAGGCCCCGGGATACCTAATCTTCAGACGAGTTTCCCGCTTAGATGCCTTCAGCGGTTATCTCTTCCGTACATAGCTACCCGGCAATGCCATTGGCATGACAACCGGTACACCAGAGGTACGTCCACTCCGGTCCTCTCGTACTAGGAGCAGGCTCCGTCAAGTATCCAACGCCCACGGCAGATAGGGACCAAACTGTCTCACGACGTTTTAAACCCAGCTCACGTACCTCTTTAAATGGCGAACAGCCATACCCTTGGGACCGGCTACAGCCCCAGGATGAGATGAGCCGACATCGAGGTGCCAAACACCGCCGTCGATATGAACTCTTGGGCGGTATCAGCCTGTTATCCCCAGAGTACCTTTTATCCGTTGAGCGATGGCCCTTCCATTCAGAACCACCGGATCACTATGTCCTGCTTTCGCACCTGTTCGACTTGTCAGTCTCACAGTCAAGCACGCTTATGCCATTGCACTATCAGCACGATTTCCGACCGTACCTAGCGTACCTTCGAACTCCTCCGTTACGCTTTGGGAGGAGACCGCCCCAGTCAAACTGCCCACCATGCACTGTNCCCAACCCGGATAACGGGCCAAGGTTAGAACCGCAAACAGACCAGGGTGGTATTTCAAGGTCGGCTCCACCGAATCTGGCGACTCGGTTTCCGCGCCTCCCACCTATCCTACACAGGCCGGTTCACAGTCCAATGCAAAGCTACAGTAAAGGTTCATGGGGTCTTTCCGTCTAGCCGCGGGTAGATTGCATCATCACAAACACTTCAACTTCGCTGAGTCTCGGGAGGAGACAGTGTGGCCATCGTTACGCCATTCGTGCAGGTCGGAACTTACCCGACAAGGAATTTCGCTACCTTAGGACCGTTATAGTTACGGCCGCCGTTTACCGGGGCTTCGATCAAGAGCTTGCACCCCATCACTTAACCTTCCGGCACCGGGCAGGCGTCACACCCTATACGTCGACTTTCGTCTTTGCAGAGTGCTGTGTTTTTAATAAACAGTCGCAGCCACCGATTCTCTGCGACCCCATCATGCTCAGCGCGCAGGCGCCTCACACTACCGGGGCATACCTTCTCCCGAAGTTACGGTATCAATTTGCCGAGTTCCTTCTCCCGAGTTCTCTCAAGCGCCTTGGAATATTCATCCCGTCCACCTGTGTCGGTTTGCGGTACGGTCTCGTACAGCTGAAGCTTAGAGGCTTTTCTTGGAACCACTTCCAATCACTTCGCGANACATGNTCGCTCGTGCCACACCCTTGAGTCACGCGCCCGGATTTGCCTAAGCGCCCTCTTCAATGCAGCAACAGGGACTTCCAACACCCTGATGATCTTCCGCAATCCGTCCCCCCATCGCACTGTACGATGGTGCTGGAATATTAACCAGCTTCCCATCAGCTACGCATCTCTGCCTCGCCTTAGGGGCCGACTCACCCTGCGCCGATGAACGTTGCGCAGGAAACCTTGGACTTACGGCGAGGGGGCTTTTCACCCCCTTTATCGCTACTCATGTCAGCATTCGCACTTCTGATACCTCCAGCAACCCTTACGAGTCACCTTCACAGGCTTACAGAACGCTCTCCTACCGCGTATACCCTAAGGTACACACCCGCAGCTTCGGTTTATCGCTTAGCCCCGTTACATCTTCCGCGCAGGACGACTCGATCAGTGAGCTATTACGCTTTCTTTAAAGGATGGCTGCTTCTAAGCCAACCTCCTGACTGTCTAAGCCTTCCCACTTCGTTTCCCACTTAGCGATAATTGGGGACCTTAGCTGGCGGTCTGGGTTGTTTCCCTCTTGAGTCCGGACGTTAGCACCCGGTGCTCTGTCTCCCAAGCTGGACTTGCGGGTATTCGGAGTTTGCCATGGTTTGGTAAGTCGCCATGACCCCCTAGCCATAACAGTGCTCTACCCCCCGCAGTCATACTTGAGGCACTACCTAAATAGTTTTCGGAGAGAACCAGCTATTTCCAGATTTGTTTAGCCTTTCACCCCTATCCACAGCTCATCCCCTAGTTTTTCAACACTAGTGGGTTCGGTCCTCCAGCACGTGTTACCGTGCCTTCAACCTGGCCATGGATAGATCATCTGGTTTCGGGTCTACACCCAGCGACTGAACGCCCTATTCGGACTCGCTTTCGCTACGCCTTCCCTATCCGGTTAAGCTTGCCACTGAATGTAAGTCGCTGACCCATTATACAAAAGGTACGCCGTCACCCCACTAGGAGGCTCCGACTGTTTGTATGCATACGGTTTCAGGATCTATTTCACTCCCCTTCCGGGGTTCTTTTCGCCTTTCCCTCACGGTACTGGTTCACTATCGGTCGATCACGAGTATTTAGCCTTGGAGGATGGTCCCCCCATCTTCAAACAGGATTTCACGTGTCCCGCCCTACTTCTCTTACGCCTAGTTCCACGCATTGCATTTCGCCTACAGGGCTATCACCTGCTACGGCCGGGCTTTCCATCCCGTTCGACTATACAACGCGCTAAATCGTAAAGGCTCTTCCGATTTCGCTCGCCACTACTTTCGGAATCTCGGTTGATTTCTGTTCCTCGAGTTACTGAGATGTTTCAGTTCACCCGGTTCGCCTCCTGGAGCCTATGTATTCAGCCCAGGATACCGTCTTGCGACGGTGGGTTTCCCCATTCGGACATCTGCGGATCAATGCTTGTTTGCCAGCTCCCCGCAGCTTTTCGCAGGCTACAACGTCCTTCATCGCCTGTGATCGCCAAGGCATCCACCATATGCACTTAGTCGCTTGATCCTATAACGCTAATGGCTATAGAACACTTCCCAAGCAACCGTCTTGCTCTGACATGATACTTTGCGTTTGTGCCGTTCAAATTCACTTGAGTTTGAACTACTAATGCAATCACAACCCGTATTCAACGACGCGTCTATAAATAAACGCACCGCCAATACTTCTCGTTGTGCTTCTTCCAGATTGTTAAAGAACGAGTAAAACCGTCGAGTCAAAAACCCAACGATCAAGATTCACTGCCCTATCCGTAAACACGGACAGCGCCTTAAACACTGATCGTTGAACTCTTCACGCGGACCCTTCGACGCTGCCACCGCCTTATTCAAGGAATAAGGGAATTTGGTGGAGGTGAACGGGATCGAACCGATGACATCCTGCTTGCAAAGCAGGCGCTCTCCCAGCTGAGCTACACCCCCAGATAAAACCTTGGTGGGTCTGGTTGGATTCGAACCAACGACCCCCGCCTTATCAAGACGGTGCTCTAACCGACTGAGCTACAGACCCAATTCGCATCGGATCCGCTTTCGATCCAGTCTTACAACAACAACCGATAAGTGTGGCCGCTTGACGCACGCAGGCACGTGCTCTGAAAGGAGGTGATCCAGCCGCACCTTCCGATACGGCTACCTTGTTACGACTTCACCCCAGTCATGAATCCTACCGTGGTAATCGCCCTCCTTGCGGTTAGGCTAACTACTTCTGGTAAAACCCACTCCCATGGTGTGACGGGCGGTGTGTACAAGACCCGGGAACGTATTCACCGCGACATGCTGATCCGCGATTACTAGCGATTCCGACTTCACGCAGTCGAGTTGCAGACTGCGATCCGGACTACGATCGGGTTTCTGGGATTGGCTCCCCCTCGCGGGTTGGCGACCCTCTGTCCCGACCATTGTATGACGTGTGAAGCCCTACCCATAAGGGCCATGAGGACTTGACGTCATCCCCACCTTCCTCCGGTTTGTCACCGGCAGTCTCATTAGAGTGCCCTTTCGTAGCAACTAATGACAAGGGTTGCGCTCGTTGCGGGACTTAACCCAACATCTCACGACACGAGCTGACGACAGCCATGCAGCACCTGTGTTCCGGTTCTCTTGCGAGCACTCCCAAATCTCTTCGGGATTCCAGACATGTCAAGGGTAGGTAAGGTTTTTCGCGTTGCATCGAATTAATCCACATCATCCACCGCTTGTGCGGGTCCCCGTCAATTCCTTTGAGTTTTAATCTTGCGACCGTACTCCCCAGGCGGTCAACTTCACGCGTTAGCTGCGCTACCAAGCCCCGAAGGACCCAACAGCTAGTTGACATCGTTTAGGGCGTGGACTACCAGGGTATCTAATCCTGTTTGCTCCCCACGCTTTCGTGCATGAGCGTCAGTGTTATCCCAGGGGGCTGCCTTCGCCATCGGTGTTCCTCCACATATCTACGCATTTCACTGCTACACGTGGAATTCCACCCCCCTCTGACACACTCTAGCCCGGTAGTTAAAAATGCAGTTCCAAGGTTAAGCCCTGGGATTTCACATCTTTCTTTCCGAACCGCCTGCGCACGCTTTACGCCCAGTAATTCCGATTAACGCTTGCACCCTACGTATTACCGCGGCTGCTGGCACGTAGTTAGCCGGTGCTTATTCTGCAGGTACCGTCAGTTACGCCAGGTATTAGCCGGCGCCGTTTCTTTCCTGCCAAAAGTGCTTTACAACCCGAAGGCCTTCATCGCACACGCGGGATGGCTGGATCAGGGTTGCCCCCATTGTCCAAAATTCCCCACTGCTGCCTCCCGTAGGAGTCTGGGCCGTGTCTCAGTCCCAGTGTGGCTGGTCGTCCTCTCAAACCAGCTACGGATCGTCGCCTTGGTGAGCCGTTACCCCACCAACTAGCTAATCCGATATCGGCCGCTCCAATAGTGCGAGGTCCGAAGATCCCCCGCTTTCCCCCTTAGGGCGTATGCGGTATTAGCTACGCTTTCGCGTAGTTATCCCCCGCTACTGGGCACGTTCCGATACATTACTCACCCGTTCGCCACTCGCCGCCAGACCGAAGTCCGCGCTGCCGTTCGACTTGCATGTGTAAGGCATCCCGCCAGCGTTCAATCTGAGCCAGGATCAAACTCTTCAGTTC
>NZ_CBCSCA010000033.1:0-2747 GCF_965137885.1 Bordetella sputigena
TACCAGGGGCGCCGCCAGCGAAGTGCCTCTCATGCGTACGGCACCGTAGCCCTGGTCCAGGGTGGTGGTGTACATGCCGGTGGATTCCCAGGACTCTCCATCCCCCGGCTTATCTCCGCCAGGGGCCGCGATGCACCAACGCCAGGCTACGCCGCAGCGGTTGCTGTACGAGGTGATGCGGTCATCCTTGTCCGTTGCCACGACCACAATCATGGATTGCTCCACATCGCTGAAATCCAGATCTTTCAGTCGGCTATCGGAGGGCGCGATAGTCACGTAGTCGTCCGGGCCATACTCTTCATCCTCGAGGATGAGTTCGCCTTCGACGATACGGTATACGCCGCTTCCATGGTTGCCAGGCTTGATATAAGGCAGCAGGCCCATGGCGCTCGGATGCGCGGCGGCGTCAGGGTGGTCGCCGAAATGGTTGCCGGCCGCATAGACCACGACTACGTCATGCGCCGCGGCATAGCGCAAGGCTTTCACCTCATCGCTGAAGAACTGCAGTTCATTCAGCTCGGGCATGAAATGCAGCATCTGCATGGACTGCGGGCGGTACTTCGGATTCAGCTGGCCATCGATATTATTCTTGGAGGGAAGGACCGGAGGGCCATAGCTGCCATTGATGATCTGCGCGCCTCTTTGCACGGCATCCGCGATGCCGCCGGCCGTCTGGAAGTAAACCTCGGCATGGTCTTCGTATGTCTTGACGCCCCACCCCGTAATCGGTATCAGGGCGGCGTCATAAGCGACGCCATGCATACCGCGGCCGTCCCTGGCGGCGGCCAGCACACCGGATACATAGGTGCTATGCGCCCCCACTTCGTCGAAGGGCTCTGTATTCGGCGGACCGGATTGAATCCATGGCCCTGTCCTGCCGGCGAACTCGGCGTGATCAAGGACGTCTCCGCTGTCGACCACGCCTATCCTGACGCCCTTGCCGCTATAGCCCAATGCGTACGCATCGGCGGCATGTATTTTCTCCAGCGCCCAGGATGCGCGGTATTCGTCGGTACGAAACTGATCGGCCGGGAGAAATCCGTTTGGCATTTCCATGGCACCTGCCAGCGACGGCAGAAGTACGCCGCTGAACAGGGCATTGCGCCAGGCACTCAGCCTCCATGCAGGTTTTTTCTCGCTACGCCGGCGTTCGGTGCACTGCCCAGTGTTGCCCGCCTTACTGCCTACTATCTTGCTGCACATACTGCTCGCCTGAATAAAAGAGCAGCGTGTGTACACGCGTCCATCAGAACGTTCCGAATGTTCATCCCGTCGGAGCGGACGCCTTCATACGCTTACCGGGCGCAGCGCACCGGACCGGTTTCAACGCGCGGAATTTTCTTCAAACGGGCGGGCGCCCGCGAACATTTCCGCGGAGCGTTTTCCTTTCATTAAGCGCATAAATCAGTACATTGCGGCCACCGGGATTATGCGGAACAGCCGGGAAGCCGCGTGTACATAAGCTGCTCCTTATTCCCTGATTGATGTGGGTGGCATGAGCAGTAAGCGTGAACGGAACGGCAAGCAGGTAAAGCTTGCGGGCAAACAGAAATCGATGTCCCGCAGTGATCACAAATCAACTATTCGCCGGGCGACCGAATCTGTCGATGCAAGGGCGGAACGACCGGCTTGGCGCGGGGCGTGCCGTGCCGTGCTGGCGGGCGGCCTGCTGGCCCCCACGCTGGCGGCGGCGGTCAGCGGCTTGCCGGCGCAGTACGCGCCAGAGCGTTTCCGCACCGGGGAATATCGTGCCTCGTGGGCACTGGACATGATCCACGCCGCGGATGCCTATGCGCTCGGGTATACGGGCAAAGGCGTACGGGTGGGCGTGGTGGATTCGGGCGATACGCTCACGCATCCGGAATTCGCCGGCCGCACCGGGCCTTTTATTCCGAACGAACGCCGGCGTCTGCAATTGACGGGGGAAGCCGGTTCGCACAGCACCAGTGTTTCCGGATTGCTGGCGGCGGCCAGGGACGGCCGCGGCATGCACGGCGTCGCGTACGATGCGCTGCTTATACCGGTCAGGGGAGGAAATAGCGACTCGGCGTCTCAGACCTATATCGCCATGCGCGACGCCATTGACGGCGGCGCGAAGGTGATCAACGCCAGCTATGGCACCGACGAATACCTGATCGACTTTGTCGGAAGCGGCAACGAAGACCGCTATAGATTCAACGAGGAGGCCGTCAAGACATTTGTGCTCAGCGGCGAATCAGGCGGGTTGCGGCAGCTCTCAGAGGAAGCCGCGTCCGTACGCTACGCCGCGGCGCACGGCGCCGTGGTGGTCTACACGGCAGGCAACGATTACCTGGAGCATCCCGTCGCGGCCTCGAATGTCAGCGGGTATGGATTGCTACCCTATATTCGCCGGGAACATCACGATTCCGGTGTCTATCAGTTCGTCGACGATGCGGAACTGGCCGACGCGCTGGAGTCCGCGGATTATCCGGATTCGATCGTGCCGCTGGATAGCTCGGACAGCCGGCTCGCCGGCTTCGATTTCAGCGATCTGGAACGCGACATGATCGTCGTCGTGGCGCTCGGGCCGGATGGGAAGATTGCGTCCTACAGCAACCGCTGCGGCGTGGCGTGGCGCTGGTGCATCGCGGCCCCTGGCGGCGATGTGCCCGCGGACTGGGTGTCCTGGCAGGGATCGGCCATGTACACGACGGACAGCAAGGGCGGCTATAAGCTGGAAGGTTCGATCGGCACCTCATATGCGGCCCCCCTGGTTTCCGGCGCAC
>NZ_CBCSCA010000034.1:0-1436 GCF_965137885.1 Bordetella sputigena
TGCCCGGTGGTGACCGGCGCGATGGTGCGGCCGGTGACCTTGTCGCGGTACGGGTCCTTGGGCGCGACCGAGCGCAGGTAGAACAGCGCGAAGCCGAAAGGCGGATGCATGAACGAGGTCTGCATGTTCACCGCCAGGATCACGCCGAACCAGATCAGGTCTATGCCCATCTTGTCGGCCACGGGACCGAGCAGCGGCACGATGATGAAGGCCAGTTCGAAGAAATCCAGGAAAAAGGCCAGCACGAAGGTCAGCACGCTGACCACGATCAGGAACCCCCACTGCCCGCCCGGCAGGCCGGTCAGCAGATGCTCCACCCACAGGTCGCCGTTCACGCCGCGGAAGGTCAGGCCGAACACCGTCGAGCCCACCAGGATGAACACCACGAAGCACGACAGCTTGGTCGTCGTGTCCATGGCCTGCTTCATCAGGTCCAGCGTCAGCCGCCTGCGCGCCACCGCCATGGCGATGGCGCCGACCGCGCCCATCGCGCCGCCTTCGGTCGGCGTGGCCACGCCGATGAAAATGGTCCCCAGCACCAGGAAAATCAGGAACAGCGGCGGGATCATCACGAAGGTGACGCGTTCGGCCAGCGCCGACAGCATGCCCAGCTTCAGCACCTTGTTGACGACGGCGATGACGAAGGCGGTCAGGCCCCACAGCAGCAGGCTGAGCACGATGCGTTCGTCGGCCGGCGCCGTGTCGTTCTCCATCCACTGGCCCAGCGCCCAGGCCACCGACACGGAGATGATCATCAGCACCAGCAGCGAACGGCCGCCGCGCGTGCCGTTGGCCTCGCGGAAACGCCGCGCCTCTTCCGGCAATGCCGGCGCCGAGGCGGGCTTGATCACGCACATGATGGCGATGTACACGATGTACAGGCCCGCCAGCACAAAGCCCGGCACCATGGCCGCGCGGTACATGTCGCCGATGGAGCGGCCCAGCTGGTCGGCCAGGATGATCAGCACCAGCGACGGCGGGATGATCTGCGACAGCGTGCCGGAGGCGGCGATCACGCCGCTGGCCAGGCGGCGGTCGTAGCCGTAGCGCAGCATGATGGGCAGCGAGATCAGGCCCATCGAGATCACCGAGGCCGACACCACGCCGGTGGTGGCCGCCAGCATGGCGCCGACGAACACCACGGCAAAGGCCAGGCCGCCGCGGATGGTGCCGAACAGCTGGCCTATGGTCTCCAGCAGGTCTTCGGCCATGCCGGATCGCTCCAGCACCAGGCCCATCAGGGTGAAGAACGGCACCGCCAGCAGCGTGTCGTTGGAGATGATGCCGAAGATGCGCTGCGGCAGGGCCTGGAACAGCGCGGGCGTGAGCAGGCCCAGCTCGATGCCGATCAGGCCGTACAGGATGCCGTTGGCCGCCAGCGCGAAGGCGACCGGAAAGCCCAGCAGCAGGAACACCACCAGGGTGGCGAACATGAT
>NZ_CBCSCA010000035.1:0-1164 GCF_965137885.1 Bordetella sputigena
TCCGGCGCACTGGCGGTGACCAAGGAAGCGTTTCCCTACATGACGATGCGTCAGATCAGGGAGATTGTGCTGACCTCGGCCAATCGCGAAGGCCATCGCGCCGATCGCGGTATTTATGGTTGGGGCACGCTGGATCTGGGCCGTGCGGTGCGGGGCCCCGTGGAGTTCGGCGCCGAAGGCTTCGATCCGATCTTCGACGTCGATACGCAGGGACATGACTCCTGGTGGGGCAACGACATCGAGGGCGTGGGCGGCATGACCAAGCGCGGCGCCGGTACGCTGCTGATGACGGGTCACAACACCTANGCGGGACCGACCACGGTAAAGGGGGGCGTGCTGGCGGTGCAGGGCTCCAACGCACACTCGCCGTTGACGGTGGAGCGCGAGGCGTTGCTGACCGGCTCGGGTACCGTGGGTTCGACACAGGTCTCCGGCACGGTCGCGCCCGCGAACCCGGGTGCGTCNTTGAAGGTGGCGGGCGATTATGTGCAGCGCACCGAGGGCCTATATATTGCCGCCATCAACGCCGATGGCACGGCGTCCGACCGTATCGATGTCCAGGGCACCGCGCGCATCGATGATGCAGCGTTGTGGGTCGCTGGTATCAGCGCCAACGCGGTGAACCGCGAGTACACCGTGCTGCAGGCAGCTGGCGGCATCCAGGGCGATTACGCCAGGGTGCCGGACCCGTATGTGTTCCTCGATCTGGAGCAGGGCGTTCAGAACAACGATCCCACACGCTATCGTTTCGCCGTGAATCGCAACAGCACCGCCTTCGCGTCGGCGGCGAGCACGTCGAACCAGCGCGCGGTGGCCGAAGCCCTGGATACGGCGGGCGTGGGCCTGGCGGCCTATGACGCTACGGTCATGGCCACCGGTACGGAAGGCCTGTCGCGGCGCTTTGACCACTGGTCCGGGGAGGCGCACGCGAGCATGCTCAGCGCATTGACCATGCAGTCGCAGCAGGTGCGCGATAGCATGCTGGCGCGCACGCGGGCCATGGGTGGCGCCAATGCTGGCAGCGGCGGCAGCCACAATGGCAACGGCGGCGACGCATCATCGCAAGCACAATCGGTCGTCCGCGACGCCAGCGGCAAGGCGGTCTGGGCGCAATACGCCGGCGCGCGCGACCGCCTGTCGGGCAACGGCAACGCGGCAGGCTTC
>NZ_CBCSCA010000036.1:0-895 GCF_965137885.1 Bordetella sputigena
TCAGAACGTCCAGAGGGCGTTGGCCTGGATGGCATGCGACTGGGCGCCGCGCGCGAGCTGGCCGGCGTAGCCCAGGCTCAGGCGCATGCCGCGATCGGCGTAGACGCTGGCGCCGGCTTCCACCAGCATCGCATCACGCGCGACGGGCGTGCCGTGCACGTCGAAGCTCTCGCCTTCGGCAAAGCGCATGCGCGATACCGGGGTTGGCTTGCCGTACGTGTGGCGCCATCCAGCGCCGCCGTGCAAGGCCAGCTGCGTTCCGTCCTTCAGATCGAAGCGGGTCTGGCCGCGCAGGCCCAGGGTGGAGTAACCCAGGTGCTGTTTGGCGGCATCCGCGTGCAGCCCCGCGTTGCCCGTTTCGTTGAAGGCACGGCGGCGGGTATTGGCGTAGGCCAGGCCCGCGTACGGTTCGACCGTGGCGCGGCCAAGGCTGAACGGCATGCCGGCTTCGGTGAACAGCTGTGCGGTGTTGGCCTTGTAGCGGCCTTCGGCTTCTTCCAGGCCGGCGGTGTCGCGCTTGGACGAGACGCTGTGCCAGGTGTAGGAAGCGCCGTAACGCAGCTGGATCCCGCCGCCGGCCGTCTGCGATACGCCCAGTGGCGTGGTGCCGTACGTACCGACCGTATAGCTATCCACCCTGGAGGCGCTGGCGCGGTCGTTGACCTTGACGTTGCCGTTGGTGAAGCCCGCCATCACACCCAGGCGGGTGCCGTGCGGCCTGGCGCTGGACAAGGGCATGTCGGTACCGAACATCAGGCCGGAGCGGGTGGCCTCGAAGCCTGCCGCGTTGCCGTTGCCCGACAGGCGGTCGCGCGCGCCGGCGTATTGCGCCCAGACCGCCTTGCCGCTGGCGTCGCGGACGACCGATTGTGCTTGCGATGATGCGTCGCCGCCG
>NZ_CBCSCA010000037.1:0-713 GCF_965137885.1 Bordetella sputigena
GCGTACCTTATGCCTGGTCTGTGGGACGTTCACGTGCACCCGGACTACCTGCCCCTCACCGTGATGCCCCTGACCGAACAGATGACACTGTTCGGTTTTAAACTGCGCCAGGCGCTGTTTGAATCGGGCATCGTCGGCTTTCGTTGCGCAGGCACCCACAGCTATATGGACGTGGCTTGGCGCGACGCGTTCGACAGCGGCAAGTACGTCGGGCCGAAGGTGTTCGCGAGCGGACATTTCCTGACCACGACAGCAGGCCACTTTCTCTCTACCGGGCACACCGCCGAATGCGACGGCCCCTATGGTTTCGTCAAGGCCATTCGCGAGCAGATCAAGAACGGCGTCGACCACATCAAGCTGAATCTCTCCGGCGGCATCAACGGCCCCGCGTGGGATCTTCACACGCAGACTTTCTTCCTCGATGAAGAACTGAAGGCCGCGTTCGAGATCTGCCGCACGCGAGGCTTCAAAGTCATGGCGCACGCTACGCATCCCGAGGTCGTCAAAGCCGCCATCAGGCTGGGGGTCCACAGCATCGAACATGGCTACATCCTCGACGACGAGTGCATCGAATTGATGCTCGAGCACGGCACCTGGCTCGTGCCGACACTGGCCATCAGCCATTTGACGCCGAAGCAGGCCAAGAATCAGTGGGAAAAGACTTTCGCCGAAGGGCGCGGTTGGACGCACGCGGTGTGCTGCCGGGCGGAAGC
>NZ_CBCSCA010000038.1:0-675 GCF_965137885.1 Bordetella sputigena
GCCACATCCTGTTCCCGGCCACCGCGTCGGGCAAGAATGTGGCGCCGCGCGTGGCGGCCAAGCTGGACGTGGCGCAGATCTCGGATATTTCCGCGGTGAATGGCCCGGATACCTTCGAGCGGCCCATCTATGCCGGCAACGCGATCGCCACGGTGCAATCGGCGGATCCGGTCAAGGTGATCACGGTGCGCGCCACGGCGTTCGACGCGGTTGCCGCGCAGGGTGGCTCGGCCCAGGTGGAAACGGTGGCCGCGGTGGCGGACAGCGGGCTGTCTTCCTTCGTCGGCCGCGATCTGGCCAAGAGCGATCGTCCGGAACTGGCGGGCGCGCGCGCGGTGGTCTCCGGCGGCCGGGGCCTGGGCAGCGCCGAGAACTTCAAGATCCTGGACCCGCTGGCGGACAAACTGGGCGCGGCCCTGGGCGCATCGCGCGCCGCGGTCGACGCCGGCTATGCGCCCAACGATTGGCAAGTGGGGCAGACCGGCAAGATCGTCGCGCCGCAGCTGTACGTGGCCGTCGGTATTTCGGGTGCCATCCAGCATCTGGCGGGCATGAAGGACTCCAAGGTCATCGTCGCCATCAACAAGGATGCCGAAGCGCCGATATTCGGCGTGGCCGACTATGGCCTGGTCGGCGATCTGTTCACGGTGGTGCCGGAGCTGGTCAAGGCGCTTT
>NZ_CBCSCA010000039.1:0-342 GCF_965137885.1 Bordetella sputigena
TTCCAAAGGCCTGTGAAACGCAGTTTCTTTGCAGGCCTGATCTGGCTGAAGTAGGACTTCTGCTCTGGGTGTGCTACTTTGCCCTAGAGCTGAAAGGCACAACGTGCAGGCTTCTTTCCAAAGGGCGAGTTGGGCCCCACAGCATCTTGCTTCCAGCTCTTTGGGAAGCTAAGAAACAACTCGCTCTGCACAGTGCTCTTACAGCCTACCGGGAACATCTCTTCCAAAGGCCTGTGAAACGCAGTTTCTTTGCAGGCCTGATCTGGCTGAAGTAGGACTTCTGCTCTGGGTGTGCTACTTTGCCCTAGAGCTGAAAGGCACAACGTGCAGGCTTCTTTCCAA
>NZ_CBCSCA010000040.1:0-312 GCF_965137885.1 Bordetella sputigena
AGCACGGCACCTGGCTCGTGCCGACACTGGCCATCAGCCATTTGACGCCGAAGCAGGCCAAGAATCAGTGGGAAAAGACTTTCGCCGAAGGGCGCGGTTGGACGCACGCGGTGTGCTGCCGAGCGGAAGCTGCCTCGGACGTACACTCGGCATGGTTCCAAAAGGCGGTGAAGGCCGGTGTCAAAGTTGCGCTCGGTTCGGATCTGCGCCCGCTCAAAGACGGCGCACTGCTGGAGATGGGCCTTTGGGCGCGCGCCGGAGCCACCACGTGGCAGACGCTGGTGGCGGCCACCCGCAGCGGGGCCGAGCTCT